>NZ_JBNYXU010000004.1:0-461055 GCF_051380835.1 Janthinobacterium aestuarii
TGATCATCGGCGCCATGATGCGCAAGCTGGTGCATGTAGCATTCGGCGTACTCAGGTCGGGCAAAATATTTGATCCGACCTTGCACGCTGCTTGACGGGGATAACAGTATCTACATGATAAAAAGCCGCGCGGTGCAGAAATGCAGCGCGCGGCTTTTTTAACCCCTGAAGGCGAAATACCGGGGGCGGACCCTGAGGGGCCGACCCCAGCCCTTTCGCTTGGGCTTATTTCTTCGTGTAGGTATTCAACCAATCCAAAACGGTGTGATGCCACAGCAGCGAATTGGCCGGTTTCAGTACCCAGTGGTTTTCGTCCGGGAAGACCAGCAGCTTGCTCGGGATGCCCTGGCGCTGCAGCGCCGTGAAGGTGCCCAGGCCTTGCGCGGTCGGGATGCGGAAATCAAGGTCGCCCTGGACCACCAGCATCGGCGTCTTCCAGTTTTTCACGAAGTTGACGGGGTTGAACTGCTCGTGCTTGGCCGGTGCGTCGTAGTACGGGCCGCCGTTTTCCCATTCCGTGAACCACAGTTCTTCCGTCGCGTAAGCCATGCCGCGGTTGTCGAACACGCCGTCGTGGTTGACCAGGCACTTGAAGCCGTCCGGCCAGTTACCGGCGATCCAGTTCATCATGTAGCCGCCGTACGACGCGCCCAGCGCGCAGCTGCGCTCGCGGTCCAGCCATGGGAACTTCTTGGTGGCCGCTTCCAGGCCCTTCTGCAAGTCGACCAGCGGCTTGCCGCCCCAGTCGCCGCTGATGGAGTCCGTGAACTTCTGGCCATAGCCGGTCGAACCGTGGAAGTCGATGAAGACGGTGGCGTAGCCGGCGCCCGCATACACTTGCGGGTTCCAGCGGTAGCTCCAGCTGTTGCCGAAGCTGCCTTGCGGGCCGCCGTGAACGAGGAAAGCGATAGGATACTTTTCGCCAGCCTTGGCATTCCACGGTTTCATGACGTGGCCGTAGACGGTTTCGCCATTCGCGCCGGCGAACGAGAACTGCTCATATTCGCCGAAACGCACGTCGGCCAGGGCAGCCGCATTCTGTTTCGTCAACTGCACCATCGGCGCGTTTTCCGACTTGGCGTCGAGTTTGCGCGTGTACAGCTGCGCGCCCGATGCCAGGTTGGCTTGCGCCAGCACGATGGTGTTGCCGCGCACGTCGAAGTCGGCCACGGCGCCTTTGCCCGTCAGTGCATTGACCTTGCCGCTGGCAGCATCGATGTGGAACAGACGGTGCTGGCCCACGTCATCGGCGGCGACAAGGAAAGCCTTGCCGTCCGGCGTCCAGCGGAAGTCGGCCACGGAACGGTCCCAATCGTCGGCCACGGTGCGCTTCTTGCCGGTGGCGACATCCATCAGCACCAAATGAAAACGGTCCGCTTCGAAGCCCGGCTTGGTCATGGCGACATAAGCGAGGGTGCGGCCATCGGGCGAGTAGGTGGCTTTCGCATCCCAGGCCGGATTGTCGGCCGTGAGGTTGCGCGGCGCCTGGCCGCCGGCGGCGGGAATCGTGTAGACGTCGAAGTTGGTCGACCACGATTCCGTGCGGCCGGCCACGCGCACGGAGAAGGCGACGGTCTTGCCGTCGGGGCTGAAATGGTATTCGCCGTTGTCGCCGAACGGTTTCGATGGCGCGTCGCCGTCGAGGGTGCCGCTCAGGCTGACGGGCGCGGCGCTGACCTTGCCGGTCGAATCGATCGGCGCCGAATACAGCGCGTTGCGGCGGCCATCGGCCCAGGTATCCCAGTGGCGCACGAACATCTGGTCGTAGACCATGCCGCTCGCCTTGTTCTTGGCTTTTTCATCGAGGCGCTTTTTCGTGCAGGCGAGATCCGCGCAATCGAGGAAGACGCCCATGCTGAAGGCCAGGCGGTCGCCCTGCGGCGACAAGCGGTAGGTGTCGACGTCCAGCGCCAGGTCGGTGACCTTGGCCGCTTCGCCGCCGTTCAGGGGCAGCTGCCATACTTGCGAGGACCCGGAACGGCCGGACAAGAAGAAGATGGCGTCGCCGTTCGGCGACCATTGCGGATCGCTGGCGCTGGCATCGCCGCGCGTGAGCTGGCGCGGCGCCGCGTTCGGCGCGCGCAGGTCGATCATCCACAGCTGCGTGTTGCCACGGTTCTTGTCCAGGTTGGTGGTGCGCACCGTGTAGACGACGCGTGTGGCGTCCGGCGACAGCACGGGGCTGCCCACGCGTTCCATGGCCACCATGTCTTCCACGGTGAAACCGCGCGGCGCGGCCAATGCCGGCACGGCGGCAGTGGTGGCCATGGCGGCACTGAATGCTCCCAAGAGCAGCAGACGTAAACTCATTCAAACTCCCGTTTTATATTGCGACGTTATCGATATGGTATTGACGTGGCCGGCTGTACCGCCGGCAGCCCGACATCATAGCAATAAAGACGCGCCTGCTGCGGGAGTTGACCGCCGGTTAGCCGGCCTTTGCTGCCAGTTGGTCGAGCGCCACGTGGCCCAGGAAACCGCCGCGGCTGGTGGCCGGCAAGCCGTCTTCGATGGCGTGGGCAAAGCGGATGCCGGGGTCTTGTTCCAGCGCGGCCAGCAGGCGTGCCGTGTTCGGATAATCGGCCAGGCTGGCCAGCTGCAGCGGTTCGGTCCATCGCGCCGTGGCGGCCAGGTAGGCGTCGGCGATGGTGGGCGCCGTGTCCGATGCCAGCCAAGTGCGGCCATCGAGCAGGCGCTCCAGGTGGGCCAGGCTTTTGTTCACCTTCTCGACGGCCATCTCGCGCCAGACGGCCACGCGCGCATCGTCCGGTGCCGCGCGCGCGGCCTGGAAGGCGGGCATGAAGGCCGCGTGAAACGTCGTGTGCAAAAAGGACAGCACGCTGTTCAGGCGGTCGTAGTCTGGCGTGCCTTGCGCAAAGCCCAGGCTGCTGCCTGGCGCGCGGGCGGCCAGGTGCAGCAGGATCGCCATGCTTTCCAGCAGCGGCGTGCCCGCGTGCGTGAGCAGGGCCGGCGTCTGGCTCAGGGGATTGATGGCGAGAAAGGCCGGATGCTGCTTGCTGGCCGGGTCGCGCGCTTCCACGCGGGCCAAACGATACGGCAAGCCGCTCCATTCGAGGGCGGCGATGGCGGCAAACGAGCAGCCGAACGGCACGCTGTAGATCAGGGTGGTTTCCAAGTCAAGACTCCAAGTTGGATGAGGGAAGGGCAGTCTAATCGCGATGGTTACTATTTGGAAGAAGGCAGAATAATGTGGTATAGATACATTTTTTATACCAAGTGGGAAGCGAACCATGAAAGATAATGTCTCCGGCTGCGCCGTGGAAGAGGCCATGCGCTTGCTGGGCGGGCGCTGGCGAGTGGTGCTGCTCAGCTATCTGATGGCGGGGCCGAAGCGCTTCAGTGAAATCCGCCGCGCCGTGCCGAATATCTCGCAGCGCATGCTGACCCTGGACTTGCGCGCGCTGGAAGAGGCGGGCTTGCTGACGCGCACGATTTACGCGGAAGTGCCCGTCAAGGTGGAATACCGGCTGACGGACGAAGGCTTGCGTCTGCGCGAATTGGTCGAAATGTTGCGGGCCATCGGCTTGCGCCTGCGCGGACAGGCGGACGCGGGCGGGGCCTTTCTCGCGCCCGATGTCGTGGATAATTCCCTATAGAAACAGCTGTTTTTATGCAAAGTGCTAGACTGCCGGCCTTTGATCACTACTTTTGATACTCATGCGCCTGACTTCCATCGCCCTGACCGCGGCTCTGTTCGCCGCCCTGCCGGCCCATGCCGCCACCATGCCCACGCTCGAGCAAATCCACGCCGCCGTGCAGGCAGGCGTGGCCAAGACACAAGCGAAGACGCAGTCGAGCATGCCGTTCGTCATCAAGGTCACCAGCCTGGCCGGCTGCCAGGACTCGCAGGAAGTGCCGGGCGAAGTGGTGTGCCTGGTGGGCATGAGCGCCGGCATGCGCGATGGTTTTAATGTGCTGCCCCTGCGTAACGAGGGCGGAACCTGGGTCGGCGTCGAGCGCAAGAACGCCAAGTTCGCGGGGCCGTCGCCGGCCGAGGCGCAAGCGATGATACGCGCGTGGGCCAAGGAAGAAGTGGCGCGCAATCCGGAAGCGGCCAAGGACGTGCAGATGCAGGAAGCGCAAAGCACCATGCAGGTCAAGTCCGTCAGCGAATGCGACGTCAAGCGCAAGACGGGCTACCTCGTGTGCGATACGGAATTGAGCGTGCCGAGCCGTCCTGAAGCCATCAAGACGGAACTGACGTTCATGCTCGAGAGCGGCAACTGGCGCTACGTGCCCCGTTAAACGTTTTTCCGCCGGGACAGCCAGGCTGTTCCGGCATCATTCCTGCCATTCCCCGCGGCCACGCCGCCGCCTGCAATATTTGCAGATCCACAAGGCAATCTCCTCCGTGAAAATTGCCGATTTAAATTAATAATTAAATATTAAAATTAATGTATCGGTGCAGATTGCAGCCGGCTTGCTGCCGTGCCGCATTTGACCGTTCCCCCGTGCCAGCAAGGGCGACAGCCAAGGATCCGACCATGCGACTCAATCTTCCCGTCAGCGATACCGAAATCAATTTGAGCGATAGCGAGACCATCGTCTCGACTACCGACTTGCAAGGCAATATCACCTATGCCAACCCGTATTTCATCGCCGTTAGCGGTTACAGCGCGGAAGAATTGATCGGTGCACCGCAAAACATCCTCCGGCATCCGGACATGCCGGTCGAGGCGTTCGCCGATTTCTGGGCCACCATCCGCTCGGGGCGCTCGTGGAGCGGCATGGTGAAAAACCGCTGCAAGAATGGCGATTACTACTGGGTGCTGGCGAACGTCACGCCCGTGGTGGAAGATGGCGTGGGCGTCGGCTACATGTCCGTGCGCACCAAGCCGACGCGCCAGCAGGTGGCGCAGGCGTCCGCCCTGTACGCGCGCATCAGGGCGGGGCAGGCCGATGGCATCGTCATCAGCCAGGGCGCTGCCGTGCGCACGGGCTGGCTGACCAGGCTGGCGAGCTTGCGCGACCTGCCGCTGGGCAAGCGCATCGGCTGCAATCTGGGCTTGCTGAGCCTGGTATTGCTGCTGCAGCTGGCGTGGAATGCGGGCGTGCTGCCGGCCGGCGCGGGCGGCTGGCTGACGGACCTGTCCGTGCTGGCCTTGGGTGCGACCCTGTATTTCTGGCACAGCTTGCACCGTGCCGTGCTGCAACCGTTGCAGCAGGCGCGCCAGGCCTGCGACGTGATGGCGGGCGGCGACCTGACGGGCGAGCTCGACACCACGCGGCGCGACGAAATGGGGCAGCTGCTGCGCTCGCTGCGCCAGCTGCGCGTGAATTTGCATTCCATCGTCGGCGACGTGCGCGGCAATTTCCTGCGCATCAGCATGGCCAGCCAGGAAATCGCCGCCGGCAATATGGACTTGTCGGGCCGCACGGAAGCGCAGGCGTCGGCCCTGCAGCAGACGGCGTCGAGCATGGAGCAGCTGGCGGCCACGGTGCAGCAAAACAGCGGCAACGCCGTGCAGGCGAGCGACATGGCGGGCAAGGTCCACGGCCTGGCCGGGCGCGGCGGCGAACTCGTCGGCCAGATGGTGAGCATGATGGCGGACATTAACGCTTCATCGAAGAAGATCGGCGACATTACGGGCATTATCGAAGGCATCGCCTTCCAGACGAATATCCTCGCCTTGAACGCGGCCGTGGAAGCGGCGCGCGCGGGCGACCAGGGACGCGGCTTTGCCGTCGTGGCGGGTGAAGTGCGCAGCTTGGCGCACCGCAGCGCGGCCGCCGCCACGGAAATCAAGCAATTGATCACGGCATCGCTGGAGCAGGTGCAGGCGGGCGCGAAGCTGGCGCAGCAGGCGGGCGCCAGCAGCGCCGAGATGCTGGGCGCCGTGCAGGGCGTGCACGGCATCATGGAAGAGATCGCCTCGGCTTCGCGCGAGCAAAGCCACGGCATCGGCCAGGTCAACATGGCCGTCACGCAGATGGATGAAGTGACGCAGCAGAACGCGGCGCTGGTCGAGGAATCGGCGGCCGCCTCGGCGTCGCTGCAAGACCAGACCCTGCAGCTGGAGCAGGCGATGGCCCTGTTCAAGCTGGAACGGCGGCGCGGCGGCCAGGCCGCGCCTGTACGCCCACCCGAGTGCCGCCGCGCTACAGCAGGCGCTCTGACAGCGCCTTGAAGGCAACCTCGGGCACGAGAAAGGCAAATGGTGCTGACAGGGGCGGCAACTGCCCCAGCAAGCCGCAGTCGGCACGCAAGGTCGTCAGCGCTTGCACTTGACCCACATCGACGGGCAAGTCGATTTCGCCAAAGACGAGCTTGCCGTTGCGCGGCACGTGGGCGATGGCCGCATCCTGGCAGGCGAGAAAGGCGACGGCGTCGCGCCAGTTGCCGAACAGTTGCTGCCAGTCTGCATCGAGGCCATGCACCGCCGTAATGTCCGCCTGCACGTCGAGCAGCGGGGCGCTGCCGGCGCCGCTGGCAATGTTGCAGCGGGCCTGTGTGGCCGTCACCTCATGCGTCATGCCGGCGGCCAGGTGCGTCGGCAAGATGTCGCTGAACAGCCGGGTGCCCAGCGCGTGCGGCAAGCTGTCCATGATGTTTTTCAGAAAATACACGCAGGGCACGGCCGGCGCGCCCGCTGGCGTGTGGTCCAGGTACAAGCGCCAGTTGCTTTGCAGCGGAGATGGCAGCAGCTTGCGCAAGGGACCGAGCAGGGCCGGGCCGAAATGCCCGTGGCGGTAGGTCAGCACCGTGAATGGCGTCTTGCCGCCGCGTTGCCACAGGGTCACGCCCGCAGGCAGCAGCCGCTGTGCGGCCTCTGCGTCGACCAGCCAGCTCACGTAGACGACGTCGCGCACGTCGCTGTGCAAAGTGAGGAAGGGCAGGCGCGACATGACGGCCTGGCGCACCTTGGCTAAGCGCGTGCAATTGGCGAGCGCGGCAAAGAGCCGCCCCGGCCAGCCCGCGTTTGGGTGGCGGTAAGTGTTGTCTTGCAATTGGGAACCTTCAGATGCGGTGATGCAGGCGGACGGCGCCGCCTGCCGGAGACGCTACGTGTTTACTGCATATGCCAGCCGTGGCTGACCACAATCGATTGGCCGCTCAGTGCCGTCGACGGGAACGCCGCCAGGAAGACGGCCGTTTGCGCCACGTCTTGCGTGGTGGTGAATTCGCCGTCGATGGTGTCTTTCAGCATCACTTTCTTGATCACGTCTTCCTCGCTGATGTTCAGCTGGGCCGCCTGTTCGGGGATTTGCTTGTCGACCAGCGGCGTGCGCACGAAGCCCGGGCAGATGACGTTGGCGCGGATGCCGTCTTTCGCGCCTTCCTTGGCCACCACCTTGGCCAGGCCCAGCAAGCCGTGCTTGGCGGCCACGTAGGCGCTCTTGAACGGCGAGCCTTCGTGCGAGTGCACGGAACCCATGTAGATGATGGCGCCGCCGCGGCCCGCCTTGATCATTTCGCGCATGCAGGCGCGCGTGGTGAGGAAGGCGCCGTCCATATGAATGGCCAGCATCTTTTTCCATTGATCGAACGGATAGTCGACGACGGGGCTGATGATCTGGATGCCCGCATTGCTGATCAGGATATCGATGCCGCCGAAGTGGGCCACGGCATCGGCCACGCCCTTGTCAACCTGTTCTTCGCTCGAGACATCCATGGCGACGGCAAACGCCTGGCCGCCCGATTGCTTGATTTCCTCGGCCGTCTTGCTGGCCGCTTCCAGGACCAGGTCGGCGATGATGACCTTGGCGCCCTGTTTTGCGTATTCGATGGCCATTTCCTTGCCGATGCCACTGGCGGCGCCGGTAATCAGTGCGACTTTGTCTTTGAGTTGCATATTAATCCTTTGCATTGCGGGTTGGAGTGATCGTGGAAAATTTGACTTTGCCAGTATAGCGAGAAAACGGGGTCTGCATGCCCCGCGCACGTCTATGGGGCTTGCTGCCTGTCAAGGATTTCCTGTAGCCGCCAGGCGCCGGGATTGGTGCCCGCCCAGGTGCGAAACGCGTGATTGAACGCGCTTTGTTCCTGGTAGCCGAGCAGGAAGGCGATGTCGACCAGCGATAAATGGGGCTCGCGCAGATAGTCGCGTGCCAGGCCGTACCTGGCCTGGTCCAGCAGGGCCTGGAAGCTGGTGCCCGCGTCGGCCAGCTTGCGCTGCAAGGTGCGCGGCGTCACGGCGAGGGCGGCGGCTACAGTGGCCAGCCGCGCCGAGCCCTGGCGCAAGCCTGCCACGATGGCCGCGTGCACTTGCGCGTCGATGGCGCCGCCAGTGTCCGTTTCAGCCTCGCGCTGCGCCAGCAATTGTTCCGCATGCTGGCACAGCACGGGGTAGAGGCTGACGTCGGCGTTCGGCACGGGCCAGTCCAGCAATTGCGCGTCGAAGGTGGCCGTGTTGGCGTCCGCGCCAAAGGCGGGCAGGCTGCCCAGCACGCGCACGTATTCGTCGCGGTGCGCCGCGTGGCGCAGCAGCTCGCCGCCGCCATCATGGGTGAACGCCAGCCGGGCCGGTGGCAGCGGCATGCCCGCCAGCCAGTCGCCGCAGACGCGAATGCCGGCAAAGACGCTGTCAACCAAATGCCGGCTGGCGCCCGGGTAGTTGCTGGCCCAGCGGTAATGCGCGACGGCGCCATCGCGCTGCAGGGCCGACTGGCCCAGGTCGTGCGCCAGGCGTTCATAGCGGGCCGTCTGTTCCAGCGCCTGGCCCACGTTGCTGCAGCTGAGCAGTATCAAGCCATACGCGCTGTACGTGCCCATGCGCACCCGCTGGCCCACGTGCAGGCCGAAATGCGCATCGCCCGCCAGCAGCGCACCCGCATCGAGCAGGCGCACGTAGTCGCGCGCGGCAAGGTTGGGTACGGACGCTTCCAGGCTGTGCGGCGCCACGCCGGCCGCCTGCGCCAGGGTGGCTGCTGCGATGCCGTTCGCGCCGGCCGCTTCGAGCAGCGGCAGCAGATAGGCGCCGGCGACCCGGCCTTCAGTGCTTGGCATGATGGAACAATGCGATTGTCATGAAAAACCAATACCCTTCGTCTGTGGCGGCATATGCTATTGATCTAGCAAGAAAATCAGGCAAGAACAGTATAGCAAGCCGCCGTGGCGCGCAACTGGCCGAATACAGGGGATGTCGATGCAACGCTGGAATGGCTGGGGAGACGAGGGCATCACGTATGCGCTGAGCGGGGACGCGCTGGCGTTTCTGCGTGAGCGCCTGGGGCCGGGCAGCGGCATCGTCGATGCCACCTTCGACGACGCCTGCGCGCAAGTACCGGCTTCGCGCCTGGCGCCGCATCCGCTGATCGACACCACGCCTGCCACGCGCGTGCGCCATGCGCTCGGCCAAAGCCTGCCCGACTGGTTCAAGTTGCGCCATGGCCGCATCGGCGCGGTGCCCGATGGCGTGGCCTTTCCCGACAGCGCGCTGCAGGTGCGCCAGCTGCTCGCGTATGCGCGCCAGGCCTGCGTGGCCGTCATCCCGCACGGTGGCGGCACCAGCGTGGCCGGACATTTGACGGTGGCGGCGGGACCGCGCCCCGTGCTGTCGGTCAGCCTCGCGCGCCTGTGCGCGCTGGGCCACCTGGACCGCGAAGCGCAGCTGGCCACGTTCGGCGCCGGCGTGTATGGTCCCGACCTGGAAGCGCAACTGCGCGCGCATGGCTACACGCTGGGCCACTATCCGCAGTCGTTCGAGTATTCGACCCTGGGCGGCTGGATCGCCACGCGTTCGTCGGGCCAGCAATCGTTGCGCTACGGCCGCATCGAGCAGCTGTTCGCGGGCGGCGAAGTGGAAACGCCGGCCGGCACCTTGCGCATCCCCACGTTTCCCGCTTCGGCGGCCGGCATCGACCTGCGCGAAATGGTGCTCGGCTCCGAAGGGCGGCTGGGCATCCTGACACAGGCGACGGTGCGCGTCTCGCCGCTGCCGCCCTACGAAGCATTCCATGCCGTGTTCTTTGCGGACTGGGGCCAGGCGCAGGCGGCCGTGCGGGCGCTGGCCCAGTCGCGCCTGCCCCTGTGCATGCTGCGCCTGTCGAACGCCCTGGAAACGCAAACCATGCTGACCCTGGCCGGGCACAAGAAACTGGTGGGACTGCTGGAACGTTATTTGTCGCTGCGCGGCTGCGGCGACGGCAAGTGCATGCTGATGCTGGGCGTCAGCGGAGAAGCCGGCCCCGCGCGCGCGGCCCTGCGCGGTGCCCTGGCGCTGGCGCGGCGGCATGGGGGCGTGCACGTGGGACGCCACATGGGCGACAAATGGAAGCAGGGGCGTTTTCGCAACGTCTACCTGCGCAACGGCGCGTGGGAGCATGGCTATGTGATCGACACGGTGGAAACGGCCGTCGACTGGCCCCGCGTGGCCCCGATGATGGCGGCGCTCGAGCAGGCGGGCGCCAATGCGCTGGCCGCGCATGGCGAGCAGGTGCACGCGTACACGCATCTGTCGCACGTGTATGCGCAGGGCGCCAGCGTCTACACGACCTATGTCTACCGGCTGGCGTCCACCTTTGAAGAAAACATGGCGCGCTGGCGTGCCCTGAAAGACGCGGCCGGCGCCGCCATCGTCGCCAACGGCGGCACCATCAGCCACCAGCACGGCGTGGGCACGGACCACACGCCGTGGCTGGCGGCGGAAAAGGGCGAGCTGGGCATCGCCGCCATGCGCGCGCTGCTCCGGCAGTTCGACCCGCAGGGCATGATGAACCCGGGCAAACTGCTGCCTGACGCGGGAAGCGGATTGTGAACAGGGAGGATTTGCCCGGCATCCTGGCGCGCGAGTGGGACGTGCTGATCGTCGGCGGCGGCATCACGGGCGCCGGCATCTTGCTGGAAGCGGCGCGGCGCGGTTTGACGGCGCTGCTGGTGGAGCAGCACGATTTCGCCTGGGGCACGTCGAGCCGTTCATCAAAGCTCGTGCATGGCGGCTTGCGCTACCTGAAACAGGGCCAGTTCGCGCTGACGCGCGAGTCGGTGCACGAGCGGGTAGCCTTGCTGACGGATGCGGCGGGGCTGGTCGAGCCGCAAGGATTTGCCTTTGGCGACTATACGGGCAGGAAGCCGGGGCGGCGCCAGTTCATGCTGGGGCTGGCCATCTACGACGTGATGGCGGGCCGGCGCACGCGCCGCTATGTCGATGCGGCGGATTTTGCCATGCTGGCGCCGCACATCCGGCGCGACGGCCTGCAGGGCGGCATGCTGTACCAGGATGCCAAGACGGACGACGCTCGCCTGGTGCTGCGCGTGCTGCAGGAAGCGCGCCGCCATGGCGGCGTGGCCGTCAATTACCTGGGCGTAGCGTCCTTGCTGCGCGACGGTGGCAAGGTCGCCGGCGCCACCTTGAACGATGCGCTCGATGGCAGGGCATTCACCGTGCGTGCGCGCCTGGTGATCAGCGCCACGGGCGCCTGGGCCGACGCCTTGCGCGGGCAAGTGGGAGAAACGCCGAAACTGCGGCCCCTGCGCGGCAGCCATTTGCTGCTGCCCGCCTGGCGTTTGCCGCTGGCGCAAGCCGTCAGCCTGATGCACCCGCGCGACGGCCGCCCCGTGTTTGCGTATCCGTGGGAGGGCGTGACGCTGGTGGGCACCACCGATGTCGACCACGCCGCCAGCCTGGACCTGGAGCCGGCCATCACGCGCGGCGAACTTGCGTATCTGCTGGCCGCCTTGCAGTGGCAGTTCCCGCGGCTGGCGCTGGGCGAGGGCGACGTGCTGGCCACGTTTGCCGGCGTGCGTCCCGTGATCGGCAGCGGCCAGCTTGACCCGTCGAAGGAAGCGCGCGAACATGCGCTATGGCTGGAAAACGGCTTGCTGACGGTGGCGGGCGGCAAGCTGACGACGTTTCGCGTGATCGCCCTCGACGCATTGCGCCGCGCCGCGCCGCTGCTGCCGGGCTGGCAGGCGGATTTGCGCCCCTTGCCGATTTTCGACACGACGCCGCCCTTGTCGGGCAAGGCCCTGGTACTCGATGGCGAGCAGCGCGAACGGCTGCTGGGCCGTCATGGCGCGGGGGCGCAAGCGCTGTGCGATGCGGCGCACGATGGCGAGCTGGCGCCGATTCCCGGCACGCAGACCCTGTGGGCGCAGCTGCGCTGGGGCGCGCGCATGGAAGACGTGCAGCACCTGGACGACTTGCTGCTGCGGCGCACGCGCCTCGGTTTGCAGCTGGCCGGCGGTGGGCTTGCTATCATGCCGCGCCTGCGCGCCATCTGCCAGCGTGAACTGGGCTGGGACGACGCGCGCTGGGAAGAAGAGCAGCAGCGCTACCTGGCCCTGTGGCGCCGCCATTACAGCGTGCCGCAAGGCGAATGAATAAACGATAAAAGCAACGATAAAAAAAGGAGAGCATCATCGAGACCATCCTGTTTGGCCAGCCCCTGGAACTGGGCGACGCGCGCATCACCTACGACAGCCTGTCGCCGCTGGACTTGCGCCAGAGCGTGGACACCCTCGTGGACGACCTGGGCGAAGACCTGCTGCAAATCACGTGCGCGAATGGCGACATCGTCGACGTGGGCTGGTATCCGGCGTGGAACGAACAGGGACGCTTGCGCGTGGTGGCAGTGCGGGGCCAGGACTGGGAGGCGCCTGTCTTCAGCGCCCGGCCGGAAAAAGATCCGCAAGCGCTGCTGCGGGCGCTGCGCGCCGCGCTGGCCAGACTGGGCTGAGGCCATGGCCAGCGCAGCCGGCTCCGGGCCGTACATTCTCGCCATCGACAATGGCACGCAAAGCGTGCGCGCGCTGCTGTTCGACCGGGATGGCAATCTGGCGGCGAAGGCGCAAGTGTTCCTCGAAGCGTACTATTCCGATCACCCCGGCTGGGCCGAGCATGACGCCGACGGCTACTGGCAAGCCGTGTGCGCAGCGTGCCAGCAGCTGTGGCGCAGCACGGACATCAGTAAATCCTTGGTAGCCGGCGTGGCCGTGACGACGCAGCGCGGCACGGTCGTCAACGTGGATGAAGAGGGGCAGCCCTTGCGGCCTGCCATCACCTGGCTGGACCAGCGCAGCACGCGCGACATCCCCCAGTTGGCGCCATGGTGGCGCGCCACCTTCCGCGCCACGCGCCTCGATGGCACGATCGCCTATTTTCGCCGCGAGGCCGAGATCAACTGGATCAGCGTGCATCAGCCCGACGTCTGGCGCCGCACGCACAAATTCCTGCTGCTGTCGGGCTTTTTGAACCACCGCCTCTGCGGAAAATACATCGATTCGACGGGCTCGCAAGTGGCGTACATCCCGTTCGACTACAAGCGTCACGCGTGGGCCGGGCGCTTCGACTGGAAGTGGCAGGCGCTGGCGATCAAGCCGTCCATGCTGCCCGAGCTGGTGACGCCGGGCACGCGCATGGGCGCCATCACGGCATCGGCCGCCGCCGCGACGGGCATTTTGGAAGGCACGCCCTTGCTGGCGGCCGCCGCGGACAAGGCCTGCGAAGTGCTGGGCGCCGGATGCGTCGAACCGCACGTTGCCTGTCTGAGCTACGGCACCACGGCCACCATCAATACGACCAACCGCAACTACGTGGAAGTGACGCGCTTCATTCCGCCGTATCCGGCCGCCATGCCGGGCGCCTACAGCACGGAAGTGCAGATATTCCGCGGCTACTGGATGGTCAACTGGTTCAAGGAGCAGTTCGGCGACCGCGAACGGGCGGCAGCGGCCGAAGACGGCACGGGCTTGTCCGCCGAGGCGCTGTTCGACCGCCTGGTCGACGCCGTGCCGCCCGGCTCCATGGGCCTGATGCTGCAGCCGTACTGGAGCCCCGGCATCAAGGTGCCAGGGCCGGAAGCGAAGGGCGCCATGATCGGCTTTGGCGACGTGCACACGCGCGCGCACATCTACCGCGCCATCCTCGAAGGCCTCGCGTATGCGCTGCGCGAAGGCAAGGAGCGCATCGAGCGGCGCAGCGGCATCGCCATCACGGAGCTGCGCATCGCGGGCGGCGGTTCGCAAAGCGACGCCGCCATGCAGCTGACGGCCGACATCTTCGGCTTGCCAGCCGCGCGCGCCCACGTGTATGAAAGTTCTGGCCTGGGCGCGGCCATCGCCGCTGGCGTGGGCCTGGGCTGGCATGCGGATTTCCCCGCCGCCGTGCGGGCGATGACGCGCAAGGGCAAGGTATTCCAGCCCCATCCCGAGCACCGCAAGATCTACGAACAGTTGTACCGGCGCGTGTACCGCAAGATGTATGCGCGGCTGCAGCCCCTGTACCGCGAGATCGCCGACATCACCGGCTATCCGGAATAGCTGGCCATTAAATCGTATTGCGAATCATTCGCATCCAGTATATGATGTGTTCCGCATTTCACTAAGGCAACTTATCCCGGTGACTGCAGTGCGCCCCCGGCCATGCGCCGGCGGCGTGTCCGCGCGGGCAGAGTTCCGCCGCAACGCTTCCTTCAACGCCGCCGCTTGATCGTGCACCGCTGCCCTCTGCCCTTGCATTTTTTCATTCCACAAGCATCGAGCAGCAAGCAAACCCAGGCAAGGATAGCGATGAAGAGCAGCAGCAAACAACGATTGACCCCGCTGGCCGCCGCGCTGGCGCTGGCATTGGGTGGCGCGCACGGCCACGCGTGGGCGGCGGCGATGGCCGACAAGGCCGAGAAGGCTGATGCCGTGCAGATGCCGGCCATCAGCGTGTTCGGCGACGCCATCAGCGCCGGCACGGCCGGGCGCTCGTATATCAACAGCGCCGACATCGAACGCCAGCAGGCCGACAATGTCGCGTCCCTGCTCGACACCTTGCCCGGCGTGGACCTGGCCGGCACGGCCCGTCCCAGCGGCCAGAGCCTCAATATCTGGGGCTTCAATAAAGTGCAGGACGTGAAAGTCATCCTCGATGGCGTGCCCAAGGGCTTCGAGAAATACCGCCAGGGTTCCATCTTCATCGAGCCGGAACTGATCAAGCAGATCGAAGTGAACAAGGGCGCGCATACGAGCTTGTATGGCAATGGCGGCTTCGGCGGCGTCATCACGGTCGAGACCAAGGATGCGCAAGACTTGTTGGAAAGCGGCGAGAAAGCGGGCGCCATGCTCAAGTACTCGCGCCATTCGAACAATGGAGAAAACGACGCCACCTTGGCCGTCTACGGCCGCACGGAAGACGGCCGCTTCGACGCGATGGCCTTCACGACGCAGCGCAAGTCAGACGACTTGCGCAAGCCCGATGGCAAGCCATTCCGCTTTTCCGCCATCGACGCGCCATCGAGCCTGGCCAAGCTGAATATCCGGCTGACGCCGGAGCAGCTCTTGACCCTGACGGCGATGAAGAGCGGCAGCTCGGGCTGGGGCCCGTTCGCCGCCATGGGCGAGGACGTGCCCACGCCGACCGAGGCGGAAATCAAAAAATACGGACTGGAAGAGGCGTGGCAGCGCAAGGCCGTGTACCGCGACCAGGACGACGATACGTATTCCGTGAAGTGGCAGTACGCGCCGCAAAATAATCGATGGATCAAGCTGACGGCCAGCGCCGGCTATTCGCACACGGACCAGCATGACAAGCGCCTGCCCTCCGCTTCGCTCGGTTCCTACCTGGGGTCACTGGGCAATGAAAGCTGGGCCTCGTACGTGGACCGCATCGCCGAGGTGCGCAACGAAAGCGTATTTACGACGGGCGCCGTGTCGCACGTGCTGCTGACGGGTCTGCAATGGCACAAGAACGTGCGCGACACTCTGATGTACTACCCGTCGTCGACGGCGCTGAAGGACCCCAGCTACAACTATGGCTACTTCCAGCCCTACTACATGCCGGCCGGGCGCCAGGAAACCACGGGCCTGTATCTGCAGGATGCGATGACGTATGGCGACGTGACGGTGACGGCGGCCCTGCGCCATGACCGCATCGTTTCCGAGGGTGTGCCGAACAAGGCGTCGCGCTACAACAGCCCGCTGGCGGCGGCCGGCCACGACTTCAGCGAAAAGGCGCACGAAGACTGGTCGCCGCGCCTGGGCCTGTTCTGGAAGGCATCCAGCACGCTGGCCTTGTTCGGCGACTTGAGCCGCACCTGGCGCGCGCCGACGATCGACGAGATGTATTCGAATGAATACTACGTATCGGCCAGGCAGGGTTCATCGACGCCGGGTACCAGTCGCGACTTGGCCGTCGAGCGCGTGACGGCCGTGCGCACGGGCGTCATGCTGCACCGGCAGAACGTGTTCATGGAGCGCGACGACGTGCAGCTGCGCCTGACGGCGTACCAGAACCGCGTCAGCGACAATATCGGCCCGCGCCTGGGCATCCTGATCGAAGGCTATGTGCCGGGATCGGGCCAGGTGCCGCCGGCCCTGTCGTCCTACCGCAACCTGGCCGGTTTCCGCACGCAGGGCGTGGAGGTCGAGTCCTATTACAATTCGCCGCGCCTGTTTGCCAGCGCTTCGCTGTCGAAGCAGCGCGGCACGCGCACCGGTTCCCAGCGCGACCCGTGGGGCCAGGACGAACCCGTGTCGACTATCGCGCCCGATAAATTGATGGCGGGCCTGGGCTGGCGCATGCCCGATCTTGGGGCCAGCATCGGCTGGCAGGGCCGCTTCGTGGCGAAGCAGGAGCGCGTCTTGCCGGTGGGGAATGTGTACCGCCTGCCGCCATCGAAAGGCTATGCGCTGCATACCGTGTTTGCGTCGTGGAATGGCCGGCAAGGCATGTGGCGCGGCACGGAAGTGCGGCTGACGGTTGATAACGTCTTCAACCGCAATTACATGCCTTATTTGAGCGAAGCGGTTACCGGCGTGGGGAGGAATGCGAAATTGAGCGTGTCGCGTAAGTTTTGATCAGTTTTAAGAATGGCGGGCCGGAGACGCGGGCCTGAGAAAATACCGATGGCGGCGTTGCAGCTTCCTTGCCGTACTTGCGTACTGTCTGCGTCGCTGCGCCTTGCCCTCGACATTTTTCAGGCTCGCTTGGCCCGGTGGGCCTTTGCGTCGGGCGTGGGCCTACTCCCGGTTCGCCTGTCTTGCGTTGTATTTCATGCCTTAACGTAACACCAACGCCTTGACCGTTTCCCAGGCCGTGCTGCCCGAGTGCGTGGCACGGACCTGGTTGCGGCCTGCTTCCTTGGCCACGTACAGGGCGCGGTCGGCGGCGACGAACAGGGCTTCGCGGTCGTCCAGCTGGTGCGGGCGGATGGTGGCCACGCCGATGCTGACGGTGATCCACGGCGAAGTGCTTGAGCGCGGGTGCGGCAGTTGCAGCGCTTCGATGCCGGCGCGGATGGCTTCGGCCAGATGCAGGGCGCTGTCGGCATCCGTGTCGGCGAACAGCAGCACGAATTCCTCGCCGCCGTAGCGGGCCGCCAGGTCGCCGGAGCGGCTGGCGTGGGCGGCGATCGCTTGCGCCACTTGCTGCAGGCAGATGTCGCCGGCCGGGTGGCCCAGGCTGTCGTTGTACAGTTTGAAGTGGTCGACGTCGAGCACCACCAGCGACAGGGCGCCGCCGCCGCGCACGGCGCGCTGCCACTCTTTTTCCAGGAAACTGTCGAAATGCCGGCGGTTGGCGATCTGCGTCAGCGGGTCGAGATAGGCGGCGCGCTGCAGCGCGTCTTCCGACTGCTTGTGGTGCGTGATGTCGTGCAGCAGGCCGATATACAGGGGCTGGCGCAGATACATGGGCGTGAGGGTCAGGTCCATGCTCAGCGCCGCGCCGTTGCGGTGGCGGATCGCCACTTCGCGCGTGCCGTGGTTGTGCGCCTTTTCCGGATTGGCCGCGTGCATGGCGAAATAATCGAGGTATTCCTGCGTCACGAGGGGGCTGAGCAGCTCGCCGATGAAGCGCCCGGCCAGTTCGTTTTCGCGGTAACCCAGGTACTGGTCGCAGGCCGGGTTGGTGTACTGGATGCGGCCATCGGCCTCGATGATCAGCAAGCCCTCGGCCATGTTGTTGACGATGGTGCGCAGGCGCTCGGCCTGTTCCTGCTGGGTTTCATTGTTGCTGCGGATTTTCAGCTGGGCGCGCACGCGCGCGCACACTTCGGCCATGCGCAGCGGCTTGCTGATGTAATCGACGGCGCCGCAGTCGAGACCGGCCACCACGTCTTCCGTTTCCGTCTTGGCGCTCATGAAGATGACGGGGATGCGCTGCGTCAGCGGATGCTGCTTGAGGCGGCGGCACGTTTCGATGCCGTCCATGTCCGGCATCAGCACGTCGAGCAGGATCAGGTCGGGCTGGGCGCGCTGGGCGATCGCCAGCGCCCGCTCGCCGGACGTGGCGACATAGGTTTGATAACCCTGTTCGCTCATCAGCTTGCGCAGCAGCTCAAGGTTGGCCGGCGCATCGTCGACAATCAAAATGGCGGCTTCATGCCGCTGGGAATGCTCCACACTGCCTGGACTCATTGCTTCCGGCCTTCTCGATGTACTCTGCGCTGCCTGCGTTTGCTGCATATTCGGTGATGCTGACCGGGTTCAAATCTGATACAGCGGTCAAATCATACCGCCTCGCCATTTTTTTGGGTGAAAAAATCGATGTTGCACGAGCAATGAAAGTATTATTTTTATGATATTTTTAAAAATAAATACACGCAATTGCTATCATGAAAGCGGTTTTTAGGCGGAAAAGACGCGTGCCCCTGGTGCAGGGGCAGCGGGGAACACGCCCCGCGTCAGGCGGGGCGTGGAGAGTGCCATTACATTTTTGCGGCGATCAGTTTGCCCAGGATGGCGATGCCCTCGCGGATGCGTTCCGGCGGCACCGTCACGAACGACAGGCGCAGAGTGTGCGTGTCCGGCGTGTTCGCGTAGAACGGCGCGCCTGGCACGAATGCCACTTTATTGGCGATGGCTTCGTCGAGCAGTTTCATCGCATCGATGTGTTTCGGCAGGGTGACCCAGATGAACATGCCGCCTTCCGGCTTCGTCCACGTGACGCCGGCCGGGAAGTGTTCTTCCAGCGCCGACAGCATGGCCTGGCACTGGTTGCCGTACAGGCTGCGGATGCTGGGGATGTGCCGGTCCAGGAAGCCATCCTTGATCACTTCATGCACGACCATCTGCGTCAGCTGCGACGTGTGCAGGTCGGCCGCCTGCTTGGCCAGTTCCAGGCGGCGCACGAGCGGCATCGGCGCCACCACGTAGCCGAGGCGGATGCCGGGCGTGAGCACTTTTGAGAACGAGCCCATGTAGATGACGCCGTCCGGATTCATGTTGATCATTTTCGGATACGGCTCGCCGCTGTAGCTGAGGGCGCCGTACGGATCATCCTCGATCAGCGGCAGGCCGTGGCGGGCGCAGGTTTCCACCAGCTCCACGCGGCGCGCCACGGACAGGCTGCGGCCCGTCGGGTTCTGGAAGTTCGGCAGCGCGTACAGCAGGCGCGCGCCATCGGCGACGGGGTTGATCGACGACGGCACCAGGCCTTCGTCATCGGTATCGACGGAAACGAATTCGGGACGGTAGACGGAAAACGCCTGCAGGGCGCCCAGGTAGCTGGGGGTTTCCACCAATACCTTGCTGCCTTCGTCGATCAGGACCTTGCCCAGCAAGTCCAGCGCCTGCTGCGAACCGGACGTCATCAGCACCTGTTCCGGCAGGATGGTGCTGCCATTGCTGGACAGCGAGTCGGCGATCCACTGGCGCAGCGGCAGGTAGCCGTCGGTCGGACCGTATTGCAGGGCCACCTTGCCATTGTTCGACAGGACCTTGTCGAAGGCGGTCTTCATTTCTTCCACGGGGAAGGTGGCGGGCGAGGGCAGGCCGCCGGCAAACGAGATGATCTCGGGACGCTGCGTGATCTTCAGGATTTCGCGGATGAACGAGCTTTGCAGCTGTTCCGCGCGTTCGGCAAAGCGCCATTGGATCGGATTCGGATTTTCAATTTTCATACGAGTCTCACGGAAGATGCCGAGCTGCGCCGGCTGGATTTGTTGGCCCGCTTGTGGCGGTGCGTTCGCAAGCGGCGCCGGATAGGCGTCGCCATGGTGCTGCGGTATTGTACGGCTTGCACGCCGCTGTGCCCATCCGCACGCGCAACGGCGTTGCAAATGGGCGTCAAGGAACCTCACTTTAGCTTGCGTCCGATGGCCACCACGGCGATCACGGCGCCGGCAAACAGCAGGCTTTCGCCCGTCAAGGGCTCGTGCAACAGCACGGCCGCGCCCACCAGGGTCAGGAAGGGCTGCAGCAGCTGCGTTTGTCCCACGCGCGCCACGCCCCCCAGCGCCATGCCCCGGTACCAGAAAAAGAAGGCGATAAACATGGAAAACACGGAGATGTAGGCAAAACCCAGCCAGGCCGCGCCGCTGGCCTGCGCCATCAGCGCGCGCTGGGGCCAGGCGTTCCACAGGACCACGGGCAAGACAAAAGGCACGGCCAGCAACAGCGCCCAGCAAATCACATGCTGGCCCGGCATGGCTTGCGCCAGGCGTCCACCTTCCGCATAGCCGAGTGCGGCCAGCAGCACGGCGGCAAAGATCAGCCAGTCGGCCAGGTGGAAGCTGCCGCCGCCCTGGCGCAATGCGAAAGCCACCACCAGCGCCGTGCCGAGCAGGGCCATCAGCCAGAATCCCGGGGAAGGGCGTTCCTTGCCGCGCAGTACGGCAAATACGGCGGTGGCCAGCGGCAAAATGCCCACCAGCACGGCGCCGTGCGAGGCGGGCAGGCTGCGCATGGCGACCGACGTCAGCCACGGGAAACCCACCACGCAGCCCAGCGACACCAGGGCCAGCGGCAGCCATTGTTCGCGGCGCGGCAGCGTTGCGCGCTGCTGCCACAGCCACAGGCCGGCCAGGCAGGCGGCAACCAAGGCGCGGCCCAGGGCGACAAAGGTGGGGTCGAGTTCGGCCACGGCCAGCCGCGTGAAGGGCAGGGTCAGGCTGAAGAGGGTGACGGCGATCAAGCCCAGCAGCAGGCCTTTGCGGTCGGCGCCGAGGCGCAGGGAATGGCTGGGGGAAGGTGTGGCGTGCGATGGCATGGCTGTCCTGGTGCGGGTGGTGTGGAATAAAGGCGGGCAGATGTGGCTGAATGCGCCCGGTACTGCTATCCTAGGGCTCAATAGCAATACAGTACAAATACACTTTTACGCATAATTCCACATACTGTCATGGTCATATGAGCAATACACCCGCCTCTCCGTCCCTGCCCTTGCTGTCGCGCGCCTCGGGCGAAACCCTGATCGACCAGATCGCGCGTTCGCTGGCGGCGCGCATCGATGACAAGCTGCTGCGCGGTGGCGCCCGCATGCCGTCGATCCGCCAGTGCGCGGCTAGCCTGGACGTGTCGTGCGCCACGGTGGTGGCCAGCTACGACAAGCTGGTGGCGCGCGGCTACCTGGAATCGCGGCGCGGCGCCGGCTTTTTCGTGCGCGAGCGCTCGCCCCTGAACACGCCGGCGCCACCCGCTGGCGCTCAGGAAGCAGCGGCGCAGCCGATGGACGTCGTGTGGCTGATCCGTAATATGTTCCGCCAGACGCCGGCCATTCCCGCGCCCGGCATCGGCATGCTGCCCGCCGAGTGGCTCGATGGCGACCTCGTGGCGCGCACCTTGCGCGACGTCAGCCGCCAGCCCGGCAGTTTGCTGCTGGGCTATGGCATGCCGCAGGGTTTTTTGCCGCTGCGCCAGCAATTGCAGCTGAAGCTGGCGGGGCTGGAAATCGCCTGCCCGCCCGAGCAGATCGTCACCACGGTAGGCGTGATGCAGGCGCTGGACCTGGTGGCGCGCGAGTTTGCCCGCCCCGGCGACACCATTTTCGTCGACGATCCCGCGTACTGGCTGATGTTCGGCGCCTTTGCCGCCATGGGCGTGAATGTCATCGGCATCCCGCGCCTCGGTGACGGCCCCGATATCGCCGTGCTGGCCGAGCTGGCGGCCCTGCACCGTCCCAAGCTGTACGTGATCAACTCGGTGCTGCACAACCCCAGCTCGACGTCGCTGTCGGCGGCCAAGGCTTTCCAGGTGCTGCGCCTGGCCGAACAGCACGATTTCCTCATCGTCGAAGATGACATCTATTGCGACATGCACCCGGGTGCAGCCGGCCTGGTGCAGCCGGCCACGCGCCTGGCCGCGCTGGACCAGCTGCGCCGCGTGATTTACCTGGGCGGCTTTTCCAAGAGCCTGGCGGCGAACCTGCGCGTGGGCTTCATCGCCACATCAAATGAGCGGGCGCAGCGCCTGGCCGACCGCAAGATGCTGGCGACCCTGACCACCAGCGACATCGGCGAAAGGGTCGTGTATAAAATCCTCTCGCAGGGGCTGTACCGCAAGCATGCGGAGCGCCTGCGCGCGCGGCTCGACAAGGTGCGCGATGGCACGTACCGCAAGGTCGAACAGGCGGGCTTGCGCTTCGATCCCGCGCCGGCCGGCATGTTCGTGTGGGCCGATGCGGGCTGCGACACGAATGTATTGGCCGAAAAGGCGCTGGCCGAGGGGCTGGTGCTGGCGCCGGGCAGCCTGTTCTCGCCGCGCCAGCTGCCGTCGACCCGCATGCGCCTGAACCTGGCCACGGTGCAGGACGAGCGGGTGTGGGCGTTTTTCGCCCGCGCGCTGGGCTAAAACAGCACATTTTCCGGGTGCTCTTGAAATCGCTAGTACCATCCCCAACTCCGTAGAATCCGTCCCATCCACAAGACTATGAGGTAAAAATGGCTGTCTCCGAAAAGCAAACCCTGGGTTTTCAGACCGAAGTGAAGCAAATGCTGCACCTGATGATCCATTCCCTGTACTCGAACAAGGAAATCTTCCTGCGCGAATTGATCTCGAACGCGTCCGACGCGGCCGACAAATTGCGCTTTGAAGCGATCGATAACGACGCCCTGTACGGCAACGATCACGAATTGAAGATCAAGGTCAGCTTCGACAAGGATGCGCGCACCATCACCATTTCCGACAACGGTATCGGCATGACCCGCGACGAGGCGATCTCGCATCTGGGTACCATTGCCAAGTCGGGCACCAAGGAATTCTTCGGCAAGCTGTCGGGCGACCAGCAGCAGGACGCGGCCCTGATCGGCCAGTTCGGCGTGGGCTTCTATTCGGGCTTCATCGTCGCCGACAAGATCACCGTCGAAACGCGCCGCGCCGGCGCGGACGCCTCCGAAGGCGTGCGCTGGGAATCGGCCGGCGAAGGCGATTACAGCATCGAGACCATCGAAAAAACGGGCCGTGGCACGGACATCATCCTGCACCTGCGCGAAGGCGAGGACGAATTGCTGTCGAGCTGGAAGATCAAGTCCATCATCCGCAAATACTCGGACCATATCTCGCTGCCGATCGTGATGCAGAAAGAAGAGTGGGACGACGAGAAAAAAGAAACCGTCCTGAAAGACGAATTCGAAACCGTCAACCAGGCCAGCGCCCTGTGGGCCCGCAACAAGGCCGACATCACACCGGAACAGTACGACGAATTCTACAAGCACGTGTCGCACGACTTCCAGTCGCCGCTCACGCACACGCATAACCGCGTGGAAGGCCGCAGCGAATACACGCAGCTGCTGTACATCCCGGCCAAGGCGCCGTTCGACATGTGGGACCGCAACAAGCGCGGCGGCATCAAGCTGTACGTCAAGCGCGTCTTCATCATGGACGATGCCGAGCAGCTGATGCCGACCTACCTGCGCTTCGTGCGCGGGGTGATCGACTCGGCCGACCTGCCGCTGAACGTATCGCGTGAAATTCTGCAGGAATCGCGCGACGTCAAGGTAATCCGCGAAGGCTCGACCAAGCGCGTGCTGGGCATGCTGGAAGAACTGGCGAACGCGGACGAGCAGGACAAGAAGGACAAGTACGCCGTCTTCTGGAAGGAATTCGGCCAGGTGCTGAAAGAAGGCATCGGCGAAGACGCGGCCAACAAGGAGCGCCTGGCCAAGCTGCTGCGCTTTGCATCGACGGCCAACGACAGCGACGAGCAAATCACCTCGTTCGCCGACTACGTGGCGCGCATGAAGGAAGGCCAGGACAAGATCTATTACGTCACGGCCGACAATTACGCCGCAGCGAAAAACAGCCCGCACCTGGAAATCTTCCGCAAGAAGGGTGTCGAAGTGCTGTTGCTGACGGACCGTGTCGATGAATGGATGCTGTCGTTTATCCAGGACTTCGAAGGCAAGGAACTGGTTTCCGTCGCCAAGGGCGGCCTGGACCTCGGTGCGCTGGAAGACGAAGCGGAAAAGAAAGAGCACGAAGAAACGGAAACCTCGTACGCCGACCTGGTGGGCAAGATGAAGACCGTGCTGGCCGACAAGGCCAAGGACGTGCGCGTCACGTTCCGCCTGACCGATTCGCCAGCCTGCCTGGTGGCCGATGAAAACGAATTGTCGGGCAACCTGCTGCGCATGCTCAAAGCGGCTGGCCAGAGCGCGCCGGAATCGAAGCCGATTTTGGAAATCAACCCGAACCACCCGCTGGTGACGCGCCTGAAATATGAAGATGCGGAAGGCGGCAAGTTCGGCGACTGGGCCAACATCCTGTTCGACCAGGCCATGCTGGCCGAAGGCGGCTCGCTGGCCGATCCGGCCAGTTTCGTGAAACGCCTCAACGAATTGCTGCTCAATTCGGCGAAGTAGTCACCACTGCGGACGTCGGACGTAGGTCGGATTAGCGCAGCGTAATCCGACACGGCGGCGGTGACCGATGTACTGAAGCCGGCCCTTTCCTCGTGAAAGGGCCGGCTTTTTTCATGCGCATGCCTCAAGCCCTGGCTGCGGCGACTTCAGGCATAATTGCCCCTTGTTGAATTTAATCCGTCAATGGCCGGCATGGCCGTTGGTGCAGGAGCCTGTCATGTCAGTGAGTACCCGCGACGCCCTTTTGAAAAGCGCAGAGATTCACCTGCGTTCGAAAGGCTACGCCGCTTTCAGTTATGCCGATTTGTCGGAAGAAATCGGCATACGCAAGGCCAGTATCCACCATCATTTCCCCACCAAGGAAAACCTCGGCGTGGCCTTGATCACGCAATATATCGAGGTATTTACGGAAAAGCTGCAGGCGATCGATGCCGCGCATGCCGATCCGGTCGAACGCCTGCGCGAATTCGGCGGGCTGTTCCTGGCCAGCGCCAACGACCATTTGTTGCCGCTGTGCGGCGCGCTCGCGGCCGAAATGGCGGCGCTGCCCGAATCGCTGCAGGCCCTGGGCAGGCAGCTGATGGCGCAGCAGCTGGACTGGATGGAAAGCAATCTCGTACAGGCGGCGCAGATGCATGGCTGGACCTTGCGGAAGCCGCCGCGTGACTATGCCTTCATGCTGCTCAGCGCATTGGAGGGCGCCAGTTTTATCGGCTGGGCCCTGGGGCCATCGACCGATCCGCTGGCCGCTTTCCATTACATGCTCGACAATCTGGCGTAGCGCTGGCCAGCCCGCTCAGGCAAACAGGGCGGGCTTGGCGATCATGAGCGCGCAGATGGTCAAAAACACGGCCAGCTTGAGGCACAGCCAGGCTCCCAGCCTGGCACCCGCCTGCGCGTATCCCTGTTCCACCTTTTCTTCCACCTTGTCCGCCCAGAAATGGTCGATGGCTTGCGCGCCGATAAAAAACGCGAGGGACAGGCGCATCCAGCCCATGTGCAGCCAGGCCCATTGTTGCTGGTACAGCAGGACCAGCCCGCCGGCAAGCAGTATCCAGCCTGCGACGGCGATCTGCTGATGGAGTTTGTGCAAGGTATCGCGGCCGGCAGGCTCGCGCATCAGGTTCAGCAGGCGCGGCGTCAGCATCATCGGGCCGATGAAGGCGATGGCGGCGACGACGTGCAGTATCAGCAGGAATGTATAGGTGTGCATGGCGTTCTCGTATCGGCAAGGACGGTTGTTTGCGGAACGTTTAGAATAAGTTTTACTACTCACTTTCGCTACTCGCATTCATGGCAAAAACTGCAGCGCATGTGGAGCCCCGCAAGCGGCCGTCCCAGGCCAGATCGGCCGCCACCGTCGCGGCGATGGTGGAGGCGGCTGCTCGCATTATTGAGGTGCGGGGCTGGGCCGCGTTGACGACGAATCATGTTGCCGAGCTGTCCGGCGTCAGCATCGGCTCCCTGTACCAGTACTTCCCGTCAAAAGAGGCGCTGCTGGCCGAACTGGTACGCCGCGAACGCGCAGTGCTGCTGCACGACATGGGGCAAGCCATGGCGCTGGAGGGGGAATTGCCGTTCGCGATAGAACAGGGTGTCATGGCCGGCCTGGCGCACCAGTTCAGGCGCCCGGCGCTTGCCCTCGCGCTGGAATCGGCGCCGTCGTCGCCATCGTTGCAGCGTGAGGACGAGGCCTTGCGGCTGGCGCTTGCCGGCCAGCTTGCGGGGCTGCTGGCGCGTCATGGCGTCGCGGATCCTGATATGGCCGCCGCCGACGTGATTGCGCTATGCCGCGGCATCATCGACGCCGCGGCGCTGCGGGGAGAAACGGATATGGCGTCGCTTGCGCGGCGCCTGGGGCGCGCGGTCCACGGCTATCTGGACACGGCGGGACCTGCCAGGGAAGCTGCCGCCAGCGCTTAAGGGAGGATGCAGCCGTCCAGGCCACACATTTCCCCGGCCGATGCGGCCAGGTTCTCCCGGGATTGCGCATGGAGGTTCTCCAGCGCCTGCCTGAATACTTCTGGCGGCTGTGCGCCAGAAATGTGCGCTCCATTGCCGAAAACGAACAGCGGCACGCCGGAAGCGATGCGCGAGGCGCTGCGCTCATCGTCCTGCACCTGCTGGCGCAATTGCGGCGTCGACCACGCGCGCTGCACCGCCTCGGCAGGCACGCCCGCCTGCGTCGCGAGCAGGGCGAGGGAATCGCGGTCGAACAGCGATTTTCCGTGCGAAATACTCTGCGCATACAGCACTTCGACCAGGCGCTGTTGCAAAGCCTCGTCGCTGACGGCCTTGACGAGCATGTGCGCGTCCATGGTGTCGCCAAACAGCATGCTGTCGAAGCGGTAGTCCAGGCCTTCGGCCGCTCCATGCGACTGCACCGAATACAGCATGCCCTCGGCGGCCATCGGATCGCAAAATTTTTTCAGCAAGGCTGCCTTGATCGGTTCGGCCTGATGGTTCGGCGCGATGCGGTAAGCGCGCAGCCTGACCTGCACGGCGTCTTTGTGCTCGAAAGCGGCAAGGGCCTTCTCGAAGCGGCGCTTGGCGATCCAGCACCAAGGGCAGACGAAATCGGACCAGATGTCGACGACCAGCGCTTGTGTGTTGTTTTTCATGGTTGCTCCTTGAGTGGCCGGCCTGGCGTGCACGCATGCCAGGCCGGCTGATGCGGCAGTATCAAGCCTTGTCGAACGCGTCCAGCACGTGGGTGCTGTAGACAACGGCGGCGCCCGCATTGAGGTTGATCGCCACGCCGAGCGCCTCGCCAATTTCTTCCACGGTCACGCCCAGCTTCTTGGCGGCGGCAGCGTGGAAGGCAATGCAGCCATCGCAGCGCGTGGTGACGGCCACTGCCAGCGCGATCAGTTCGCGCGTTTTCGCATCGAGATGGTTGGTCTTGTCGCCGGCGCCGCCCAGTGCGGCAATGCCCTTCATGGTGTCGGGCGTCAGTGCGTTCAGTTGCATCGCACGTGTGTTGATGTCTTGCCGAGCTTGTTTCCAGTCTTCCATGATTTCCTCGCTATGTAGGCGCTTGCGCGCGGGTTGGTGGCTAGATGATTCCCGGGATGGGTATCAGGCCTCGATTATTTCCAGGGTGGGCAGCATGCGGATGGCCTTCGAGAAATTGGCCAGGTTGACCGACGTTTTGGTGACGGCCTGGTGCAGCGCCTCGACGCGCTCGCGCGAGGCATCCGTGCGCAGCCGCACCACGTAGCTGACTTCGTCGTAGCCGGGATTGACGTTCTCGTCCAGGCCGAGGAAGCCGCGCAGGTCCAGCTTGCCGTCCGTTTCGATTTCCAGGCTGTGCACGGTGATGCCCATGGCCGCTGCATTGGCTGCGTAACCGACTGACAGGCAGGCGTTGAGGGCGGCCATCAGCAGCTCTTGCGGATTGGGCGCAGTGTTTTGGCCCAGCAATTCATGCGGTTCGTCCGAGGCGATCTCGAAATGGCGCGCATGCTTTTCACCGCCCAGCACATAGTGGCTGACGGTGGCCACGCTGCGCGTCTGGTGTTGCCAGCGGGTCTTGACGTTGAAACGCGCCTCGCCCTTGCCGGGATGCCCTGCCACGCCTTGGGCGAATTGCTGCAATGCTGCCACGTTGATGCCATTGAGCATATTGCTGGCAGGCGCTGCGCCATACGCGGGATAGTCCGTATAACCGTGGGACGGGGCGCCGCTGGCGCCGTAATAGGTCGAACGGTCGCTGTCGGCCAGCGGCCAGTTGTTTTGCATGCGCTCCACCAGATCCGGATTGGAGATGAACGGCATGCCGAAGGCGATCAGATCGAGGTCGCCTTTTTCCAGCTCGCTGCGCGCCAGTTCCTGCGTGAAGCCGCCCGCGCCGATCAGGGTGCCATGGTAGTCCTGGCGGAATTGCGCACCAAAGCCGGCTGGCACTTCCGCCGCCGTGATGGTCGGCTGGTAGTTCAGGTGCACATAGGCCAGCTGCCTCGTATCGAGTGCCTGCGCCACGCTGCGCCACACCTGCGCTTCATCGGCATAGGCGCGCATGTCGTACAGGCGGCCGAATGGGGAGATGCGCACGCCGACCTTGCCGCTGCCGATGGCGGCCGACAGCGCGTCTATGGTCTCGAGCAAAAAGCGCTGGCGGTTGGCGATGCTGCCGCCGTACTGGTCGGTGCGCGTATTGACGGCGCTGCTGAGGAACTGGTCGAACAGGAAGCCGTTGGCGGCCATGATCTCGATCCCGTCAAAGCCAGCGTCGATAGCGACTTTTGCCGCATGCACGAAGTCGGCGGTGACGCGGGCGATGTCGTCGACGCTCAGCGCGCGCGGGACGCTGGGCAGCACCGGTCCGGCCTTGCCCGGTTCGATCCAGGCGTAGACGGTGGTGTTTTCCGCCGCCACGTCGCTGGGGCCCACGGGCGCCGCGTTGCCCGGCTGGATAGACACATGCGACATGCGGCCCACGTGCCACAGCTGGGCGAAGATCTTGCCGCCCTTGGCATGCACGGCATCGGTGACCTGGCGCCAGCCCTGGCCCTGCGTGCTGCTGTAGATGCCGGGCGTGTACAAATAGCCGCGGCCTTCATCGGAGACGGGCAAGCCTTCGGTGACGATCAGGCCGGCCGAGGCGCGCTGGGCGTAATACAGCGCGGTGAGCGCATCGGGATTGTTTTCGAGCGTGCGCGTGCGCGTCATCGGCGCCATGACGACGCGGTTGGCCAGGGAAATGCCGGACAGGTCATAAGGGGTGAACAGTTGATGCATGTGATACCTCGCAAAGGTCGAATGCGCCGTGGCGCGGAAGGATTGCCGGGTGAAATACCGGCTTCGAAATAAGTCTACCATCTAGTAGGTAGGCAAGTCAAGCGATCGCATTGCCGGCAAAATCGCTATGATGCGGCTTTGCACGGGACGATACGGATGATTGCCATGAAAAGCCGCCTGATGGCGGGCCTGGGAGCGCACGCGCTGGGCTGCCTGTTGTTTATTGTGTTGAGCTGGCTGGGATTTTTCCTGTACACGCAGCTGTTCGGCAGCCTCGGCTCGCGCGGCGTGGCCGGCGGCCTGGCCCTGCTGCTCGTGTTTTACGTGTACGCGGGCACGAATCTGCTGCTGGCGCTGCTGCCGCCTGGCTGGTGGAAGCCTGCGTTGTGCGGCTTGCTGGGCGCGGCGGTGCTCGCGTATCTGCTGCCCCAGCATCCGTTGCGGGCGATCTACTTCAGCTTGCTGGCGGGTGGCTTGAGCTGGCTGGCCGTGCTGGCCAGCGCGCGCTTAAGCCGATATTTGCGCGGCTGACAGGCCCGTAATAAAAGCGGCGACGGCGATGGCGGCCGTTTCCGGCGCGGCCTGCAACAGCATGTGCGGCGCGGCGATGTCAACCAGTTGCGCGCCCGCTGCCTGCCGCAGTATCTGCACGGCGTTCGCCGGCGGCACCAGGCGGTCGTGGCGGGCGCGCAGATACAGCACGGGCAGGCTACCGCGCGCGAAGCTGCGCGAGGCGTCCGTTTCCAGTACGGCGCGCAGGCGCTGGCGCAGCGTTGCCGGTGGCACTTGCGCCAGCGCCGCGGCCAGTTCCTCTTGCAGTTGCGGCGTCGCATACGGCGCCAGCAGCGCCTGGCGCAGGGCGAAGCCGGGCATGGCGCCAAAGGGCACGAGGCCGAGCAGGTGGCGCAGCGGCGCCAGCACCGGGCGCGGATTGCGCACGAACGAACAGCACAGGACCAGGGCGCGCATGCCGGGCGGCGGATCGGCGCGCAAAGCTGCCCCCAGCGGTCCCGAAAACGATTCGGCCAGCACGACGAAAGGGCGGTCCCGCGGCAAGCGTTCGCGCACGAATGCTTCCAGCGCCGCATAGTCGAGTGGCGCGGCCGGGTAGGCGATGGCCAAGGTATCGATGGCGCTGCGCGCGCGCAAGGTGGCGTCGAAATGCTGGAACAGGCTGGCCGTGCCATCCATGCCGGGCAGGAGGACAAGCAGGGGCGAGGCGTGGGTTGATGTCGTCATTGCGGCCATCATAACAGCCCCTCGGGCGCACGCGTCGTCCGCCAGCCGCACGGCATGGGGGCTGGCGCCATGCTAGAATCGCCGGCGCGCCATGCGTGGCCGCAAGAGCGGCCAAATCCCCGACAGACAGAATCATGCATATCATTTTTTCGAATTACCGCACCCTGGGCGGCACCTTGCTGGCAGCGGCCTGCATCCTTTCCCATCCCGCCCGCGCCACGGCGGCGCCCTCGGCGCCGGCCGGAAAAAGCCTGTCCTCCTTGCTGGCCGGCGGTCCCTTGCCGCGCCTGAGCGAAGACCCGCAAGTGCGCGCGGCCCTGTTTGATTTCTTCGGTTACGCGCGCGGCAGCTACACGGAAGACGATGAATTGCTGCTGGCGCAGGCGCTCGAAGCGATCAGCGAAAAGCGCGACGCCACGCGCACCGTGCTGGCCGACCGCCGCCAGTTGCTGGCGTCGATGAATGACCGCAAGCAGGGCCGCGAACGCGGTGCCATGCTGCTCGACAAGCGCGGCACCATCATCGCCTTTGGCCTGGTCAATGGGCATTGCCGCCTGGAGGGCCAGCCGCTGGCGAAGGTCTGCAATCCCGATCCGAACGCGGTGCTGACCGTGTTCCACCGCAAGGGCATGCTGGTCGGCGATGCAGCGCCCTTGCTGGCCTGGGCCCGGCAATTGCCGCCCATGCTGGCGCTGATCGCGGGCGACAAGGAAGCGGGCGCCGACGGGCAAAAGATCGCCACCGTCGAATATGTGCTGGCGCAGCCGGCCCTGCCGGGCTGGAACCGCGCCCAGTTGCCGCCCGCGTATCCGCCGGCGCTGCTGCCGCTGCTGCTTGATAAATCCACGGTGCTGACGTCGGCCGGCGCGGGCGTGTTTGCCTATCCGCTGACCCTCAAGGGCAAGAAACAGAACAATGTGCTCGACCATGCCGAAGGCCGCCCGCCGCGCGACCTGGAAGTGGCGCTGCGCAGCTATGCCAGTTTCGACACGGTGGTCGAGCGCTACCGCCAGCTGGCCAAGGGTGCCCGGCTGCAGCGCAACGAACGCACGGCCTACCTCGATGGCAACATGGGGCAGGGCAGCTACCGCGTCTACATCCGCAACACGGGCGCCGATGGCGTGATGATCGACGTGGCCTTGTGGCAGCGCAAGCTGGCCGCCAGCCGCTGATCTAGCAGGGGCCTGGCTGCTCGTAGCCCAGTTGCGCCAGCTGCGCGGCGATGGCGTCGTCGCGGGTTTTTTTGCCCGTGCGCAGGCGCGCATGCGTGAGGGACGCAGGCAAGCCATGCGCCAGCAAGGCGTCGATGTCGAGCATCGTGTCGGATGCCGACAGCTGGCGCAGGGCGGGCAAGGCGGCGAGGCCGGGCAGGCTGTCGAGCGTCTTGCAGGTGTGCAGATGCAGGCGTTCAAGCACGGGATTGGGCCCGAGCGCGATCTTCCGCAGCTTGATCTGGTCTTCCACCCATAGCGCCTGCAGCAGCGGGAAACGGCCGATGTCGCCCAGGGTTTCCAGGCCGCGCACGCGTATCACTTCCAGTTTCCGCAACAGCGGCGCCTCGATGTGCGCGAGCGATTCGCGCCCGCCCAGCTGCAACAGCAGCCGGTCCAGGCGGGCCATCTCCGAGATGAAATCGAGCGCTACCTTGTTCTTGATGCGGTACAGCGACAGCTCGTGCAGCGCCGGCAGGCCAGCCACAGTGTCGATATGCTGGTCGTGGCCCTCGATGACCAGGCTGGCCAGCTGCGTGTAGCGGCGCAGCGGCGCCAGGTCGATATTGTTTTTGGCCGACGCGCCCAGGTTCAGGTATTCGAGGCCGCGCAAATTATCGAGCTGCAGGATGTCGGCCTGCGCCAGCTTGTACACGCCCAGGCTCAGGCGCTTCAGGTGGCGCAGCTCGCCCAGGGTTTCCAGATGGATGGCTTGCCAGTGGCAATCGATGGACAGGCTGGCCACATGCGGCAGCGCGCGCAGGATGCGGGCATCGAACACCCTCGGGTCGTAACCGTAGATGCGGATGGTCAGCGCCGTGCCGCAGGTGGCGGCCAGGGCGTCGAGGTCGGCCAGCAGCGGCTCCGGCTCGCCCAGGGTATCGAACTGCACCAGTACCTGCTGGCCGCCCGCGATGGCGGCGCGGATCGCCCTGGCGTCGATGCGCCCGGGATTCTGGATGCGTAGCGGCTGTGTTGCTTGCGTCATGCTCATAGTCCTATCGGATAGTCCACTTTCCTGGGGGGAGGGCAGCCTTCCGGTCCCGGAAACGTCTGCTTGCCCGTGTCGTCGTAGCGCTTGCCGCACTCCACGAGCACGCGCTTGCGGAAGGTGTAGATGCTGGCCACCTTGCCATTCGGGTGGTAGCAGATATTGTCGCCGTCGCGGTCGGCCGAAGCGTAGCTGATCATGGTCTCGCCGTTGACCGTGCGCGTGCTGTGGCCGCTGCGCGGCTCCGTGCATTTGAGCTGGCCGCTTTCGTAATAGACGTTCAAGACCGAGATGTCGGCTGCGCGGTCGACCAGCAGTTCATCCTTGCGCTTGCCGTTCGGGTAGTTCGAATAGCCTTCCTGGCGCTGGCCGTACTGGAAGGCGTAGTAATACTGCGGCTTGCCGTCCGGGTAGTACATATGGTGGTACTCGCATACGTCGTCGCGCGTGCTGCCGTACTCCTTGAAGGTGCAGCGGTGGATGTCGTTGAACAGCTTGCCGTCCTCATAGTACTCGCGCAGGTGCGTGAGGAGCCGGCCCTGGTCGATGACGGCCAGGCGCTCCGGCTTGCCGTTCGGGTAGTAGCGCGCGTCCAGGCCCTGCTTTTTGCCGTTGTCCCACAGGGTATCGAGGCGCAGGATCTTGCCGCTGTCGTCGAATGCCTGTTCACGCCCATCGAGCTGGCCGTTGCGGTAGGTGGCCGTGTAGACCACGTATTCATTGCCGGCAGGGCCCAGATAGCGCGTGCGGCTGCCTTCGAGCACGCCGGCCTGGTAATGGTCGCGCAGGCGCAGCGCGCCCTGCGCATCCGTGTCGATCGCTTCGCCCTGTTTTTTGCCTTGCACGAAAGTGACGCGTTGCGTGGCCTTGTCCTTGAGCTTGAGCTTCCACGGCCCGTCGCGCAAGCCTTCGATGAAGCTGCCGTCGCCGTCTTCCGTGATCCACCCGCCATGGCGCGAGCCGTTGACGTAGTTGCCGCGCGTTTGCAGCTTGCCGCCCATGCTGCGTTCGTGCGGGCCGTTCAGCTGGCCGCCCGCGTAGGTGTCGAAGCCCGTCACTTCCTCTGCATCGGCATAGTTGACGACCGTCCAGCGGCCTTCGCGCTTGCCGGCCCGGTACATGCCGCTCTCGCTCTGTTTTGGATAATTGAAGTACCACATGCCTTCCTGCAGGCCGTCGACGAAATGGCCTTTTTCGCTGCCTTCGTGCATGCCTTCGCGCACCCACAGGCCCTGGCGCTTGCCTTTCGCGTACTGGCCCCGCTCGACCACCGAGCCGTCGTCCCAGGCCAGGCTGTAGATGACGGAAGGGCCTTCCTGGCTGCCCGTGAACTGCTTCGGCGCCGTTTCCCACGTTACTTGCCACAGGCGGTAATTGCGCAGGATGCCGGCGCCCGCATCGCTGTACAGGGTGTAGCTGGCGGTGAGAAAACGCTCGCCTTTTTTCTCGAAGGTTTTCTTGTAGATGATGGCGTCCTGGCTGCCAGCCTCCACGGGCTTGCCCTCGTCGCTGTAGTAGCCGACGACGGTGCCCTGCGTATGGTCGATGGCGTCGAAGTCCGCATTGCCGCTCTTGCCGCGCGCGACGCTGTAGTCCATCGGCGCCAGTTTGGCCAGCGCCTCCTTGACCCGGCCCGCGTTGGGCGCGGAGCTTTGCGCCACGATGCGGTTCAGGGCCGGCTGCAAGCCGTCCAGGCGCCGGTACTTGCCGGAACTGCGGTGGTAGCGGTAGGCGCGCAAGCCGTTCTTGCCGTCCTGGCGGAACAGCACCAGCATGGTTTGCACGCTGTCGTCCGATTCCTTGTCCAGCGAGACGTAGAAGACGGAGCGGATGACGGCGTTGCCGAACTGGTCGAGCAAAATGGGTTTCGAGCTGTCGCTCTTGCACTCGCAGTAATAGCCGTTGACGCCTTCTTTTTCCTTGAGAAAGGCGACGTCAAGCCCGCTGTCTTGCGAGGCGGTGATGGCGGGATGGGCGAGGGTCTTGCCTTCGTAGAAGGGCGCGCCGTGGGCGAGGGCGGAGCAGAGCAGCAAGGGCAGAAGCAGACGTTTCATCGTGAGGCTGGCGCCGGGGCGCCGCAATGGAAAGGCCACGATTCTGCCTGCGTTCTTACTTGTGGGCAAATGGGCGCGCGTCTATCGTGTGCGTGTGCGCGCCCTTGCTCAAGGCTGGTGCGCGGCGCAGAAGTCCAGCAGCAGCTGTTCGCCGTCCGGCCACGGGCCGTAGCCGGCGTCGCCGTTGATATGGCCGGCGTCGCCGATCATGGTGAAATCGCTGCCCCAGGCGGCGGCAAACGCGCGTGCCCGCGCGAAGCTGACGTAGGGATCATCGCCGCTGGCCACCACCAGGGTGGGAAACGGCAAGGCTTGCAGCGGCATCGGCGCAAAGCCCGTCGTGCCGGCGGGGTAGGAGGGCGCTTCCACATCGCTGGGGGCGACGAGGACGGCGCCGGCGATCTTGTGCGGCGAGCCGCTGGCAGCCCAATGGGCCACCAGCGTGCAGGCCAGGCTGTGCGCCGCCAGCACGGGCGGGCGCTCGCAGGCGGCGATGGCGCGGTCGAGCTCCGCCACCCATTCGTCCTTGTCCGGCGTCTGCCATTCCCGGTGCGGCACGCGCGACCATTGCGGGTGGCGCGCTTCCCAATGGGTTTGCCAGTGCTGCGGCCCGGAATTCCACAGGCCGGCCAGGGTCAGGACCAGAGGCGACATCATTTCTCCTTTTGAAATTGAAATCAGAGCTCCGTGCGTAGGGCGAAGAGCTCAGGGAACAATACCACGTCGAGCATCTTGCGCAAATAGCTGACGCCCGCCGTGCCGCCCGTGCCCGTCTTGAAGCCGATGATGCGCTCCACCGTCGTCACGTGGCGGAAGCGCCAGAAGCGGAAGGCCGTTTCCAGGTCGACCAGCTTTTCGGCCAGCTCGTACAGGGCCCAGTGTTTCGACGGGTCGCGGTAGACTTCCAGCCACGCCGCCTTGACGGAGGCGTCGGCGCTGGTCGGCAGGGTCCAGTCGGCGTCCAGGCGCTCGGGGGCGATAGGCAGGCCGCTGCGCGCCAGCAGCTTGATCGATTCATCGTAGACGGAGGGCGTGCGCAGGGCGGCGTCGAGCACCTTGTAGGTGTCGGGCGCCGTCGTGTGCACGTTGAGCAGGGCCGCGTTCTTGTTCCCCAGGATGAATTCGATTTCGCGGTACTGGAAGGACTGGAAGCCGGACGAGGCGCCCAGGTAGGGACGGATGGCCGTGTATTCGGGCGGCGTCATGGTGGCCAGCACGTCCCAGGCGTGCACCAGCTGGTCCATGATGCGCGCCACGCGTGCCAGCATCTTGAAAGCGGGCGCCAGGTCGCCGCTTTGCAGGTTGGCGCGCACGGCGTGCATTTCGTGCAGCATCAGCTTCATCCACAATTCGCTCGTCTGGTGCTGCACGATGAACAGCATTTCGTTGTGGTTCGGCGACAGCGGATGCTGGGCCGTGAGGATGCGGTCCAGCGCCAGGTAATTCCCGTAGCTCATCGATTCGCTGAAATCCATCTGCGCGCCATGCCATTGCGCATCCTGGCCGCCCGCATGCATGGGGCAGCCGCTCGTGTTTTCCTTGTTCATATTCTTGTCGTCGTTCATGGGGTGATTCAGGTGACGGCATCGCGCTTGGCTGCGATGTCGTAGGCTTGGGTGTCGAGGATGTCGCGCAGGATTTCCACGGCATCCCACACGTCGGCAAAGCTCGTGTACAGGGGCGTGAAGCCGAAGCGCATGATGGCCGGTTCGCGGTAGTCGCCGATGACGCCGCGCGCGATCAGCGCCTGCATGACGGCATAGCCGTGCGGGTGCGTGAAGCTGACCTGGCTGCCGCGCCGCGCATGCTCGCGCGGCGTGACGAGCCCCAGCGGATGGCTGGCGCAGCGCTGTTCCACCAGCGCGATGAACACATCCGTCAGGGCCAGCGACTTGCGGCGGATGGCTTCCATGCTCGTTTGCGCAAAGATATCGAGGCCGCATTCGACGAGGGCCAGCGAGAGTATCGGCTGCGTGCCGCACAGGGCGCGGGCGATGCCATCGGCGGGCGCGAAGCCCGGGTCCATGGCGAACGGCGTGGCGTGGCCCCACCAGCCGGACAAAGGCTGGCGAAAGCGCGCCTGGTGTTTTTCCGGCACCCAGATGAAGGCGGGCGAGCCGGGGCCGCCATTCAGGTATTTGTAGGTGCAGCCGACGGCCAGGTCGGCGCCGGCGCCGTTCAGGTCCAGCGGCACGGCGCCGGCCGAATGGGCCAGGTCCCATAGCGCCAGCGCGCCCTGCGCGTGGCAATGGCTGCTGATGGCGGCCATGTCGTGCTGGTAGCCGGTGCGGTAGTTCACGTGCGTGAGCATGACGACGGCGCAATCGGCATCGATCGCTTGCGCCAGTTCTTCGGGACTGTCGACCAGGCGCAGCTGGTAACCGCGGTCGAGCCAGGCGGACAGGCCTTGCGCCATGTACAGGTCGGTGGGGAAGTTGCTGCGTTCGCTGACGATGATGCGTCGCGCGCCATGCGCAGGATCGCCGGCCTGCATCTGCAGGGCGGCGGCCAGGGCCTTGAACAGGTTCACGGAGGTGGTGTCGGTGATCACCACTTCGCCCGTGCCGGCGCCCAGCAGCGGGGCCAGGCGGTCGCCCAGCCGCTTGGGCAGGTCGAACCAGCCGGCCGTATTCCAGCTGCGGATCAGGTCCGTGCCCCATTCCGCCGTGATGACGTGCTGGGCGCGGGCCAGGGCCGCTTTCGGCCGCGCGCCCAGGGAATTGCCGTCGAGGTAAATCACGCCTTGCGGCAAGTCGAACTGCTGGCGCAAGGGCGCCAGGGGATCGTCGAGGTCGCGCGCGCTGCAGTCATGTCGAGAAATCATGGTGGCTTTCATGTTGGTGCTTGTCTCAATGGCACGATATTGCTTGAAGCTTAAAGTATTGTGCGGGAGCAGGCAGTGTAGCAAATCCACGCCGGAAAGCGGAATTTCCGCGCTCGATGAGGCGCGCGAAGTGCCTGCCTGCGGGGCGTCAACGAAAAAAATCACGATTTTTAAAAATATTTTTCAAATAGCCCTAAAGTTTTCCCAGGCGCCGCCGTCAACGATTACATGAACGGTGTCAAACCGGCCGAAAAAGAATGCGGATCTTTGAAATATTTTTCAAAAAAGCCCTAAAGTTCCCGTCCAGGCAGCCGTTATCTAGGTAGACAGGCTTGATTCCGATCAAGTTGTTGTAAAAAAGTGATATTTTTTGCAGGCCAAAAATTGGCTAAATCCGGCATGCAGCCAACCACTCACATCCGCGCCGTTACTGGCGTGCGACCATGATCGAGTAGTGTTTGTCAGACAAACACCTACGATCCCATCCGCCATTTCCCGACCAAAAATACAGCGCTGCGCCTCTGTTGCGTTTAATGTTGCTCCTGCAGAATGTATCTCACTGGCAACAAACAATGCCAGCTGAATTCAACGGATTGAGGAGATGGAAATGACTGCTAACGACATGATGGCTGAGATTCGCGACGCTAACCTGAGCTACCTGATGCTGGCCCAGCAAATGATTCGTGCGGACAAGGTAACCGCCATCTTCCGTTTGGGCATTGCCGCCGAAATCGCCGAACTGATCGAAGGCATGAGCAATGCGCAGATCCTGAAGCTCGCTGGCGGCAACATGATGCTGGCCCGCTTCCGCTTCGACGACAGCGCCATCCTGGGCATGTTGACGAACTACAATAAAGACCGCTCGCTGGCCCAGTCGCACGCAGCCATTCTGATGGCAGGCCAAGGCGTCGAAGAAATCGCTTAAGGTTCCCATCAAAACGTCCATGGCGGCGTTGCATTGCCTTGCCGTACATTCGTACTGTCTTCGGCAACGCGCCTTGCCCTGAGCATTTTGCTGGAAACCTTATTAGTCAGTATCAGTCAGTCGCGGAGTACACAGCATGGCCAAGAAAAGTGTCGTATCGGAAGCGCAGGAAATCCAGCTGGCCATCGAATTGATACAGCTGGGTGCCCGTTTGCAGCTGCTGGAGACGGAAGTCTCGCTGTCGCGCGAACGCCTGCTGAATCTGTACAAGGAATTGAAGGGCGTTTCGCCGCCCAAGGGCATGTTGCCGTTTTCCACCGACTGGTTCATCACCTGGCAACCGAATATCCATTCCTCGCTGTTCATCAATATCCACAAATTCCTCGTCGATCACGCCGGCGCCACGGGCATCGAAGCCGTGATGAAGGCCTATAAGCTGTATCTGGAGCAGATGCCGCCCGAAGCGGGCGAAGAGCCGCTGCTGTCGCTGACGCGGGCCTGGACCCTGGTGCGCTTTTTCAGCAGCAAAATGCTGGACATGGCGCCCTGCGGCAAGTGCGGCGGCAAGTTCGTCGTCAACTGCCTCGACCTGAACGCCGATTATGTGTGCGGCCTGTGCCACATGCCTTCGCGAGCCGGCAAGACCAAGAAGGCGCGCGATGAAGCGGCCGCTGTCGCGCCGGGCGCGCTTGCCTGAGTCGTGCATCTAAGTCGTACATATATATAAGACAGGGAGCAAGCCGGAGCCGGTCGCCTGACCGCACTCCGGCTTTTTCATGTCTTCATCGCTTACACTGGCGTTTTCCTTCTTTAACTTGCCCATGCTGCAACAAATCCTGCGCGCGCCCGCGCTCAAGGCCATCCTGATCCAGGTGCTGGCCTTTCCCTTGATGTTGCTATTGGTATATGGCCTGGCGCGCGCCGGCGTCGCCATGTCGCTGCCGGCCGTGGCGCTGGTGCAGGGCGTGCTGGCGGCGCTCATCACGTGGCGTGCGGGACTGGCGCGCTGGTGGTGCGCCATCGGCCTGCTGTTTGCGCCCGCCTTGCTGGCCGCCAGCCTGCTCGACTGGCCCCCGGCCGTGTTCCTGGCGGCCTTTGTTTTCCTGCTGAGCCTGTACTGGTCCACGTTCCGCACGCAAGTGCCGTTTTATCCGTCGGGGCCGAAGGTATGGCAGGCGGTAGCCGAGCTGATCGCGGACCGCCCCGGCGTGCGCCTGATCGATATCGGCAGCGGCCTGGGCGACCTGGTGCTGGACCTGGCGCGGCGCCGGCCCGATGGGCAGTTTTCCGGTATCGAACTGGCGCCGCTGCCGTGGCTGGCAAGCCGCTTGCGCGCGAAGCTGGCGGGCAGCCGCGCGCGCTTCCTGCGCGGCGACTACGAAGCGCTCGATTTCGGCCGCTACGATGTGGTGTTTGCCTACCTGTCGCCGGCGGCGATGGCAGCCCTGTGGAGCAAGGCGGAAAGGGAAATGTTGCCCGGTAGCATGCTTCTTAGTTACGAATTCCAGATTGCGGCACGCAAGCCCGATAAGACCATCGCCGCCACAGAGGGTGGTTCTTTGCTTTACATATGGTGCTTTTAAGCAATTGTCTGCGTTATTTGCTTGCCCGTGGGGCAATCTCACGTTATTGTAGTTCCACACGGCATTTTCTCGGAATTGCGTTGAAAAGCGGAGCATTTCAATTAACTTTCGGTTACTTTTTTGCCACTGTCCTTGCCGGCGGCGCAGCCGCCAGAAGACAGGAACAGGTTTGAACATGCCGGGCATACAGCCCCGGCCATTATTGGGAGTCAGGGCACTTGTTAGTCATAATCGGATACATCATCGTTTGCGCCTCGGTCTTTGGCGGCTTCGCAATGGCCGGCGGCCATCTGGCGGCGCTGTTCCAGCCGCTGGAGTTGCTGATGATCGGCGGCGCCGCCCTGGGCGCCTTCCTTGTTGGTAACAATAACAAAGCCATCAAGGCAACGATCGCCGCCTTGCCGAGCCTGTTCAAGGGTTCGCGCTACACCAAAGAGCTGTACATGGAACTGATGTCCTTGCTGTTCGAAGTGCTCAGCAAGGTGCGCAAGGAAGGCTTGATGTCGATCGAAGGCGATATCGACAAGCCCGAAGAAAGCCCGCTGTTTTCCAAGTACCCGGCAGTGCTGGCCGACCACCACATCGTCGAATTCATGACCGATTACCTGCGACTGATGGTGTCGGGCAATATGGACGCGTTCCAGATCGAAAACCTGATGGACAACGAAATCGAGACGCACCATCACGAAGGCGCCGTGCCGGCCCACGTGATCGCCAAGGTGGGCGATGGCTTGCCCGCGTTCGGTATCGTCGCCGCCGTGATGGGCGTGGTGCACACGATGGAGTCGGTGGGTATCCCGCCGGCCGAGCTGGGCATGCTGATCGCGCACGCGCTGGTCGGCACCTTCCTCGGCATCTTGCTGGCGTATGGTTTCGTCGGCCCGCTGGCCAGCCTGCTCGAACAGAAGCTGGAAGAGTCGAGCAAGATGTTCCAGTGCGTGAAAGTGACCTTGCTGGCCAGCCTGAACGGCTATGCGCCGGCGCTGGCCGTGGAGTTCGGCCGCAAGGTGCTGTTCTCGACCGAGCGCCCGACGTTCAATGAGCTCGAAGACCACATCAAGAAATCGAAAACGAAGTAAGCAGTGAATATACGCCTGGATACCATGAGTCATTTGCAGCACACGGAAGGGGGACGCCATGGCCGATGAAGGCATGCGCCCGATTATCGTCAAGCGTATCAAGAAGACAGCTGGCGGCCACCATGGCGGGGCGTGGAAGATCGCCTACGCCGACTTTGTCACGGCCATGATGGCCTTCTTCCTGCTGATGTGGCTGCTGGGCTCCACCTCGAAGGGCGACTTGAACGGCATTTCCGAATTCTTCAAGACGCCGCTGAAAGTGGCGATGGCGGGCGGCTCCGGCAGCGGCGAGAGCAATTCCGTGATCCAGGGCGGCGGCCAGGACTTGTCGCGCCAGGATGGGCAGGTGCGCAAGGCGCAGGAAGAGCAGCAGCGCAAATCGTTCGATCTCAATTCCGCCAAGGCCGCGCTCGAACGTGAGGAAGGCAAGCGCCTGCAGGCGCTCAAGGCACGCATCGAAGCGACCATCGACGCCAATCCCCTGCTGAAAAAATACAAGAACCAGTTGCTGCTCGATATCACCAGCGAAGGCTTGCGCATCCAGATCGTCGACGAGCAGAACCGTCCAATGTTTGCGCTTGCCAATGCGAACCTGCAACCGTACACCAAGGAAATCCTGCACGCGATCGGCTTCGTGCTCAACGAAGTGCCAAACCGCATCGGCCTGTCCGGCCATACGGATTCGACGCCCTATATGAGCGATGCCGGCTACAGCAACTGGGAATTGTCGGCCGACCGCGCGAATGCGTCGCGGCGCGAACTGGTGATCGGCGGCATGAAGGAAGAAAAAGTCTTGCGCGTGGTGGGGCTGGGTTCGGCCGCCCACCTGGACAAGCTCGATCCCTTCAATCCGATCAACCGGCGCATCAGCATCATCGTCATGAACAAGCGCACGGAAGAAAATGTCCTGCGCGATGGTTCGGCGATCGAGCTGCCGGTGACCGATGCCGCTTCCGCCGCTGTCGCGTCAGGGCTGGCGGCCGGTGCGCCGCCCGCTCCCGCCCCGGCTGCGGCGAAAAAATAACACGCAAGGCTGTCGACGCGTGGTGTATTGAAACAATGAGACCTTTATGACAAGAAAGAAAATACTTGGCTCGCATGTAAAGCGCCTGCTGTCTGGCGTGTCGGACCATGGCCGCAAGCACTTGACGGAGGTGGAAACCGACCTGGTGCAGACCGGCATCTTGCTGGAAGAGGCGATCGAGAAGCTGTCCTTCAATTTCATGGCGATACACGCAGCCGTTGCTGCGCAGCAAGACACCATCGCCTTGCTGCTCGACGGCGGTATTCCGGCCGAGCAGCAGCGGGAAAAACTGCTGGCGTTACAGGATGAGGTGGGAGGCTATGTGAATGCGGCCATCACCAGCCTGCAGTTCCAGGACATGACCAGCCAGCTGATCGAGCGCACCTTGAAGCGCGTGACGGGCTTGCGCGAGTTCCTCGGGACCCTGGGCGAGCATGGCGCGGAGATGTTGCCGGAGAGCGACAATGAAGAAATTGTCGCCTTGCTGGGGCGGGTCAGCATGGCGCTGGCGATTCAAAGCCTGGAGTTGCGCAGCGTGCTGCGCAAGGCTGTCAGTCAACAGCATTTGGAAAGTGGCGACATCGAGCTGTTCTAGCATGCCAGTGCGGAGCGCTTGTGGTTGCATGGATTGATTAATCAAATACTCGGGCAGGATGCCCGGAATAAGTGGGAGCAAAGATGGCCAAAACGATACTTGCAGTGGACGATTCCAGCTCATTGCGCCAGATGGTGGCGTTCAGCCTGAAAGCCGCCGGTTACCAGGTGGTGGAGGCCGTCGACGGCCAGGACGGACTGGAAAAAGCCAAGCTGCAAACCGTGGACCTGGTATTGACGGACCAGAACATGCCGCGCATGGATGGCCTGGAACTGATCAAGCTGTTGCGTGAACTGCCGACCTATCAGAAGGTACCCATCCTGATGCTGACGACGGAGTCGTCGGACGAGATGAAATCGAAAGGCCGTGCCGCCGGCGCCAATGGCTGGCTGGTCAAGCCGTTCGATCCGCAACGCCTGATCGAAGTGGTCAAGAAGGTGATCGGCTGATGCCAGCCGCGCAGTGCAATGATGCAATTGACGGAGTCACCCTATGACCATCGATATTAGCCAGTTTTTTCAGGTCTTTTTCGATGAGGCCGAAGAACTGCTGGCTGAAAAGGAACGGCTGCTGCTGGCCGTCGATATTGCGGCGCCCGACGCCGAAGACCTGAATGCCATTTTCCGCACCGCCCATTCGATCAAGGGCGGCGCATCGACGTTCGGCCTCTCCGACATGAGCGAAGTGACGCACATCCTCGAGTCGCTGCTCGACCGCATCCGTCAGGGCCAGATGGCCCTGACGGCGGAACACGTCGACGCCTTCTTGGCGGCCAAGGATATCCTCAAGATGCAGCTTGACGGTCACCGTCTGGGCAGCGCCGTCGACCAGGATGCCGTGGCCAATGTGCGCATGATGCTGCAGTCGTTCTCGCAGGACGTGCCCGTGGCTGCGCTCACGCCCGTCGCACCGGCCTTCCATACGGCGGAAAAAGCAGCCGTCAGCCATGCCGGCGGCCATCGCATCCGCCTGGAACTGCCAGCCATGGAGCCGCGCGAAGTCGATGCGCTGGCGGCCGAACTGGGCTTGCTGGGCGATGTCGCCGTGTCCGCCTTGCCCGACGCGCGCAAGGTGCTGGAAGTGACGACGCATGAAAGCCTCGACGATATCCTGGCCATCTGCTCGTTCGTGCTCAATCCTGACGACATGGTCATCACGCAGGCGCCACCACTGGCGCCAGGCGAAGCCGAAGCGGCCCGCGCGGCGCAGGAAAAAGCCCAGGGCTACGGTTTCTTCGACCCGCTGCCAGGCACGCCAGCCGCGCAGGGCACGACGGACCCCGGTTATGGCTTCTTCCAGCCGCTCGAGGATATCCGCGCCGCCGCCGGCGTGCAGAGCGACGCCGAACAGGGCTACGGATTCTTCCAGCCCCTCGAACAGATACGCGCCGATGCCGCCAAGGCGGGCAACGCCAGTGCCGTAGCCGCGCCGGCCGTGGCCAGCGCCGTGGCCGAGGCGGAGCAGGAAAAGAAACCGGCCAAGAAAGAAGGCGACAAGGCCGGCGCCGAATCGTCGTCGATCCGCGTCTCGATCGAGAAAGTCGACCAGCTGATCAACCTGGTGGGCGAACTGGTGATCACGCAGGCGATGATCGAGCAGCGCGCCAGCGCGCTCGACCCGATGTTGCATGAAAAGCTGCTCGACAGCGTCAGCCACCTGACGCGCAACACGCGCGACTTGCAGGAAGCGGTGATGTCGATCCGCATGATGCCGATGGATTTCGTCTTTTCGCGCTTCCCGCGCATGGTGCGCGACCTGGCCACGAAACTGGGCAAGAAGGTCGATTTCATCACGAATGGCGCCGCCACGGAACTGGACAAGGGCCTCATCGAGCGCATCGTCGATCCGCTCACGCACCTGGTGCGCAACAGTATCGACCATGGCGTGGAAATGCCGGCTGCCCGCGTGGCCGCCGGCAAGACCGAAGCGGGCCGCTTGTTCCTTTCGGCCAGCCACCAGGGCGGCAACATCATCATCGAAGTATCCGATGATGGCGCGGGATTGAACCGCGAACGCATCCTGGCCAAGGCCGCGCAGCAGGGGCTGGACGTGTCCGAGACGATGAGCGACGCCGACGTGTGGCAGCTGATTTTCGCGCCCGGCTTTTCCACCGCCGAAGCCGTCACCGACGTGTCGGGCCGCGGCGTGGGCATGGATGTCGTCAAGCGCAATATCAGCGCCATGGGCGGCGTCGTCGACATTCGTTCGGCAAAAGGCTTCGGCACGACGATTTCCATCTCGCTGCCGCTGACCCTGGCCATCCTCGACGGCATGTCGATCAGAGTCGGCGACGAAGTGTATATTTTACCGCTGGGCTTTGTCATCGAATCGCTGCAGCCAGCCGTTGAAGACATCAAGGACATCAGTGGCAAGGGGCAAGTGGTGAAAGTGCGCGGCGAATACCTGCCATTGATCCCGCTGTACCAGATGTTCGACATCGCGCCGCGCTTTACCAGCCCTTCGGAAGGCATCTGCGTGATCCTCGAGACGGAAGGACGCAAGGCGGCCCTGTTTGTCGACGACCTGGTGGGACAGCAGCAAGTCGTGGTGAAAAACCTCGAATCGAATTACCGCAAGGTGGTGGGCATTTCCGGCGCCACCATTCTGGGCGATGGCGGCGTGTCGCTGATTCTCGATGTCGCCGCCCTGATCCGTTCCTCGCGCCAGCTGGCTGACGAGTCCATTTTTTCGTAATACCGATAGATAAAGATAGGAAAACGCACCATGTCAGATACTCAACAAACATCCGGAAGCAATGCGGGCGACGGCAAGGACATCGCCGGCCGTGAATTCCTGGCCTTCACCCTGGGCTCCGAAGAGTACGGCATCGATATCCTGAAGGTCCAGGAAATCCGCGGTTACGAAGCGGTCACCCGCATCGCCAACGCGCCTGAATTCATCAAGGGCGTGATCAACCTGCGCGGCATCATCATTCCCGTGGTCGACATGCGCATCAAGTTCAACCTGGGTACGCCCGTGTACGACCAGTTCACGGTGGTGATCATCCTGAACATCGGCGGCCGTATCGTCGGCATGGTGGTCGACAGCGTTTCCGACGTCACCACCCTGACGCCGGAGCAGGTGAAACCGGCGCCGGAAATGGGCACCGCCTTCTCGACCGACTACATGATCGGCCTGGGCACCATCGACGAGCGCATGCTGATCCTGGTCGACATCGACAAGCTGATGTCGAGCAGCGAGATGGGCCTGATCGACAAGCTGGCGGCGTAAGCCACCGCATGGCAGCAAGGCGGCGCCCGGTGCGCCGCCGTTTTACCACGCAAAGAATCACTACAGATATGCATGTACCGGCGCGAGCAGTCGCTAGAGGCGCGCCGGCAGGCTGCAAGGTCCGACAGAGACCAGGCCACAACACGGCGCCGTCCGGTTGAACGGGCGCCGTTCACATAAATATTGGAGACTGTAATGAGTTTGCGCGATTTCAAGATAGGCACCCGGCTGGGGATAGGTTTTGGCAGCATTCTCGCCATCCTGGTGGTGGTGATCGTTTCGGCGAATGCACTGAATTACCGTAACAAGGCCCAGCTGCTCACGGGCCTGGAGCTGGCAAGCGAAAAGAATACGCAGGCGTCGCTGATGAAAAGCGCGATGCTGGAAACCGGTATCGCCATGCGCAACATCGGCTTGCAGGGCGATGTGGCCCTGATGCAGGCGGAAGAGGGCAAGGTGCGCGAGCAGCGCAAGCTGTACGACGGTGCGCGCGGCAAGCTGGCCACCCTGGGCCTGTCCGATGGCGAGAAGGCGCTGCTGGCCAATATCGCCAAGGTCGACGGCGAAGTCGATGCCGCCTTCAAGGAAGCGATGGGGCAGGTGCTGGCGTTTAACAGCGAGGGCGCGGCGAAGGTGATCGCCACCCGCATCGATCCCTTGAACAAGACGACCCTGGCCGATATCAACAAACTGCTCGACTTGCAGCACGTGGCGCAGCAAAGCTTCATGGACGACTCGCTGGCGGCCGATGCGCGCCTGATGACGGTACTGTTCATCCTGGGCGGCGCGGCGGTGGCGATCGGCGCCTGGTGCGCCATCTTCATCACGCGCTCGATCACGGTGCCATTGTCCGGCGCAGTGGCCGTGGCGCAGAAGGTGGCGGCCGGCGAACTGACGTCGCGCGTGGTGGTCGAAGGCAAGGATGAAACGAGCGCGCTGCAGCAGGCGCTCAAGGACATGAACGAGAGCCTGGTGCAGACCGTCAGCGACGTACGCAAGGGAACGGAAACCATCACCGTGGCGTCGCGCGAGATCGCCAGCGGCAATGCGGACCTGTCGGCGCGTACGGAAACGCAGGCCAGTTCGCTCGAAGAGACGGCGTCGTCGATGGAAGAGCTGACGTCGACCGTGAAGCAGAACGCGGACAACGCGCGCCAAGCCAACCAGCTGGCCGTGTCGGCATCGTCGGTGGCGGAGCAGGGCGGCAAGGTGGTGGCGCAAGTGGTCGATACCATGGGTTCCATCAAGGACAGCTCGCGCAAGATCGTCGACATCATCGGCGTCATCGACGGCATTGCGTTCCAGACGAATATCCTGGCTTTGAATGCGGCCGTCGAAGCGGCGCGCGCAGGCGAGCAGGGACGCGGTTTTGCGGTGGTGGCGTCGGAAGTGCGCAACCTGGCCCAGCGATCGGCCGGCGCAGCGAAGGAAATCAAGGGCCTGATCGGCGACTCGGTCGACAAGGTCGATGCCGGTAGCCGCCTGGTGGACGAGGCGGGGCAGACCATGGGCCTGATCGTCACGTCGATCCGGCAGGTGGCCGATATCATGGGCGAGATCACGGCGGCGACGCAGGAACAGAGCCACGGCATCGAAGAGGTCAACCAGGCCATCGCGCAGATGGACCAGATGACGCAGCAAAATGCGGCGCTGGTCGAGGAAGCGGCGGCCGCCGCCGAAAGCATGCAGGAGCAGGCGCAGAATCTGGGCGACGCCGTCAGCATCTTCAAGCTCGACGGCGAGAGCGCGGCGCAGGCGGCCATGCCCGCACCCGCGCCAGCGCCGGTAGTAAAAGCGGCGGCACGGCCGGCACCGAGTGTGGCGGCAAATACAGGGCGGTTGGCACAGGCGGCGCAAGCCGGTACGCCACCGCCCGCGAAAAAGCTGGCGGCGGCCGGCGGCGACGATTGGGAAGAGTTCTAACGCCAACCCGGTCCCGCTAGTTATACTTGCAAAGGCATTGGTCAGAGTAGTCATAGAGAGGTAAAAACAAATGCCGCAAACTAAAACGGATTCGGTCAAGGAATTTGATTTCACTGGCAAGGACTTCGAACGGGTCCGCGCCATGATTTACAAGCGGGCCGGTATCGCGCTGGCCGACAGCAAGCAGGAAATGGTCTACAGCCGCCTGGCCAGGCGATTGCGCGCGACCGGCATCTCCTCGTTCGTCCGCTACCTGGACGACCTGGAAGCGGGCCGCATGGGCGACGAGTGGGAAGCGTTCACGAATGCGCTGACGACCAACCTGACGTCGTTCTTCCGCGAGGCGCATCACTTCCCGCTGCTGGCCGAGCATGTGAAAAAACTGAGCGGGCCGATCACCATCTGGTGTTCGGCCAGTTCCACCGGCGAGGAGCCGTACTCGATCGCCATGACGGTGTGCGAGGCGTTCAATACGCTCACGCCGCCTGTCACCATCATCGCCACGGACATCGACACGAACGTGCTGGCCACGGCCGCCAATGGCGTCTACAACCTGGACCGGCTCGACAAGATGCCGGCCGACCGTGCGCGGCGCTTTTTCTTGCGCGGCAAGGGCGACCGCGAAGGACAGGTGCGGGTGCGTCCGGAACTGCGCCAGATGATCACCTTCAAGCCGCTCAACCTGCTGGCCGACAGCTGGCCGGTGACGGGGCAGTTCGACGTCATCTTTTGCCGTAATGTGATGATTTATTTTGACAAGGCGACGCAGCGCAAGATCCTGTCGCGCTTTGTGCCACTGATGAAGCCCGATGCCCTGCTGTTCGCTGGCCATTCGGAGAATTTTCTGTACGTGTCGGATTCATTGAAGCTGCGCGGTAAAACAGTCTATGAGCTCGACCAGCCTCGGGGCGCCGCGCCCAAGGCAACGTCGCATCGTACATGAGAGTGAAATATGAGCCTGGAATCCAAAGAGCAATTCGCCACTAACGTCTATTACGACAGGACGTTCAATTGTGACGCCGCCAAGATCTTGCCTGGTGAGTACTACTTTACCAACAAGGACATGCTGATCGTCACCGTGCTTGGCTCCTGTGTCTCGGCCTGCATCCGCGACCGTGTCACGGGCCTGGGCGGCATGAACCATTTCATGCTGCCCGATGGCGGCAGCGATCCGAACAGCCCGATTTCCGCGTCGATGCGCTATGGCACCTACGCCATGGAAATCCTGATCAACGATTTGCTGAAGGCGGGCGCGCGGCGCGAGAACATGGAAGCGAAAGTGTTCGGCGGCGGCGCCGTGCTGCGAGGCTTCACGGCGATCAACGTCGGCGAACGCAATGCGGCCTTCGTCATCAATTACCTGAAAGCGGAAAAGATGCGCGTGGTGGCCGAAGACCTCAACGACATCCACCCGCGCAAGGTCTACTTCTTCCCCCGCAGCGGCAAGGTGCTGGTGAAAAAGCTGATGCAGACGCATAACGATACCCTGGTACGCCGCGAACTCGATTACGCCAGCCGCTTGAAAGTGGCACCGGTCGGCGGCGAAGTCGAGTTGTTTTAATAGTGTGAGATATAGATAACAACACCTGGTCACGCCGTAGCGAGCGGATGGGACTTGTGGCCGAGACGCGCAGCTGTGCTTTAGCACAGTGAGCATCGGAGGCCGCAAATCGCGACGCGCAGTAGGCGGGATCAGGTGCTTTAGTGGGCCGGTAGGCCCAAAGGAAAATATATGAAGATCAAAGTATTGATCGTGGATGACTCGGCGCTGATCCGCAGCGTCATGACGGAAATCGTGAACAGCCAGCCCGACATGGAAGTGGTGGGTGCGGCGCCCGATCCGCTGGTGGCGCGCGAGATGATCAAGCAGACCAACCCCGACGTGCTGACCCTCGACGTCGAGATGCCGAAGATGGATGGCCTCGATTTCCTGGAAAAACTGATGCGCTTGCGCCCGATGCCGGTATTGATGGTGTCGTCGCTGACCGAGCGCGGTTCTGAAATCACCATGCGCGCGCTGGAATTGGGCGCCGTCGATTTCGTCACCAAGCCGAAGATTTCCATCCAGAGCGGCATGCGCGAGTACACGGACATGATCGCCGACAAGATCCGCGCCGCCTCGAAGGCGCGCATCCGCGCGCGCACACTGCCATCGGCCGGCGACAAGGTGGCAGCGCCGCTGCCGGCGCTGCGCAGCCCATTGACGTCGAGCGAAAAGCTGATCATCGTGGGCGCGTCCACGGGCGGCACGGAAGCGATCCGCGAATTCCTCATGCAGATGCCGTCCGATTGCCCCGGCATCCTGATCACGCAGCACATGCCGGAAGGCTTTACGCGCTCGTTCGCGCGCCGCCTCGATTCGCTGTGCAAGATTTCGGTGCAGGAAGCGGCGGGCGGCGAACGCGTGCTGCCCGGCCACGCCTACATCGCGCCCGGCCATTCGCACCTGACCCTGACGCGCAGCGGCGCCAACTACATGACCAAGATCGACCAGGGCGAACCGGTCAACCGCCACCGCCCGTCCGTCGATGTGCTGTTCCGTTCAGCCGCGCAATCGGCCGGTAAAAACGCCGTTGGCGTCATCCTCACCGGCATGGGCAAGGATGGCGCACAAGGCATGTTGGAGATGAAGGCCGCAGGAGCGTATAATTTTGCGCAGGATGAAGCCAGTTGCGTGGTGTTCGGCATGCCGCGCGAGGCGATCGCTGTCGGTGCTACGCATGAGGTCGGCGCTCTGACGGCGCTGCCTGGCATGGTGCTGGGACACCTGGCGGCGCACGGTATGCGTGCTTTGCGCGTGTAAGCCACGTTTTATATGATCTGAGGCAAGTTTGTTCGCCTAAAAGCAACGAAAATGCTATCCTACAACTTGCTGCCGTAGTGTCGACCATAATGTCGGCATTCATGTCGATATTATTAACAAACCGCTACAGAAACAACGGAGTTATTCATGGCTGATCCAAAGATGAAATTTTTAGTCGTTGACGATTTTTCGACGATGCGCCGCATTGTCCGGAATCTGTTGAAGGAACTGGGTTATGCCAACGTCGATGAGGCGGAAGACGGCGTGATGGGCCTGGCCAAGCTGCGCGCGGAATCGTTCGATTTCGTCGTGTCGGACTGGAACATGCCAAACATGGATGGCCTGACGATGCTGCAGCATATCCGCGCCGATCCCGCACTGGCCAAGCTGCCCGTGCTGATGGTCACCGCCGAAGCGAAAAAAGAAAACATCATCGCCGCCGCGCAAGCTGGCGCCAGCGGTTATGTCGTCAAGCCGTTCACGGCCGCGACCCTCGATGAAAAATTGAACAAGATTTTCGAGAAGCTGGAAAAGGCCGGCGCCTGATCCAGGCTTAACCGTTATCAAGAAAACGCTGCCCGTGCAAACCGGCAGCGTTTTTTTCGTCCGATTGCACCGATCACATGAGATTGCGCAAAAGAATTAAATATTTCCTAAAGTTAACTTTACACGTCAAATAATTTGGCCCATCATCGCTGCAGTATTTCCCCTTTGTCCCCGCCCCCGACAAGAAGGAGCACGCGATGCGTCGAGCACCCGTATTATTTTTCGCCCTGAGCACGGCCCTGTTGGCGGCCTGTGGCGTGAGCCTTGAACAAACCGCCGTTGCGCCTGTCGCGTCTGTCGAGATGCAGGAGCCGGCCGCGCAGGCGCCTGCCGAAGCCGATGGCCGGCATGCCTATCTGCACCGCGTGGGCGGCCATGATTATGTCAGCCTGAGCCAGAGTGGCCCCGAGGGCGGCTTGCCCATCCTCACGGGCACGCAGCGCCACGCGCGCGCCATCCGCCTGCTGGCGGCCGATCCGGCCCAGGTAAGGGCCATCCTGCGCAGCCTGAGGCTGCCTGCGAACCAGCGCAAACTGTGGGCAGGAGAGGAAATCGTGCTCGACGCGGCCAGCTATGACATGTTGCAAGCGGCCCGCGGCAGCAACAAGCCGCTGTTTGCCGAACTCAAGCTGGTAGGGATGGAGAAGTAGAGAAAGAAACGGGGCCGAATGGCCCCGTTGTGATTGCGCTTAGATTTCCAGGTTGTCGATCAATCTGGTTTGTCCCAGTTTGGCGGCGGCCAGCACCACCAGCGGTTCGCCGGCGGCCAGTTCGGCGGCGCTAGGCGCTTGCAGGTTGGCGCGCTTGCGCACGGCGATGTAGTCCGATTTCCAGCCGCGGCTGTTCAACAGCCGCATGCTGGCCTGTTCCAGTTCGCCCACGGCCAGATTGCCCTTGCGCACTTCCTCGGCCACGAAATTAAGTCCCTTGAACAGTTCCGGCGCTTCCGCGCGTTCGCTTTCCGATAAATACATATTGCGCGACGATAAGGCCAGGCCATCGTCCGCGCGGTAGGTTTCGGCAGCGATGATTTCCGTCGGCAGCGCAAACTGGCGTGCCATGTTGCGGATGATCATCAGCTGCTGGTAATCCTTCTTGCCGAACACGGCCACTCGCGGACCCACGCACGAGAACAGCTTGGTGACGACCGTACACACGCCTTCAAAGAAGCCGGGGCGAAATTCGCCTTCCAGGGTATTGCCCAGGTCATCTGGCGGGCGCACGCGGTATTCCTGCGGTTCCGGGTACAGTTCCTTTTCCGTCGGGGCGAATAGCACGTACACGCCTTCCTTTTCCAGCTTGGCGATGTCGGCCGCCATGGTGCGCGGATATTTTTCGAAATCTTCGTTCGGGCCGAATTGCAGGCGGTTCACGAAGATCGAGGCGACGACGGGGTCGCCATGCTTGCGCGCCAGGCGCATCAGCGACAGATGGCCTTCGTGCAGGTTGCCCATGGTTGGGACGAACGCCGTGCGCAGCTGTCCGCTGAGCTGGTCGCGCAATTCTTCGATGTCGGAAATAATTTTCATGGATTGCTTTCGCTAAAACCCCGTTGTACGGTGGTCAGTGACAAAGGGAAGGGGTCAGGCGGGCGAATAGGCCAGCCGGACGTAGATGGGGGCAAACGGTTCTGCCTGCGTGATTTCGATCAGGGTTTCCTTGGCCAGTTCCAGCAGGGCCACGAAGTTGACCACCACCACGGGCACGCCGCCGGCAATGTCGAACAGTTCGCTGAACTCGACGAAGCGCGACGATTGCAAATGGCGCAGGATGCTCGACATGTGCTCGCGCACGGACAGTTCCTGGCGGCTGATGCGGTGGTGCTGGGTCAGCTTGGCCCGCTTCAGCACGTCGAGCCACGCCTGTTGCAAGTCCACCGGTTCCACGTCGGGCCAGGTGGGCGTCAGGCTTTGCTCGATGAAAATCTGCGTGCGCACGAAATCGCGCTCGAACTGGGGGATGGCGTTCAGGTCGTAGGCGGCCAGCTTGATCTGCTCGTACTCGAGCAGCCGGCGCACCAGTTCGGCACGGGGGTCGCCGCCATCTTCCTCGACGTCGCTTTTGCGCGAAGGCAAGAGCATGCGCGACTTGATCTCGATCAGCATGGCCGCCATCAACAGATACTCGGCGGCCAGTTCCAGGTTGCGCACGCGGATCTGGTCGACATATTTCAGATATTGCAGGGTCACCTGCGCCATCGGGATATCGAGAATGTTGAAGTTTTGCTTGCGGATCAGGTAGAGCAGCAAATCGAGCGGGCCTTCGAAGGCTTCGAGGAAGATTTCCAGCGCGTCCGGCGGAATGTACAAATCCGTCGGCATGCGCATCATCGGCTCGCCATACAGGCGGGCGATGCCCAGCGGGTCGGAGGCGGGCGCCGCGTCCGTTACTGCCGTGGCGGATGCTGCAGGGTCGCCGCTGCCGTCGCCTTCAGCGACAGGTTCGGGCGACTCGATGACTGCGCCGGCGCCGGAAGCGTCGGCTACCGGCGTGACTGCAGACTCTTCAGGCAACATCGTGCCGGTTCCAGATCTTAGTTCTTGTTCTGGTAAACGTAAGCCTGTTGCTTGACGGCCGACGCCAGCTGGCGCTCCTGCTCATCGATGCTGACGGCCGGCTTGTCCCACAGCAGGGCGCGGCCCGCTTGCTGGCCCGCTTCCATGCCAGGATTCTTGGCCTTCAGTTCGGCGATGAACAAGGTGTGGTCGGATACGTAGTTGGTGTGTTTTGCAGGCAGTTTCATATTTTCTTCTGAGTGTCTTATGGGTAAGGTCAGCCGGCCGTATTTTACCGCGCCGTGCGGCTTGGCGGGTTGTTGTATCGGCAAGTCCGGGGCGAAATTGCTAAAAATCAATAACGCAGCAAACGCCGCATCACCATCGGCGCCGGTTCTGCGGGGTTGGCGTGCGAATATTCCAGTTCTTCGGCCAGGTCGAATTCGAAGGCCGCATAAAAATCGATCAGCTTGCGCTGGTCGCGCCGCACGGCCAGGCGCAATTCCTCGGCCTGGCACGACAGGCCGTGATGAATGATGGCTTCGAGCAAGTGCTGCGAGACGTGGCTGCCCCGGTAAGCGGGCAGCACGCCCATGCGTGAAATCTTCCAGATGGCGGGGTCGCTGTCGAGCGGCATCCAGCGCAGCGAACCGGCGGGAATGTCGTCGATCAGCAACAGAAAACCGCCGCCGTGGCGCAATTGCTCCGCCACTTGCTCGGCCGTCTCGTGGTGTCCACTGGACGAGGCGGCCACCTTGCCGGCCCACGCGGCGCGGGTCAGCTCGGCCATCAGTTGTGCATCGGCATTTGTTGCTTCGCGCACCACGATATTCATCATCGGTCCTTGTGGTGGCTTAGCGGATGCGCATGCCAGGTTCGGCGCCCGGCCACGGGTTCAGGATGTAGATGCCTGGATTCGCCTTCTCGTCGACGGCGGACGCGGCCATGACCATGCCTTCCGAAATGCCGAACTTCATCTTGCGCGGCGCCAGGTTGGCCACCAGCACCGTCAGCTTGCCGATCAGTTCTTCCGGCTGATAAGCCGAGCGGATGCCGGAAAATACATTGCGCAAGCGGCCTTCGCCCGCATCCAGGGTCAGGCGCAGCAGCTTGTCCGAGCCGTCGACCAGTTCGCAGTTGACGATTTTCGCGATGCGCAGGTCGACCTTGAGGAAGTCGTCGATCTTGATCTCGGGCGCCAGTTCTTCGATGGCGGCAGCGGCCGGCGCAACGGATGCGGCGTCATTCGCGGCGTCGCCGGCCGGCGCGGCAATGGCAGCAGCTTGCGGCGCGTCGAACAGCGCTTCGATCATCTTCGCATCCATGCGCGTCATCAAATGGCTATAGGCGCCGATGGTACGGCCCAGCATGCTGTTCGAGACGGCGTCGCCGAACACTTGCGTGTCGGCCCAAGTGAATTCTGCGTCGTTGAGGAACGATGCCACGTTCTTCGCCACGCCCGGCAGGACCGGCGACAGCAAAATCGTCAACTGGCGGAACAGGATCAGGGCTGTCGTGCACACGTCGTGCAGTTCCGCCGTCTTTTCGACGTCCTTGGCCAGGATCCACGGCTTGTTTTCATCGACATACTGGTTGGTGATGTCGGCGATTTCCATGATTTCGCGCAAGGCCTTGCCAAATTCGCGGTTCTCGAAGTGGGCGGCGATGCTGGCCTGGCGCTCGACGATGACGCCGTTGGCGTCCACCGTCAGCGCGCGGTTGATCCAGCTTTGCGCGCCTTCCGACAGCGTCGATGCCAGCTTGCCGTTGAAACGCTTGGCGATGAAGCCGGCGCAGCGGCTGGCGATGTTCACGTACTTGCCGATCAGATCGCTGTTCACGCGGGCAACAAAATCTTCGCCATTGAAGTCCAGGTCTTCCACTTTCGAGTTCAGCTTGAATGCGATGTAGTAGCGCAGCCATTCCGGGTTCATGCCCAGGTCCAGGTAGCGCAGCGGCGAAATGCCCGTGCCGCGCGACTTCGACATTTTCTCGTTGTTGACCGTCAGGAAGCCGTGCACATTGACTTTCAGTTTGTCGATCACCGGGTGATTGGCGAACTTCAGCATGGCGGGCCAGAACAGCAAATGGAAGGAAACGATATCCTTGCCGATGAAGTGGATCTGTTCCGTCGACGGGTCATTCAGGAAGGCGTCGAAATCGATGCCTTTCTTGTCGCAATAGTTTTTCAGGCTGGCCAGGTAACCGACGGGCGCATCCATCCACACATAGAAGAATTTACCTGGTGCATCGGGAATCGGGATGCCGAAGTAGGGCGCGTCGCGCGAGATATCCCAGTCGGCCAGCTTTTCACCGGCTTCGCCCAGCCACTCGCTGACCTTGTTGACCATTTCCGGCTGCAAGCGGCCTGGCGTGTTGAGCCAATCCTTGAGGAATTCGAAGCAGCGCGGGTCGGACAGCTTGAAGAAATACTGTTCCGACGGCTTCATCACGGGCGTCGCGTTGGTAAACACGGAGAACGGGTTGACCAGGTCGGTCGGCTGGTAAGCGGCGCCGCACACTTCGCAATTGTCGCCGTACTGGTTCTTGGCGCCGCATTTCGGGCATTCGCCCTTGATGTTGCGGTCGGCCAGGAACATGCCTTTGACCGGGTCGAAGAAGCGGTCGACGGTTTTCGTGACGATCAGGCCCGTATCGCGCAGCTTGCGGTAGATCGATTGCGACAGGTCGACGTTTTCCGGCGAATCGGTCGAATACCAGTTGTCGAAGGCGATATGGAAGCCATCGAGGTACTGGGCGCGGCCGGCCGCGATGTTGGCGACGAATTGCTGCGGCGTGATGCCTTCCTTTTCGGCGGCGATCATGATCGGCGTGCCATGCGTATCGTCGGCGCCCACAAAGTGCACTTCACGGCCGGCCGCGCCATCGCGTTGCATTCGCTGGAACCGGACCCAGATATCGGCCTGGATGTATTCCATGATGTGGCCAATGTGAAAAGCGGCGTTTGCGTAAGGCAGGGCAGTGGTGACGAACAGCTTGCGAGTCATGATTGATGCACTTTTGGGATGGATAATAGGACATTTTAACAGCGGAAAGGCAATATGAGCAGATGCAGCGCCGGCAAGTGATGCTTTTGCCGCCATCGCACCATGCAAATTGCGCTAGACTGCGCGTATTGCACATATGTAGTACACACGGAGATTTACATGAGCATCACAGTAGAAGACGTCAAGGCCGCGCTGGCCCAGGTTATTGATCCAAATACACATAAAGATTTCGTTTCCAGCAAAACCGTCAAGAATCTGAAGGTCGATGGCGATGATATTTCCCTCGACATCGAACTGGGCTACCCCGCCAAAAGCCAGATCGACCTGATCCGCAAATCCGTGCTGGCCGCCTTGCGCGTGCTGCCGGGTGTGGGCAACGTCAGCGTGGGCGTGTCGTCGAAAATCATTTCGCACACGGTGCAGCGCGGCTTGAAGCCGATGAGCAACGTGAAAAACATCATCGCCGTCGCTTCCGGCAAGGGTGGCGTTGGTAAATCGACCACGGCCGTCAACTTGGCCCTGGCCCTGGCGGCTGAAGGCGCCACCGTCGGCATGCTCGACGCCGATATCTACGGCCCGTCGCAACCGATGATGCTGGGCATCAGCGGCCAGCCGAAGACCCTCGACGGCAAGAGCATGGAGCCGATGGAAAACCACGGCCTGCAAGTGTCGTCGATCGGCTTCATGATCGATCCGGACGAGCCGATGGTGTGGCGCGGTCCGATGGTCACGCAAGCCTTGCAGCAATTGCTCGACCAGACCAACTGGCGCGACCTCGATTATTTGATCGTCGACATGCCCCCAGGCACGGGCGACATCCAGCTGACCCTGTCGCAGAAAGTGCCCGTCACGGGCGCCGTCATCGTCACGACGCCGCAGGACATCGCACTGCTGGATGCGCGCAAGGGTTTGAAAATGTTCGAGAAAGTCGGCATTCCTATCCTCGGCGTGGTGGAAAACATGAGCACGCACATCTGCTCGAACTGCGGCCATGCGGAAGAAATCTTCGGCGCCGGCGGCGGCGCGAAGATGTGCGCGGACTTTGGCGTGGAATTCCTCGGCGCCTTGCCGCTGACCATGGCGATTCGCCAGCAGACGGATTCGGGCACGCCCACCGTCGTGGCCGAGCCGGAAGGCCCCGTCGCCGTCATCTACAAGCAGATCGCCCGCACCATCGCGATCAAGGTGGCGGAAAAGGCGAAGGATATGACGAGCAAGTTCCCGAGCATCGTCATCAAGAACGACTAAACGTTGGGTCATGGGGTCAGATCCGCCGGGGGAGTGCATCCCAATAGGATGCGCTCCGATCGCGAAGCGACTGGCCCCAGCAGCTCCCCGGCGCCATGGTCGCCAGGAATATGGTTTCATGCAGTCCGTGTTGTTATTAAACAAGAGGAGACATCATGCAATTGACCACCGTATTCCTGCGTAAGGCAGCCGTCATGATCGCCGGCAGCCTGCTGGCCGCCAGCGCGTTTGCGCAATCCGTTTCCTTCGTCGAGCCAGCCGATGGCGCGACAGTGACGAGCCCGTTCAAGGTCAAGTTTGCCATCAAAGGCATGGACGTCAAGCCGGCCGGCGACATGACGGCCAAGACGGGCCACCATCATCTGCTCATCAATATGGGGCCGATGAAGGCGGACGAGATGATACCCATGGATGACAAGCATTTGCATTTCGGCAAAGGACAAACGGAAACGGACGTCACCTTGCCGCCGGGCCAGTACACGCTTACCATGCAGTTCGCCAACGGCGCGCACCAGTCATATGGCCCGGAGTTGAGTAAAAGCATTAAGGTGACGGTCAAGTAAGCCAGGCATAGTCAAGTCATCTGTTTCGGCATCGGGCCGGGTTCCAGCAATGGGGTCTGGCCTTTTTCTTGTTATTGCTTTTTGTCATTATTGTGTCATATAGTCGGCGTATGCTGCCCGGTGGCCTAACTTTTGATGAGCGGATATGACGAAACATTTCTCCCTTTCCCGGCAGCTGGCGCAGGCGCTGCTGCTGGTCGCTGGCGTTGCGGCGTGCCAGGCGCATGCGGCCAAGGTGGTTCCCAATGCTGCGGCGCAGCCGAAGCTGGTCGTGGTGTTGGTAGTGGACGGCTTGCCGCAAGAGCAGGTGACGCGCTACCGCGACCAGTTCGGCCAGGGCGGCTTCCGCCGCCTGCTGGAGCAGGGCGCATGGTTCAGCGATGCGCACCAGGCGCATGGCATCACGGTCACAGCCATCGGCCACTCGGCCGTGCTGTCCGGCGCCTACCCGTACCAGCATGGCGTGATCGGCAATAACTGGATCGATCCCGTCACGAAAAAATCCGTGTACTGCACCGAGGATGGCAATTTCCATTACATCGGCGAAGACACGCAACCCGATGACGGCACGGCGCCGACCAGGCTGCGCGTGAGCACCCTGGGCGACGAATTGCGTTACTCGACGGGCGACAAGGCCAAGGTCGTCACCGTGTCGGGCAAGGACCGCGGCGCCATCCTGCTGGCCGGGAAAACGGGCACGGCCTATATGTACATGGAAAAGACGGGCAATTTCGCCAGCAGCACCTATTATATGCAGCAGCATCCGCAATGGGTGCAGCGCTACCAGGCGGCCAAGCCGCAGGACCGTTATTACGGCAAGAGCTGGACGCCGCTGCTGGCCGATTCGGCCTATGCGCGCGACGCCCGTGATGATCTTGTGGCGGCCAAGCCGGGCGCGCGCAACACCTTCCCGTTCGCCTATTACAGCGACAGCGGCAAGCTCGATGGCGAGTACTACAGCCGCCTGAAATCCGGCCCCTTCCTCGATGAACTGACCCTGGAATTCGCCGGTGCCGCCATCGATGGCGAAAACCTGGGCCGCAACCCGGCCGGCGTGCCCGATATCCTCGGCGTGAGCCTGTCCGCACACGACTACGTGAACCATGCCTACGGCCCGGAAAGCAAGATGTCGCACGACCATCTGCAGCGCCTGGACCGCATGCTGGCCGGTTTCTTTCTTGACCTGGATAAAAAAGTCGGCATGGATAACGTGCTCGTGGTGCTGACGGCCGACCATGGTTTCGCCAACGTGCCGGAATTTTCCGAAACGCGCGGCTTTTCCGCCAAGCGCATCGACGGCGCCAAACTGGTCGATGCGCTGAACCAGCACCTGGCCGCAACCCTGGGCATCGACAAGCTGGTGACGGCGTCGTCGCTGCCGAATATCTACCTCGATTACGCGCTGGCGGAAAAGAGCGGCGTCCATCGCGCTGCCCTGGAAGACGCGGCGGCCCGCTTTCTGATGCAGCAGGACGGTCTGGCCCAAGTCTACACGCGCACGCAGATGGAAACGGGAGCCGTCGCCACGCGCATGGATACGCTGATGCGCCGCGCCTGGAACCGCCAGCTGTCGGGCGACCTGATGCTGGTGACAAAGCCGGCCTGGTACTTCGGCAAGGGCAGCGGCGGCACCTCGCACGGCACGCCATACACGTATGACACCAACGTGCCGCTGATGGTGTTCGGCCCCCGCAGGATCAAGCCGGGCGCCTATGGGCAGTACGCGGAAGTGGTCGACATTGTGCCGACGCTCGCCCACCTGCTGCGCATACGCCAGCCGTCGGCGTCGGAGGGGCGGATTTTGACGGAAGCGGTGCGCTAAGGCTCTTGGACTGTGGTGTTGTCGGCTTACGCGCTGCGCGCTAAGCCGACCTACGCGGTTTGCGTGTCGGCGCCGCCACCAACACGACCGGCGTTGGCCTTGCGAAGAGCGTAGGTCGGATTAGCGGGGCAAAGCCCCGCGTAATCCGACGACATCGTTGGCAAAACCGCTTACAACAGCCAGTCTATCGGCAGCACCGACAGAATCGCCACCCCCATGCGCTTCCACACGCTGGTGCCCGGTTCCGTGTCGTAGCGCGTGGTGGCGCCGCTGGCGTCGCGGGCGAGCCAGTACAGCGCGCCGTCGTCGCCAAGCAGCACCTGGTAGGCGCGCTGCGGGATCGTGCTGCGCATGGCTAGGCCCAGCTGGCTGGCCAGCTCGGGGCTGTCGATGACGAGGCCCATTTCCGTGTTCAATTCGATCGAGCGCGGGTCGAAGTTGAACGAGCCGACAAAGATGCGCTGGTCGTCGACGGCAAAGGTCTTCGCATGCAGGCTCGATGCGGAACTGCCGAAGCGCCCTGTCTGTTCGCGCGCATCGCCCGCGTCCCACGAGCGGCGCGATTCGTACAGCAGCACGCCCGCTGCCAGCAGCGGTTTTCTCCACTTCGCATAACCGGCATGCACGGCCGCCACGTCGGTCGCTTCCAGCGCATTCGTCAGGATGCGCACGCCCACGCCCTTTTTCGCCAGGTCGGAAAAGGCTTGCGTGCCCGATTTGCCGGGCACGAAATACGGCGACACCAGGTCCACTTCCTTTTCCGGCACGCCCAGCAGGTTTTGCAGGTTTTCCGCCACGCCCGTGCCGGGCCTGGCCTTGTCCAGCACCTTGGCCGGGTCGTCGCTGACCATGCGCGTCCTGGCCCATTCGAAGGGCAGGGTGCGTTCCATCATCTGCTTGACGAAGGGCGAGGTGCGCAGCGCCTGCACGTATTCCTCGGCCGCCTCGGTGTCGTCGATGCGGTCCGCCTCGGCGGCGATGGTGGCCGCGTCGCCTTCGACAGGGCTCGTCAGCAGCAGCCTGGCCGGGTAGGCCGAGGCGCTGTTCCAGTAGCGGTCGAAATCGTGCGAGACGTCATCGACGACGGGGCCGATGGCCAGCACGTCCAGGTCGGCGAACAGCACGTCGCCGGCCGCGCCAAAATATTCATCGCCCACATTGCGCCCGCCGACGATGGTGGCCTGGTTGTCGGCCGTGAACGACTTGTTGTGCATGCGCCGGTTGAGGCGCGAAAAATCCGTGGCAAAGGCGAGTGCGCGCGGCGCGCGGGGAATAAAGGGATTGAACAGGCGGATTTCCAGATTCTGCTGCTTGCCCAGCATGGTCAGGGTCTGGTCCAGACCCGCCGTGTTGTTATCGTCGAGCAGCAGGCGCACGCGCACGCCCCGTTCGGCCGCCTGGCGCAAGGCATCGAACAGCAGGGTGCCCGTGATGTCCTTGTGCCAGATGTAGTACTGCACGTCCAGGCTGCGCTGCGCCGCGGCGGCCAGCAGGGCGCGCGCGGCAAACGCGTCGCGCCCGTCGACCAGCGGGTAAATGCCGGACACGCCCGGATGCTGCGCCACCATGGGCGCAATGGCCGTGGCCAGCTGGGTATGCTTTGTGTCGGCGATGACGGTGGAGGGGGTGCGGCTTTCCAGCGAGGGCAGCGAAGCGCAGCCGGCGAGGACGGCGGACAGCAGCAGGGGCAGCAAGAAACTGCCGCTGCGGCGGGCAAGGGTGGTGGCGGGCATGGCGGGCTTTCATCGAGTTGCCCCGATGTTAGCAGATGCGCATGCCCGCACGCGGCGCGCTGTTGAAGCCGCTTAGAGTTGTTCCAGCGCGATCAGCTCGGCCACCGTCTGGCGGCGGCGGATCAAGCGGGACTGCTCGCCATCGACCAGGTATTCGGCCGCATGAGGGCGGCTGTTGTAGTTCGACGACATTGACGCGCCATACGCGCCCGCGCCTTCGAAGACGACGTAGTCGCCCACCTGCGCCGCTGGCAGCAGACGTGTTTCGACCACGCCGCCATCACACTGGGTAAACACGTCGCCCGATTCGCACAGGGGGCCGCCGACGACGGTAGCGCGCTGGGCGTTCAATGCGCGGCCATCATGCGCGATCACCGACATTTCATGGTAGCTGCCGTACATGGCGGGGCGCATCAGTTCATTAAAGCCCGTATCGAGCAAGGTGAAGTGGTTGCCGCCCATTTGCTTGGTGGCGCGCACTTCGGCCACCAGCAAGCCCGCGTCGGCCACGAGGAAGCGGCCCGGTTCGATTTCCAGGTGCACGGGATGGCCCAGGTGCGCCTCGATCTGCTTGCGTGCCGCATCCCACAGCTCGAAGTAGTGATTCGTGTCGACGGGCTGCTCGCCTTCGCGGTAAGGCACGGACAGGCCGCCGCCCGTGGAAATGGCTTCCAGGTCGTGGCCCATGTTCTTCACCAGGTCGACCATGGTGCCGCAGACGGTTTCCAGGTGACTGTAGTCGACGCCCGAGCCGATGTGCATGTGCAGGCCCACCAGGTGCAGGCCATGCGCCCGGATGACGGCCAGCGCCTCCGGCAGCTCTTCGTGCCAGATACCGTGCTTGCTGTTTTCGCCGCCCGTGTTGGTCTTGTTGCTGTGGCCATGGCCATAGCCGGGATTGATGCGCAGCCAGACGCGGTGGCCTGGCGACACAGGGCCCAGCTGGCGCAGCATGTCGACGGAGCCGCAATTGACTTCAATTTTTGCCGCCGCCACGCGCGCCAGGGTGGCGCGGTCGAACAGGTCGCAGGTAAACACCACGCCAGCGGCGCCATGCGTTTGCGCCGGCGTGAAGCCTGCCTGCAGCGCGCGTTCGATTTCGCCCAGCGAGACGGCATCCACGTGCACGCCCGCTTCGCGCATCAATGTCAGCAGATGGATGTTCGAATTGGCCTTTTGCGCGAAGCGCACCGTGTCGAATTGCGCCAGTTGGGCGATGCGCGCGCGGATGGTGGCCGCGTCATACACCCACAATGGCGTGCCGTGTTCCTGGGCGAGTTGGGCGAGGGTGGCGTCTGGCACTGGTTTCATGGTGGTTGTCTTTGTCATGTTTTTTTAGGGGGGTGTCGGATTACGCGCCTTGCGCTAATTCGACCTGCGATGCTGGCCATGATGCGGGTTTTCTTTGTAAACATAAAATATCCATTTAAGCTGACTTTATTCATTTATGATATGGACATGACTATCTCCTTGCGCCATATCGAGGTCTTTCGCGCCATCATGACGACGGGCAGCGTGACGGCGGCCGCCGCCATGCTGCACACGTCGCAGCCCACCGTCAGCCGCGAGCTGGCGCGCCTCGAGCATTTGACGGGCTTGACCCTGTTCGAGCGCGAACGGGGGCGGCTGCGTCCGACGGCCCAGGCGCTGCAGCTGTTCGAGGAAGTGCAGCGCGCGTATTTCGGTCTGGAGCGCATCGTCAGCACGGCGGCGGCCTTGCGCCAGTTCGACCAGGGGCAGTTGTCGATCGCCTGCCTGCCCGTGTTTTCCCAGTCCTTGCTGCCGCAGGCATGCAAGCGTTTCGTCGCCGATTTTCCCAAGGTGAGCATCAGCATCACGCCGCAGGAGTCGCCGCTGCTGGAAGAGTGGCTGTCGGCGCAGCGCCACGATATCGGCCTGACGGAAGTGGGCAATGCGCCGCCGGGCACCGTGCTCGCCACCCTGATGTCCGTCGATGAAGTGTGCGTGCTGCCCGACGGCCATGCGCTCGCCGGCAAGGCCGTGCTGCAGCCGGCGGACTTTGCGGGCCAGCCTTTCATCAGTCTGGCCGCCGTCGACCCTTACCGCCAGCAGATCGACGCCATCTTCGCGCAGGCCGGCGTGGAGCGGCGCCTGGCGCTCGACACGCACAGCGCCGCTTCCGTTTGTGCCATGGTGCGCGAAGGCGTGGGCCTGGCCATCGTCAATCCGCTCACGGCCCTCGATTATGCGGGGCAGGGCTTGCAGATCCGCCGCTTTGCCGTGTCCTTGCCGTTCACCGTGAATCTGGTCAAGCCTTTGCACCGGCCCTTGTCGCAACTGGTCTCCTTGTTCGAGCAGGCGCTGCATGCGCAGGCTGAGGAAGTAAAAAGGCGCTTGCTGCAGCTGTGACGGCGCTTGTGGAGCGGCGGCGGTCAACAGAGTAAAATGGCGTTTTACTTATTCAAGCCTGATTACTTCGATGACCACAACCGCTACTCCCGTCCGTACCCGTTTCGCTCCCAGCCCGACCGGCTATCTGCACCTGGGCGGCGCCCGCACCGCTTTATATAGCTGGGCGTATGCCCGCCACTTTGGCGGCACCTTCGTGCTGCGCATCGAGGACACGGACGTGGAGCGTTCCACGCCGGAAGCCGTGCAAGCCATCATCGAAGGCATGAAATGGCTGGGCCTGGACCACGACGAAGGCCCGTTCTACCAGATGCAGCGCATGGACCGCTACCGCGAAGTGGTGGCGCAGATGCTGGCCGAAGGCACTGCATACCACTGCTACTCGTCGCCGGAGGAAGTCGAAGCGATGCGCGAACGCATGCGCGCCGCTGGCGAAAAGCCGCGCTACGACGGCACCTGGCGCCCGGAGCCGGGCAAGACCCTGCCGGCCATTCCTGCCGACCGCAAGCCCGTCGTGCGCTTCAAGAATCCGCTCGATGGCGACGTGAGCTGGGACGACGTGGTCAAGGGCACGATCACGATCTCGAACCGCGAACTGGATGACCTGGTGATCGCGCGTCCGGACGGCACGCCGACGTACAACTTCTGCGTGGCAGTCGATGACTGGGACATGCAAATCACCCACGTGATCCGCGGCGACGACCACGTCAACAACACCCCGCGCCAGATCAATATCCTGCGCGCCATCGGCGCACCGCTGCCGCTGTACGGCCACCTGCCGATGATCCTTGGTGCGGATGGCGAAAAGCTGTCGAAGCGCCACGGCGCCGTCAGCGTGATGGATTACCCGGCGCAGGGCTTCCTGCCGGAAGCGATGCTGAACTACCTGGCGCGCCTGGGCTGGAGCCATGGCGACGATGAAGTGTTCTCGACCGAGCAGTTCTGCGAGTGGTTCAACCTGAACCACCTGTCGAAATCGGCGGCCCAGTTCAACAATGAAAAACTGGCATGGCTGAACAACCACTATATCAAGCAGGCCGACAACACGCGTCTGGCCGACCTGGCGCGTCCGCAAATGGTCGCTGCCGGCGCCGTCTTCGAAGGCGCGCCGGACCTGGCGCAAGTGCTGGGCATGATGAAAGAGCGCGCCAACACGGTCAATGAACTGGCTGCCGCCTCGATGCTGTTCTTCCGCGAGCCGCAGCCGGAAGCGGAACTGGTGGCGCAGCACATCACGGCTGCCATCAAGCCCGTGCTGGCGCAATTCGCCGAGCGTATCGCCACGGTGGAGTGGAGCAAGGAAGCCGTCGCCGCCATGATCAAGGACGTGCTGGCCGCCAATGCCATCAAGATGCCGCTGCTGGCCATGCCTTTGCGTTTGATTTTGACGGGCCAATTGCAGACCCCGGCCATCGACCAGGTGGTGGTGATCTTCGGCCGCGACACCGTGCTGGCGCGCCTGGCAAAGTGGCTGTAATCGCCGCTCTTAAATACGCGTAAAAAGACGGTGCGGAAACCGCCCCTATGAAAAGTTGTTCATAGACAAAAAAGGGTATTTGCAGAGTGAAACTTCTTTGCTATACTCTTGTTTCTGCACCAACGGGGGTATAGCTCAGCTGGGAGAGCGCTTGCATGGCATGCAAGAGGTCAGCGGTTCGATCCCGCTTACCTCCACCAGCAGCAAAATCGCAGTCGGGTTTTGTTAGTCGTTGAAGTGGTGCAGATGTTGTTTGGAAGTTCCGCGGTCCCCATCGTCTAGAGGCCTAGGACATCACCCTTTCACGGTGAGTACAGGGGTTCGAATCCCCTTGGGGACGCCAGGTTGTTGTGGTATAGTAGTGGCAGTTGTTTGTACTGATTGTTGTAAGTTCAGACCCGTAAAAAGCGGAATCTGAATGGAAAGCAAGTAGTGGAACAAAGTCGCCAAGTGCGGCTTTTATTATTTCTGCGCCCGGGGGGTATAGCTCAGCTGGGAGAGCGCTTGCATGGCATGCAAGAGGTCAGCGGTTCGATCCCGCTTACCTCCACCAACAGCGCAGAAGTAAAGTAGCAAGCTGTGGCAGTAAAGATGTAGTACCAAGGTCCCCATCGTCTAGAGGCCTAGGACATCACCCTTTCACGGTGAGTACAGGGGTTCGAATCCCCTTGGGGACGCCAGTTCAGTCTGGTGTTGTAGTAAGGAAGTAGCAGTGTTTCTGCGCCCGGGGGGTATAGCTCAGCTGGGAGAGCGCTTGCATGGCATGCAAGAGGTCAGCGGTTCGATCCCGCTTACCTCCACCAACAGCGCAGAAACAGGTAGTGAATAAATCAAAGTCGCCTAGAGCGGCTTTTTTTATTTTGGCGAAGTATTTCCGCCATGCCCTCGGGCAAATATGGCTAAGCTGTTAGCGCGCTTGCATGGCATGCAAGAGGTCAGCGGTTAGCTCCCGCAAACCTCCACCAACAGCGCAGAAACAGATAGTGAATAAATCAAAGTCGCCTAGAGCGGCTTTTTTTATTTTGGCGAAGTATTTCCGCCATACCCTCGGGGGAATATGGCTAAGCTGTTAGCGCGCTTGCATGGTATGCAAGAGGTCAGCGGTTAGCTCCCGCAAACCTCCACCAACAGCGCAGAAACAGATAGTGAATAAATCAAAGTCGCCTAGAGCGGCTTTTTTATTTTGGCGAAGTATTTCCGCCATACCCTCGGGGGAATATGGCTAAGCTGTTAGCGCGCTTGCATGGCATGCAAGAGGTCAGCGGTTAGCTCCCGCAAACCTCCACCAACAGCGCAGAAATCACACAGTCATCAAAGTCGCCTCGAGCGGCTTTTTTTATTTCCGTGCCCCATCCTGGAGTAAGGTGTGGGTCGGATTAGCGCAGCGTAATCCGACAACGCCATCGGCCTAACTCGGCATCCATAAGTCGCTTATGCGGCTTTTTTTACGCCTGCTGAAATTGCAATAACGCAGTATTGCCATATCGCACGAGCATCTTCTGCCCCATAGGGAGATCCCTGCAAATAAGATGGAAAATAAAACCGCCGGCAGTTGATTTCGTGAATCACCCCGTGCTATACTTCGCGCACGCTTTTTTGAGGGGCTAAGCAAAGCCTTCAACGAAGAGTCCGCTGAGAGTAAAGCCAGCACAGGTCCCCATCGTCTAGAGGCCTAGGACATCACCCTTTCACGGTGAGTACAGGGGTTCGAATCCCCTTGGGGACGCCAGGATTTCGTTGTAAAGTAAGAGTGCAGTGCTGAACGGGCCTGACAAGTCAGGCTTTTTTTGTTTCTGCAATATTGCTGCAGTACCGGGTCAGGATGCAAAGTAGCGCATTCAGGACAGATTTCTGTCCCCATCGTCTAGAGGCCTAGGACATCACCCTTTCACGGTGAGTACAGGGGTTCGAATCCCCTTGGGGACGCCAGATTCGCGTAGTAATAAGGTCGGGATGCAAAGCAGCGCATCCAGGACAGATTTTCTGTCCCCATCGTCTAGAGGCCTAGGACATCACCCTTTCACGGTGAGTACAGGGGTTCGAATCCCCTTGGGGACGCCAGACCGGCTGAATCAGCCAACAAAAAAGCCGCCTGGTAACAGTGCGGCTTTTTTGTTATGGGCTGCCATGTCACGTTTTTCTCTTCCCTATTAAATATGCCATTAGCTACCGATCGCGCGCCATCCCTGGCCATTTTCTGCAAAGTCGTCGACAACTACGGCGATATCGGCATTTGCTGGCGCCTCGCGCGGCAATTGAGCGGCGAGCACGGCGTGGCCGTCACCCTGTGGGTCGACGATCTTGGCAGCTTCCAGCGCATTTGCCCCGCGATCGACGTGGCAGCCGAAGCGCAGCACGTATCGGGCGTCATGGTCCGCCACTGGCGCGGCCAGGATGGCGTGTTTGCGCCGGCCGATATCGCCGACATCGTCATCGAATTCTTTGCCTGCGACATTCCGCCCGGCTATATCGCCGCCATGGCGCAGTGCGCGCCGCAGCCCGTGTGGCTGAACCTGGAAGGCTTGACGGCCGAAGAGTGGGTCGAGGGCTGCCATGCGCTGACGTCGCCGCGCCACGGCATGATCAAGCATTTCTTCTTCCCCGGCTTCACGGATAAAACGGGCGGTTTGCTGCGCGAAGCGGCGCTCGACGAGCGGCGGCTGGCGTTCCAGTCCGATGCGCCCGCCATGGCGGCATTCCTCGGGCAATTCGGCGTGACGGCGAAGGACATGCGCGCCTTGAAAGTGTCGCTGTTCTGCTATCCATCCGCTCCCGTTGCCGAGCTGTTTGCGGCCTGGCAGGCGGGTAGCGAGCCCATCACGTGCCTGGTGCCGGAAGGCGTCGCGTTCGATGCTGTTCGGGTGTTTATCGGCGACGATGCGGCGGTTGTCGGGGCGGCGCGCACGCGCGGCGCGCTTACCGTGCGCGTGCTGCCTTTCGTGCCGCAGGACGATTACGACCGCTTGCTGTGGGCTTGCGACGTGAACCTGGTGCGCGGCGAGGATTCGTTCGTGCGCGCGCAATGGGCTGGCCAGCCGTTTCTCTGGCATATCTATTTACAGGATGAAAACTTGCATCACGTGAAATTGCGCGCCTTCCTGCAGCGCAATGCTGTGGATGCGGACGGCCCCATCGACAGCCTGGTGCAGGCGGCGCTGGCCTGGAATGGCGCCAGCGCGGACGCCTTGCCGTGGGCCCAGCTGTGGCCTGCATTGCAGGCCGATTTGCCGCGCATCCGGGCGCGCGCACAGGCTTGGCAGCGGCAGATGCAGGCTAATGGCGATCTGGCAAGTAACTTGCTGGCGTTCGCTGGCGCGACGAGATAGGCGCTTGCCCAAAATTAAGGTAAAATGCCCGGTTATTTCTAACGTATTTTTAACCGATCAAACGCAAGCTTGCGGCGCTGATGGCGCACAGGCGGCAGATGGTCTTCATGCAACCCACTTTTTACGTACATTCCTATGAAACCCGCAAAAGAAATTCGTGTTGGCAATATCATCATGGTCGACAGCAAGCCTATGATCGTGTTGCGTTCTGATGTCAACGGTTCGAGCCGCACGGGCTTCACCTACAAATGGAAGATGAAAAATCTTCTGACGAACACCCCGATGGAAAACGTGTTCCGCGGCGACGACAAGTTCGACGTTGTTGTTCTGGATAAAAAGCCAGTGACGTATTCGTACTTCGCCGACCCGCTGTTCGTGTTCATGGACACTGAGTACAACCAATACGAAATCGAAGAAGAAAACCTGGGCGAAGCGCTGAACTACCTGAAAGATGGCATGGAATGCGAAGCCATTTTCTACGACGGCAAAGCTATCTCCGTTGAACTGCCTACGACCATCGCCCGTCAAGTGGTGTACTCGGAGCCAGCGGTCAAGGGCAACACGTCGGGCAACGTCCTGAAAGAAGCCAAGATCGAAAACGCCATCGACGCGCACCGCCACACCGTGCAAGTGCCGCTGTTCGTGGCGCAGGACGACGTCATCGAAATCGACACCCGCACCAACGAATACAAGCGTGTCGTACGCAACTGATTTGCTCCAGTACTGGACCATCAAGAAACGCTGCCTTCGGGCGGCGTTTTTTTTGCTTGGAAAATAATTCCTTATCACAACTATTAGCTTGCAAGGACTGCTATGCTATGGCTAGCACATTATTGCGGTAGAAACATTGAAGTTTCTTGGAGATACGATGCAGCGCAGTCAGATGTTACGCAGTGGCGCGTCCCGGAGCGTGTCGCGCCCCGTACTGGCCCGAGCCACGGCGCCGGCCAGTCCCATGGCCCATCTGCTCGACGCTGGCGTCTTGCCGCAACAGCAGATGATGCAGGCAGGCAAACTCAGTTCCCACGCACTGACGTCGCAGTACCTGGCCCGCATCCGCTCCCTGTGCAGCATCGGCGCGCGCGCCTATCCCGGCATTGAAATCAATCCCGACGCCTTGAAAATTGCCCTCGAAATGGACCGTGAGCGGCAAGTGCACAAGGTGCGCGGCCCCTTGCACGGCATCCCCATCGTCTTGCGCGACAACATCGCCACGGGTGACCGCATGAAGACGCGCACCCAGACACCCATGGACACGCATGCCAGCTGCGATTCCTTCGTGGCGGCGCGCTTGCGCGCGGCCGGCGCCGTCATCATCGGCAAAAGCAATCTGCGCCAGTGGGCGGCCGTCAGCGTGCCGCACGCCAGTGCCAGCTGGGCCGGACTCACCATCCTGGCCGTCGACAGCGCGGCGGACGGCTCCATCGTCGCGCCTGCTTCAAACTGCGGCCTGGTCGCCATCAAGCCCACCGGCAGGGCCGCAGGCGGGCAGGGCGGTGAGCCAGCCACTGCCGGACCGATGGCGCCCAGTGTGCGCGAGGCGGCCTGGCTGCTGGCTGCCTTGAGCGGCGAGCGCCTGGCCGATGGCATGGTGTTCGATGCCGCCGGCTTGCACGGGCGCCGCATCGGCGTGGCGCGCAGCCTGTTCGGCGTGTGTGCCGGGACCGATGCCGTGATCGAGCAGGCGCTGCTGGTGCTGCGCGAGCAGGGCGCGGAACTGATCGAATTGCCTCCCGCGCCCGGGCCGGGCGGCATCGACGCGCTGCTGCGTTCGCATGGGCTCGATGCGCTGGTGGGGCCCACCTGCCAAAGCGTAGCGCAGCCGCAGTCCGACTTGCCGCACATCACGGTGCCTGCCGGCGTGACCGGGGGCTTGCCGGTCGGCTTGTCCTTCATCGGCCTTGCCCACGGCGAGAAGCCGCTCATTGCGATGGCGTATGCCTATGAGCAGGCGACTTTGCACCGGCGCACGCCCGCACTGCCATCGAGTATCACCCTGGCGCTGCGCCGACCATGATGATTCCTTTCGTTTTCTTTCGATAAATTATGCTTGCAATCTTGCTGCTGAGTGCGGCCGTCGCCGCCACCCCGACTCCTTTCGATGCCGAGCAATTGTCTGGCAGCTGGTCCGACAGCGTGAATACGAATAGTGTGTGCGAAGAAGCACGCCACTTCACGCGCATGCAGCTGTCTGACGACCATCAGCGGCTGGCGATCTTCAACGACCGCACGTGGAAAAGCAAGCTGGGCGAAACCAACCGCTTTGCCGCGACGGTCGTGGCGGAAACGGAGCATAGCCTGACGCTACGCTATGACAATGAAACCCGCCTCAATGCCGCTGGCAAGCTGGTGGAATGGCAGTTGATCATCGTCGCGCCCGGCGTGTACCGCTGGCGCGAGACGGGCTGGCCGGAAGGCAAGGTCAACGGGGTGGTCGGCATCCGCTGTTCTCCGTGAGGCGCGCGCACAAGCATGCCATTCTGCTATGCTTTCGGCATTACCCGATGTTTTTAGGAGATTGCATGTCCGCACGTTTGCTCTTGCCCCTGTTTCTGGGCGCTGCCGTGGCGCTGGCCGTCATGCCGGCGCAGGCGCGTACGCCCAGGCTGTCGCTGATCGAGCAGGCGCAAAGCTGTGATGGGAGCGCTGCCTGCCCGTATTTCCCCGACGTCTACAAGGCGGACTACGCCTTTCGCAAGGCCTTCAATGTGGGCTTGAAAAAGGCGGGCCTGAAGCGGCAGCGCTGGGTGCCCGATGGCGTGGCCAGCCCGCTCAAGCCCGTCGAGATCGACGGCAAGGCGCGCCTGCTGAGCAGCGTCTGCGAACCGCACAATTGCGGCCACCATTACACCATCCTGTACGACCCGGCCGCGCGCAGCATGACGGGCGTGTACATGGGCAGCGATGCCAAGGGCGTCGCGCGCACCGTCTACTTCGGCGAGCCCAGCATCGCCGAAGCCGACTTGCTGTCCAGGAACTGATGCACGCGCCACTGCACATTTCCAGCGAGCGCGACGAGCTGGACGTGCCCATGATCCACCGCTACCTGAGCGAGAAGTCATACTGGAAGCGCGGCGCGACGATCGACACGGTGCGCAAGGGCATCGCCAATGCGCTGTGTTTTGGCGGCTATGTGGATGGCCAGCAAGTCGCATTCGCCAGGGTCGTCACCGACTACACGGATTTTGCCTATCTGCGCGACGTGTTTGTGCTGCCGCCATACCAGGGGCGTGGATATGGCAAGCAGATGGTGGCCGCCGTGCTCGGCGATGAGCGCTTGCGCGATGTCGCCTGGATGCTGGGGACGGATGATGCGCACGGCCTGTATGCGGGCTTTGGTTTTACGCCGCTGGAGGCGCCGCAAAAGTACATGCGCCGTTCGGCGCCAGTAAAATTATCAAAATAATAGTTGATTCCATAAAAACTATTGATATTGTCGTATTAGATTAATATTGCCTTGATAATGACAATATGTCATTATGCGCGCTCTGCTGCGATTGCGCAGCCGTACTTTGCTGGTGTTTTGCCTTGCCATCGCCATGCGGTGAGGGCGAGCTCAATGAGCGGTCTGACTGGTCGTCCCCTGGGTACGTTTTTTCGACAATGTAAAGGAATAATCATGAAACAATATGGCGCCGAATTTCTCGGCACGTTCTGGCTGGTACTGGGCGGTTGCGGCAGCGCCGTGCTGGCCGCGGCTTTCCCCGGCCTTGGCATTGGCTTTGTCGGCGTGGCGCTGGCGTTTGGCTTGACGGTGCTGACCATGGCTTACGCCATCGGCCACATCTCGGGTTGCCATCTGAATCCCGCCGTCTCGATCGGCCTGTGGGCCGGCGGCCGTTTCCCTGCCAATCAACTCTTGCCATACATCATCGCGCAAGTGCTGGGCGCCATCGTGGCTGGCGGCGTACTGTACGTGATCGCCAGCGGCCAGGCCGGTTTCGACGTCAGCAAGGGCTTTGCCTCGAACGGTTTCGGCGCCCACTCGCCGGGCGGCTATTCGATGCTGTCGGCGCTGGTCATTGAAATCGTGCTGACGATGTTCTTCCTGATCGTCATCCTGGGCGCCACCGACAAGCGCGCGCCGGCCGGCTTCGCCCCGCTGCCGATCGGCCTGGCGCTGACCCTGATCCACCTGATCAGCATCCCTGTCACCAATACCTCCGTCAACCCGGCCCGCAGCACGGGCGTGGCCCTGTACGTGGGCGATTGGGCGACGAGCCAGCTGTGGCTGTTCTGGCTGGCACCGATCATCGGCGCCTTGCTGGGCGCGCTCGCCTACCGCCTGATTGCTGGCGAAAAAGAGTAGGTCGGCTTGGCCCGCAGGGCGTAAGCCGACAATGCCGGCAAACGCCTTGACGAAAGCAGCCCACGGGCTGCTTTTTTCGTTTACTCGGCGGCGCGCCACTCGCTCAGGTAGTGCTGCGGCGTGCGGCCCAGAATGCGGCGGAACATGGCGCTGAAGGCGCTGGGGCTGGCGTAGCCCAGCGAATAGGCGATGGCCGCCACGCCTTCGCCCCGGTCCAGGCGGCAAAAGGCTTCGGCCAGATGGACTTGCTGCAGCCATTGGCGGTAATGCAGGCCCGTTTCCTTGGGAAATAAGCGGATCAGCGTGCGCGCGCTGGCGCCCGCGTCCTGCGCCCAGTCCTCGATGCTGCGCCGGCTGCCGGGCGCGTCCATGATGGCCGAGCAGACGGCCACCAGGCGCCGGTCGCGGGGCCAGGGGATGGCGAGGGGGACGGTATCGGCCGCCGCCAGTTCCGACAGGATCAGGTGCGCCAGCCAGTCGCCGCGCCCCGCCAGTGCATATTCGACCGGTTCGGCCAGCAAGGCCAGGATCAGCTCGCGCAGCAGCCGGCTCACTTCCAGCACCTTGCAATCGTCGCCATATCGGGCCGCCACCTGCGCATCGATGTACACGGTGCGCATGCTCAGTTCGCTCAAGATGTGGACTTCGTGCACGATGCCCACGGGAATCAGCAGGGCGCGCCGCGGCGGCAATATCCACACGCCATGCTCGGTGGACACGCGCATCACACCTTCCGTCGCATACAGCAGCTGCGCCCGCACGTGGCTGTGCGGTGCCGTATAGTCGCCCGCCGCATATTGCCTGGACATGGCCGTCACGGGGCGAGGCACGTGCTGGTAATCGTGCGAGCTGGTGCTGCGGCTGAACGGCACCCCATCAGGGTGAGTCTGGATCAGTGGTTGGGTGTACATGCTGTTCGTTGGATTGTCACTTGGGCGACGATTATTGGAAGTTATCAGTTCAGTGACCATACTATACTGGCTTCTTTGCCGGGCCGCCCGCCGAGCCCGATTATTGCGGATGACACATGCACACAACCACAACTGCTCCAGCATTGGCCAAGTCCGTGCCGGCGGCTCCTTCGCTTCATAGTTCCCAACAACAATCCGGTCTGGCCATGCACATCCTGGGCGCCGTCGCCTTCGTGCATTTGCTCAATGACTTGATCCAGGCATTATTGCCGTCGATTTATCCGATGCTGAAAGCCGAGTTTTCACTCAGTTTTACCCAGGTCGGCCTCATAACCCTGACGTTCCAGTGCACGGCCTCGCTGCTGCAGCCATGGATCGGCTTATACACGGACCGCCGTCCGCTGCCATTCCTGCTGCCCGTCGGCATGTGCTTTACCTTGGCCGGCGTGCTGATGCTGTCCATCGTCTCGACCTTTCCCACCTTGCTGATCGCCTCGGGCCTGATCGGCGTCGGTTCCTCGACCTTCCACCCGGAAGCGTCGCGCGTGGCGCGCATGGCCTCGGGCGGACGCTACGGTTTTGCCCAGTCGCTGTTCCAGGTGGGTGGCAACGTCGGCTCCGCGCTGGGACCGCTGCTGGCGGCCGCCGTCATCGTCAACCGTGGCCACGGCAATATCGCCTGGTTCGGCCTGCTGGCCGTGCTGGCCATCGGCGTGCTGTACAAGGTCAGCCACTGGTATAGCGGCCACCTGGCCAGCTTCAAGCCGAAGGCGGGCGGCCATGGACCTAAGCTGTCGCGCAACAAGGTGATGGCTGCGCTGGGCGTGCTGGCCCTGCTGGTGTTTTCGAAGTACATCTACATGGCCAGCCTGTCGAGCTACTACACGTTTTATCTGATCGACAAGTTCCACCTGTCGCTCGGCGATGCCCAGCTGTATCTGTTCCTCTTCCTCGCCGCCGTGGCGGCCGGCACCTTCATGGGCGGCCCCATCGGCGACCGCATTGGCCGCAAGCGCGTGATCTGGATTTCCATCTTGGGCGCTGCGCCATTTACCCTGCTGCTGCCCTACGTCGACCTGTTCTGGACGGCCGTGCTGACGGTGATTATCGGCTTCGTGATTTCATCCGCGTTTTCGGCCATCGTCGTCTTCGCGCAGGAACTGGTGCCGGGCAAGGTGGGCATGATCGCGGGGATTTTCTTTGGCCTGATGTTTGGCGTGTCCGGCATCGCCGCCGCCGCGATGGGCCACCTGGCCGACGTGGCGGGCATCGCCTATGTGTACAAAATCTGCTCCTACCTGCCGCTGCTGGGCATCCTGACGGTGCTGCTGCCGCATATCGAGCAGGCGAAAAAGTAAGCCAGCGCCGCGGGAGGGCTTGACGGCCCGCCCGCGCGCATGCGATATTGTCTCCATGATCTCTTCCATCCTCCCTCCAGTCCTTGCATACCGCGCCGCCGCTGCGCTGTGTCCGTGTACCTGGCTTCGCGAGGATGCGGCCCGGCGCCGTTAAACTTTTTACTCCTCATTCCGATGGCCACAGCGTTGAAAAACCTGTGGCCATTTTCTTTTTCCGCAACGCGCATGAAAGTCCCGTATGACACTTCATTTGTACGACACGTATAGCCGCAGCCTGCGGCCCTTCGAGACCATCGCCCCGGACGAGGCGGGCCTGTATGCCTGCGGCCCCACCGTCTACGATTATGCGCATATCGGCAACCTGCGCACCTATCTGTTCGTCGACGGCTTGCGCCGCGCGCTCGAATTCAACGGCTTGCAGGTGCGCCACGTGATGAACATCACGGACGTCGGCCATCTGACGTCGGATGCGGACAGCGGCGACGACAAGATCGAGGCGCGCAGCGCCCGCAGCGGCAAGTCGGCCTGGGATATCGCCGCTGAATTTACCCGCGCGTTCGAGGGCGATCTGCAGCAGCTCAATATCCTGCCGCCCACCGTCTGGTGCCGCGCCACCGACCACATCGCCGAGCAGATCGCCTTCATTCTCGACCTGGAAGCGAAGGGCTATACCTACCGCACGGACGACGGCATCTATTTCGACACGACGCGCCAGGACAGCTATGGCAAACTGGCGCGCCTGAACCGCGACGGCCTGCAGGCGGGGAAAAGGGTGGGCCTGGGCGAGAAGCGCGACATCTGCGACTTTGCGCTGTGGAAGTTCAGCGGCGTGCCGGGACAGCGGCAGATGGAGTGGGACAGCCCGTGGGGCCTGGGTTTTCCCGGCTGGCATATCGAATGCTCGGCCATGGCGGAAAAGCACCTGGGGACGCATTTCGACATCCATTGCGGCGGCGAGGATCACGTGGCCGTCCACCACAGCAACGAGATCGCGCAAACGGAAGCGCGCCACGGCACGCGCCTGGCCAACTTCTGGCTGCATGGCGCCTTCCTGAAAACACAGGATGCGAAGATGTCGAAATCGTCGGGCGACTTTTTACGCCTGCAAAGCCTGGTGGAGCAGGGCATCGATCCGCTGGCCTACCGCTACCTGTGCCTGGGCGCCCACTACCGCAGCAGCCTCAATTTCACGGACGAAGCATTGCGCGCCGCCAGCAGCGGCCTGGCGCGCCTGCGCGTCAGCGTGCATGGCCTTGGCGAAGCGCAGGGTGAGGTTGATCCCTCTTGGCTGGCGCGCTTTGCGGCGCAGGTCAACGATGACCTGAACTTTCCGCGCGCGCTGGCCGTGGCCTGGGAACTGTTGAAAAGCAGCCTGCCGGACGCCGTAAAAAAGGCCACGATGGCCCGCTTCGATGCGGCCCTGGGACTCGATCTGCTGGCCTGGCAGCCGGCGCAGGTGGCCGTGCCGCAGCCCGTGCAGGCGTGGATGGCGGAACGGGCCATCGCCCGCGCGCAGCGCCAGTGGGCCGAGGCGGACCGCTTGCGCGCACTGGCGCGCGCGGCCGGCTATGACATCGACGATACGCCGCAGGGGCAACAGGCGCGGCCTTTGTGAAGATGTCCGGCATAATGGCCGCCTGATGAAACTGGAGATGCCGTGAAGCGCCGTTTGCTGATACTGAGTTGTTGCCTTGCCTTTTCCGCCGCCCGGGCGGCCAGCGAATGTCCGGGCTTTCCCGCGCTTGCCACCTCCGGCGAGGCGCTGCTGGCGCAAGTGCGCGCGCTGCCGCCCGTCGGCATCGACCGCGAGCGGCAGGCGTGCGCGCCGGCGACCGTGATCGATTTCGCCTACAGCGGCGGGGTGCTGTGCAGTTTTGGCAGTGAAGTGGAGGCAGCGACATCCGCCGTCACGCGCCTGGCCGATGGCGGTGAGCTGGTCGAATACCTGTATCTGTTCCCGTATGCGCCGGCCACGCATGCGCGCTTGCTGGCGCTGCTGGCCGCGCGTTTCACGCCAGTCGACAGGGCAGCCTGGCCCGCCTTCCTGCAAGCTGCCAGGCCGGGCAAGGAAACCACGGCCCTGTTCACGCATGGCGGCTTTTATATCTCGCTGGGCAAGCCTACCGAAGGCGATCCTGCCGAATGGTATTCGAATGTGATCTTTGAAAAGGTGGACAAGCCTGCGCTGGGCGTGCGCAAGGTGTGCAAGGAAGCTCGCGATGGCTGAAGCCGACGCCTTTCCGGCCGTATTGGCCGGCACTGTGGCGCAGCTGCTGCCTGCGCTGGACAGTAACCACGCACACCCGCCATTTGCCGTTTGCCAGGATGGCGAGACTTTGCTGATCCCGACGCGCACGTATTATGACCGCGAGCAGTTGCTTGCTTGTACCCGGCTGCTTGGCGACGCGGGCGTGATCGCCCTGTGCCTGGGCACGCGCCACCATGACGGCCATGTGCGCGAAGCGTGTGCAAGGCGGCTGCTGCTGCAGGAGCGGGCGTGGACGGTGCCGTTCGTCGTGCACCTGTGCGGCGAATACGTGCTGGAGATTGTCGAGATAATTGGCGCGGCGCTGCCGGCCTGGAATGCGGCGGCGCTGGCGCGCTACCTGCGGGAGAACCCCGCGTATGTGGCCACGCTGGAGCGGCGCAGCATCAGTTACTGGAGCTGTTACCACCGCGGGCGCTACCCCGTGTGGGGCGACTATCCGGGACGCAGGACCATGGCGGCCCTGCGTGCATTGCAGCAGCTTACGCTTCGATAAAGCGCATCTTGAAGCTGCGGCCCTTGATGTTGCCGAAGTCGCGGCCCAAGGTATTGCCCGCGTTCAGGCGCTTGAAGGCCGCTTCGGCCACCTTGCGGTCCAGCGCCACGTAGGTCATGAACTCGAATACGTTGATCTTGCCCACCTGCTCCTTGGTGAGGCCAGCGTCGCCCGTCAGCGCGCCCAGCAAGTCGCCCGGGCGCAGCTTGTCCTTCTTGCCGCCCATGATGCACAGGGTGACCATCGGCGCCGGCAGCGCCTCGATCCCGTCATCTTCCGCCAGTTCCTTCAGGTCGTGCCATTCGGCGGCACTGTTCTGGTACTGCTCGATCAGCTTGACCCATTTTTTCTCGTTCGGCGCGCACAGCGACAGGGCCAGACCCTTCTTGCTGCCGCGGCCCGTGCGGCCGATGCGGTGAATGTGCACTTCCGTGTCCTTCGATACGTCGACGTTGATCACGGCGCCCAGGTCGGAAATATCGAGGCCGCGCGCGGCCACGTCGGTGGCCACCAGCACGGAGCAGCTGCGGTTGGCGAACAGCACGAGGATTTCATCGCGCTCGCGCTGTTCCAGCTCGCCGTACAGGGCCAGCGCGGAAAAGCCTTGCTGGCGCAGTTCGTCGGCCAGCTCGCGGCAATGCACCTTGGTGTTGCAGAAGGCCAGCGTGGATTCCGGCTTGAAGTGTTTCAACAGCTTGCCGACGGCGCTATTGCGCTCGTCGAAGCCGATTTCATAGAAGCGCTGCTCGATCTTGTCGTTGTCGTGCTGCGCCTCGACCGTCACTTCCAGCGGATTGACGAGGAACGACGCCGTGGCACGGCGGATGTCTTCCGGGTACGTGGCCGAGAACAGCAGGGTCTGCCGGCGTACGGGGCAGGCGCTGACGATGCCGGCGATTTCCTCGTAAAAGCCCATGTCCGTCATGCGGTCCGCTTCATCGAGCACCAGGGTTTGCACGTGATTCAGGTTGATCGTGCCGCGGCCCAGGTGGTCGCGCAGGCGGCCCGGCGTGCCGACGACGATGTGCGCGCCGTGTTCCAGCGATGCGATTTGCGGGCGCATCGGCGCGCCGCCCGTCAGGGTCAGGATCTTGATGTTGCCAGCCGCGCGGGCCAGGCGGCGCAGCTCATTGGCCACCTGGTCGGCCAGTTCGCGCGTGGGGCACAGCACCAGGCCCTGCACGGCAAACCACGCGGGATTGAGCTTGTGCAGGATGCCGATGCCGAAGGCGGCTGTCTTGCCGCTGCCTGTTTTCGCCTGGGCGATCAGGTCGCGGCCTTCGAGCACCGCCGGCAGGCTTTGCGCCTGGATGGTGGTCATCTCGTGGTAGCCGAGCGAGTCCAGGTTGGCCAAAAAGGCGGGCGTCAGCGGCAGGCTGGAAAAAGAAGTGGTGGCGGATGTGGTGTTCATAAGGGCGGAGCCGGTAAAAAGCGGGTGGATGGGCACAGTCTACAGGCGTTATACGCCCTTGTGCTGATGGTTGTGGAAGCTGGCGGCAAACGGCCGCCGGCGTTGGGATATTAATTGTCGGGCGCCCAGATGGGCAAGCCGGTCAGATCGAGGCCAGCGTCGCGCGTCCATACGGGCAGGCCCGTGGCGTCGGTCGGCTCCAGCAATTCGAGCTGCACCTGCTTCAGCGCCACCTTGCGCGCGCGCGCGCGCGTGCGGCGTTGCGGTTCCGGCGCCGGCTCTGGCGCCTCGTGCGCTGGCGGCGGGCCGAAACCGGGCAAGTCGATGGTGGCGTTGTCTTTTTTATCTCTCATTTCTGAACCTCTGGTCCCTGGCCGCGAAAACATGGCGCCGGGGAGCGGGCAAAAAGCTGTCCGCAGTGTGAATACTCTGTACGCTTCGTCCACAAAACAAAAGCCCGGCTACTGGAGTCGGGCTCATTGTTGGAACAACCGTCAGGAATACCTGTCCTGCGGATTTAAGTGCGGCACGCAGTGTATCACAGGCGTGCCGCACCGTGTGGGGCGCCGTTGTCTAATTAACGGAAGCTCAGGGCGCCCGTCAGGTCGCCCGGCGGCAGCGCACCGCGCGACGCAAACGCGTCGTTGCGCACTTTCAGGCCTTCGAGCAGCGGCAGGTCGTGCAGGCGCGTGATCAGGCGCAGGATCGACGTGGTGTCATAAAAACTGTGGTCGACGGCGCCTTTCTTCGCGTACGGCGAGACGACGATGGCGGGAATGCGCGTGCCCGGACCCCAGCGGTCGCCTTTCGGCGGCGCCACGTGGTCCCACCAGCCGCCGTTTTCATCGAAGGTGATCACGACGATCATGTCCTTCCACTGCGGCGATTCCTTCAAGTGCTGGATGACGTTGGCCACGTGCTGGTCGCCCGATTCGATATCGGAATAGCCGGCGTGCAGGTTCAGATTGCCCTGCGGCTTGTAGAAGGTCACGGCCGGCAGCTTGCCCGCCACGGCGGCGGCGAGGAATTTGTTCGAGATCGGGCTGTCGCCCGTGCCGCCATCGCGCAGGTGCTCGGCGCGCGCGGTTGTTCCTGGGGCGAACTGCTTGAAGTAGTTCAGCGGCTGGTGGTGGAACTGGAAGTTCGGCTTGCTGCCGCCGCCTTTGTGGTCGAGCGCCGCTTGCCAGCCGCCGCCATACCACGCCCAGCTGACGCCCTTGCGCGACAGCAGGTCGCCGATGGTGTCGTAAGTTTGCGGCGGCAGGGTGTTGGCGTCGGCCGGGTCGGCATGCAGCGGGTCGCCGTCGAAGGCGGGGCGGATGTAGCTCGGCTGATATGGCGGGGCCATGGTGTTGACGGCATAGCCGTCCGGCGTGATGGCGCCGTCGTTCACATATTTCGGCTTGCCGTCCAGCGCGGAGGCGGGGCAGTCGGGCGAGATCGCCAGGCGCACGCCTTGCGGGCCGTCGGACAGCACGGCGATCTTTTTCTTCGCCGCCGTTTCGGATGCATTGAAATATTCGTTGGCGCGGCCTGTGACGAGGAACTGGTGGTTCATGTAGGAGCCGCCGAAGGCTGCCATGAAGAAGTTGTCGCACAGAGTGTACTGCTCGGCGATCTGCCACAGGTTCAGGTTTTTCGACGTTTCGCCGTAGTGGCCCATCACCAGGCCGCCGCTGTCGGCCCACGCGGCAAAGCCGTCGTTCTTGCCGCCGTTGATCTGCATCTGGTTGTTATAGAAGCGGTGCACGAGGTCGCGCGTGATGATGCTCTCGGGCAGGGGCTTGCCGCCCGCGTCGCTCAATTTGTAGGGCGCGTTGGGCAGGCCGGAAATCTGGTCTTCCTTGATCAGGTAATCGGTGCCGCCGACATTTTGCTGGTTCGGCACGAGGCCGCCCCAGATCTTCGGCAGGGTGGCCAGCGGCTTGCCGTCGCGGTCCAGCTGCTGCGCCTGTTCCGTCTTGACGGCGGACAGGGGCGCGCTGGTGCCGGGGAAGTTGGCGAACAGGTTGTTGAAGCTGCGGTTTTCCAGGTAGATCACGACCACGTTCTTGACGTGCGCCTTGAGTTTCGCGTCGAGCGAACTCTTGGCGATGGTTTTTTTGGCTGGCGCGGCGTCGGCCAGCGCCGGCAGGCTGGCGGCCAGGCCGACTGCGGAAGCAGCCTGGAAAATGCGCCGGCGCGAGGGATTGGCGGGTTGGTCGGCCGGATCGGCTGGCAGGGCGGGGGCGAGGTCCTTCACACATTCTCCTTGGGTGTCTCTATGGGCACGGGCGTTGGCGGCAATGGCCGGCAACGCCCGTGAAGCGGGAAAATTGTATCACCGGCCCTGCGCCGGTGTGAAATGCTAGAACTGGTAACGCACCTTCAACGCCACCTTGCGCGCCGGACCATACATGCCCGAGTACCACCAGTCCGACACGGAAGCCGTGTATTTTTTGTCGAACAGATTGGCCACGTTGACGGTGGCAGACAGCTTGTCGTTGACGTCGTAGCGCGCCATCAGACTGGCCACCGAGTACGCCTTCTGTTCCCAGTGCAGAGTGCTGTTGATTTGCCACGCGTCGATGTCCGAATACACGCGGCTTTGCCAGTTCATGCCGCCGCCCACCGTCAGGCGATTCAGTTCGCCGGGCAGGCGGTACGTGGTCCACAGCTTCATCAGGTGGCGCGGGAATGTGGTCTGGATGGCCTTGCCGGCATTGTTTTCCGTCTGGCTGTACGACCACGAGGCAGACACATTCCAGCTTGGCGTGATGGCGCCCGTCGCTTCCAGGTCGATGCCCTTGGTATCGGCGCCCTTGATGGTGCGGAACGCCGGATCGTTGGAGCCGGGCAGGGTGTAGCCCGGGTCCGATTCGGCCAGGTTTTTCTGGCGGATCAGATACAGCGCGGCGGCCGTGTTCAGGCGGCCATCGAACCAGCCGCTCTTGACGCCCGCTTCAAAGGTCTTGCCCTCGCGCGGCGCCAGCAGCTTGCCGTAGCGGTCTTGCGACGCTTGCGGCTGGTAGATGGTGGAGTAGCTGGCGTAGGCGCTGTGCGTGCCGTCGATGTCGAACACCAGGCCGCCATACGGCGTGAAGACGCTGCTGTCCGATGCCGGGGACGCGCTATAAAATGGCACGGTGGGCGCGTCCGAGATGTAGTTTTCGCTATAGCGCAGTACTTTTGCGCCGGCGATCAGTTTCAGGCGCTCGGACAGCGTAAAGCGGCTGGCCGCGTAGGCGCTGGCCTGGCGACGCGTGCTGTCGTAGGTGACGAAGGTATCGCCAAACACGGGCGTTGCCATGCGATTCCAGCGGTACAGGTTGACGGGCTGGCCCTGGATGTTCTTGTCGAAGCGGCCGTCCGTCGTGCTTTGAAATTCGTTGTAGTCCATGCCCAGTACCAGTTCGTGCTGGCGGCCGAACGCGCTGAACGGTCCGCGCACATTGACGTCCACGCTGTTGACCTGGAGCTGGTAATCGCGGTAGTCGGCGCTCATGCGCAGGCCATCGCCCGTGGCCTGGTCGGGAAAGGCGCTACTCACGTTCATGAACACGGAGCGCTCTTCCTGCGAGGACTGCACGCGGTTGGCCGAGATTTTCAGCTTCCAGTCGTTTGTCAGCGCGTGTTCCAGGGTGACGAAAAGGTCGGTCGAATTGGTGCCGAAGCGATTCGACTTGGCGGCCGGGCTGAAAGAGCGTGGCAGGTCCGTCATTGCGCCATTGCTGTAGAACAGGGGGAAGCCCAGGTAGGACAAGGATCCGTTCGAGCGCTTGCGCTGGTGCGTGACGCCGGCCGTCAGCTTCGTGTCGCGTGACAGGTCCGCTTCGACCACGCCATAGACCACTTTCTTGTCGCGGCTGTAGCCGTCGATGATGCTGTCGCCTTCTTCATACGCCGTCACAAGGCGGCCGCGCACGGTGCCTGCCTCGTTCAGCGGACCCGAGACGTCGGCCATGGCGCGCCGCTCATCGTAGGAAGCCAGCTCGCCCTCGACGGAGGCCTGGAACTGCGCCGTCGGCTTCTTGCGCACCATGTTGATGGCGCCCGAGGCATCGCCCGCGCCCGTCATCAGGCCCGAGGCGCCGCGCAGCACTTCGATACGGTCGTACAGCGCCATGTCGGCCAGGCTTTGCGATGGTATCGCATTGAGGCCCAGGTTTTCCGAGTGCGTACTGACGCCATCGAGCTGGTAATTGGTAATCGCATAGCCGCGCGAAGTAAAGCCGGAGCGTTCGCTGCCCAGCGAGAACAGCGTGATGCCCGGCGTTTGCGCCATCACTTGCGCAATGGTGTTCAAGCCCTGGTCCTGCATGCGCTGCTGCGTGATGACGCTGACGGACTGCGGCGTTTCCCTGACCGACAGGCCCAGCGGCGTGGCCGTGGCGATCGGCAGGGTGGAGACATACGCGCCCGAGCCTTCCGTCGCATCCTGCTGCGCCTTGACCGACACTTCCGGCATCATCGCCATCGCTTCGGCACCCGCCGCCGCATCGGCCGGGCGCAGCACATAGCTGCCGTTGGCGCTGCGCTCGGCCTTCAGGCCCGTGCCGCGCAGCACGCCGTTCAGGGCGGCCAGCACGTCGTGGCGGCCGCTCAAGCCGGCCGACGTCTTGCCGCGCGTCTGCTCGGGCGTGAAACTGAGGATGACACGCGACTGGCTGGCGACCTGGCGCAGCGCCGTGGCCAGGTCGCCGGCGGGCACCTGAAAGTCGAGCGTGGCAGTGGCCGCCGCCGCGCTTTCCTGCGCCAGGGCTGGCGCCTGGACGTTCAGCAGCAGGGCCGAACCGATGAAGACGAGCTGGATGGCATACGCCATGGGTTTGATACGCGGCTTGGAATGAATGGCAGGAGACATGGTTACCTTGTGTTGTAGTCGTCAAAAGAACTTTCCATACACAGGTCACGCGAGAATCGAAAGCGGGTACCTTTTTTTTCGTTGGCGTCCAAATATATTTCAGCGCGGCTGGCGCGCCTCGACCTGCACCCAGTAGCGCGTGCGCAGGCGCACGTCCACCGGCAGGGAATCGGGCAGCGACAGCAGCACGGCGTCCAGGTCGGCCAGCGGGAAGACGCCGGAGATGCGCAGGCCGGCGACGGCGTCGTCGCAGCCCAGCATGCCGTGGCGGTAGCGGCTCAGTTCATGCAGGAAGTCGCGCAGCGGCATGGCGTCGGCCAGCAGCAAGCCCTGGCGCCAGGCCCAGACATCGGGTGAGACGGCGTGCGCGGGCAAGGTATTCTGCGCCGTCATGCCGCCGCCCTGGCCCGCGCGGAGCACCGGGCTGGCGTCGCCATGGCGCGGCATCAGCCGGACGGCGCCTTCCTCGACGGCGACCAGGGTGCTGCCATCGGCCTGGCGTACCGAGTAGCGCGTGCCCAGCGCCTGTGCATGGCCTTGCGCCGTTTCGACGAGGAAGGGGCGGTAGGGCATGCCCGTTTCGCGGGCCGTGGCGATGAACACTTCGCCCTGCACCAGTTGCAGCAGGCGCTGTGTGCCCGTGTAGCGGATGTTGACGGCGCTGCCGCTGTTCAGGTGCAGACGGCTGCCGTCGGGCAGGGTCAGCTCGCGGCGTTCGCCCACGCCGGTGGACAGGTCGGCCAGCGCGGCGCGGGCCATGTCGGGCGCGTATTCCGAGCGCGCGCCGAACCAGCCCGTGAGGCCGATGGCCGATACCCACACCAGCAACTGCAGGCTGCGGCGGCGCGAGATGGGCGAGGCAGGGCGGGAGCGCTGGGTCAACGCTGTGCGGCTGGCCTGCGCATCGAGTTTGCGCAAGCCGCCGCTGACGCTTTCGATGTGTTTCCACGCCCGTTCATGGTCGGGGTGCGCCTGGCGCCACTGCTGCCAGGCCGTTTTTTCCGCCGGCGTCGTTTCGCCGCTCATCAGGGTGGCCAGCCATTCGGCTGCCTGCATGGCGATGGCCAGGTCGATGGGCTGGCCCTGTGCGTAGACGGTGGCGCCGCGCATGTCAGGACGCGGCAAAATCGGGCACGGCAAAAAAGCACAGCAGGTTGGCCTTGCTCAGGTATTTTTTGACGGAATGCGTGGTGGTGCCCAGTTCGGCGGCGATCTCGGCGTAGGTCATGCCGTCCAGGTGGGCCAGCAGGAAAGCGGCCCTGGCCTTGGCGGACAGCTGGTCCAGCGCGCGGTCGACCAGCTGCAGCGATTCGAGCAGGATGGACATCGCTTCCGGCGACGGCGTGCACGCTTGCGGCTGGTACAGCAGGGCGTCGAGGTAAGCCCGTTCGAGCTCTTCGCGCCGGCAGTGATTGGCCAGCAGGCGCTTGGCGATGGTGGCCAGGAAGGGGCGCGGCTGCGCGATCCCCGCACTGCTGCGCGCAACGAAAATCTTGATGAAGGTATCCTGCGCCAGGTCGCCGGCCAGCCCCGCATCGTGCAGGCGGCGCTTCAGCCAGTGCAGCAGCCAGGAATGGTGCTCGGCATACAGGGCCTGGAAGTCGGATGGCGGGGAAGGGGCGGACAGCATGCGGACAGGATGGGATAGCTTAATCTAAATGAGAATTGTTCTCATAATAACGCAGCGGCGCGCGCCAGGCAATCAGGAAAACGCGGCGTTGCTGAAATGCGACTGCGTGCCCGGGCCGCGCGGCGCCGGATTTGCGCCTGCGCACGGCAGATGTAAAAGTTTCCTTGGCGCAAGCTTTCATGTGAGAAAATGCGGCTTGTCGATGTGGTGCGGAGCGGAGCGAAAAATGATGTGGATGGTTGGCGGTGCCCTGGTTCTATTGGTCGCCAGATTTTTATGGCTGGCCTATTTTCATCGGGTCAACGCGATGTCGCGTCAGGCGGAATTGATGAACTGGCTCGATATCGGCCGGGTGTCGAATGCCGATGGCGGCAAGGATATTCTGTTGGCGAGAAACGAGCGCGGCGCCCGGATCGACTGGCGCACGGGCGAAGTCTGGCTGATGAATCCCAAGGTGGCCGAGCCGTTTGCCGATTTTCTCGCCGTCGAGCGCTGGCTGACGATGCGCGACATGCCTGCGGCGGGCAAGCCGGCCGCAGCTACGCCTGCGCCAGTGGAGCCGGAACCGGAAGCGGCGCCGGACGCCGGACCCGTGCGCGATACCTTGCCGGCCTTCCAGCAAAAAGTCGATGCCTGCCTGGCCAAGGCCGAAGGCGGCCAGGAACTATTGGAAACCAAGCAGGCGTTCGAGGCGGGCAGCGAACCCTACCTCGAGGCGTCGACGGAACTGAGCAAGACGGCGCTCGAGCTCGAAGTGTCGCCAGCCATGGTGGCCACGTTTCATATCAGTGCGTTTGCCGCCCTGGCTGAAACGGCGGGCGCCGACAAGCTGGAACGGGTGGCTGCCAGCCTGCACGCGGCGGCCAGGCAGATCAGGGCCAGCGTCGCCGTGTAAAAAGCGGGCCTGACCCGGAATGAAAAAACCGCTGACTCCCTTGCAGGAATCAGCGGTTTTTATGTATTGGTTGCGGGGACAGGATTTGAACCTGTGACCTTCGGGTTATGAGCCCGACGAGCTGCCAGACTGCTCCACCCCGCAGGCGAATTATAACCGAGTTTGTTGCATTGCGAAAGAGCGGATCGCAACCGAGGGCATTGGGCTTGCATGAGGGCGGTAGACATGCTGCGTCGCAATGGAAAAAGCCGCCGATCCCTTTGCAGGAATCAGCGGCTTTTATATATTGGTTGCGGGGACAGGATTTGAACCTGTGACCTTCGGGTTATGAGCCCGACGAGCTGCCAGACTGCTCCACCCCGCAGGCGAATTATAGCGGGGTTTGCTGCAATGCGCAATGGCCGGGTTTCAGACCCTCGATTACGCCGCCGCCAGGCGCCACAGCGACGTGACTTCCTTCGAGCGGGCCGCATGCAGGCTGTCGGTGGCGTCCTGTGCGCGCGGGTGCGTGGGTTTTACGTCCAGGCGGTCGATGACTTTCAGGCCCGCCTGTTGTATCCACTCGAGCAATTGCGCGCGCGGGCGCAAGCCCAGGTGCTCGGCCAGGTCCGACAAGATCAGCCAGCCTTCGCCGGCTGGTTCCAGGTGGTCGGCCAGGCCGGCGAGGAAACCGCGCAGCATGCGGCTGTCCGGATCGTAGACGGCGTATTCGATCGGCGAGCTTGGACGGGCCGGCAGCCATGGCGGATTGCACACGACGAGTGGCGCGCGGCCGGCGGGGAACAGGTCGGCCTGCACCACCTCGACCTTGTCGGCCACATCGAGGCGGGCCAGGTTTTCGCGCGCGCAGGACAGGGCGCGCGGGTCCTGGTCGGTGGCGACGATGCGCTGGATGCCGCGCTGCGCCAGTACGGCGGCCAGCACGCCCGTGCCGGTGCCGATGTCGAAGGCCCGGCTGGCGCGCGCGGGCAGCGGCGCTTCCGCCACCAGGCCCACGTATTCGCCGCGGATCGGGGCGAACACGCCGTAATGCGGATGGATGCGCTGGCCCAGGGCCGGCAGTTCCACGCCCGTGCGGCGCCATTCGTGCGCGCCGATCAGGCCCAGCAGTTCGCGCAAGGAGGCGATAAACGGCTCTTCGCCGCGGCCATATGCTTCATTGCACGCCAGTTTTACGTCCGGCGCGCGGCGCAGCGGGATCGTGTAGTCGGCATCGAAGGGCAGCAGCAGCATGGCCAGGGTGCGGGCGCGCTGCGACTGGGCCTGGCGGTGCAGATGGAACGCTTCCGTGGCGGTCGGTTCCGGCTTGGCCAGCTTGGCGGCCTTGGCCTTCTTGCTTGGCTTGTCGTTCTTGTGGTCGGCGCGCCGCGCCAGCGCCTGCAGCAACTGGCGCGCGTTCTGGAAGTCGCCGCGCCACAGCATGGCCGTGCCTTCGCAGGCCAGGCGGTAAGCCTGGTCGGCCGTCGTGCGGTCATCGGCGATGACGACGCGCTTGGGCGGCGGCATGCCGCTTTCCGAGCGCCAGCGGGCCGCGTGTTCGGCGCCGTTTTCGCTCCAGTGGATCTGCGGATGAACGGTAGGTGAAGAAGTGTCGGACATGGGATTCAATCGATAGAAGGGGGCGCGCGGCATGGTCGCCTGCGCAGGCCGTCTTCCATTATACGTTGCTGGCCGTGCCGTCTGTGCTGCCGGCACTGTCCGTGCCATAGGCGAGTGCCAGCGCGCGGGCGCGCGCCTGATCTTCCGGCGTGGCTTCTTCGGCTTTCTTGCCGGCTTCAACCGCCGCGTCCGGCTGCACCAGCTTGAGCAAGCGCAAGCTCAGGCTGCCCGCCAGGTCGCCATCGTTGCCGCTGGCGCCGTTGGACATGCCCTGATAGAGATTGCTTTGCAATTGCTGGCCCAGCAGCTTGAACAGGTCGTGCAGATTGCCGCCGAAATGCGTGTCGGGCAACTGTTTGGCGGGCAGGACGCCGTCATCGGGTGAGGTGGCTTCCTGTGTTTCGTTTTGGGTTTGCTCAAGCACGCCCGCGCTGATGTTCGATTGATATTGCACTTCCACTTCGAAGTCGAAGGTCTGGCCGTCGGCCGTCGTGATCTTGCCCTTGCCGATGAAATGCGCGTTTTCATCGAGGCTGAAGGCGGCCGCGCGGCTGCTGCCATTGGGGCCCGAGACGCTGGCGCTGCTGAAACTGGCTCCCGCCTGCAAGTCAACGGAATCGAAGGCGATGGTGGCGCCGTCGCCGAACAGCTGGCGCGTCATGTTGCTCAGAAAATCCTGCGCCACGTCGACGGTGGCGTTGCCCAGCGCATCGGTCCGTTGCGACAGTCCCTTGGCCGACAGATCCAGGCCATTCTTCGACAGGGCCACGACGTCTTGCGCCGTGCGCTGCATCAGGGGGGAGCCGGCCAGGCCCGTGGCACCGTTGCCCGTGCGGGACGGCTGCTGGCCAGCCAGCGTATTCGAGGCGGGTTGACGGCTGGCAAGGGCGGGAAGCTGGGACATGGTCGGTTCAAATGGGGAAGATATGCGAATTAACGGCAATATCTTCCCATTCTTTAACCATTAGTGGTGGTGCGACCAGCTACCGTCCGCCGACTCCAGGTAGGACTTGACGGCATCGGCCTGGCCCGTGGCGTGGCGCTTGAGTTCGCCGCATGCGCAAATGCCCTGGTATGGCTGGATATGCGAGCAGGCGGAGACTTTTTGCAGGTAGACCTGCATGGATTTGTGACATTTGACGCACTTGAAGGTGAGGCTGCGGGCGGCTTTCATGGGCTTCCTTGAACTGTTGCGGGGCATACGGGAGCATATGCGAAGGGCGGGATTTTAACCCACTCCGCCTGCTGTTACATACTGTTGCAACTGCGCCACGCGGAAGTCAACTGAATCAGGTCTATCACGTTGAGAGAGTACGGAGGCCATCTGGTATCCATTGACGAGGTAGCACCATGGACAAGCATGACAAGGAAAAGCCTGCACAGCCCGCCAAGGAGCTGGTCAGAAAGTGGCTGAAAGCGGAGCTGGAACAGCGCCGGCCGCCGCCCGACCCCGAGCAGATTCGCCGCGAGCTGGGCTGGGATATGCTCAGATTGTGCCGGGAGCCAGCCAGCCGCTAGTCGCTAGCCAGTCGCTATTGAATCAGCGCACCGTCACCACGCTCTTGCCGCCGGATCCCGGCTGCACGAGTATGCGGGTGGCGATGCGCTCCGTCATTTCCTGTACGTGCGAGATGACGCCCACCTTGCGGCCCATCGCTTGCAAGCCGTCGAGCGCATCCATCGCCACGCGCAGGGTTTCCGTATCGAGGCTGCCGAAGCCCTCGTCGATGAACAGCGATTCCACGCGCACGCGGTTCGATGACAGCGAGGCCAGGCCCAGCGCCAGGGCCAGCGAGACGAGGAACGATTCGCCGCCCGACAGCGAGTGCACGGAGCGCAGCTCGCCGCCCATGTCCTGGTCGCGCACCATCAGGCCCAGCGACGGATTGTTCGGGTTGTCGATGCGTTCCAGCTGGTAGCGGCGCGCCAGGTGGTTCAGGTGCGCGTTGGCATAGCCGAGCAGCACTTCCAGGGTGAATTGCTGCGCGTAGTTACGGAATTTCTTGCCGTCGGCCGAGCCGATCAACTCATTCAGGCTGGCCCAGCGCCGCTCGATGACGGCTTGCGCCTCGATCTGCGCCAGCATCGCTTGTGCGCTGTGGCGCCGGGCGTCGTCCTGCGCGATGGCCAGGCGCAAGCGCGTCGCTTCCTCGTTCGCGGTCTGGCGTTCCAGCAGCAGGGCGTCGAGCGCGGCCTGCAGCGCCGCCACGTCCATTTCCAGCGCTTCGGGCGGCTGCTGCACGTGCATCGCCAATTGCTGCCGCCGTTCGGCCAGCACGGAAACGGCCGCCGTGTGGCGGTCCGCGATCACTTGCAGGGCGTCGCGTTCGGCGCGCATGGCGTCCGGCGCGATGGCCAGGCGCGCGCGCAAGTCGGCCATGTCGGCGGGCGCGTGGGCCGGATGGGCTTCCTGGAACTGACGCAGCCAGTCGTGCAGGGCGGCGGCGGCGCCGTGTTCCTGTTCGCGCAAGGCGGCCAGGCGCCGCGACAGCTGCGCGCACGCTTCGTCCAGGCGCGTGCGCTGCTGGCTGGCCGACTGCGCCGCCGTTTGCTGCCGCGCCAGCTGTTCTTTGGCCTGCGCGATGGCCGCTGCCAGGCTGCGCTCGACCTCGGCCACGCTCTGGCCCTGCCATAGCGCGTTGCGCTGCGCTTGCAGTGCCGTGCGCTGTTTGTCGGCGGCGGCAAAGGTGGCATGGGCTTCCTGCGCCGTGTGCTGCGCCTTGCCGGCGGCCAGCAGCGCCGCTTCCAGTTGCGCGGCCAGGGTCGCCAGCGCGTGGCCGCGCTTGTCCTGGTCCGCCTGCTGTTTCAGCCATTGCCGGCTTTCCGATTCACGCGCGGCGCGGAAGGCGGCCGGGCCGGCGCGCCAGCCCTCTTTCCAGTCCTCGGCGCCGTCGGCATCGGCAAAGGCGCCATCGAGCTGCGCCAGCAAGGCATCGAGCGCGGCGCGCGCCGTCTCGCCCTTGTCGGCGTTGCCCGCTTGCTGCGCCTGCAGCTGCGCCAGCCGCGCTTGCGCCTCGGCGACGGTGCTTGTGCAGCGCGCGTGCTCGCTGGACGCCAGTTCATGCGCCGCCTGCGCGTGCTCGCGCCGCGCGCCGGCCTGGCGCAGCGCCGCCTCCTGCTGCGCCAGCGCCTGCAAGCCTGCCGCATTGGCCGCCAGCTGCTGCCTGAACCAGTCCGCGCGCTGGTCTTCCTGCGGCAGCTGCAGGGTGTCCGCATGCGGCTGCCATTGCGCATTCAGGCCGTCGATGATGGACGGCAGTGCAGATAGTTCTTCCGCCGTCTGCGCCTGTTCGCGCATATGGGCGGCCAGTGCCGCCTTGTGCGTGGCCAGCCGTTCCAGATTGCCGCGCACCTGCGTGCGGCAGGCCAGCACGTCATCCTGCAAGCTGGCCAGCATCGCCTGCAAGGCGTCGTCGGCGTGGCTGTACGGGTGTTCCAGCGCGCCGCAGACGGGGCAGGGCAGGTCATCCTGCAAATTGGCCCGCAGCTGCTCGACGCTGGCCGCGCATGCCGCTTCGGCGCCCTTCAAGGACTTTTCCGCCTGCGCCAGGCGCGCTTCCAGCAGCGCCGTTTGCGCCGCTTCCGCCGCCAATGCCGTGCTTTCCGTTTGCGCGGCCTGCGCCAGCTGGGCCGCCTTCGCTTGCCAGTGCGCCAGCGCCTGCCGCTGGCGTGCCAGTTCGCTCCAGGTTTTTTCCGCGCTGCTCAAGATGTGCGCGTGCGCCTCCAGCTGGCCGCGCTGTTCCTGCAGCCCCTGGCCATCGATGGCTTGCACGGCCGCCAGCGCCTCGCCCCGTTCGGCATCGCGCAGCGCCAGCACGGCAGCGGCGCTGGCCAGCGCCGCTTGCGCCGCCTGCGTGGCATCAAAGGCCTGGCGCACCTGCCGCGCCGATTCGGCCATGCTGGCGTCGGCCGCATCGGCTTGCGCGGCCGCTTGCCCGGCCTGGACAAACAATTGATCCCATAATTGCCACGATTGCGCCAGCGCCTGCCACTGCTGGTGCGATGCCAGCCACTGGCTGCCCGCTTCCTGTTCCGCCTGCGCGGTCTGCTGGCGCTGCTGCAGCGTGTGCAGCGCGGCGTGCGCCGCCTCGTTGGCCTGGTCGGCACCTTGCGCCGCTTGCTTTGCATGCTCATGCGCGGGCAGCTGGGCCAGGATGCCGGCATCGAGCGCCTTTGCCTGGTCGAGCACGGGCGCGGAATCGCGCTGCGCCGCTTCCTTCGCCAGCAAGTCCGCTGCCGCCAGCTGCACGGCCTGCGCCAGTTGCGCTTCGCTGGCCACGGCCTGCGCCGCTTGCGCGCGCGACGCTTCCAAGGCCGCGCCGGCGCTGGCGATGTCGTTCGCCAGACGCGCCACGTCGTCGATCAGGGACCGCGCCGGCTGCAGCAATTCCCATTGCGCCAGCGCCGTGCGGCGCTCTTCGGCAGCGGCCCGTTCGGCATCCGCGCCATCGAGCGCCTCCTGCGCCGCCGCTATCTGGCTTTGCAGCTTGTGCGTCTCCTGGTGCCAGCGCTGCTGCAGTTCCAGCACGGCCTTGCGCAAGTCGATGGTGTGCAGGGCGGTGTCGGCCGCGCTGCACAGCGCTTCGGTCTCCGCCCGTTCTTCCGGCGACAAGGGCCGCTGGTCGGCCAGTTTTTCGCCCAGGCGCTCGAGGACCTGTTTTTCCTTTTTCGCCCGCTCGAAGGCGCGCATGGAAATGTCGGTATAGATGCTGCTGCCCGTCAGGGTTTCCAGCAACTCGCCCCGTTCATTGTCTTCCGTCTTGAGGAAGGTGGAAAACTCGTTCTGCGCCAGCAGCACGGCGCGCGTAAACTGGTCGAACGACAGGCCGATGCGCTTTTCTATCTCTTCCTTGACTTCCGTCTTGGTGCCGCCGATGGGCTGCAGCGCGGGCAACTGGTGCAAACTCATGGCGGTGGCCTGCAGCGCCCCTTCCGCCTTGGTGCGCGAGCGGCGCACGCTCCAGCGCGCGCGGTAGCTTGCGCCGTCGTTGCCGACGAAGTCCACTTGCGCATAGCCGTCGGGCGTGCCGCGGCGCAGCAGGGTGCGCGTATCCTGGGCGTTGACGGTTTCCTTGCCCACGTCGGGCAGGGCGCTGCCCCGGCCCAGCACTTTCAGCAAACGCGGCGTGGCGTCGTACAGGGCCAGGCACAAGGCGTCGAGCAAGGTGCTCTTGCCCGCGCCTGTGGGCCCGCTGATGGCGAACAGGCCGGAAGACGCCAGAGGCTCCTGCTGGAAGTCGACTTCAAATTCGCCGGCCAGCGAGGCCAGGTTCTTGCCGCTGATTTTCAGTATTTTCATGGTTCTTCAGTTGCGCTCACGCGCCGGGCAGCAGCAGTTCGGCCAGGGCGGACAGTTGTTCGGGTGGCGCTTCCTTGCCGTATTTTTGCAGGTACAGGCGGCGGAAGATGTCGTCGGGCTGCAGCTGGGCCAACTGGTCGAGCGTCAAGTTCTCGGGCGTGCTGCTGCGCGCGGCGCTCGACGTTTCGATCTTCGCCAGGCGCACGGGCTTGCCGTCGAGCGCCGTTTCGATGCGCGTGCGCAGGCCCGGCTCTGGCGCATCGAGGCGCACGCGCACTTCCAGGAAGGGTTGCGCTTCCGCTGGCGCGGCGGGCACGTCGAGGGCGGCCAGCTGCGCCAGTACCTCGTCTATTGGTGCCGGCGTACCTGGCACGCGCAGCAGGGGCACGGCGCGCGGCACTTCGATGGCGCGCACGGATTGCAGCGCTTCGCCGTCGATATCGAGGCACAGCACCTGGTGGCGGTAGTGTACTTCGGCGAACGACAGGGGAATCGGGCTGCCGCAGTAGCGGATGTGATCCTGCCCACCCACGGCCTGCGCCTTGTGCAAATGGCCCAGCGCCGCATAGGCGATGGATGTATCGAAGATCCCCGAGGGCAGCATTTCCGTGCCGCCGATGACGATGCGGCGCTCGGAATCGTTCGACATTTCGCCGCCCACCATGTGGCAGTGGCCCATGGCGACGATGGCTTGCCCGGGCTGGCGGCGCGCCAGCGCCAGGTCCGCCAACTGGCGGTACAGCAGGGCGATGCCGCCCAGGTAGGCGTCCTGCATGTCGCCGGCCGGCAGTTTCGGCACGTCGCCAGGGCGCAAAAAGGGCACGGCCAGACACCATGCCTGCACTTGGCCATCGCCGCCGGTGAGCGGCAGCAGCAGGCGCTCCAGGTCGATATTGCCTGCCTCGTCGCGCAGCAAATGGCCGATCACGTTCGTGCCATGCGCGGCCAGCAGGGGGCCGGGCGCTTCGAGACGGCCGGCCGAGTCGTGGTTGCCGGCCACGACGACCAGTTGCAGCGCTGGCAGGCGCGCGCGCGCCTGCTGCAGGAAGACATATAACTGCTTTTGCGAGGCGGCCGACGGGTTGGCGTTGTCGAATACGTCGCCTGCCACCAGCAGCACGTCGACATGTTCTGCCACGAGCGTGTCGAGCAGCCAGTCGAGGAAGCGCTGGTGTTCGTAGCCCCTTTCAAAATTGTGCAGGGTCTGGCCCAGATGCCAGTCGGAAGTGTGCAGCAGGCGCATGGTGTGGCAACGGTAGGGAGGACAGGCGCCAATATAGCAGGAATGACGGCATGCGCCAGGGGCTAAATCAAGCCGTCAATGCGCCAGCTCTGTATGTATTGCGTCCATCCTGCTTGGCCTTGTACAGCAGCACGTCGGCGCGTTGCAGCAGCACGGCGGGGGAAATGTCTTCGTCGCGGTAGAAGGCCAGGCCGATGCTGGCCGAAATGCGCACGGTGATGCCATCGAGTTCGAACGGCTGCTGCATGGCGGCGACGATTTTTTCCGCCAGCACGGCCGCGTCGTCGGGCCGGGTGATCTGTTCCATGATGATGGTGAATTCGTCGCCGCCCAGGCGGGCGATGATGTCGGTGGCGCGCATGGTGTGCGTCAGGCGCTGGGCGAAGGCGCGCAGCAGGGCGTCGCCGGTGCCGTGGCCGTGCGTGTCGTTGACGGGCTTGAATCGGTCGATATCCATGTACATGACGGCCATCAGGTGCTGCTTCTGGCGGCTCGCGTGCATGGCGTCGCTGAGTTTTTGCTGGAAGCCGGCGCGGTTCGACAAGCCCGTCAGCGCATCGACCTGGGCCAGCTTCAGCAAGCGCTGTTTTTCGCGCTTTTGTACGGTGATATCCTGGCGCATCACGTGAAAGCCCACCACTTGCAGCTTGTCTTCGCCGATTTGCGGGATGTAGATTACTTCCATGCAGCGCTCGATGCCTTCCTTCTCGTCTTCTTCCTCGAAGCTCAAGGTTTCGCCGGCCAGCACTCGTTCGATATATGGCGCCACGGTGCGGTAGCGCGTTTCGCCCACCGTGTCGCGCACGCTCTTGCCCAGCGCCTGGCGGCCCGTCAGGCCGAATTCGCGTTCATAGGCGATGTTCAGGAAGCGGTAGACCTGGTCGGCGTCGATGTAGGCGATCATGGCCGGCAAGGTGTCGGCGATGGTGCGCAGGCGCGCTTCGCTTTCCAGCAGCGCCACTTCCGATTCGCGCAAGGTGGTGATGTCGTCCAGGGTTCCCACGTAGCCTTCGATCTTGCCGTCGATGAGGATGGGGGCAATTTTGACGGAGACCCAGACCAGCCGGCCGTCGCGCTGCAGGCAGCGCAAGGTCGACTGGAATGGCGCATGGCTGCGCGTGAGCTGTTCCAGCGCCACGTGCATCAGCGGATAGTCGTCCGGGTGCAGGGCGCTGGTCCAGCCGGCGCCCAGGGCGGCCGCGCGGGGTAAGCCCGTGATCGATTCGAAGGTGCGGTTGACATAGGTGCAGCGGCGCTGGCGGTCCAGGCGCACCAGACCCAGTGGCGACGCGTCGTTGACGGCGGCCAGCTCGGCCTGTTTCTGGCGCAGTTCCAGCTCCTGCTGGCGGCGCTGCGAGATATCCTCGGCGATGCACAGGATATGTTCGATCTGCTGGCGCTCGTCGAACACGGGCACGGAGACGGCGCGCAGGTAGCGCAGGCTGCCGTCCGCCAGGCGCAGCGGCTTTTCCGTATGGTCGATGACGCCGTGTTCGGCCAGGATGGCACGGTCGTCCTCGGCGTCGTGCAGGCCGAAGTCGGGCGGGAAGGCCTGGCAATCGGTCTTGCCGATGACGTCGGCGGCCAGGTGGCCGGTGATGTCCTCGGCCGCCTTGTTCCACACTTCCATCTGGCCGAAGTTTTCCGGGCGCGCGCTTTTCACGTAGACCAGCACGGGCAAATGGTCGATCAGCGACTGCAGGAAGCTGCGGTTGTCCTGCAGCGCCAGTTCGTCGTGCTTGCGCGCGCTGATGTCGCGCGAGGTGACGGCCACGCCGTCGGTGATCGGTACCACCTGGTGGCGCAGCCAGCGCGTGGCGCCCGAGGCCAGTGTCAGCTCGAATTCATCTTCCAGCGGCTGGCGTGTTTCCATCACCAGCACGAAGCGCTGGAAGAAACGCTCGCCGCGCAACAGCGGCATGTGCGCCAGCACGCGCTGGCCCAGCAGCTCGGAGCGCGGCTTGCCCAGCATGTCGGCGGCCCGCTCGTTGACGTCGGCGAAAATGAAGTCTTCCACCGGCTTGCCCGGCGCGGGGCGCCAGGCTTTCAGCAGCAGCACGGAGTCGAGGCTGCCGTGGTGCGCCGCGCGCAGCAGCGCCTGCGTTTCCGTCGCCTGGCGGATGCTGCGGCGCAGGCGTGCGCTCTGGCGCATCAGGAGGGCCGTAAAGCCGGCAATGAGCACGCTGGCGGCGAGCAGCGCGCCGATATACACGAGGCGGCGGTGTTCGAAACGGGCCAGGGCGACGGTACGGCTCACGCCCACCACGGCCAGCAGCGGGTAGCGTGGCAGTTCATGATAGCTGTAGATGCGCTGCGTCGCGTCGACGGGCGGCTCGATCAGCAGTTCCCCGGGAGCGTGCCGCGGCGGTCCCGGCATGCGGAAGTCGATGCGGTCGCTGATGATCAATTGCTCGCCGATGCGGCCCACCGTCAGGCCGCTGTCGCGCGCCACCAGCATCAGCGCTCCATGTTCATCGAGGTTCAGGCGGTCGTAGTCGTCGACAAAATATGTGGGATCGACGTGGATGACGATGGCGCCGGCAAAGCGGCCCCGCGCATCGTTCAGGCGGCGCGCCAGGCGGATGGTCCAGTGTTTATTGTCCGCGTCGAGCATGGGCGTGTCGACCAGGGCCGTGTCGGACGCATTGGCGGCCAGCGCCCTGAAAAAGGGCTGCGTGGCCAGATTTTCCGGCAGATAGGCGTGGGCGCTGTCGACCACATTGCCCTGCGCGTCGATGAGGGCGATCGGCAGTTCCAGCTTCGATGGCAGCACGCTGTCGAGCAGGCCCTGGCGGCGTGTGAATTCATTGAGGCGCAGGCCGCCGTCCGTTTCCTCGTATTTGAGCTTGAACAGCTGCGTGGCATGGTCGGTCTGGCGCAGGGTGAAACTGGTATGGTCGGCCAGGGTACGCGCCAGCGACTGGCTCACGGCCACGGCGTCGCGCACGGCGCTGGCCCGCTCCTGGCCCACCTGATAGTAGACGGCCGCCCACAGCGCCAGCAGCAGGATGAGCGCGAACAGGGGCACCAGACTGATGCGGTACAGGCGGCGGGCAAGGCGTTGCAGGGGTCTCGTTATCGCTATCACGGGCGCTTGCAGGCTAGATTCATGGAAAAAGGGAGGGGCGGCGTGGCGCGCATGATAGCCGAAATCGGCTGCCTTGCGCATAAGCCCGTCGCCGCCACGCCCATCGTCTGTTCGCGGTCTGTCGCTGGGCTTATTTTGCGTTAAATCAAGCATCTGTGGCGCGGCGCATGCTAAAAAAAACGCCGCGGCGGTCATACGGGCCTGGGCCGTGGCAGAAAAAGTACAATTGCGCCCCCATCCTCATTAAAATGGATGCTTCCACCCCCCCATATCGAAAGTTGTCATGCAGAGTAAAAAGCCCGACGCGGCAAGACTGGACAAGATCGTGGCCGAAGCGCGCCGCGCCGCCGACCAGCGCGAGAGCGGCTACCGCGAGCGCTCGCTGAAGATGTATCCGTGGGTATGCGGCCGCTGCATGCGCGAATTTACGCGTGCCAACGTGCAGCAGCTGACCGTGCATCACCGCGACCATAACCACGACAACAATCCGCCCGATGGCAGCAACTGGGAACTGCTGTGCCTGTATTGCCACGACAATGAGCACTCGCGCTACCTGGAAGCGGACCGTGGCGCCGGCCTGCTGTCGGCCGAGGTGGCGCCGGCCACGCACAATCCGTTTGCCGCGCTGGCGGGCCTGATCAAGAAAAAGGACTGAGCGGGCCACCCCGCTTTCCCCATGCGCATCTTGCTGACCGAAGACGACCCGCAGCTGGGTCGCGCCACGCAGATCGGCCTGGAGCAGGGCGGCTACGCCGTCGACTGGGTCACGAGCGCCGAACACGCGCACACGGCTGTGCGTCTGCACGACTATGGCTGCATCCTGCTCGACCTGGGCTTGCCGGGGCAGGACGGCATGCAGGCGCTGGGCGTGCTGCGCGATAACGGCTACAGCGGCGCCGTGCTGGTCGTCACGGCGCGCGACAAGGTGGACGAGCGCATCGCCGGCCTCGACGCGGGCGCCGACGACTTCATCGTGAAACCGTTCGACCTCGACGAGCTGGCCGCGCGCATCCGCAGCGCCTGCCGTCGCGCCGCCGGCCGCCTGCGCGAAAACCTCGTGCACGGCGACCTGGTGCTCGATATCGCGGACCGGCAGGTGACGCAACGGGGCTTGCCCGTGACCCTGACGGTGAAGGAATTTCGCATCCTGCAACTGCTGCTGGAACACGGCGGCCGGGTGCTGAGCCGGGAACAGCTGGAGAAAAACCTGTACAGCTGGGGCGGCGAGGTGGAAAGCAATGCCGTGCAAGTGCACATCCACCACCTGCGCAAGAAGCTGGGACGGGACTTGATACGCACCGTGCATGCGATCGGTTATTGCATCGACAAGCCGAAAGCGGCCTGACAAAGAAAACGGGCCGCCCTGAGGCAGCCCGTTGTGCGCTATGGCTGGTCAGCCATCAACTCATCAGAAATCGACGGTGGCCGACAGCCACAGACGGCGACCGTCCAGGCTGTTGACATAGCGGTTGGCGTAGGTCAATGCCGGTGCGCGGTACGGCTGGTAGTCGATGAAGTCCTTGTTGAGCAGGTTGTACACGGCCGCGTTCAGGGTGACGCGCTTGTTCAACTGGTAGCTGGTGCCCAGGTGCAGCATGGTGTAGCCCTTGTAGTCGCCCAGCGCGGCCTTGGCGGCGCGCGTGGAAGCCGACGTGCCCGGATCGCGGAAGCGCTCGCTGCGGTACTCGGCGCGCAGCCAGCCGTTCCATTCGCGCGAGATATCCCACGAGAGGCGCGCATTGACGGCGTGCTTGGGCGTGTCGCTCAAGGGCTTGCCCGCGTTGCTGCCGCTCTTCTGTTCGCTTTCCGTGTACGTGTAGTTGGCGCTGGCCGACAAGGTCTTGCCCAGCGGGAAGCGCGTGTTCAGCTCGACGCCGCGTGTGACGGCCTCGTCCACGTTGACGGACTGGCCAAACGCGTCGACGTTGGGCCAGTTGCCGAAGCTGACGCAGCCGGGACGGTTCGGCGACGGGCGGTAGTCGCAATTGACGAGGCCGGTGCCCGTCGTGATCTTGTCCTTGAATTCGTTGTTGAACAGGGAGCCGCTGGCCGTCCAGCCGGCCAGGTTGTCGAAGTAGGCGCCGATTTCCGTGGTCGTGCTCGTTTCCGGCTTCAAGTCCGGGCTGCCGACGAGGGGGATCGTGCCCTGGCCGCCGAAACCGTTGATGCCGGGCGACAGTTGCTCCACGCGCGGCGTCTTGTAGCCCTTGCTGACGCCGCCCTTGACGGTCCAGCTCGGCGTCGCGTTCCACACGGCATACGCACGGGGGCTGGTCTGGCCGCCGAAGATGCTGTGATCGTCATAACGGGCGCCGAAGGTCAGCGCGACGTTTTCCAGCACTTGCCATTCGTCTTCCACGAACAGGGCTTTTTGCGTGAATTCGAATTTTTTCGGCGCCACGCCGTCCGTCATTTCCGCCTTCCACCATTGCGCGCCGACGGTGGCCATGTGCTTACCTAATGGCATGACCAGCTTGGTGTCGAACACCTGGCTTTCCACTTCCAGCGTGCGCGCGCTGCCGGCCACGGCGCCGGGCGTGCCTGGCGGAATCGTGCGGCCCAGGGTTTCCGTCTTGTTCACCATATAGCTGCTGTCCAGGGTGCCGAAGCCGAAGCGGCCCGTGTGCGACAGGGTCCACTGGTCACGGTTATATTTTTGTTCCGGGCCGTAGCCGCCCTGCACGGTCTGGGTTCCGAGCTGGCCCTTCGAATTGTCGTAGGTCTGGCGGCCCGCGTCCGCGTCGAGGATGACGGTGTGGTAGCGGTTCGGCGTGAAGGCCAGGCGCGCGCCAAAGTTTTCAATGTCCGCACGCACGGGGTTGGCGCCCATGCTGGCGGGAACTTGCACGCCGGCCGCGTTGCTGTGGCGGATATCGGCCGCGTCGCGGCGCTGCTTGCTGCCGCGCAGGGACAGGCCCAGCAGGTCGGTGGCGATGGGACCGCTCAGGTAAAAACGGCCGCTTTTCACGTCGCCAAAGTCCGATTCCTGCTGCACGGTGTAATCGGCCGAGACGGAACCCATCCACTGCTTGCCCACCTTGCGCGTGATGATGTTGATCACGCCGCCCATGGCGTCCGAGCCGTACAGGGTCGACATGGGGCCGCGGATGATCTCGATGCGCTCGATGGCGGCCAGCGGCGGCATGAAACTCGTCTGCGTGCCGCCGAAGCCGTTCGGCGTGACGTTGCCGGCCGCGTTCTGGCGCCGTCCGTCGATCAGCACCAGCGTGTAGTCGCTGGGCATGCCGCGAATGCTGATGTTCATGCCGCCCGTCTTGTCGCCCGCCGCGCCCACGTCGATGCCTTCCACGCTTTCCAGCGCCTGCGTCAGGTTGCCGAAGCGTTCCTTCGACAGTTCCTGGCGCGTCAGCACCGTGATCGAGGCGGGCGCCTGCTTGATATCCTGCTCGAAACCGGAGGCGGAGACTACCACTTCCGGCATGCTGGCAGGCGCGCCCGTCTGGGCGTGCGCCGGCAGGCAGGACAGGGCGGCCACGGCCAGGGCCAGGGTGGTGGGACGCGGTAGGCGCGCGCGGCGGGTGCTGTTGGACATGCAAACTCCTGAGGGTGGACGAGTTATTGGCGTATGTTGCTGGTGCAGGCTAATGGGAATCATTGACGCAATAAGAATCATTTACAATTGCGCCCATGGCTACCCAAAAAATATTTCGCTCCGGATCTTGCGCAGAAGTTCTTAAGAGATTCTTAACGGCTGGCGGCGGCGTGAAAACCTGGTCCTTGCGGCGCACCCTGCTGGCCGTGCTGCTGGGCCTGACCCTGGCCCTGTGGGTGGGCAGCGCCGCCATCGTGTACGTGGAAGCGCGCCGTGAAAGCCAGGAATTGTTCGACCAGTCGCTGATCGAGACGGGCCATTTGCTGCTGTCGCTGGTGGAAAAGGATGCGCGCAAACACGGCTTGACGGGTCCCATCGACGTGCCGCTGCGCGGCCATCCGAATCCCCACCAGTATTTGCTGTTCAAGGTGCGCGACGCGCAGCAGCGCGTGCTGTACCGCAATGACGCGGCGACCGACATCGCCCTGTCGCGCAGCGCGCCGGACGGCCTGTCCTGGACCAGCATAGCCGGCCAGCGCTGGCGTCTGTTTTCGCTGTGGGACCCGCAGCGCAGCCTGCAGCTGCTGTTGGCCGAGCCGACCAGCCACCGCGACGACATCAGCCGCGGCTTCTTTTACCGCATCGCGCTGTTCGGCCTGCTGCTGGTGGCGCTGGCCACCATCGCCATCTGGTGGAGCATCCACCGCGTGTTTCGCGTGCTGCAGGCGTCCGCCGATGAAGTGTCGGCGCGCACGCCCGATGAACTGGCCGACGTCAGGCTCGGGGGCGCGCCCGCCGAGCTGCATCCGCTGCTGCTGGAAATTAACCGCCTGTTCGGCAGGGTGCGGCAAAGCCGCGACAACGAGCAGCGCTTTACGGCCGATGCGGCGCACGAATTGCGCACGCCGCTGGCCGCCATCAAGACCAATCTGCAAGTGCTGCAGCGTGCCCGCAGCGCGGACGAACGCGAGGAATTCATCGCCGCCCTGGGCGCCAGCGTGGAGCGCGCCACGCGCCTCGTCAACCAGCTGCTGGCGCTGGCGCAGCTCGATCCGCAGTCGCAGGCGCAGGATACTGTACTGGCCCTGACACCGGGCGACCTGGCGTACTTGCTGGCAGAGCAGGCCGCACAGTGGCAGGCGCTGGCCGCGCCGTACGGACTGTCGCTGAGCGTGAACATGGCGCCGGCGCCGTGCGCGCTGCATGCGGACAGCCTGCAGCTGCTGCTGCGTAACCTGGTCGAGAATGCGCTGCGCTACACGCCTGCGCCGGGCTTTGTGGCCGTCAGCTGCGGCGTGGAAGCGGGAGGCAGCTATCTGCGCGTGGCCGATACGGGGCCCGGCATCGCCGAGGAGCTGCACGAGCGCGTGTTCGAACGCTTCGTGCGCCTTGGGAGCACAGCGCCGCCCGGCAGCGGCCTGGGACTGTCCATCGTGCGCCGCATCGCCGAGCGGCATGGCGCGGACATCGTCCTTGGCGAAGGGCTCCAGGGGCGGGGGCTGGCGGTGACCGTCGTGTTTCCATGACGGCCCCGCCAGAGCAAGGTGCTTAGACCGACTTTATAGCGACTTCAGGAAAGCCAGCAGCGCCTCGCGGTCCGTCTTCGACAGGTTCTCGAAACGCTGGCGCGCCTTGGTCCCTTCGCCGCCGTGCCACAGGATCGCTTCCGTCAGGCTGCGCGCGCGGCCGTCATGCAGGTAGCCGGCCTTGCCGCCATTGCCCATGACCTTTTCCGTGTAGCCGATGCCCCACAGGGGCGCCGTGCGCCACATGCTGCCTTGCGCCTGGCCTTCAGTGAAGGTGTCGGCCAGTTCGGGGCCCATGTCGTGCAGCAGCAGGTCGGTGTACGGGCGGATGGTCTGGTTGCGCAATTCCGCAAACAGATGTCCCGCGCCCGTCTTCATTTCCACCGTGTGGCAGGCAGCGCAGCGCATGCCCTGGAACAGCTTCGAACCGGCGGCCACCTGCTGCGGGTCGACCTTGAGTTCCTCGATCGGCGCCACGCCTTTCGGGAAACCGCTGGCGATGCTGCGCTGTGCCGGCACGGCCACCAGGGCGAGGTATTGCGTGATCGACTGCAGGTCCGCTTCCGAGATGCCCGGCTGGGCGCCGCCCGTCGCGCAGGCTGCCGGTCCCGCCATGCAGGCGCGGTTGCGGTACACGGGCGAGGTGACGGCCATGTCCAGCAGCAGCGCGTCGGCGGCCTGGTGGCGCAAGGTGGCTTTCGCGGCCTTCCAGCCGAAGCGGCCCAGGCGCACGGCGCCCGTCTCCGGTTCATACACATAGTTGGGCCGGCCCATGACGCCGTCGGCATCCGGCGTGCCGCGCGCGCGCGCCAGGATGTCGGCTTCCGGCACGGCTTCCAGCAAGCCTGTGCCGATCATCGGCGGCGCCGCGCGCAGCGAGACGATTTGCGGCACGGGGCCTTCGAAGGCCAGCGTCGGCTTGCGCAGTTCGACTTGCGTGCCATCGGCCAGGGCAGTCTTGCGTGTCGTAAAACCGCCCACGCTGACGCTGTTGCCCCAGTTTTGCGGCACGCCTGACGGCGACACGGCATTCATCTGGATCGCCGTGCCGTATTGCGGGTGCGGCACCTGCTGGCCCGCCGCATTCAGGCTGGCGACGCGCACGGCCATCGTGTCGAGGCGCTGGTTCATGGCCATCGGCGCGGGGCTGCGGCCATTGTTGACGTGGCAGGCGATGCAGGCCGACTGCCCGTAGCGCTGTCCCTGCAGGCCGACGGCGGGCGCGTAGCGGTCGTTGCCGCCTTCGTTGTGGTCACCGGTGGTGAAGTTGGTGTGCACCAGGCGGCGGCCCTCGACAAAGCGCTGCATGTTCTGCATGCCGATGTTGTTGTGCGGCTGCTGGAACATGAACAGGGCATTGTCCGAGTAGTTATACGACACGGAACCGAGGCCGCCGGACAGCGTTTCTTCCGGCAGGGGCACGCCATTGAGGCGTGGCTGCACGCCATACCACGGCCGCAGTCCCGCGCCCACCACATACGTCCATTCGTACGAGTAGTAGCGGATGCCGCCATCGTCGCCTTTTGAGGCCATCGCGGCGGTGGTGGAGAACATCGATGGCGACACTTCGATGTTGTCGCCAGCCTTCAGCGCGCGCGCCTTGACGTCGATGCCATTCGGCATGCCGCCGGCATCGAGGCCGCCATGACCCGGATATTCCTTGATCAAGAGGGTGCAGGCGCCGTTGATGCCGTTGGCGTTCGTCAGCCTGTCGTTGGCCGGATAGGCCATGGGCTTGCAGACGGGGACGTTGCGGTCCACCAGTTCGCCGGGCGACATCCAGCCGTAGCCTGTCACGCCGGGACGGTCGAAGCCGCGGAAGAAGGCCACGCCGCCGGACAGGAAATCGACGGTGGTGTACTGGTTGACGATCAAGGTGGGCTTGGTGACGCCGCTTACCTTGCTGTTGTCGATGATTTCCACACCCCAGGTGCGGTTCTTGAAGTACTGGGGCACGAAAGTCAGGTAGTTGCCCGGACCCTTGTCTTGCGGCAGACCCGTGACGGGATCGACCGTTTCATTCGGGCCGTAGCCGATCTCATTCCATTCCTCGCCCCGCTCGCGGCCATGGCGCGCCAGGCCGCGCGCGCCGAAGCGCGTCACCAGCGTGCCGTCGGCGAGCGTGAATTGCAGGCTTTCCAGCGGCTGCGCGGCGGCGGGCAGCGGCGTCCAGCCGGCACCGTTGGCGGGGAATTTCAGCGCCGACGTCGTGGTCGACGGCAGGCTGTTGTCGCTGCCCGGCGTCTTGAAGCTCACTTCCAGCAGCGAATAGCCATACTGCGTGGCGCGCGCCACGCCCTGCAGGCGGATGTAGCGGGCATGGATGCCCAGGTTGAAGAATTCCTCGGTGCCGCCGTGGCCATTGCTCACGTAGCGCACTTGCGACCAGTTCTGCCCGTCGTCGGACACCTGCAGCGCATATTGCTTGCCGTACGCGTTTTCCCACAGCAGTTTCATGTAGCCGACGGGCGTCTTCGCGCCGAAGTCGAACTGGATCCAGGCGCCGTCCTCGAACTTGCTGGCCCAGCGCGTGCCCGTCTTGCCGTCGATCGCCATGGCGGCCGACATACCGTTGTTTTCCACGGGAGAGGAAGTGGCGGCCACGGGCGAGATGGCCACGCCGGGCTGGCCCGGATCGATGGTGACCGGGGGCGGTTCGGTGACGGGCGGTGTCACGGGAGGCAGTACGGGGGTGCCCGAAAATGCCTGGATTTCAAAGATGGAGTAACCATACTGGCCCGCGCGTTTGACGCCCTGCATGCGCAGGTAGCGTCCTTTCGCGTCGAACCCCGTGATGTCCTCGATGCCGCCCTTGCTGTCGCTGACGTTCTGGATGGTGGTCCAGTGCGTATTGTCGTCCGATACCTGCAGCAGGTAGGCGCTGGCGTGCGCGTTTTCCCAGGCGATATGCACGCGGGTGATGCGCTGCGAGGCGCCGAAATCGAGGGTCAGGTATTCGTTGTCGGAGAACGCGCTGCCCCAGCGCGTGCCGTCGTTGCGGTCGATCGCGGCGCTGGCCGACAGGTCGCCCCGTTCCGCCGAGCTGGCCGTGGCGGCGACTGGCGTCAAGGCCGTTTCCGCCGATGTCTGCGCCAGCAGGTGCTGCGCCATGGCGGGCGTGGCCGACTTGTCGCCGCCACCGCCGCACGCCGCCAGCAGCAGGGCCAGGGCCAGCGGCAAGCGCCGCCTGGAAAAGTGGATAAAGCCGGTCTGGTGCTGCCGGGGCCGAAGCAGGGATGTGTGCATGCGATCTTCCTTGTTTTTATTGATGATGCAAGATTGGACTGGCTATCTCCGCATCCCCGCCTATGGTGTTGCGCATGCTTCACCGCCACGGCAGCGCCTTGCGGGCAAAGATAGGGGAGTGGTTTAATTGCTGTGTGGCAATATTGTTCTTAAGTTATAGAAGCACATACGGCATGTCAAGAAGTCTCGTGCGCTTGTCATCAACTGTTCATATAGCCCGGATTTTTTGCACTATGCTGGTGCGCAAGGTGAGTGAAAATGTGCGATGGCATGAATAAAATTCAAGAAAAAAATGCGTGGCGCGCGACGGGAATGCGGTATCTTCCTGAAATGCCTGCCGCCGACGTGCCCCCTTTTTTGAGGAAGAACTGACCTTGCCGATTCCGCCCGCCGCACCGATACCCGCGCCGCTCTCCCTGGCCGCCGCGCGCGCCTTGCACCTGGCCGCGCAGGGCTTGCTGCAGGCGAGGCGTAAAAAGGCCGTCAAGGCCGACGTGCTGGCCGCCGTGCGCCAGATGGGCGTGCTGCAGATCGACACCATCCACGTGGTGGCGCGCAGTCCCTACCTGGTGCTGTGGAGCCGGCTGGGCGACTATCCGCAGCCGTGGCTCGAGCAATTGCTGGCCGAGGGCGCGCTGTTCGAATACTGGGCGCATGAAGCGTGCTTCGTGCCCATCGAAGACTATGGCTTGTACCGCCACCGCATGCTGGACCCGGCCGCCATGGGCTGGAAGTATTCGGTCAAATGGATGGCCGAGCAGGGCGAGGCCGTCGCTTCCGTGCTCGAACATATCCGCGCCAACGGCGCCGCGCGTTCGGCCGATTTTGAGCGCACGGATGGCCAGGCGGGTGGCTGGTGGAGCTGGAAGCCGGAAAAGCGCTCGCTCGAAGTCTTGTTTACCTCGGGCGTGCTGATGATCGCCAAGCGCCATCAGTTCCAGCGTTATTACGACTTGGCCGAACGGGTGCTGCCGGGCTGGCACGACGGCTTGCTGCCGCCGGAAGAACAGGTGCGCCGGCGCCTGCTGCTGGCCAGCGTGAAGGCGCTGGGCCTGGCGCGCGCCAGCTGGATCAGCGACTACTTCCGCACCAAACAGCCGCGCGCCAGCCTGGCGCACGATTTGCAGGCGCTGGTGGACGAAGGCGCGCTGCTGCGCTGCACGGTAGCTGGCTGGGACGATGCGGTTTACGTGCATGCCGATCACGCGGAACTGGCGCGCGACGCGGCCGCCGGCAAGCTGGCGCCCACCCTGACGACGATTTTGTCGCCGTTCGATCCCGTCGTGTGGGACCGCCGCCGCGCCCTGGAATTGTTCGGCTTCGACTACCGGCTCGAATGCTACACGCCCGCTGAAAAACGCCGCTATGGCTATTTCACCTTGCCGATCTTGCGCCGCGGCGCGCTCGTGGGGCGCCTGGACGCCAAGGCGCACCGCGCGCAGGGGCGCTTCGAAATCAAGTCGCTGGCGCTGGAAGACGGCGTGCGCGTCAGCCCCCGCCTGGTGCAGGACGTGGCCGGCGCCGTGCGGCGCCTGGCGCTCTGGCATGCCTGCCCGGATATTGAGATAGCCCAGGCGCAGCCGGCCGCTTTTGGCGCGCTGCTGACCGAGGCGCTGCACGACGGCGGCGCCGCCGCAAGGCAGGCCGCATGATGCTGCCGCCGGCTCCTTCCCACCTGCTCGACGCCGACGGCCAGCCATGTTTTGGCCGCTACACGGGCCAGCTGGACGATTTCGACTGGGCCGCGCTGGCGCCGCCGCACGCGCGCGGCGGTCTCTGGCGGCTGTTCCACCACAAGCGCTGGCATTACGTGGCCCTGTCGACACCGGCCGTATTTTGCGGCGTGGCCATCGTCGACCTGGGCTGGACCAGCACGGCGTTTGCGTATGCCTTCGACCGCCACAAGGGCAAGATCGTAGCCAGCTTTTCGCAGGATGGCGTGCCCGGCCTGTGCGCATCGGTGGCGCCGCATGCGGGCGCCAGCAGCCGCTTCCGTTTTCTCTCGCAAAGCATCACTATCGAGGCGCAGCCGCAGCAGCGCTACCGTTTGCGGCTCGATTGCGGCCATTTCGGCATCGATGCGGAATGCGGCCCGCCCGTGGCGCCCACCTTGCTGGCCATCGGCCCCGTGGGCGAGGGCGGCAGCGTGCACGCGACGCAAAAGTCGGGCGGTCGTCCCTTGTGGGGCACCGTGCGCTGCGGCGCCGTCGGCTACCGTTTGGACGACGGCGTGGCCAGCTTCGATTATTCGAACGGACTGCTGGCGCGCGAGACGGAATGGCGCTGGGCTTCGGCGCACAGCCTGGACCTGGGTTTCAATCTGCAGGCCGGCTATTTCGGCGCGCATGAAAACGCGCTGTGGCTCGATGGCCAGCTGTATGCGCTGGGCCGCGCGCATTTCGACTTCAATCCCGACAACCCGCTGGCGCCGTGGCATGTGTGGACGGACGACGATTTGCTCGACCTGCACTTCAAGCCGGAAGGTGCGCGGCGCGAAGATAAAAACCTGTGGATCGCCGCCAGCCGCTACATCCAGCCCATCGGCACGTTCAGCGGCTGGGTGCGCACCAGCGCGGAGTCTCCCAAGCGCATCGTGGCGCAGCTGGCGGGCGTCACGGAAAGCCACCGCTCGCGCTGGTAGGCGCGTGATTTTTTGCGAAACGCGTGACAAGGTCAAGTTTTTTTGGCAACGCATCCTATACACTGGACGTGACCAAGCCGCTCCGGCAAACCATGAGGCCAGAACATGAGTATCCGTAATCTCGACAAGCTGTTCAAGCCGGCCTCGGTGGCCCTGATCGGTGCCACGGCACGTGAGCGCAAGCTGGGCGCCATCGCCCTGTACAACCTGCTGGGCGGCGGCTACCAAGGAGAGATTTGGCCCGTCAATCCCAAATACGACGAGCTGATGGGCCTGAAATGCTACCGCAAGCTGGCGCACTTGCCGAAGGCGCCGGACCTGGCCATCATCTGCACGCCGCCCGCCACCATCACGGCGTTGATCCGCGAACTGGGCGCGCTGGGCACGCGCGCGGCTATCGTCATGACGTCGGGCCTCGATCCCGTGCGCGAGCAGTCGCTGCGTCTGGCCATGCTGAAGGCGGCAAAACCGCATTTGCTGCGCATCCTGGGCCCCAACAGCATGGGGCTGCTCGTGCCGAAACTGGGCTTGAACGCCAGCTTCGCCCATGTCGGCGCGACGAGCGGCAAGATCGCCTTCGTCTCGCAATCGGGCGCGCTCGTGTCGGGCGTGCTCGACTGGGCCAACGCGCACGGCGTGGGCTTTTCCAAGTTCATCTCGCTCGGCGCCAGCTACGACATCGATTTTGGCGACCTGCTCGACTACCTGGCCGGCGACATCGACACGGCCGCCATCCTGCTGTACATGGAAGATATCCAGGCGGCGCGCAAGTTCATGTCCGCGGCGCGGGCGGCCGCGCGCAGCAAACCCGTGATCGTCCTGAAAGCGGGGCGCGAGGCGGAAGGCGCGGCCATGGCGGCCTGGCATACGGGCGCGCTGGCCGGTTCCGATGCCGTCTACGACGCGGCCATCCGCCGCGCCGGCATGCTGCGCGTGTATTCGGCCGAAGAACTGTTCGACGCCGTGGAAACCCTCACGCACATCCGCTCGCAGCGCGGCGAGCGCCTGGCGATCCTGTGCAACGGCGGCGGCCTGGGCGTGATGGCGACCGATGCGCTGGTGAGCAGCGGCGGCAAGCTGGCCGAGCTGTCGCCCGATACCGTGATCGCGCTGGAAAAGGCGCTGCCACGCGGCTGGTCGCACGACAACCCCGTGGGCTTGCCCGGCGACGCGGCCGTGCAGCGCTATGCCGACGCCATCAAGCCGCTGCTCGACGAGCCGCAGGCGGATGCCTTGCTGCTGCTGCACGCCCCCACGGCCATGGTCTCGTCGATCGACATCGCCGAAGCCGTCACGCCGCTGATCAAGGCCACCTCGCGCACGGTGCTGTCATGCCTGCTGGGCGGCACCACCGTGGCGCCCGCGCGCCAGGTCTTCAACCGGGCCGGCATTCCCACCTACGACACGCCGGAAAAGGCCGTGCATGGCTTCATGCAGATCGTGCAGTACCGGCGCAACCAGGAAACCCTGATGCAGGTGCCGGCGCAGCTGCCCATGTCGGCCACGCCGCGCCGCGCCAGGGTGCGCGAAATCGTCGCCGCCGCGCTGGCAGCCGGCCAGACGGTGCTCGGCGAATGCCGCTCGAAAGAGATTTTGGCCGCCTACGGCATTCCCGTCGCCACCACGCGCATGGCGGCCGACGTGGAAGAGGCGCTGGCCGTGGCGGCCGATATCGGCTATCCCGTCGCGCTGAAAATCCATTCACCCGACATCGCCCACAAATCCGACGTGGGCGGCGTGGCGCTCGACCTCGACACGCCCGACATCCTGCGCACGGCCGCCGCCGCCATGCTCAAGCGCGTGCGCCGCATGCGCCCCGATGCGCTGATCGACGGCTTCACGGTGCAGCAGATGGCGCGCCGGCCGCAATCGCATGAACTGATCGTCGGCGTGACGACCGATGCCGCCTTCGGCCCCGTGATCCTCGTGGGGCAGGGCGGCATCGCCGTGGAAGTGACGGCCGACCATGCGATCGGCCTGCCGCCGCTGAACATGGTGCTGGCGCGCGACATGCTGGCGCGCACGCGCGTATCGAAACTGCTGGCTGGCTACCGCAACCAGCCGCCGGCCGACATCGACGCCATCTGCTACACCCTGATCCAGGTGGCCGAACTGGTGGCCGACATCGGCGAGCTGGCCGAACTCGACATCAACCCGCTGGTGGCCGACGCGGACGGCGTGATCGCCCTCGACGCGCGCATCCGCTTGCAACCGGGCCAGCAGCGCGACCGTCTGGCCATCCGCCCGTATCCGCAGGAACTGGAAGAGCAGGTGACGTGGATGGACCAGCCGATTTTGCTGCGCCCCATCCGCCCCGAAGACGCGCCGCAGCACATGGACCTGTTCCACGCACTGGATCCGGACGACGTGCGCCTGCGCTTCTTTACGTCCATGCGCGAGCTGCCTGTGTCGCAGCTGGCGCGCCTGACGCAGATCGATTACGACCGCGCCATGGCCTTCATCGCCACACACACGGGGCCGGACGGCAAGCCGGAAACCCTGGGCGTGGTGCGCGCCGTGGCCGACCCGGACAATATCCACGCCGATTTCGCCATCGCCGTGCGCTCGGCCCTGAAAGGCAAGGGCCTGGGCCACATCCTGTTTGAAAAGCTCGTCGATTATTTCCGCAGCCGCGGCACGGAGGCGCTCGTGGGCGAGGCCATGGCGCGCAACAAGGGCATGCAGCGTCTGGTGAAAAGCTTTGGCGGCGACGTCACGCCGTCGGAAGAGCCTGGCGTTGTCAATCTGCATATCGGCCTGCGCGCGCCGTAAAAGAAAGCGCGGCTGGCCCGCCGCGGGTTTGTGCAGGATCAAACCGGCCGCTGTCGGTAGTCTTTACACTTTCACTTCCAGAATCAGACATCCAGCCCATTTTCGGGAGTGAGTGCATGCTTACGGCAACATACATATTGGTTTCCCTGTCGGTGGAACAGGCCAGCATCCGCATGAGCCTGCTGGCCTTTCAGAAGTACATGCATGTGCAGCTGCGCCACCAGAGCCAGCTCAACCTGGCCCAGCTGCAGTATGCGGGCGACTGGCTGAGCCGACTGTACCAGGGCGGCTACTGGCGCAAGGTGGAGATGTATCTGATCCCCGCCATCCGCCAGGCCGCGCCGCATGCGGACGGTTTGCTCAATGAGCTCAACGGCTTGAACCACGCGGCGCTGGAAAGCATCAACGTCGTGCAGCAGCGCGCGGGCGCCGCCATCGACCAGTCGGAATTGCAGGCCGAGCAGCTGTGCGCCGTCATTGACGCCTTTTGCGCGGCCTTGCTGCAGCGCCTGGAAAAAGAAGAGCGCGAACTGTTCGCGCTGGCGCGCAAGGTCATCGTCGGTGAAGCGTGGTTTGCCATCGCCTACCAGTTCCTCGCCCACGATGCGCGCGCGCAGGAAGCGCGCCGTGGCAAGGCGCAGGTGCTGCCCTTTGTTTTGCCTGCAGCCGGCGGCAGCGCCGAAACGATAGCGAATGGCACAGAGTCCGCGTCGCCCGTGCCGCCGCAGCCGCTGCGCGCGCAGGCTTGAACGGGGAGCGAGCGCACACCCCGTTCGCCCGCTTGCGCCGAGGGCGCCGCCTTGATTTTGCGCTGGCGCCCCCATAGGGGAAATGCTGTGTTACTCACTGTGTTACTCAATTGGTAACTTGTACATACCTGTCCGATGCAATACCCCGGGCTTTGTTATGATGGTGGTTTTGATCCACGCGAAACCCGTCATGTTCGAATTTCTCTTCAAGCGTTCTGCCAGCAAGACTGCCGCACCCGATCCTGCCGTGGCAGAACAGGCCGCCGCCTCGGCGCAGAGCGCATCGCGCCGCGCCGAACAGGTTGCGCGTGCCCATGCCGTGGCCGGCGACGAAGCCGCCGCTGCCGATTTCATCATGTCCAGTGAATTTGCCGATGCCCGTCTGATCGCGGCCGAACACGTCCATGCCTTGCCCCTGCTGGAAAAAGTCCACCACGCCATGCGCAACACGGACCGTCGCGTGGCCAAGCTGATGCAGGGCCGCATCGACCTGATCCGTCACCAGGCCGCCGAGACGCAACGCGCCCAGGCCAGCATCGCCACGGCCCAGCGCCTGTTGAACGATGAAAAACTGAGCCCGAACCAGGTGGCCGAGCTGGACCGCCAATGGCAAGTCATCAAGGCCACGCCCGAACTGGCGACGGCGTTTGCCGCCGCGCGCGCCGCGCTGGCCGCCCGCCTGGAAGCGCAAGTGGCGCTGCAGCGCGCCGTGATCGACGCCGTCGCCGCCGCGCGCGCCTTGGCTGCCAGCGGCCAGTCCGCCGGCGAGCTGGCGCAGGCGCTGGCCCGCCTCGATGCGGAACATGCGCAGCATGCGCAATCGCCCGAGCGCGCCTCCGTGCCGAAACACCTGGAAACCGATTTCACGCAGGCGCGCGAGCAGGCACAGTCCGCCTTGCAGGCGCTGCAGCAGCACCAGGCCGTGTTCGACGCGCGCCAGGCCGCGCTGGCCGAGTGGCAGGCGCAGGACGCCGCCACCCTCGATGCAGACACCTTGAAGCGCGCGTGGCAAGCCTTGCCGCGCCTGCCCGAGTCGCCGTTGTCCGACAGCTTGCAGCAGCAATTTGCGGCCGTGCTGGCCAGCGCGCCGGCGCCCGTACAAGCGGCAGCGCCAGAGGCCGCGGCGGCCCATGCCGAGCCTGTACCTGTACCGCGCAAGCCGCGCCAGGAACACGCGCCCGTGTCGAAAGAAGCGACGGAGCAATTCTTCAAGACGCTCGACGCCATGGAAGCGGCCCTGCAGGATGGCTTGCTGCACGTGGCGTCCGAGCACGACAAGACTTTGCGCGACACCAAGCACGGCCGATTGACGCCGGCGCAAGCGGATCGCCTGGCCCATGTGCGCGCAGAGTTCAAGCGCCTGGCCGACTGGGCGCGCTGGGGCGGCAACGTGTCGCGGGAGGAACTGGTCAAGGCGGGCGAGGAATTGCCGGCGCAGCAACTCCCAATGGCCGAGCTGGCCAAGAAAGTGGGCAGCTTGCGCGAGCGCTGGAAGTCGCTCGACACCTTGTCCTGTCCCGCACCGAAGTCCCTGTGGGAACGTTTCGACGCGGCATGCAGCGTGGCCTATGCGCCGGCGGCCCAGCATTTCAAGCAGCTGGCCGAAGAGCGCCACGGCAATGCGGCCAAGGCCCAGGAATTGATCGCGGAAACGGCGGCCCTGGCGGCCGAGGAGAGCACCGACTGGAAACACGTCGCGTCCGCCTCGCAGCGCTTGCGCCAGGCGTGGACGCGCCTGGGCACCATCGACCGCAAGGAAAAGAAACGTCTGGACGCGGAATTTGGCGCCGCGCTGGATGCCCTGTCGAAGCCGCTCGATACGCAGCGCCAGATCGAGACGGCGCGCCGCGAACAATTGATCGTCGAAGTGGGCTTGCTCAAGCCGTCAGAGCGCAACACGGTCGACATGCTGAAAGCCTTGCAGGATAAATGGCAGGAACTGGCGAAAGCCTTGCCGCTCGAACGCCGCGCGGAACAGGCGTTGTGGCAGCGTTTCCGCGCCGCCTGCGACGACATCTTTGCCAAGCGCAAGGAAACGGCCCACGCGGCCGACCACGAGCGCCGCGAACACCTGCATGCGCGCGAAGCGCTGTGCGCGGCGCTGGAAACGGCCGTCGTGCCCGAGGGCGACGACAAGAGCCGCACCGCCTTCATCAACCACTTGCTGCGCGACACGCGCGCCGCCTGGAGCGCCACGGGTCCCGTGCCGCGCGCCAGCGAAGCGAAGATCGAGCAGCGCTACCAGGCGGCCGTCGCCGGCGTGCAGGCGCAGGCGGACGCCATCGCCGAACGGACTGGCGCCGCTCAGGCCAATGCCCTGCGCGACAAGCTGCGATTGGTGCAATCGCTGGAAGTTTCACTGGCTGATGGCGCCGGCACCGATGCGCAAGCATGGAGCGAGCGCTGGAGCGCCTTGCCGCCGCTCGACACCCAGTACGAACGCAGCCTGCAGCAGCGCTTTGCCGCCGCCCAGGCCGCGCTGGGCGAGGGCAGTGCCGCCTACGTGCGGCAATTGCAGGCCAACCAGGAACGCTTGCTCGATGAAGTGTTGCGCCTGGAAATCGTCGCCGGCGTCGACAGCGGCGCCGAGTTTGCCCGCGACCGCCTGAAAATGCAGGTGGAGGTGCTGCAATCGTCGCTGAAATCGGGCCAGAAGCCGCTCACGCAAGCGTCGCAGCTGATGCAGCTGTGCGCGATCGCGGCCGCCACCGATGCGCGCACGGCCAGCCGCATCGAAACCTTGCTGCGCCGTATCGGAGGCAACGTCAAATGAGTACAACCGTGCGCGTCCAGCAAGCTGATTTTGACTTGAGTCAAGAAATCGCACAATTGCGTGCAGGCAACCCCAAGGTGGGCGCCGTCGTCGGCTTCGTCGGCACGGTGCGCGACATGAACGAAGGGCTCGACGTGGCCGCCATGGAGCTCGAGCACTATCCGGGCATGACGGAAAAGTCCATCGAAACCATCGTCGAGCAGGCGCGGGGCCGCTGGCCCTTGTCCGGCGCGCTGGTGATCCACCGTGTAGGTCCCCTGCTGCCGCAGGAGCAGATCGTGCTGGTGGCGGTCTCGTCCGCCCACCGGGGCGAGGCCTTCGCCGCCTGCGAGTTCATCATCGACTACCTGAAGACGGAAGCGCCATTCTGGAAGAAGGAAGACACGCCCGAAGGGGCGCGCTGGGTCGATGCGCGCGACAGCGATGAGACCGCGTTAAACAAGTGGGCGGCACAAGCAAGCGCCATTTGAATCATACGCGCCCCGCACGCCAGCTTTTGCCCAAGTGCAGGGTTTTATGCTTTGTGTATGCTTGAAAAGTACCGCCTCACCCCAATTTGGTTAACAACTAATTAACCGGGAGCGCTTTTCATGCGACAAGACAAACTCACTACCAAATTACAGGAAGCCCTGGCCGATGCGCAAAGCTTGGCCGTGGGCAACGACAACCCCTATATCGAACCGGTCCATTTGCTGACGGCCCTGTTGAACCAGGACGACGGCGGCGCCCGCTCGCTGTTGCAGCGGGCCGGCGTCAACGTGGGCGGCCTGTCCAAGGCCCTGGGCGCCTCGATCGAACGCTTGCCGAAGGTATCGGGCACGGGTGGCGACGTGCAGGTCAGCCGCGAATTCGTCGCCTTGCTGAACCTGGCCGACAAGGAATCGCAAAAGGCGGGCGACCAGTTCGTCTCCAGCGAAATGGTCTTGCTGGCGATGACGGACGACAAGTCCGACTGCGGCAAGCTGGCGCGCGAAAACGGCCTCACCCGCAAGGCACTGGAAGCGGCCATCGACGCCGTGCGTGGCGGCAACAAGGTCGACTCGCAAGAGGCCGAAGGCCAGCGCGAAGCCCTCAAAAAATACACGCTGGACCTGACGGAGCGGGCGCGCAAGGGCAAGCTTGACCCTGTCATCGGCCGCGACGATGAAATCCGCCGCACCATCCAGATCCTGCAGCGCCGCAGCAAGAACAATCCCGTGCTGATCGGTGAACCGGGCGTGGGCAAGACGGCCATCGTCGAAGGCCTGGCGCAGCGCATCGTCAATGGCGAAGTGCCCGAGTCCCTGAAAGGCAAGCGCGTACTGTCGCTGGACATGGCCGCCTTGCTGGCCGGCGCGAAATTCCGCGGCGAGTTCGAGGAGCGCCTGAAATCCGTGCTGAAGGAACTGGCCATGGATGAAGGGCAAACCATCGTCTTCATCGACGAGATGCACACCATGGTCGGCGCGGGCAAGGCCGAAGGCGCGATGGATGCGGGCAATATGTTGAAGCCTGCGCTGGCGCGCGGCGAGCTGCACTGCGTGGGCGCCACCACCTTGGACGAGTACCGCAAGTACATCGAGAAGGATGCCGCGCTGGAACGCCGCTTCCAGAAAGTGCTCGTCGACGAGCCGACCGTGGAAGCAACGATCGCCATCCTGCGCGGCTTGCAGGATAAATACGCGCTGCACCACAAGGTGGAGATCACGGACGCGGCCATCATCGCGGCCGCCGAGCTGTCGCACCGCTACATCACCGACCGTTTCTTGCCCGACAAGGCGATCGACCTGATCGATGAAGCGGCGGCGAAGATCAAGATCGAAATCGATTCGAAGCCGGAAGTGATGGACAAGCTGGAACGCCGCTTGATCCAGCTGAAAATCGAGCGCGAAGCCGTCAAGAAGGAAAAGGACGAAGCGTCGTTGCGCCGCCTGGGCCTGATCGAGGAAGAGATCGTCAAGCTGCAGCGTGAATACAATGACTTCGAGGAAATCCTGAAGGCGGAAAAAGCCGTGGTGCAAGGCAGCACGCACATCAAGGAAGAGATCGAGAACGTCAGGCTGCAGATGGAGCAGGCCACGCGCGAGAGCAACTGGCAGAAAGTGTCGGAGCTGCAGTACGGCAAGCTGCCCCAGCTGGAAGCCCAGCTCAAGCAGGCTGACAGCGGCATGCCGAAACTCGACCCCGACCAGCCGAAGCTGCTGCGCACGGAAGTGGGCGCCGAGGAAATCGCCGAAGTGGTGTCGCGCGCGACGGGCATACCCGTGTCGCGCATGATGCAGGGCGAACGCGACAAGCTGCTGCACATCGAAGAGAAGCTGCATGAGCGCGTCGTGGGCCAGGATGAAGCGATCACGGCCGTGGCTGACGCCATCCGCCGCTCGCGCGCCGGCTTGAGCGATCCGAACCGTCCGTATGGCTCGTTCATGTTCCTGGGACCGACGGGCGTCGGCAAGACGGAATTGAGCAAGGCGCTGGCGACCTTCCTGTTTGATACGGAAGAATCGATGATCCGCATCGACATGAGCGAGTTCATGGAGAAGCATTCCGTGGCACGTTTGATCGGCGCGCCACCGGGCTACGTGGGCTACGACGAAGGCGGCTACCTGACGGAAGCCGTGCGCCGCAAGCCGTACAGCGTGATCCTGCTCGACGAAGTGGAAAAGGCGCATGCCGACGTCTTCAACGTGCTGCTGCAAGTGCTCGACGACGGACGCATGACGGATGGCCAGGGCCGCACGGTGGACTTCAAGAATACCGTCATCATCATGACCTCGAACCTGGGTTCGCATAAAATCCAGGCCATGGAAAGCGATGATCCCGGCGTCGTGAAGCTGGCTGTGATGGCCGAGGTACGCTCGCACTTCCGTCCCGAGTTCGTCAACCGCATCGACGAAATCGTCGTGTTCCACGGCCTCGACGAGAAAAACATCGGCGCGATCGCGAAGATCCAGCTGAAGATTCTCGAAGAACGCCTGGCGCGCATGGACATGCAACTGAGCCTGACCGACGCGGCCTTGCAGCAAATCGCCGAAGCGGGCTACGACCCGGTGTATGGCGCCCGTCCGCTGAAACGGGCGATCCAGCAGCAGATCGAAAATCCGCTGTCGAAGCTGATCCTGGAAGGCAAGTTCGGCCCGAAAGACGAGATCCGCATCGACGCCCAGAACGGCAACCTGGTGTTTGCGGGCGCGCAGGTGGGGCTGGACAAGGTGTAATGCCGGCAGGTCAGTTCCTGCGGGATTGGAAGCCATCCCATTGGGGTAGCTTCCCCCGTCGGGTCTGCCCTCAATTTCACGGCATTTGCAGTGAGGAAGACTTGCGACGTCTAACAAAACCGTAGCGAGCGGCAGTGATTTGCGGCAGAGAAGCGCAACCGTACTCTAGTACGGTGAGCATCGCAGGCCGCAAAGCGCGACGCGCAGTAGGTTTTGATAGACGTCCTCAGGCAGGGCGCGATCAGGCTAGACCTGATCGCGCCCTTCTTGCTATCATCGTCACTATTTTCTGACTAATTCCGGAGGCGGTACGATGGCAAACACATGGCAAGCAGGACGGCGCATTGGAGTGGGATTGACCTTGGCGGCGGCCGTACTGGCCTTGCCTGTTCACGCCCAGGAAGAGAAAGTCCTGAACATCTATAACTGGTCCGACTATATCGGCGACGATACGATCAAGAATTTTGAGAAGGAAACGGGCATCAAGGTACGCTACGACGTTTTCGACAACAACGAAATCCTCAATGCGAAACTGGTGGCGGGCAAGTCCGGCTACGACATCGTCGTGCCGACGGCCCAGTGGGCGCGCTTGCAGATCGATGCGGGCCTGCTGCGTAAACTCGACAAGAGCAAGCTGACGAACCTGGGCAACCTGGACCCGAACCTGCAGGCCAAGCTGTCGAAAATCGACCCGAACAACGATTACCTGGTCGACTGGCTATGGGGCTACACGACGGTGGGCATCAACGTCAACAAGGTCAAGGCCGCGCTGGGCGGCATGCCCATGCCCGACAACGCGTGGGAACTGATCTTCGACCCGAAATATGCAGCCAAGCTGAAATCGTGCGGCGTGTCCTTCCTCGACTCGCCGTCGGAAGTGCTGCCGGCCGCCCTGCAATACCTGGGCAAGCCCGCCTACTCGAAAGCGGCCGCCGACTACCAGGAAGCGGGCAAGGTGCTGCAGGCGATCCGTCCCTACGTGACCCTGTTCAGCTCGTCAGGCTACATCAATGACATGGCCAACGGCTCCGTCTGCGTCGCGCTGGGCTGGTCGGGCGACATCAATATCGCGCGCCAGCGCGCCATCGATGCGAAGAACGGCAATGTGATCCAGGTGCTGGTGCCGAAGACGGCCGCCTTGATGTTCGACACCATGGCCATCCCGGCCGACGCGCCGCACCCGAACAATGCGCACCTGTTCATCAACTACATTTTGCGTCCGCAAGTGCATGCCAGCCTGAGCAACAAGGTGTTTTATGCGAATCCGAATCTGGCCAGCATCAAATATGTGCGCAAGGACATCGGCGAGAACAAGGCCATCTTCCTGTCGGACGCCGACAAGCAGCGCATGGCTGCGCCGGAAGCGACCACGGCCGATATCCGCCGGCTGATGACGCGCATCTATACGAAGTTCAAAACGGGAGTATAAAAACGATGATGGCGCGAGGGACGGGCCTGTTTGGCCGTCGCTGGCGCCATGCGATAGTGCCGGGGTGAGCGCTACTCGTGATAGCGGTCCATCAGCTTATGGTGGCTGCCGCGCATTTCTTCGACCAGTTCAAAGGCGACAAAGCCGATGATGGCGGCGAAGATGGCGATGAAGAGAAAAACGAGGAAGGTGATTAACATGGTCTTTCAGCCGCCGTTGGACGGCTGTCCGCTGGGTTGCTCAATGTGCCGGAGCAGCGCTCTTGCACGTAGTTGATGCAATTAAACTCTAGCAGATCGGCAGCGCTTTACAAGGCTGCTGAGTTGCGAACGCCACTGGTATTTGTCCCAGCGCACTTTTTGCGCATTTCAATCTGGGGTCTGTCACTGCGTGATCGGAATGCGTCCCATTGGGACGCATTCCCCCGGCGGGTCTGACCCCGTGGCTTATTTCACCACCAGATCATGGGCCATCACGGCCTTCAAATAAACGCTGACGGGGTCGCCTGGCTCGCGCTGTGAAAACCACCACGCGCTGGCCTTGCGCATTTCCCATTCCTGTTCCTCGCCCGTCAACAGCAGGGCGGCCGCCTGGCCCAGGGTGGGCTGGTGACCGACGATGAGCACGGTTTCCTTGCCGCCGGGCCAGTTGGCCACCTTGAGGATGTCTTCCGCCTCGGCGCCGGGCGCCAGTTCCGGCATCAGCTTGAACTTGCGCCCCAGCGCCTCCGCCGTTTGCAGGGTGCGCAGGGCGGGGCTGACGAGGATACGGCAATTTTCCGGTAGTTGCGAGGCCAGCCATTCCCCCATGCGGCGCGCCTGTTTCTGGCCTTTGACGGTCAGGGCGCGTTCGAGGTCGGGGACGCCCGGCTCGGCTTCTGCGTGTCGCCACAAGATGAGATCCATGCTGTACTCCTCTGTGTTGAATTGCCTATTCGCCGACCTCCGCGCCCGGCGTGCCCAGTGTGTGCATCAGATATTGCTGGGCGCTGAACGGCGTTTGCTTGCCGCGCGGCTTGCGGCGTGCGTAATGGCCGGTCGGCTCCAGTTCCCATGCATTTGTATTATCCTTCAAATACGGATTCAAGCCCTCGGCGATCACGCGCCGTTTCAGCGCCCGGTCAAGCACGGGGAACGCCACTTCCACACGGCGGAACAGGTTGCGGCTCATCCAGTCGGCGCTGGCCAGGTAGACATCGTGCGCCAGGTCGTTGCGGAAGTAATAGATGCGGCTGTGTTCGAGGAAACGGCCGATCACGGAGCGCACCTTGATGTTTTCCGACAGGCCAGGCACGCCCGGCTTCAGGGTGCAGGCGCCGCGCACGATCAGGTCGATCTTCACTCCATCGGTCGAGGCCGCATACAGGGCGCGGATCACGGATTCGTCGACCAGCGCGTTGACTTTCACGATGATGCGCCCGCGCCGGCCCGAACGGGCGATCTTCGCCTCGTTGCGGATGGCCTTGATGATCTCGCTTTGCAGGCCGAACGGCGCCAGCCACAAGTGGTTCAGGTTGTGCGGCTTGGTCAGGCTCGTCAGGTGGATGAAGACTTCATTGACTTCGACGGCCAGGTCCTGATTGGCCGTCAGCAAACCGAAGTCCGTGTAGAGCTTGGTGGTCGTCGGGTGATAGTTGCCGGTGCCCAAGTGGGCATAGAAGCGCAGCGCGCCTTCTTCGCGGCGGATGACGAGCGCCACCTTGGCATGGGTTTTCAATCCCACGACGCCGTACACGACCTGTGCGCCCGCCTGTTCCAGCTTGTCGGCCCAGTTGATATTGGCTTCTTCGTCGAAACGCGCCATCAATTCAACGATGACGGTCACTTCCTTGCCCATCTTGGCCGCCGTGATCAGCGACTCCATCAGGTCCGAGTTCATGCCCGTGCGGTAGATCGTCTGCTTGATGGCGACGACGGCGGGATCGTAGGCGGCGCTGCGGATGAAGTCGATCACCGTCTGGAACGACTGGTATGGGTGGTGCAGCAGGATGTCGTGCTTGCTCAGCGCGGCAAAGATGTCGTTGCCGATGGCTTTGTGTGCGAGGCCGGGGAAGAACGGCGGGAAGCGCAGCTCGGGCTGCTTGACGTGGTCGATCATTTCCGACAGGCGCACGAGGTTCACGGGGCCGTTGACACGGTACAGCCGGCTTTGATCCAGGCTGAACTGGTCGAGCAGGAATTGCGACAATTCTGGCGGGCAATTGCGCGCCACTTCCAGGCGTACGGAAGTGCCGAACTGGCGGCCGACCAGCTCGCCTTTCAGGGCTTGGCGCAGATTCTTGACTTCATCCTCGTCCACCCACAGGTCGCTGTCGCGCGTGACGCGGAATTGCGAATAGGCAATCACTTCGCGCCCGGCGAACAGGTCGGAAATGTGCGCATGGATGACGGACGACAATAAACAGAAGGACACGCCATCGCCGGAAATCTCGTCCGGCAACTTGATGACACGCGGCAAGACGCGTGGCGCCTTGACGATGGCGATCGCCGTGCCGCGCCCGAACGCATCCTTGCCGCTCAGCGAGACGATGAAATTGAGGCTTTTATTGACTACTTGCGGGAACGGGTGGGCCGGGTCGAGGCCGATGGGCGTGAGCAGGGGGCGTACTTCGCGGTCGAAATACTGCTTGACCCACGCGCGCTGCGCCTCGTTGCGGTCGCTGTCGCGCAGCAAATGCACGCCCGCTTCGCGCAGGGCCGGCAAGACCTCGCTATTTAATATCTCGTACTGGCGTTCCACCAGCGCATGGCATTCCTTGCCGATGCGCTCCAGGTTGGCCGCCAGGGCAGGGTGGCCGGCCAGCGAACCGCCGATGCTGCCGGCCGCCAAGAGGCTGGCCACGCGCACTTCGAAGAACTCATCCATATTGCTGCTGACGATGCACAGGTAGCGCAGGCGCTCGAGCAGCGGAATGTTCGGGTCTTCCGCCTGGGCCATCACGCGCCGGTTGAAAGTCAGTTGCGACAGCTCGCGGTCAAGCAGGATGCCCGATTTGGTCACTTCCGTGTGCAGTTCAGGTTTCATATTCTTTTGTCTTTGCAGATAGTTAATTCTAGCCGTATTTCATCATGTATGACGCGTTGTGAGTGTAATCATGAAATATGACGTAAGCGTGACATAAGCTGTCATAAAGCGTCGCCCGCGCTGTCATTTTTCGCGCCGAAAATGGCATTTCCCGGGGCGTAGGCAATTATTTCAGGATTTTTTACCCATGTCATAAAGCTGTCATATTCGCTTGCTAGACTGCGCAGCATTCAACCGGGACTTTGAGCCCTAACAACCCTGAGGACTTGATATGCAAATGAAGCAAATGTTCAAATTTATCGTCGTGGGTGCTTCGGCAGCGATGGCATTTTCTTCCGCTTCCGTCATGGCGGCAGATATGATAGGTGCTGGTGCAACCTTCCCGTACCCGATCTACGCCAAATGGGCTGAGACCTACAAAGCCAACACGGGCAATGGCCTGAACTACCAGTCCGTCGGTTCCGGCGCTGGCATCAAGCAAATCAAGGCCAAGACTGTTGAATTCGGCGCTTCGGACATGCCTTTGAAGGCGGAAGAGCTGGAAGAAGCGGGCCTGATGCAGTTCCCGGCCATCATGGGCGGCGTGGTCACCATCGTCAACCTGGACGGCGTGGCCCCAGGCCAGCTGAAAATGACGGGTAAAGTCGTTGCCGACATCTACCTGGGCAAGATCACCAAGTGGAGCGCGCCTGAAATCGCCGCACTGAACAGTGGCGTCAAGCTGCCTGACTCGGAAATCACCGTGGTGCACCGCGCCGACGGTTCGGGCACCTCGTTCCTGTTCACCGACTTCCTGTCGAAAACCAACCCGGAATTCAAATCGAAAATCGGTGCTGGCTCGGCTGTGAAATGGGCCGTGGGCGTGGGTGGCAAGGGTAACGAAGGCGTCGCCGCCAACGTGCAGCGTATCAAGGGTTCGATCGGCTACGTCGAGTGGGCTTACGCCAAGAAAAACAAGATGTCGCACACCCAGCTGCAAAACAAGGACGGCAACTTCCTGCAACCTGACGACGAAAACTTCAAGGCAGCAGCCGCCTCGGCACCTTGGACGCAAACCCCAGGCTTCGGCGTGGTCCTGACCGACCAGGCTGGCAAGAACAGCTGGCCTATCACCGGCGTGTCGTTCATCCTGATGCACAAAGTCCAGGCTGACGCAGCCAAGGCCAAAGAAGTCCTGAAATTCTTCGACTGGGCCTACAAAAACGGTGGCGCCGCTGCCGTTGAACTGGACTACGTGCCAATGCCGGCATCGGTCGTGAAACTGGTGCAGGAATCGTGGAAAGCCAATCTGAAAGATGCATCGGGCAAAGCCATCTATTAATTCGATAGCTTGACCATGTAAGTACCTGACATCCTTGGCCCGCCAGCAGCACGGCGGGGCAGGGAGTTAGCCAGGACCGCCCGCAAGCCCTTGCAGGCGTTCCCGGCTAAAAGAGCACGATAAAAATAGCAGTACCTGCAGTACCACCCATATGGCACACTATGAGCGCACAATCTACCTCCTCCACGATCCCCATGCCAGGCGGCACCATGACCGATTCCATCAGTCACGCGCAAATGCTTTCCACCATGCGCAAGCAGCGCTTCCAGGATTTCATGTTCCACAAGGTGACGATGCTGTTCGCCCTGTCGGTGCTGATCGTCCTGGTCGGCATCATCATTTCGCTGATCATGGAATCGATACCGGCCTTCAAGACCTTCGGCCTGCATTTCATCGTGTCCGCGGAATGGGACCCCGTCAATGACCAGTACGGCGCCCTGATCCCCATCATCGGCACCCTGGTGACGTCGATCATCGCCTTGCTGATCGCTTTTCCCGTCAGCTTCGGCATCGCCCTGTTCCTCACGGAAATCTGCCCGGCCTGGCTGCGCCGCCCGCTGGGCACGGCTGTCGAGCTGCTGGCCGGCGTGCCATCGATCATCTACGGCATCTGGGGCCTGTTCGTATTCGCGCCCCTGTTTGCCGACCACGTCCAGCCCCTGCTGAAAGCCACCTTGGGCAATGTGCCCGTCATCGGCCAGCTGTTCAGCGGCCCCATGATGGGCATCGGCTTGCTGACGGCCGGCCTGGTGCTGGCCATCATGATCATCCCCTTCATCGCTTCCGTGATGCGCGACGTGTTCGAGATCGTTCCTGCCGTGCTGAAGGAATCCGCGTACGGCCTGGGCTGCACGCGCTGGGAAGTGGTGCGCAAGATCGTCTTGCCATACACCAAGACCGGCGTCGTCGGCGGCGTCATGCTGGGCCTGGGCCGCGCGCTGGGCGAAACCATGGCCGTGACCTTCGTCATCGGCAATGCGAATAAACTGTCGTGGTCGCTGTTTGCCGCCGGTAACAGCATCACCTCCTTGCTGGCGAATGAATTCGGCGAAGCGCAATCGGCGCTGCACGTATCCTCGCTGTTCTCGCTGGCCCTGATCCTGTTCGTCATCACCTTTATCGTCTTATCCGCCGCCAAGCTGATGCTGGCTGGCATGTCCCGCAAGGAAGGCACGAAATGAGCCAAGTAAGCACTCTCGACGTTCCGGCCAAGCCGGCCATGAACCCCGTCTACCGCAAGCGTTTGCTGATGCACCGTGTCGGCATCGCCCTGTCGGTGGCCGCCATGGCCCTGGGCCTGGCCGTGCTCGTGTGGATTCTGTTCACCCTGGTGATCAAGGGTTTCGGCGCCTTGTCCATCGACCTGTTCACGCAAACGACGCCCGCGCCCGGCAGCGAAGGCGGCGGCTTGATCAATGCCATCGTCGGCAGCGCCCTGATGGTGGGCCTGGCCACTGTCGTCAGCACCCCGATCGGCATCCTGGCCGGCATCTACCTGGCCGAATACGGCGAAGAAAACAAGCTGGCGCAAGTGACGCGTTTCGTGACGGACATCATGCTGTCGGCGCCATCGATCGTCATCGGCCTGTTCGTGTATGCGCTGTACGTGGCGCATGTGAAACACTTCTCCGGTTACGCGGGCGCCATCGCGCTGTCGCTGATCGCCGTGCCCGTGGTTGTGCGCACGACGGACAATATGCTGCGTTTGGTACCGAACAGCCTGCTGGAAGCCGCGTTTGCCCTCGGCGCGCCGCGCTGGAAAGTCGCCACCCTGGTGCGCTTGCGCGCCGTCAAGGCTGGCGTCATCACCGGCGTACTGCTGGCATTGGCCCGCATCGCCGGCGAAACGGCACCGCTGCTGTTCACGGCCCTGAATAACCAGTTCCAGAGCTTCAACATGAATGCGCCGATGGCCAACTTGCCGTCCGTCATCGCATCGTTTGCGATGAGCCCGTACGACAACTGGCGCTCGCTGGCCTGGGGCGGCGCACTGCTGATCACCTTCAGCGTGCTGGCCTTGAATATCCTGTCGCGCACCGTGTTCAGCCAAAAAGTCCCTAATTAAACAGATACCGAGCGAAGCGAACCCATATGAATACGCAAATGAATCCAGCACAAGACCTGGCACCAAAGAAAAAAACCATCGAGATTTCGGGCCTGAACTTTTTTTACGGCAAAACGCAAAGCTTGCATAACGTCAATCTGGACATCCACGAGAAGAAGGTCACGGCCTTCATCGGCCCGTCCGGTTGCGGCAAGTCGACCCTGCTGCGCACGCTGAACCGCATGTACGACCTGTACCCTGGCCAGCGCGCGGAAGGCTCGATCCTGTACCGCGGCCGCAACGTGCTTGACGCGGACCAGGACGTCAACATGCTGCGCGCCAAGGTCGGCATGGTGTTCCAGAAGCCGACGCCGTTCCCCATGTCCGTCTACGACAACATCGCCTTCGGCGTGCGCCTGTATGAAGACCTGTCGAAGGGCGAGATGGACGAGCGCGTCGAGTGGGCCCTGAAAAAGGCCGCGCTGTGGGGCGAAGTCAAGGACAAGCTGACCAAGAGCGGCCTGTCGCTGTCGGGCGGCCAGCAGCAGCGTTTGTGCATCGCGCGCGGCGTGGCCGTCAAGCCTGACGTCTTGCTGCTCGATGAGCCGACCTCGGCGCTGGACCCGATCTCGACCTCGAAAGTGGAAGAACTGATCAGCGAACTGAAACAGGATTACACGATCGCCATCGTGACGCACAATATGCAACAGGCGGCGCGCTGCTCCGACTATACGGCCTATATGTATTTGGGCGAGCTGGTGGAATTCGGCGAAACGGACCAGATCTTCATGAATCCGGCCCGCAAGGAAACGCAGGATTACATCACGGGCCGCTTCGGCTGATCCGCCCCGCGCATACACAACAACTGAATACGGAGAGACAGCATGATAGGCGAACATTCATCCAAGCAATACGACAACGAACTCGAAGCGATCCGCTCGAAAGTGCTCCTGATGGGCGGCATCGTTGAAACCCAGTTCCTCGACGCGATGACGTGTTTCCGCATCGGCAATGCCGAGCGCGCCGACCGCGTGATGCGCGAAGACGACGTCGTCAACCAGCTCGAAGTGTCGCTCGACGACGCCTGCAGCCATCTGATCGTGCGCCGCCAGCCGGCCGCCAACGATTTGCGCACCATCATGGCCACCATCAAGGTGATCACCGACCTCGAGCGCGTTGGCGACGAGGCGACGAAAATCGCCCGCGTGGCGAAGAATCTGCACAAGCGCGGCAACGGCGTCGTCAATCACTACGAGATGGTGCGCGGCATTGCCAATACGGCCACCGATATGCTGCACGACGCGCTCGACGCATTCGCGCGCAACGATGGCAAACAGGCATTACAATTAATTGCGCAAGATGCCATCATCGACCACGAGTTTCGGTCTATCATGCGCAACCTGATTACCTTTATGATGGAAGACCCGCGTACGATTTCGGCGGCGCTCGACACCCTGTGGGTGGCCAAGGCCATCGAACGGATCGGCGACCATGCGAAAAATATCGCCGAATACGTGATTTACGTGGTTGAAGGCAAGGACATCCGCCACACCAAGGTGGCTGCTCCCGCCATTTCCGAGGAGCTCCCTGAGTAAGCTTTATGGCATCTGATAAAACCACGGTATTGATTGTTGAAGATGAGCCGGCCATCGTTGAACTGGTGACCTATTCGCTGCGCGAATCCGGCTGGAATTGCTGTTCCGTACAAAACGTCGCCGATGCCTGGGAATTCATCCAGCACCGCACGCCGCACCTGATCCTGCTGGACTGGATGTTGCCGGATCAAACAGGTTTGCGCCTGCTGTCGCGCATCCGCGCCGACCGCAATTTCGCCGCCATCCCCGTCATCATGCTCACCGCCAAGAGCATGGAAGAAGACAAGCTGGCCGGCCTGAACAGCGGGGCCGACGATTACGTCACCAAGCCGTTCTCGCCGCGCGAACTGCTGGCCCGCGCCAAGGCTCTTTTGCGACGCAAGAGTCCGGAACACGCGCAGGCGCCCATGCGCGCCGGCAACGTGGCGCTGGACCCCGTCAGCTGCACGGTGATGATGGATGAACAGAAGATCGATATCGGCCATGCCGAATACAAGCTGCTGAAATTCCTGCTGGCCCATCCGGAGCGCGTGTTTTCGCGCAGCCAGCTGCTCGACAAGGTGTGGGGCGACCATGTGGTGATCGAGGAACGCACGGTCGATGTCCACGTATTGCGCTTGCGCAAGGCCTTGAAAGAGGCGGAAAGCCTGATCAAGACGGTGCGCAGCGTCGGCTACATGTTGTCTGAAAAGTAAAGTTTGACTCTATGAATCCGAAATTGCTGTTCTGGGTACCGGCCGCCTTGCGCATGGTGCTGGCGCTGCTGGGCGTGGCCGTCGTCTGGTATCTGTTTGGCGCCACGTATGCGCTGGGCATCGCCTTCGTGCTGATGGCCATGATGGTGTTCGTGCAGCTGTCGTATCTGTTCCAGCTGAGTAACTGGCTGGACAATCCGCAAAGCGCCAAGCTGCCCGACGGCTGGGGCGCCTGGACCAGCATCTTCGCGCGCCTGTACCGCATGCGCCGCGACGACGAGAAAAACCAGGCCGAGCTGACGGAATGGCTGGCGCGTTTCCGCCAGGCCATGCACCTGTTGCCCGACGGCGTCGTCATCATGGACGACGTGCTGTTCCTCGAATGGTGCAATCCGGCCGCCGAGAAACACCTGGGTCTCACGCACGAGCGCGACAAGGGCATGCGCGTGACCAACCTGATCCGCAGTCCCGAGTTCATGGATTACATCATCCTGGGCCGCTACGACCAGCCGCTGACGATCACCTTCCGCAACCGCAAGCTGATCGTGCAAATCATTCCATTCGAGAACCGCCGCCAGATCCTCGTCACGCACGACGTGACGGAGACGGAACGCATCGAAATGATGCGCCGCGACTTCATCGCCAACGCGTCGCACGAACTGCGCACGCCGCTGACGGTCATCGTCGGCTTCCTGGAAATCGCTTCCGCCGAGCTGGATCTGGACGCCACCACGCGCGCCTCCCACCTCAAGCTGATGACGGAGCAGGGCCATCGCATGCAGCATCTGATCGAGGACATGCTGACATTGTCGCGCCTGGAATCGGTCGACTACCCGCTGCGCCCCGAGCCCGTGGATATCAAGAAACTGATGCAGCAAGTCTTGCGCGATGCCAAGGGCTTGTCAGCCGGCAAGCATGAAGTGACCATGGAATGCGACGGTCCCGACGTGCTGGGCAGTTACGACGAGCTGTACAGCGCCTTCGGCAATCTGGCGTCGAACGCCGTGCGCTACACGCCGGCGGGCGGCACCATCACCCTGCGCTGGCAGGATGGTCCGGCGGGACCGCAATTCATCGCGCAAGATACGGGCATCGGCATCAGCCAGGAACATATTTCGCGCCTGACGGAACGTTTTTACCGCGTCGACAAGAGCCGTTCGCGCGAAACCCAGGGCACGGGCCTGGGCCTGGCCATCGTCAAGCACGTGCTGCTGCGCCACGGCGGTACCCTGGCCATCCAGTCCGTGGCGGACAAGGGCAGCAGCTTTATCGTCAGCATGCCCAAGTCCGTCGTCACGCCGCTGCAGGGCGAATTGCTGGTCAAGTAGGCCACAGGGGACGCTAGTTTCCCCCTTGTTTCCCCGGCGACTGGTGCAAGGTTGGCATAAGTCGTTACAATCAGGCCATGACTTTAATCAACGCCTCTTTTCGCCACGCCGGTGCGCAACAACTGGCCCAGTCGCTGCAGGCTGCGCGCCACGATACTTTATCGCTGTTCGACTGTTACGTTACTGCCGGCCTGGACGTGGTGGCCGGCATGCCCCGTCATCCGCGCCTCAATCCACCCTTGTGGCAACTCGCGCATATTGCCTGGTTTGCCGAGTGGTTCATCCTGCGCGAAGCCGCTTCCAGCCATCCGGCCGACGCCATTTATAACTCGCTGCTGACGCGCGGCGATGACTTGTTCGACGCCAACATGGTGGAGCACCGCGCGCGCTGGAAGCTGGAATTGCCCAGTCCGGGCGCCGTGAAGACGTATTGCCGCGAAGTGCTCGACCGGGTGCTCGATAAACTGTCGCGCGAAGCCAATGTCGACAGCGCCCTGGCGCCGTACCGGCTGGCCTTGGCGCATGAAGACTTGTGTGGCGAGGAAATGCTGGCCGGTTTGCAATGGCTGGGCCTGGAAGCGCCGGAATCGCTGGCGGCCAGCCCGGCTTTGCCGCCGGGGGCGGGCGAGATCGCTTTTCCAGGCGGCACCATCGAACTGGGCTCGCCGCGCGGGGCCGGGTTTGCCTTCGACAATGAATCGCCGCCTTATGCCTGCTACGTGCCGCCATTTTCCATCGATGCCTGCGCCGTATCGAACGCCCAGTTTGCCGATTTTGTCGCCGACGGCGGCTACCAGAACCGCCAGTTCTGGAGTGCGGCCGGCAGCGCCTGGCTGATGCAGCAGGAGCGCTCGTCGCCCCTGTACTGGCTGCGCGAAGCAACACAGTGGCGCACCATGCGTTTCGGCGAGCGCACGACCTTGCCGCCGAATGAAGCCGTGCGCCACATCAATCTGTATGAAGCGCAGGCGTACTGCGCCTGGGCGGGGCGCCGCCTGGCGACCGAGGCGGAATGGGAGTATGCTGCGCTGTCCGCCCATCCGCGCTTCCACTGGGGCCAGGTGTGGGAGTGGACGGCGACGCCGTTTGAACCATATCCGGGCTTTGCGGCTGATGCCTGGCGCGAATATTCGGCGCCGTATTTCATGCAGCACCAGGTGCTGCGCGGCGCCGCCTTCGCCACGCCGCCACGCCTGCATTCGGCCCGCATGCGCGCCTTCCATGCGCCCGAACGGGGCGACATCTTTGCCGGCCTGCGCACCTGCGCCTGGTAGCGCGCCGAGAACAGACATCATTTCAGGATACCCTTGAGTACAGATAACGCCCCGCAGTTCATTCCCAAACGTATCACGCCCACGCCGGAACAGGTGGCCATCCAGACGGCGCAAAAGAAGGTGGTGTTGATCGACGCCAATGCCGGCGCGGCCAAGACGACGACCCTGGCCCTGCGCCTGGCCGAAGCCTTGCACCGGGGCCGCGCGCCCGAACGCATGCTGGCCCTCGTGTTCACGGAAGCGGCGCGCGTGGCCCTGCGCCAGCGCCTGCTGGAAGTGGGCGTGCCGCTCGGTGTCGTCAAGCGCCTGACCATCGACACCTTCGACGCCTTTGCCGCCAAGGTGCTGCTGCAGCTGGAAAACATGCAGGTGGCAGCCATGCGCAGCGATGAAGAGCTGCGCCCGGTAGCCTGGGAAGCGCTGGAAGTGGTGTCGGAAAAGTACGCTCACCGCTATCCGCTGGAAATCAATACGACGAACGGGGCCATTGCCGAGTTTTTGAAATTGCAGCTGCGCACCAAGGCGCGTCTGGATTTCCAGAATCCTGACTTCGAGAGCAATTCCCTGGACGACAACCTGGAAATGCTGGGCATGTCGCGCACGCATTATCTGTGGCTGCGCGAATACGAAGGCTTGCGCGGCGCCGACACGGGCGACATCCAGTTCCGCGCGCCATTCGACGCCACCTACGACCTCGTGCGCATGCTCGATGGCGACGAGCCGCTACGCCAGCAATTGCCGGCCTTCCAGATCATCGTGGCCGATGAATTGCACGATTTGAATGAAGCGTCGTTCCGCTTGCTGACCATGCTGATACGCCGCGGCAACGCGTTTTTCTGCGGCGCCGGCGACAAGGATCAAGTTATCTACACGTGGTCGGGCGCCGACCACCGCTTCCTGCGCCAGCGCTTCGAGCAGGAATTCCCCACCTTGCAGCGCTTGCCGCTGACGGCATCCTACCGCTACGGCCCGCAGCTGGCGCAGGCCGTGGGCGTGCTGAAAAACAAGGCCAGCGTGTCGGCCCTGTCGCGCGCCACCCACATCGAGCTGCTCGAGTACGACCACGCGCAGCCGCAGGCGTGCAGCGCGCAGCTGATCGCCGCGCTCGAACACGCGCATGCGGGCACGACGGCCATCTTGCTGCGCGACCGCGACCAGGCTATCCGCGTGGAAACGGCGCTGTTCCAGAGCGGCATCGCATATGGCCTGGTGGACATGAACAGCTATCTGTTGAGCCTGGAAGTGCTGATGCTGCGCGGCATGGTTGCCATCGCCCGCAAGGATTTGCATGCGATCAAGAGCGGCCCGCGCCGCGGCGAGATCCTCGAAGCCCTGGTGGCGTTCGCGGAAATCCCTTTTACGCGCGCGGAGCTGCAGCAAGCCAAGGCCGACGTGGCCAATTATCCCGACTTGCTGGAAGGTTTCTTGACGAACCAGCTGGCCAAGTCGCAAAATCAGGACAAGGCGGCGCTGACCCTGGCCGCCGTCGATTACCTGCGCGCGCTGCCTCCCGATGCGCTGGCAGGCGACGCGCTGCGGTACATCTTTGGTCTGATGCAGCTGGAACAGACGGCGCGCCGCATCTACGTCGACCCGGCCCAAGCGCGGGTCGTGGCCCGCTCCCTGCACGGTTTTATCGCCGTGTGCAGCGAAGCGGGCGTGGCGCTGGGCGGCTTTGCGGGCTGGCTGGGCGAGATGGAAGAAGCGGTGACGGTCTCGACCGGCAAGGCCAAACTGCTCATCGCCTGCATCGACCAGATCAAGGGCCTCGAATACAGCCACGTGATCTTGCCCTACCTGGCCGTCGATGAATTCCCGCGCAGCAAGACCGACCTGCTGGAAGAAGAAAACCGTTTCTATGTGGCCGCCACGCGCGCGCGCGACAGGCTCACCTTGCTGACGCCGGAAGACCCCGCCTACCGGAGCCGCTACATCGCCGCCCTGCAGCTCAAGCAGAAGATTGTTGCGCCGAAGTCATAGATCTTTTGCCGCGTGGCGGCTTTTTGCGAAAGACGAAAGCGGGCATACTGGGCTGGTGTGATTGACAGCAATCTAACCAGACAGGAGTAAAGCATGAAGATTTTCTTGACGGGCGCGGCAGGTTTCATCGGCAGTTCCATCGCGGCGGGCCTCGTGCGGGCCGGCCATCAGGTGACGGGGCTCGTGCGCAAACCCGAGCAGGTGGCCGAGCTGGCCACCATCGGCGTGTTGGGCGTGCACGGCGATTTGAACGACCGCGAGCTCATCATCGAGCAGGCGAAGGCGGCGGACGCCGTCATCAATGCGGCCAGCAGCGACCACCGGGGTGCCGTCGAAGCGATCCTTGAAGCGCTGGCCGGCACCAATAAAGTGTTTTTGCACACGAGCGGCTCGTCCATCGTGGGCGACGCGTCGGGCGGCGAGGGCACGGAACAGATTTATTTTGAAGACAAGCTGCCGGCACCGACGGCCGACAAGGCGGCCCGGGTCGCCATCGATGATCTGGTACTGGCCAGCGCGGGCAAGGGCGTGCGCGCGAGCGTGCTCTGCAACACCCTGATCTACGGCCACGGCGCCTTGCCGCGCGACAGCGTGCAATTGCCCCGCTTATTGAAACAGGCGCGCAAGAGCGGCATCGTGCGCCACGTGGGTCCGGGCCGTAACATCTGGTCCAACGTGCATATCGGCGACGTCGTCAGCCTGTATTTGCTGGCGCTGGAAAAATCGCCCGCCGGTACCTTTTATTTCGTCGAATCGGGCGAAGCGGTTTTCCGCGACATGACGGCCGCCATCGCCAAGGCACTGGATATGGGGCCAGCACAGGACTGGCCGTTGCCGGAAGCCATTGCCGAATGGGGCTACGAGATGGCGTCCTACGGCCTCGGTTCCAACAGCCGCGTACGCGGCGAGCGGGCGCGCAAGCTGCTGGACTGGCAGCCGCAGGGTCCGTCCGTGCTGGCATGGATCGAGAACGATATGCTCAAGCCGCCGCACGCCGTCGCCGGTTGATGCAGCTCAGCAAAACCGCATCAGTGTGCGCTAGCGAACGGTGCTGTTTTGCGATCGGGAGTATGATGGCTTTGCTTGGTTGAGACGCACTGCCGTGAAGTTGGCGGCATGTTCGATCTTCCAGCAGGTCAGCCGGTCGCCTCGAGGATCGGCACCAGATTTCCGCCGCCGGCGCGCTTGCGCTCTGCGGCCGTGCACTGCCACTCCAGGTCGCGGTGTATACTGCGAACCCCTTCAAGGCCGGCCTAGCCGGTCTTTTTTTTTGCCTGTCTTTTTGCCTGTTTTTTCTGCCGCCGCGCCATTCACCGCCACCTGTCCGCCATTCGCCGAAGCGGTGTTTTCGCGCGCCCGAAATCCGCGTATCTTTACGATCAACCAACTTCAAGGGGTGACCGTGAAACCTGAACCAGCGTATTACCGCCGTACCCAGCTGCTGTGGGGCATGCTGCTGATCGCCATCGGCGCCATTATCCTGCTGGACCGGCTCGATGTGATCTATCTCCATGATTACTATGCACTATGGCATTATTGGCCAGTGATACTGGTCGTCTTCGGCCTGAACAAGCTGCTCACGCCCGTGTCCGCCAAGCAGGTACTGAGCGGCCTGTGGCTGATCTTCTTTGCCGCCTGGTGGTACGTATCGTATGAAGAACTGTGGAACTTGAATTTCTACAATAGCTGGCCAGCCTTGCTGATTGCCTGGGGCATGGGCCTCGTGCTGGAACCGCTGTTGAACAAACATTTTATTGCCTACCGGGAGTCCGAGCATGAAAAATAGACCGCCGCCGCACTCGCCATCGCAGATCGTGCTGGGCGTCATCGTCATCGGCCTGGGGCTGCTGTTCCTGCTCGACAACCTCGGCTTCATCAATGTGCGCTATACCTTCCGCTTCTGGCCGACCATCCTCATCATTTTCGGCTTGCTGAAAATATCGCAAAGCCATTCCCGCTCCGGCTACATCGTCGGCGGCGTGATGGTCTTGCTGGGCCTGAGCTGGACCCTGAAAGCCATGGGATTGTTCTACATCAACTGGAGCATGCTGTGGCCGCTGCTCATCATTGCCGCCGGTGTGGCCGTCGTGTCGAAATCCCTGCCCGGCGGACAGCAGCGCCAGCGCCGCCGGCACTTTGCCGTGCCGCCCGATGGCAGCGCCGCGCCCGATTCCTTCGGCCAGCCCAGGAATGGCGCCGTATCGCTCGACAAGGAACCGGCCGACGCCACTGCAGCACCCGGCGCCAGCGGCCAGGCGGATGACGACAGCATCATCGAAGTGACGGCCATCCTGGGCGGCTACGTGCGGCGCGTGTCGTCGCAGCGCTTCAGGGGCGGCGACATCAACGTCATCATGGCCGGCTGCGAAATCGACTTGCGCCAGGCCTCGATCGAAGGCGAAGCCGTGCTCAACGTATTTGCGCTGTGCGGCGGCGTCACCATCAAGATTCCGCCCGACTGGAGCGTCGTGCTGCAGGGCACGCCCATCCTTGGCGGTTTCGAAGAAAAGACCATCGTCCCGCCGAACCAGAACAAGCGTTTGTACGTGACGGGCTACGCCATCATGGGCGGCCTGGAAATCCGCAACTAGGCGCGCATGTCCGGCCCCTTGTCGAAGCGGCGCGGCGCCGTGGTGGTGTTGCTGGTCTGCATCGCGCTGGGCCTGATCCTGGCCGCCATCCTGGCCAGGGTGGCGCACGCGCCCTGGCTCAATGCCGTGCTGCTGGTGGCGCCCGCCACGCTCGTGTATGCGATCGGCTCGGGTTTTTCCGCGTTTTACCTGTGCCGCGCCTATCCCTTGCATGCCCGCCATCCGTTCTCGATAGCCGGCGTGATGGGCGTGGCGGCCCTGTTCGCGGGCTTGCTGTGGGCGACCCTGCTGCAATTTTTGAACAGCGTCAGCCTGTTGGTGGAGCAGCACTGGCTGGGCGTGAACCTGACGCCATCGCTGCTGGTCCTGTTCTTCGGCCTGGGCGCGCTGCTGTATTGTCTGGCCGCCGCCGTGCATTACCTGCTGCTGGAATTCGTGCGCGCCAGGATGGCCGAGCAGCGGGGCCTGGAAGCGCAGCTGATGGCGCAGGAAGCGCAACTGCGCATGCTGCGCACGCAGATCGATCCCCATTTCCTGTTCAACAGCCTGAACTCCATCAGCGCTCTGACGTCTATCGATGCGGCGGGCGCGCGCCAGATGACGGTGCAACTGGCCAGTTTCTTTCGCCAGAGCCTGAGCCTGGAAGCGCACAAGCACATCACCGTGCAAGAGGAACTGGTGCTGATCCGCCACTTTCTCGCCATCGAACAGGTGCGTTTCGGCGCACGCCTGCAAGTGGCGGAAAGCATCGATGACGCCGCGCTCGTGTGTCTGCTGCCGCCCATGCTGATACAGCCGCTCGTGGAAAATGCCGTCAAGCATGGTATCTGTGGTTTGACGGAGGGCGGCCTGATCGCCATCGAGGTCGGGCGCGCGGGCAGCCTGCTGCAGATCGCCGTGCGCAACCCCGTCGATGCGGATCAAGGGCCGGCGCGCGGCAACGGCGTGGGCCTGGAAAATGTGCGCCTGCGACTGGCCGGCGCGTATGGCCACGAAGCGGGCGTGCATTGGGCGCGGCGCGACGCGACGTTTGAAGTAATGCTATCGATGCCGGCACAGACCGGCGACACGGAGGAAGCCTGATGCAGGCAAGAATGCGGGTGGCCATCGTCGATGACGAATTACTGGCGCGCAGCGTGCTGCGCGAATACCTGGCACGCCATGACGATATCGAGATCGTCGCCGAGTGCGCCAACGGCTTTGACGCCGTCAAGGCCATCGCGGAACTGGAACCGGAACTGGTGTTCCTCGACATCCAGATGCCGCGCCTGGACGGTTTTGAAGTGGCGGAATTGATCGGCGCGAAGACAAAGTTGATCTTTGTCACGGCCTACGACCAGTACGCCTTGAAAGCGTTCGAATGCCATGCGCTCGACTATCTGTTGAAACCGTTCAGCGAACACCGCTTCGACCAGGCGCTGGCCCATGCGCGCGCCAACCGCAGCACGCCCGCCGCGTCCACTGCTGTGCAAACGCTGGCGCGCGAGGCGGCCACGCGCGCCGCGCCTTTGGACCGCGTGCTGATCCGCGACGGCGCCAAGGTCCACGTCATCGCCAGCGCGCGCATCGACTACATCGAGGCGCAGGACGATTACATCAGCATCCGTTCCGAAGGCAAGTCCTACCTGAAAAGCCAGACCTTAGCAGAACTGGAAAGCCAGCTCGATCCCGCCAAGTTCCTGCGCGTGCACAGATCGTATCTGCTCAATATCGACGGCATTAGCCGCATCGAGGCGGCAACGAAAGACAGCCACGTGGCCATCCTGCGCGATGACACGCGCATTCCCGTGAGCAAGGCGGGCTATCAGAAGCTGAAGTTACTGGTTGGCTAGCTGCACATCCCACCACGTAGGTAGCAGCTGGCGGATTTCCGGGCGCGAAAAACGGTCGTCGATCAGGTAGACGACGCCCTTGTCCGACTGCGTGCGGATGACCCTGCCGGCGGCCTGCACCACCTTTTGCATGCCCGGGTACAAGTACGTGTAGTCGTAGCCGGCGCCAAAGATGTCGCCCATGCGCTGGCGGATCTGCTCGTTGACGGGATTGATCTGCGGCAAACCCAAGGTGGCGATGAAGGCGCCGATCAGGCGCGCGCCGGGCAAGTCGATGCCTTCGCCGAACGCGCCGCCGAGCACGGCAAAGCCGATGCCGCGCGTGTCCAGGCCGAAGCGGCCCAGGAATTGTGCGCGGGCAGTATCGTCCATGCGGCGCGGCTGCTGCCACAGGGGCACGTCCGGGTAATGCTGGGCGAACAAGTGGGCCGTCTTTTCCATGTAGTCGAAGCTGCTGAAGAAGGCCAGGTAGTTGCCCGGCGTTTCCGCGTATTGCTTCGCCATCAGCTGGGCGATGGGCAGCAAGGACGCGGCGCGGTGCTGGTAGCGCGTGGAAATCGTGTCGGCCACGCGCACTGACAGTTGTTCCGCCTGGAATGGGGACTCCACGTCGACCCAGGCCGTGTCGGCCGGCATGCCCAGGGTGTCGCTGTAGTAATTCCATGGACTCAGGGTGGCGGAAAACAGGGCCGTGCTGTGACTGGCCGCGAAGCGTTCCTTGAGAAACGGCGCCGGCACGATGTTGCGGATGCAGACGGTGGAGCCCGTCTCCGTTTTGCTGACGTCGAACAGCGAATGCTCGCCGAAACTTTCCGCCAGGCGATTGATCAGCAGCACGTCAAAGTAAAAGCGCTGCAAGTCTTCATCGAGCGCGGCAGCATGCTCGGCCATGTAGTCGCCGATGGCCGTCGCCAGGCCTTGCAGGGCGCCAAAGAATTTGTCGGGCAGAGCCGCATGCACGTGATAGTCGCCGTCCTGTTCTTTCAGCAAAGCCGTCCATTGGCGCGAGAGGCGGTCGAGCGGCTTTTTCAAGGCATCGGGCGCGAACTTGCGCAGCATCTTCAGGTCGACCTGCGCCAGTTCGGCTGTATACATGCTGCGCGCGCGCGACACCATATTGTGCGCTTCATCGACCAGCACGTTGACTTTCCAGTCGTGGGCCAGGGTCATGCCGTACAGCATGGCGCTGAGGTCGAAATAATAATTGTAGTCGCCGATGACGACGTCGCTCCAGCGCGCCAGCTCCATGCCCAGGTAGTACGGGCAGATACCCTGCTGCAAGGCGACGGCGCGCACGGCTTCCTTGTCGAGGATCAAACCGGTGGCCAGCGCCACTTCGCGTGCCAGCGGCAGGCGGTCGTAAAAACCCTTGGCCAGCGGACACGATTCGCCGTGGCAAGCCTTGTCCCGATGTTCGCAGGCGCTGGTCTTGGCGCTCAGTTCCAGCACGCGCAAGGGCAGCAGCGGGGCGCTGTCCTTGAGGATGGCGCAGGCGTCGAGCGCCATCTGGCGGCCCGGCACCTTGGCGGCCAGGAAAAACAGTTTATCGAGGCCATGCGCGGCCGTCGCTTTCAACATGGGGAACAGGCTGCCCACCGTCTTGCCGATGCCGGTCGGCGCCTGCGCCAGCAAGCCGCAGCCGCGGCTGCTGGCCTTGTACATGGCTTCGGCCAATTGTCGCTGCCCCGGGCGGAAGTCCGCATGGGGAAAGGCCATGGCCGTGAGCTGTGCGTCGCGGCTGGCGCGGTGCGCCATTTCCTGCTCGGCCCAGTCGAGAAACAGGGCGCAATGCTGTTCGAAGAACAGACGCAGCGCCTCGGCCATGCATTCCTCGTGCATGACCGTTTCCTTCTGGCTGGCAATGTCGAAATACACGAGCGCCACGCGCAGCATGGGCAGGTTCAGCTGCAGGCACAGCAAGTGGCCGTAGATGCGTGCCTGCGCCCAGTGCAACTGGCGGTGGTTGGCGGGCATCGTGTCGAGTTCGCCCCGATACGTCTTGATCTCTTCCAGCTGGCGCCGCGCCGGGTCGTAGCCATCGGCGCGGCCCCGCACGTGCAGGGGGCCGAAGTGGCCGGACAAGCTGATTTCACGCTGGTAATCGTCGTCGCGCCGGCTCGTGACGGTGGCGTGCCCGGCCATGCCTTCCTGCGCCGTGGGGGACGGTGTGAAACGCAAGTCCAGATCGCCCACCTTGGCCGTGAATTCACACAGGGCGCGTACGGCGATCGTGTACTTCATGCCGCTCATGTGGCCACCTGCCACTGCAGGTAGCACACGCTGACGGGCATCGTGTGTTCGGCGCAATACGCGATCCAGCGCAGCTGGTTGTCTTGCAAGCGGTCACCCGGACCCTTGACTTCGATCATGCGGTAGCGCTGTTCGGCCGGCCAGAACTGGATCAGGTCGGGAAAGCCGCTGCGGTTGCTTTTGATGTCGAGCAAGATGCGCTCGAACGCCTTCTTCAAGTGCGCGGCCGGGATGCAGGCCAGCGCCAGGTCCAGCAAGCCGTCGTCCAGCACGTCCCAGCTGACGAAGGGCGAAACGATGCCGTGCTTGGCGGCAAGCGTGGCGCGGATGGCCGCGTGGTAGCTGCCGTCGTCCAGCTGCGCCAGGCAGGCGGCAAAATCGTTGCTGCGGCGCTGGTAAAAATCGGCGCTGTGCAAGTCGGCCGGGCCACGGTGGAACGGATGGAAGAAGGCGCCCGGCATGGGCTTGAAGATGGCGGGCCAGCACAGCAGGCCGAACAGCGAGTTGATCAGGGTGTTTTCCACGTAGTACACGGGAGAGTCGTCCCGCATCAAATGCTGCTGCACCACGCCTTCCACGTAGCACGCCTGTTCAGGATAGGGCAGCAGCAGGTCGATGCGTTCCACGGCGGCGGCCGCGTTGGCAGCCTGTTTGGCATGGCCCAGCTTGCGCCGCAAACGGGGCGCCATGCGCAGCAGCAATTGCTGTTCCGCCTCGCTTTCCGGCGCCGCCAGGGCGATCGTCAAGCGTTCGTAGGCCGCTTGCGGCTGATCATCTTTTTCCAGCACGCGGATGGCGCGGCCCCGCGCGCCCGGATAGCGGCAATCGGCGTAGGCGCGGTAGGCAGCCGGCCAGTCCTGGCATTTTTCCAGGTGCTGGGCGATCTGGAAGCGCAGCTTGTCGCGCCGGCTGGCCAGCCAGGTATTGTCCTCGGACAAGGGCAGCGCAGCCAGTTCCTGCAGCACCTCGTCGGCTGGCGCGCTGTCGTTGTAGCGTTCGCGGCACTGGTGCAGCACTTCATAGTGCTCGATATCCTGGCGCGTGCGAAAGCCGCGCGACTGCGGCGAGAATTCCACTTTTTCGTATTGATACACGCCGAGGTCGGACAGCACGAATTCCGACCAGTCCTGGTGGTAGTTGCCAAAGTAAATCAGGCGCAGGCGGTCGCACAGCGCTTGCAGGCCGATGCGGTACAGCACGTCGTTGCAGGCCGGATGCCATGCTGAGAATGGTTTACTTTCCGTATGCTGCTCGCGCAAGGCGTCCAGCTGCTCGGCCTTGCGCGCCGTCTTCAGCGGTGCGGCGAGGCCGAAGGCCTGGGCGATTTCTGCTTTCAGCAGCAAGTCGAACAGTTCGGCGAGCGCAATGACGGGATCGGCTTCGACCCAGTCCAGGGCCAGCAAGGGCAGGGCGGCCGCGCGCGTGTCGCCGATTTCCTGGTAATTGAGCTTGCTGGCGCGAAACAGGCACCCCTTGCGCATGACGAGGCGCACGAACAGGGCGCGCGAGGGCTGCGGCAATGCGCCGAAGGCGGCGATGAACTGCGTTTCTTCAGGACTCAGCAGATCGGCGTAACGCGCGCTGATCCAGCTCAGCACGTCCTGGAAATTATCCAGATAGTACAGGGGATTTTCCAGGACTCTCAACATGGGAATAGGCAAGGTGATGGTTTTTACTGTGTTTATATACAGTTTAAACCTTCAGCCGCCGCTTGCCCAGCGATTTTATGTTCAGTCAGCCGTGCTGTAGGCAAAATAGCTGTCGAACTTTTCACAGGGAATCAGTTCTGCGCGCAGGCTGGCCAGTTCGATATCGGTCAGCAATCCCCTGTGCGTTTCCGTGCGTCCCTTCGGCAGCGCCACCTCGTAATCGATGATGTCTCTGGCCAGCAAGGCGTGCAACACTTCGGCTTGCCGCGCCGTCAGGTAGCGCGCGTGCGTGCCCAGGGTTTTTGCCAGTTGCTCCCTGAATGCCTCGTCGCTGACGTCGTTGTACGTATCCTGGTCGGCCATGCTGTTCAACAACATGTGAACCATGAAATCTTGCAGGTTTTTCGCCAGGTACTGGGCTTCATTCTCGTCATGCCACAACAGTACGATGGGCATCTCGCCGTCTTGCTCGCTTGACGCGAAAAAGCAGTAGTGGTCGCCCGCGCCCGTTTGCGCAAACGGGATGAACTGGAAGGCAGGATCGATCTGACGGTAATCGTCGGCGTCCAGCAAGGTTTCCGCTTCCGCGGCGACGGCTTCGATGTTGAGCAATTCGAAATCGTCCGCATGCAGCAGCAGGGTGGGCTGGTCCGTCAAGGTGGGATAGACGAGCTTGTACCAGTCGGGGCCGTATTCGCCCACGGCCAACATGCCGTCGCGCTCCAGTTGCCGATACAATGCGGGATAGGTGAAGCCGTGCTGCTGTTCAATTTCTGACAGTGTCATGTTTGCCCCGTTCAACGTGATTCGTGTGGGCATGATAGCCGAGGCCGTGCCTCGCACGCTTCACGACAGCAACGATGGATATCATTAATAAAAATTTAAGTTTGCTTATGTGGCATGGTCACGTATGCTTGCCAGACTAACATCCGCCGAACCCGCATGAAAAACATCATCCTGATTTCCGCCGCCTGCCTGCTGGCGCTGCTGTCGACCATCGGCGCCTCGCTGCCATACCCGATCCTGCCGCCCCTGTTCGCAGCCGAGGCGCCAAATGCCTTCAACAATTTCCTGGGCTTGCCGTCGAAATTGCTGTTCGGCCTGGCGCTGACCATCAACCCGCTGGGCTTGCTGATCGGCTCGGCCTTGCTGGGGCCCTTGTCCGACCGCTATGGCCGCCGTCCCTTGCTGATGCGCACGGCCGTGGGCGCCGCCATCGGCCATGCCATCACGGCCTGGGCGCTGGTGATTCAGTCCTATCCACTGTTTATTGTCGCCCGTTTCATCACGGGTTTGCTGGAAGGGAACGGCGCCGTGGCGCGCGCCATGCTGGCCGACCAGCTGACGGGTCCGCTGCGCCTGCGCGCCATGTCGTGGCTGAACGGCGCGTTTTACCTGGGCTGGCTGGTGGGGCCGATCCTGGCGGGTGCGACCCTGCATTGGGGCGTGACGGTGCCGTTCTGGATCGCCGCCGCCGCCCTGATGCTCGTCGCCGTGCTGGTGGCCGTGGGTTTACAGCGTGAAACGCCCTCGTTATTGACGACGTCGTGGTGGCAGGTTGCGCGTGACCGTCATTCGCTCAATTTGCTGCGCCATGAGGAGCTGCGCACCCTGTTCATCGTGCAACTGGCATTTACGTGCGGCGTGGCCAGCTTTTACGAGTTCTATCCGCTGTGGCTGGTCGAGACGGCCAATTACCATGCGCAGGAGATTGCCTGGGTGAATGTGGGCCTGTGCGGCACGATGACCATCACGTCCTTGCTGGCGGGCGGTCCCAGCCGCCATGCGCCGTTGCTGCGGGCTTGCTGGTATGCGTGCGGCGTGGCGCTGGCCGTAGGGATATTGGCGTTGGGTAATATCTGGGTGGGCATCGCCGCCATCGTGCTGTTCGGCATTCCGAATGCGCTGTACAACACGGTGATACAGGGCTGGTGCGCCGAGCGCTTCAGCGCGCACGGACAGGGCGCCGTGATGGGTTTGCTGGCCACGACGTTTTGCATCGCCAACATCGTCGTCGCCCTCAGCGGTTCCGTGCTGACCCTGATCGACACGCGGCTGATACTCGTCGCGGGCGCCTTGTCCGCCGCCTGGGCCGCGTGGCGCATGGCGGCCTGGCGCCGCCAGCTGGACGGCGCCGTCGAGGCGAAGGCATGCCAGGATTTCTGCAGCTAGGCTCAGGCTATTTCGGGGGGATGGGAGGGAGCGAATACCGGACCCTGCCGGTGGATTCTTGTAGGTCGGGTAGGTCGGATTAGCGCGCAAGCGCGTAATCCGACATCACCGTTAGCGCCAGCAGTGCGTCGGATTACGCGCGGTCTTGCCGCGCTAATCCGACCTACATCGCTTACTTTTTAGCCGCCTTCGGCTTGGCAGCCGGCGCCGCTTTTTCAGCTGTTGCCGTAGCGCCGTTTGTCGCCTTTTCCGTGGCCTGCGCCACTTGCGCGCTGGCCTTGGCGATCTGCTCTTCCACGGTCTTGACGGCCTGTTTCGTGGCCTTGGTCACTTGCTCGTAGCCGAGGAAGGCATTGTCGATAGCGGCCTTGACGATGGCGACGGCGTTTTCCGAGCCTGGCGGCACGTTTTTCGTGACGTCGTAGATCAGGGCGCTCAGATTGCTTTTCGCTTCGGCCACGTGGGCTTCGGCGGCCGTGGTGAATTCCGTGTGGATTTCCTTGATGATGTCGTCGAGTTGCTGTTTATACGCTTTGGCGCCGGCCACGCCCGGTTGCAGCTGGGCAGCGGCGGCGGCCATGGCGGCCTTCGGATCCTTGGCCTGGCTGATTTCCTTGCCGGCGGCGATGCCATCCTCGATGCCGGACTTGGCGGTGGCCATGTTCAATGCCAGCACCTGTTCCACGCCTTGCACGGCCTTCGAGGTGAGGGTGTTGAAGGTCATCAGCTGGAATTCAAACAGGGCCTTGGTGGCCGATGCGAATTGTTCGGGATTCGTAAACATGTGGTCTCCTCGGTTTGAATAGATACGTTCTTATCGTTCCATACTCTTTCGACGCCGCAATGCCATCGCTTGCAATCAAGCCGGTGCCCCCGTGTGGTCATGGCCCCATTATTTAACAAGCGCCGGTTTTTCGCAACGGCTATCTTTGTACGGTCCCGAGGCCAGTTCCCAGCCAAATCCCAGGGTGGATTGGGCGCACGACAGCGTGCCGTCGATCTTGCTGCGCCATTTGTACCAGGGGGCAGGTCCGGCCATTGCGCAGGCGCACACTGCCAGCAGGGTCGTGGCGATCAGGTATTTCATGGGTGCTCCGAAAGAAATGCTTGAGGGCATTGTAGCGCGCTTGCCGTTCAGGGCGCGGGCGATTGCGGCGCCACGGCGGGCAGCTGCAGGGTGAAGGTGGTGCCGCTGGCGTCGCCGGTGCTGCTGGTGGCGTCGATATGGCCGCCCAGCACGCCCGTGACGATGTTGTGCGCCACATGCAGGCCCAGGCCCGAGCCGCCGGAACCGAGCTTGGTCGTGAAGAACGGGTCGTAGACGTGCACGAGATCGTCGGCGGCGATGCCCACACCGGTGTCGGCGATGGACATGGTGATCGTCTTGCCGTCGTCGCTGCCGCGCGCTCTGATGTGAATGGTGCCGCTGCTGCGGCCCTCGAAGGCGTGGCGCAGGCAGTTTTCCAGCAGGTTGCTCAGCACCTGGCCCAGCGGACCCGGATAGCTGTCCATGGCCAGGTCCTCGGGCACGTCCTGCGTCAGGCTCAGGCCGGCGGCCTTGAGCTGCGTGCACAGGGGCAGCATCAGCTCGGCCACGAACTGGCGCAGCAGGAAGTGGCGGCGCTGCGAGCTGGCGCGGTCGACGGCGATCTGCTTGAAGCTCGAGACGAGGTCGGCGGCGCGCTGCAGGTTGCGCAGCATGATGGCGTCCGCCTCGCTGGCCTGGGTCAGGTAGGCGCCCAGTTCGGAGCGGCGCAAGCCGTCCAGGAAGCTGGCCTGGATTTCGCGCGTGCGTTCGGCCATCGTGGTGGCCACCACCAGGCCGTTGCCGATCGGCGTATTGAGTTCGTGCGCGATGCCGGCCACCAGCGCGCCGAGCGCGGCCAGCTTGTCGCGGCGCACCAGTTCTTCCTGCGTGATGGACAGGTTTTCCAGCGCGGCGGCCAATTCGCGGTTCGTTTGCTCCGATTGTTCCTTGGCCTGCGTCAGGGCCGCCGTGCGTTCGGCCACCAGCTCTTCCAGGTGGGTGCGGTGGCGCTGCAGCTCGCGTTCGTGGCGCATGCGGCTGATGGCAATGCCGGCCAGGTCGGTCGCCGTGTCGATCAGCTCCAGGTCGCGCGCATCGGGCTTGCGCACCTCGCGGTAGTACATGGCGAACGAGCCGAGCACGGCGCCATCCTGGCCGAAGATGGGCTGCGACCAGCAGGCGCGCAAGCCGAATGGCGCGGCCAGTTCGCGGTAGGGCGCCCACAGCGGATCGCACATGATGTCGCTGACCACCACCGGTTCGCGCAGGGACATGGCCGTGCCGCAAGAGCCCACGCCGGGGCCGATGGCCACGCCTTCGAGCAGGGCCATGTACTCGGGCGGCAGGCTGGGACCAGCCGCGCTGTGCATGTGGATGCCGTCGTCGTCGAGCAGCATGATGGAGCAGAGCACGCCGCGCGACTGGCCTTCGATCAGGAGCAGCAGCTGGTTCAGGGTGGGGATCAGGGGCGCGCCCTTGGCGACCATTTCCAGCAGGGCGCTCTGGCCCGAGCGCATCGCTTCGGCCAGGTTGCGTTCAGTCAAGTCGATGATGCGCGCATGCACGAGCTGGCGGCCCGGCACGGACAGGCGCATCAGCCGGATTTCGCAGGCGATCGGGCGGCTGTCGCGGTGGCAGCAGCTGGCGCGGAAGACGACGATCTTGCCTTGCAAGGTAGCGCGGATCTTTTCTTCCAGCAGCTGCGGCGAGGCGCGGCCATCGCTCTGATGCTGGGGGAACAGCGGTTCCATGCCGCCTTGCAGCAGCTCGGCCAGTGGCATGCCGAACAATTCTTCGGCCAGGTGGTTGGCGTCGATCAGCAGGCCGTTGTCGATATCGAACAGCAGCACGGCGTCGGGCGAGCCGGCCAGTATCGAGTGGTAATTGACTTCCAGCGTTTGCGGATGCAGGGGGCGCGGCGGCGTGGCGGCGCGCGGCGCGGGCGTCTCTGCCTTGTGCAGCGCCAGTTCCATGAGGATTTTTTCCGCCACGTCGCGCGCATTGAAGGGCATCTTGATGTAGTCGGAGGCGCCGGCGCCCACGCTGCGGCCCTGTTCCTCGGCGCTGGGCGTGGCCGACATCAGCAGCAGGGGCACGCCGTGGCGTCCGCCCGCATTGCGCAGGCGCATGCAGGTGGCGCCGATATTCGAGCCCGCCAGGGCCGCGTCGAGCAGGATCAGGTCCGTGCCGCCGGCCGCCAGTTCCACGCCTTCGTCGATATCGCCCGCCAGTCCCGTGCCCAGGTTATGCCGGTCCAGCACATACAGCAGTTCGCGCACATCGTTCGGCGAATTGCTGACCAGCAGCACATTGGCCCGGTCGGTGATGGAAGAAATCAACTGGTTCATGGTGTCGCGCCCTTACGCGTTTCATGGGGCTAGTATTACATCAAGGCAAGTAGGAGTAAACGATAATTCTTGATGATTAAAAGCAATGCGGATGGGTCTCGTTTACGCGGCGTTTTGCGCTGCGGGCGCCGTGGCCAGGTCGGCGCGCGCCTGTTCGATGCGCGGGTAATTATCCTCGATCCAGTCGACCAGCACGGCCAGGCGTTCGGCCGCTTCGCGTCCCAGCGGCGTGAGGCTGTATTCCACCTTGGGCGGTATCACCAGATACGCCTGGCGCAGCACGAAGCCGTCGCCGGTCAGCGCTTCCAGGGTTTGCGCCAGCATTTTTTCGCTGACGCCGCCCACTTCGCGGCGCAGCTCGCTGAAGCGCCGCGTGCCGCTCAGCAGCAGTACCAGCACCAGCACGGCCCAGCGGCTGGTCAGGTGGCTGAGCACGGCGCGCGACGGGCAGGTGGCCGCCAGCAAGTGGGCGTCCTGGGTTTGCCGGGCGAGTGAGGCGCGCAGGCTGGCGCCGGGAGTGTCTGTGGACATGATAGTTGGCCCTGTTAAGGTGGATTTCAATAATACTTACCAAAAGGTACGTACTTACAATAAGTAAGCAATAGTCCTATTATAGGGTTTTACCACCCACGTACCAAGGAGAAATCATGATCGTCATCACCGGCGCCACAGGCAATCTGGGCCAGCACGTCATCGCCAGCCTGCTCAAGTCCGTCCCCGCAGCCAATATCATCGCCGCCGTGCGCAACCCTGCCAAGGCCGCCGACCTGGCCGCCCGGGGCGTGCAAGTGCGCCAGGCCGATTACAACGATGGCGCCAGCCTCGACGCGGCGTTCAAGGGCGCAACGAAAATCTTGCTGATTTCGTCGAGCGAAGTGGGCCAGCGCGCCCAGCAGCACCAGAACGTCATCGATGCGGCCAAGCGCGCCGGCGTATCTCTGCTGGCCTATACCAGCGTCTTGCGCGCCGACACGTCGCCGCTGGGCCTGGCCGCGGAGCACGTGATTACGGAAGCGGCCATCCGCGCGTCAAGCCTGCCTTACAGTTTCCTGCGCAACGGCTGGTACCTGGAAAACCATACGGAACACCTGGCGCCCGTGCTCGCGCATGGCGTCGTGCTGGGTGCGGCGCAAAATGGGCGTTTCTCGTCCGCCGCGCGCGCCGACTACGCAGCGGCAGCTGCCGCCGTGCTGACGGCGGCCCAGCCGCAAGCCATCTATGAACTGGCTGGCGACCAGGGCTTTACCCTGGCGGAGTACGCGGCCGAAGTGGCGCGCCAGACGGGCAAGGCGATTGTGTACAAGGACTTGCCGCAGGCGGACTTCAAGGCGGCGCTGGTGAGCGTGGGCGTGCCGGAAGGCTTTGCCGATCTGCTGGCCGACTCCGATGCTGGGACGGCCAAGGGTGGTCTGGAAGACCATGGCAAGCAATTGAGCGCGCTGATCGGCCGTCCGACGACGAGACTGCTTGACGCCGTCAAGGCGGCGCTGGCCAAGTAAGGGGAGGGAGGATGCCGTGGCAGCACGGCATCCGGAAATGAAAAAAGCCGCAAACTCGTGAAAGTTTGCGGCTTTTTTGCGAATTAGGTAATGGTGCCCACGAAGGGACTCGAACCCCTACACCCGAAGGCACATGGACCTGAACCATGCGCGTCTACCAATTCCGCCACGTGGGCACTGATGCTGCTTGTTGCTTACTGCTATATCTCACTACTTACTACTGTACTGCGGACTACAACGAAAACAACTCGTTGCTGGTGGTGCCCACGAAGGGACTCGAACCCCTACACCCGAAGGCACATGGACCTGAACCATGCGCGTCTACCAATTCCGCCACGTGGGCATTGTGCTGCTTTTGCTACTCTCTACTACTGTACTGCGGATCACAACAATCGACAACTTGTTGCTGGTGGTGCCCACGAAGGGACTCGAACCCCTACACCCGAAGGCACATGGACCTGAACCATGCGCGTCTACCAATTCCGCCACGTGGGCATTGTTACTGCTTGCTGCTTGTCGCTGCGTGTTCTGCAGCGAGGACAAAATCATAAGGGCTGGCGCGCATTCGGTCAATCAACATTTTGCACTTTTCTTCAAGAAACATGTTTTTTCGCCTGAAAAGGGCTGTTCCCTATGAAAAAGGGCTGAACTTGCCTATTTTTTCAGCGGTTTTCAGCCGCTTCCCATCCGCAGGCATGTCAGGTGAGTTGGCTGCCGGGAGGGGAGGGCTTTTCGCTGCGGAAATGAAAAAAGCCGCAAACTCGTGAAAGTTTGCGGCTCTTTGCGAATGAGGTAATGGTGCCCACGAAGGGACTCGAACCCCTACACCCGAAGGCACATGGACCTGAACCATGCGCGTCTACCAATTCCGCCACGTGGGCACTGATACTGCTATTACTTGCTTTACTGCTTATTACATTACTGCTCGAGTACTTGTTGCCAAATAACTTAGCAACAATTCTGCTATTATAGCGACTTGAAGAGTTTTGCGCCAGATGAGCTTTCGCTCCATACTGCACATCAACCCTGTACCGCTTTCCTGTAACTGCATTCCCGTGAAGGTTTGTCGCTGCAAGAGGGCTAGATTATAGAGCAATATTTGCCAAAGTCAAATGCATTGCGCAGCTTTTCTGCTTTTTTTCATCGGCGAGGCACTTGTTCGGTTTCCGCTACGCTGTCCGTTAGGCAAACCAAGGCGTCCTCCGGTACACTACCGGACATCACCGTGTCAATATTGACGGTGATGTCATCGGTCTTTGTCTTCCGTTTGATCACTGTCAATAACAACTATAGAAATACTTTTGAGCCAAAATACCCACACCATCCCCAGCCGGGAGGACATTCTCGGCATATTCCGCAGCGTCAACGCGCCTCTCGACCCGCAGTCTCTCGGGAAAACGCTGCAAGTGCATGCCGATTCCATGGATGTCCTGGTCCGTCGCCTGAAGGCGATGGAGCGCGACGGCCAGCTCAAGTCTGACGCCAGCGGTGTTTTCAGCCTGGCCGACCAGAGCGCGCTTGTCGCCGGTCGCGTCACCAGCCACCGCGATGGCTTCGGCTTTGTCATTCCCGATGACGCCAGCGCCGACCTGTTCCTGCCTGAGAAAGAAATGCAGAAAGTACTGCATGGCGACAAGGTCATGGCCCGCGTCGTCGGCACGGACCGCCGCGGCCGCCCGGAAGGCACGATCGTCGAAGTCACCTACCGCGCCAATACCCACGTCATCGGCCGTCTGATCCAGGAAAACGGTACCTGGGTCGTGGCGCCGGAAGACCAGCGCATCGGCCAGGACATTCTGGTCACCGGTTCGGTGGGCAAGGCAAAGGCCGGCCAGATCGTCAGCGTCGAGCTGACCGAGCAACCGATGCGCTTCAAGCAGCCGGTCGGCAAGATCGTCGAAGTGCTGGGCGCTTTGGATGATCCCGGCATGGAAATTGAAATTGCCGTACGCAAATTCAACGTGCCGCACATCTTTTCCGCCGCCGCCCTCAAGCAAGCTGAAAAGCTGCCGTTCGAAGTACGCGCCGCCGACCTGAAAGACCGTGTCGACCTGCGCGACGTGCCGCTCGTTACCATCGACGGCGAAGATGCGCGCGATTTCGACGATGCCGTGTATTGCGAGCCCGTCAAGATCGGCCGTGCCAACTGCTTCCGCCTGATCGTGGCCATTGCCGACGTCAGCCATTACGTGAAACCGAACGACGCGCTCGATATCGACGCGCTTGAGCGCAGCACGTCCGTCTACTTCCCGCGCCGCGTGATCCCGATGCTGCCGGAAAAACTGTCGAACGGCCTGTGCTCGCTGAACCCGGCCGTCGACCGCCTGACCCTCGTCTGCGACGCCGTCGTCAGCGACAAGGGCGAGCTGAAGGCGTACCAGTTCTATCCGGCCGTGATCCACTCTGCCGCGCGCCTCACCTATGACGAAGTCGCTGCCGTGCTGGGCAACACCAAGGGACCCGAAGCGGCACGCCGCGCGGACATCCTGCCGCACCTGCAAAACCTGGAAGCCGTCTACCGCGCCTTGCTGAAAGCACGCACGGAGCGGGGCGCCATCGATTTCGAGACGACGGAAACGTATATCGTCTGCAATAGCGTGGGCAAGATCGAAAAGATCATTCCCCGCACGCGCAACGAAGCGCACAAGATCATCGAAGAGTGCATGCTGGCGGCCAACGTCTGCGCGGCCGATCTGTTGCTGCGTAACAAGCACCCAGGTACGTACCGCATCCACGCCAGCCCGACCAAGGAAAAGCTCACGCAAGTGCGCACTTTCCTGAAACAGGTTGGCCTGAACCTGACGGGCGGCGACACGCCATCGGCATCCGATTACCAGACCCTGATGCAGCAGATCAAGGCGCGTCCCGACGCGGCCCTGCTGCAAACGATGCTGCTGCGTTCGATGCAGCAAGCCGTCTACAGCCCGGACAATATCGGCCACTTCGGCCTGGCGTACGAGGCGTATGCCCACTTCACCAGCCCGATCCGCCGCTATCCCGACCTGCTGACGCACCGCGCCATCAAGGCCATCTTGCAAGGCAAGAAATACGAGCCCAAGCTGTCCGAAAAGACCGTGCTGAACACGAACGTGTCGAACGCCACGCGCAAGCAGCAGGCGAAGGACAAGGCCGACGGCAAGCCGAAGAAGACGGACCTGACGATCTGGGACGCGCTGGGCGTGCATTGCTCGGCCAACGAGCGCCGCGCCGACGAAGCGTCGCGCGACGTGGAAGCCTGGCTGAAGTGCTACTTCATGCAGGACAAACTGGGCGAGGAATTCACCGGCACGATCACTGGCGTGACCACCTTCGGCGTCTTCGTGCAACTGGACACCCTGTTTGTCGAAGGCCTGGTGCACGTCACCGAGCTGGGCACCGACTACTTCCAGTACGACGATGCGCGCCATGAATTGCGCGGCGAACGTACGGGCAAGCGTTATCAATTGACCGACCGTCTGACGGTGCAAGTGGCGCGTGTCGACCTGGAAACGCGCAAGATTGACCTGCGCCTGGTCACCGATGCTGAACTGGCGGGCGAAGATGCGCCAGCGAAGCAAGCTGGCGGCAAGCGCAAGGGCGAAAAGAAATCGATGGTCAAGCCCGGTCCCGCGACCGAGCAGCGCCACGAGATCAAAACCAGCGTCAATGGCGGCGGCAACAACGGTGGCAAACCCGGCAAGGGTTCCGGCGGCCGATCCAATGGCGCCAAGGCGCAAGCCAAGCCTGCAGCCAAGGAAGCCCCTAAGGCGGCAGCCCCCAAGGCCGCCGCGCCGAAGCGCAGCAAGAAACCAGCCGCGGCACCCGCTGCGGCGGCACCACGTGCAGCAAAAACTGTATCAAAATCAAGCAAGAACAAGCGATAAAAGAAGCGATAACAAATGAAGAATAAAATGATTTTCGGCTTCCACGCCGTCACCTCGCGTCTGCGTCATGAAGCGTCGTCCGTGGAAGAAATTTTCGTCGATGCCAGCCGCGTCGACGGCCGCATGAAGGACATGATCGCCGCCGCCAAGGCTGCCAACGTGCGCGTCATGCCCGTCGACTCGTCGCGTCTGGACAAGATCGTCGGCACGCGCCGCCACCAGGGTGTGATCGCGTTTGCCTCGCAGCTGTCGCTGGCGCGCAATCTCGATGAGCTGCTGGACGCCATCGACGGCCCGCCGTTGCTGTTGATTCTCGACGGCATCACCGATCCGCATAACCTGGGCGCCTGCCTGCGCGTGGCCGATGGCGTCGGCGCACATGCCGTCATCGTACCGAAGGACCGCGCCGTGGGCTTGAACGCCACGGCCGCCAAGGTCGCCAGCGGCGCCGCCGAAACCGTCCCGTACATCACGGTGACGAACCTGGCGCGCACCATGCGTGAATTGAAGGATCGCGGCATCTGGCTGATCGGCACCTCGGACGACGGCGAAAAAGGCTTGTACGAAGCCGATTTCACGGGTCCGACGGCTCTCGTCATGGGTTCCGAAGGCGAAGGCATGCGCCGTTTGACGCGCGACACCTGCGACATCCTCGTCAGCATCCCGATGTTCGGCTCCGTCGAGAGTCTGAACGTGTCCGTGGCATCGGGCGTATGTCTCTATGAAGCCCGCCGCCAGCGCATCGCTTTAGAAGCATAAGTTAGCGTCACTTGGGGTCAGACCCGTCGGGGTGACGCGTTCCAATGGGACGCATCACGATTCCGAAGGAACTGACCCCAGCTTGCCGTTGAGGGGCCTCTCGACGTCAGCCCCTCCAGCATTCCCCCGCCGAATACGCTACCATTTGCGTTCCACCTTATCCATTTTCATTATGTTCCACCACCTGCGCGAAGACATCAACAGCATCATCGAACGTGACCCGGCCGCCCGCAATGGCTGGGAGGTGCTGACCTGTTATCCGGGCTTGCACGCCATCGTCATGCATGGCTGGGCGCACTGGTGCTGGACGCGGCGCATGAAGTGGGTGGGGCGCTTCATTTCTTATATCGCCCGCATCATCACGGGCATCGAGATCCATCCGGGTGCGGTCATCGGCCGGCGCGTCTTCATCGACCATGGCTTCGGCGTGGTGATCGGCGAGACGGCCGTCGTCGGCGACGATTGCACCATCTACCAGGGCGTGACCCTGGGCGGCACGTCGCTGCACAGCGGCGCCAAGCGCCATCCGACCCTGGAGCGCGGCGTCATCGTCGGCGCCGGCGCGCAGGTGCTGGGCAGCTTCACGGTGGGCGAGTACGCGAAGGTGGGTTCGAACGCCGTGCTGCTCAAACCCGTGCCGTCCGGCGCGACAGCCGTGGGCAACCCCGCGCACATCGTGCAAAAGGATGTCAGCGCCTTGCGCGAGGGCAGCACGGCCCATTTGTTCGCGGCGTATGGCGTCACGCCCAACGGCGACGACCCGCTGTCGAAAGCCCTGCAGGGCCTGATCACGCACGCCGTGGCACAGGAACAGCGCATCGAAACCATCCTCGCCACCCTGAAAGCGGCGGGCATCTGCTGCCAGGGCGTGCCCGAGTGTGATAAATTCGATTCCGAGCAAATGAACAAGCTGGTTGATTAAGGATACAGGCATGACTACAGACGCAAACATAGCTGAAAACGCAGCAGAAAAAAGCACTGACAATCCGAATCTGCTCGACCCCTTCGAGATCCGCGTGCTGGCCGTGCTGGCGGAAAAGGAAGCGCTGACGCCGGACAGCTATCCGCTGTCGCTGAACGCGCTGACGAACGGCTGCAACCAGCTGTCCAGCCGCGATCCCGTCATGGCCCTGTCCGAAGAAACCGTCTACGATGTGCTGCAGCGCCTGATGCAGCTCAAGTTCGTCAACGGCATCACGCAGGCCGGCGCGCGGGTCGCCAAGTACGAACACCGCATGCGCATCAAGTGGTCGCTGGAACAGGATAAACTGGCCATCCTGACGATCCTGATGCTGCGCGGCTTGCAGACGGCGGGCGAGATCCGCAGCCGCAGCGGCCGCGTACATGAATTCAAGTCCGTGGCGGAAGTGGAGTCGGGCCTGCAATTTTTGATCGACAAATATCCGCCACTGGTGGCCAAGCTGGCCGTCGCACCCGGTGCCAAGGAACCGCGCTACGGCCACTTGCTGGGCGGCGAGGAGGCGCTCGCGCAGATCGAGACGGCGGCAGGCTACGCCGGCGCCGTTAGTGCGCCGCAACAGGGCAGCAGGGTGGCCCAGCTGGAACAGGAAGTGCTGCAATTGCGCAGCGACTTCGATGGCCTGGCGGCGCAGTTCGAGGCGTTCCGCAAGCAGTTCGAGTAATTTCCGGGCACGCGCCTATTGGGCTTGCGGGTCGAAATAGGCGGTCCAGGTCAGGCTGGAAGGGGCAAGGTCCTGCGCCTTGCCAAATTGCGCCATGGCCTTGCGCGGTTTTGCCAGTCCCGCCAGGGCCACCCCCAGGTTGTAATGGGTATGGCTGTCCGTCGAACCCAGCTTGAGCGCCGTTTCCAGCACGTTGACGGCTTTCCTGTACTTGCCCTGGTCACACAGTACGGCGCCCAGGGAAGTGAGCAGGGCGGTGTCTTGCCGATCCGTTTGCCGGGCTGCTTGCAAGGCGCTGCGCAGCACGGCTTCCGCTGCCGCCATGTGCGCATCCCATTGCCCGGCATCGCCTTCGGCCAGCTTGATATGCGCCTTGCTTGCGGCGATGGCGTCCATTGCCGTTAGCTGGGCCAGGCGGCGCAATTGCTTGCGGTTTCCAGGGCTTCACGGCCGATTTGCTCTATCAGTTGCCAAAATTTTTCTTCGTTCATTGTCCATTCCAGGTAAATAGTCAATCGATACCGGGAGCGGTCCGGCATGCAATGCCGGCGCGATGCGTCCCGTCTGCGCATCTTGAGCTTGTTGAGAATACCATCTTGCCAAGCGTTCGCCTATCGGCCCCTTCTTCGGCTGGCGCGTGCCTGCGTGACAGGCCCGGCTTTGCCTCCGCTCCCTGTCAGTCCGCTCGCGTTTCCGGTATCATTCGGCATGAATAATATTTCCTTCCAACCGTTTGTTATTGGTGTCGCTGGCGGAAGCGGCAGTGGCAAGTCCACCGTATCCCAACAAGTGCTCGCGTCCTTCGGCGCCGACATGGTCTCGGTCGTGATGCAGGACGACTACTATTGCGACCAAACCCATCTCTCCCCTGAAGTCCGGCGCCAGCAGAATTACGACCATCCGCAGGCGTTCGAGTGGCCATTGCTGGTGCGGCACATCCAGGCCTTGCGCAATGGCGAAGCGATCGAGATGCCCGAGTACGACTTCACGCTGCACAACCGCTCCAACAGGACCATCCCCGTCAAGCCGGCGCCCGTGATCGTGATCGAAGGCCTGTTTGCCTTGTATGACGAAGACTTGCGCAACATGATGTCGCTGAAGATCTTTGTCGACACGGCTTCCGACGTGCGCTTCATCCGCCGCATGCAGCGCGATATCACGGAACGCGGCCGCTCCGTGGAAAGCGTCATCGAGCAGTATCTGGAAACGGTACGCCCGATGCACAAGCAATTCATCGAGCCGACCAAGCGCAATGCCGATGTCATCTTGCCGCATGGCGCCAATGGCCCCGCGGTCGACATGATCACGGCCAAGGTGGCCAGCGTCATCGGCCGCCTGAAGCCTGCCGGTTAACAGCCCGCCAGCTTACCGCTCCCCCATCGATTCCGAGAACGTCTTGGTGATCGGTTTCGTCAGGTAGCGCAAAACCGTCTTGCGGCCCGTGTTGATTTCCACGGTGGCCGTCATGCCGGGCTGGATCAGGATAGGCTCGCCATTCTTGCCCATCAGATTGCGCCCGCTGGTCTTGATCTGCACGCGGTAGTACGGCTGTTCATTGCCCTTGTTGTCTTCACTTAAGGTGTCCGCGCTGATGTAGCTGACGGTGCCGCGCAGGCGCCCGTAGATGCCGTAGTCGTAGGCATCGAGTTTCACGGCCGTGGGCAGGCCGGGCTTGATGAAAGCGATGTCGGCCGGTTTGACTTTCGCCTCGATGATCAGGTCATCGTCCGTCGGCACGATCTGCAGGATTTCCTCGCCCGGCTTGGCCACGCCGCCCAGGGTAGTGAGGCGCACGTTGCGCACGATGCCGTCCGTGGGCGCGTAGATATCCGTCGAGCCCAGCTGCTCCTTGCGCTGGGTCACCGTCTGCAGCACGCCGGCCAGGTCTTCCTGGGCTTTCACCAGATCCGTCTGGCTATCCTGCAGATATTTGTTGCGCCGGTTGGTGATCTGCGCCTGGATGTCGACCACCTGCCGCCGCAGTTTCAGCACTTCGGCGCGGCTGACGTCTCCCGTTTCCAGCAGCGGCAGATTCATTTCCAGCTCTTCCTTGATCAGCTTCATGGCGCTTTCCAGCGAACTCACCTCCGCCTGCACGGCGCCCTGGCGCTTGCTGAACAGGGCCAGCTGGTTGGCGCGAAATTCCGGGAACGCCTGCAGTTCGGGCGAAAATTTGGGCGCGCCGCCAAACACCTCGGCCTGCAGGCGCGCCACGGCCGCCTTCAGTCCGGCCGCCTTGGCCGTGCTTTCCAGATAGCTCGTCTCGGCCCGCGTGCGGTCGAAGCGCGCCAGTAATGCTCCTTTTTTTACCACGCTGCCTTCGTGCACGCGCAGTTCGGCCAGCACGCCGCCATCAGCCACCTGGATGATCTGGTTGCGCGAACTGGCGATCACCTGGCCGTTGGCGCGCGTGACCTGGTCCAGCTCCGCCCACGAAGCCCAGGCGATGACGCCGGCCAGCGCCGCCGTGCAGCTCCAGATCAGCACCCGTCCCCGTTTCGCTTCCTCTTTCGCTTCGACCTTGGCCAGTTTCATGCGACGGCTCCTTGCGCTACCGGCGTCGTTGCGGAACTGGGCACGGCCTGTGGCTTGCCCGACAGCTTGGCCAGGACAAAGTCGCGCGGGCCGTCGAGCAGCGCCCGGCCCGCCTGCAGCACCACCAGGCGGTCGAGCAGGGGCAAGAGGGCGTTCTTGTGCGTGGTGGCGACCATGGTCACGCCTTCGGCCGCCAGTTCTCCCAGCAGCCCCACGATGCGCGCCTCCGTCTTCGCATCCATGGCGCCCGTCGGTTCATCGAGCAGCCAGATGCGCGGCTTGGCCAGCAGCAGGCGCGTGACGGCGATCAATTGCCGCTGGCCGCCAGACACGCCGCGCCCGCCTTCGGTGATGCCCAGTGCCAGTCCCCGTGGCTGGCCCAGTATCAGCTCGATCAGGCCCGTGCGCTTGGCCGCCGCCAGGATCGCTTCCTCGCCCGGGTCGGCCAGTCCCAATAACAGGTTGTCGCGCAGGGTGCCGCTGAACAGCCGCGTTTCCTGCGGCAGGTAGCCGACCATTTCGCGCACCACGGCCGGCGCCAGCAGGGCCATGTCGACGTCGCCCAGGTACACCTTGCCCTCGGCCGGCTGGTACAGGCCCGAGGCCAGTTTCAGCAGGGTGCTCTTGCCCGAGCCGATGGCGCCCACCAGGCCGACCCGTTCGCCGGGGCGGATGGCCAGGCTTTCCACTTCCAGCGCCACCTTTTGCGCGCCGCCATACGTAAAGCGGATGCGCTCGAAGCGCAGTCCCGTGTCGAGGCTGCGCGGCGTCAGCGCGAACTGCGCGGTGTCGGCTTCGTTGGGCAGGCTGATGACCTGTTCCAGGCCGTCGATCGAGGCGCGCGCGTGCGCCCACTGCACCATCACGGCGGGCAGCTGCACGATGGGCATCAGCGCGCGGTTGCTGATGATGGTGCACGCCATCAGGGCGCCCATGGTCATCTGGTTCTCGGCCACGAACCACGCGCCCATGGAGATCAGCGCCACGTTGGTCAGCTGCTGGAAGGCGGCCGTGATGTTTTGCGACAGGGCCGCATAGTCGCGGATATTCTGTTCCGCGTGGCTCGTTTCGGCCACCAGTTCGGCCCAGCGCGCCCGCATCATCCATTCGGCGCTGCTGCCCTTGAGCGTTTCCACGCCATCGACAGCTTCGACCAGCAAGCCCGCCTTGCGGTTGCTGGCGTTGAGGTTCTTGCGCGTATGGCTCTGGATGGCGCGCTGGAACATCAGCCCGCACACGAGGGCCAGCGGCAGGGCCACCAGCGGCACCACCACGAGCCAGCCGCCGATGATGGTGATCATGGCGAGGAAAATCAGGGCGAAGGGCACGTCCGTCAGCACGAACAGCGAGGTCGACGTGAGCACGCCGCGCACCATTTCAAAGCCTTTGACCTGCGCCGCCAGAGTGCCGACGGAAGCGGGGCGCGCCTCCATGCGGATGCCCAGCATGCGCTGGAAAAACCATTCCGACAATTCATGGTCGACGTCATTGCACGAGTGGTCGACGATGCGGCTGCGCACCTGCTTGAGGATGAATTCCAGGCCGATCGACAGGGCCACGCCCACCACCAGCACCCACAGGGTGCTGAAGCTCTGGTTCGGGATCACGCGGTCGTACACCTGCATGGAAAACAGCGAGGTGGCCATGGTCAGCAGGGTCACCAGCGCGGTGGCCAGCACGGCATCGACGAACACGCTTTTCTTCAGCCACAGGGCCTTGCGCACCAGGCTTAGCGCGCCGGGGCGGGCGCCGCTTTTTTCGCTGCGGCGCGGCAGGCCCACGCAAGCTAAACCTGCCAGCGAGGCCAGTTGCAGGGCGCGCCCGTCGATGCCTTCGCCGCGCCAGGCGCCGTCGGCGCCGCGCGACTGCAGCAAGCCCCAGCCCGTGCTGGCGCTGTAGACGGCGAACGGCAGCTCGCCCGGTGTGGGCTCGTGCAGCGGGCGCGCCGCGCCTTCCAGCCCGGCCGCCTGCCAGATGGCGGTAAGCACCATGGCGGGTGCGCCGCTGTCGTCGATATCTTCGAGCTGGCGCTGCAGGTCGGCCAGGCGCGCAGCCGCCAGATGCTGGCCTGTCAGGCGGGCGGTCCGTTCGACGAGTGTCAGCAAGCCATGTTTGATGGAGTTATCCACGCTGTCTCCTGTGTGCATCATGTCGGTGTCAATTCGCGCGCGCCAGGCCCGGCGGCGCCGTGCGCCCGGCCAGGGTGCCCGTCTGCGCGGCCAGGCGCAGGCTGGCGGCAATCGCCTGCGCGCGCGTGTCTTCCAGCGAAAACCGCGCCTGGGTCGCTTCGCGCACGGCGTTGAGCACGTCGTTCCAGCTCTTGCGGCCGATCACGTACTGACGCGCATACGATTCGAATACCTGCGTCGAGGTGGTGCTGGCCTCGCCCGCATTGTCCAGGCGCTGGCGGCTCGCTTCGGCCTCGTTCCAGTCCAGGGTGAAACGCTCGCGCACGTCGCGCTCGGCCGCATCGTGCGCGGCGCGCGCACCTTCGCGCCGGGCCACGGCCGCGTCCACGCCGGCCTTGGCCGACAAGCCGGCGCCCGGCTGCGCCTGCAGCACCAGCATGGCGCGCGCGCGGTTGTCGGCATTGATGCCGCCGCCCGTAGGCTTTTCCATGCGCAGCACCACCTTCGGCATGTAGGCCGAGCGCTGCATGGTGATCTCGGAGTTGGCTGCCTGCACCTCGAAATCGAGGCGGTGCAGGGTGGGGGAATAGCCGATGGCCTGGCGCATGACCCGTTCCAGGCTGGCGCCGGGCAGCGGTTCGCCTACGCCGATGCCGGTGGAGGTGACGAGGCGCACGGGTTTGCCGGCCAGCTGCGACAGCTGCGCCAGCGCGTTTTCCTGCGCCTGGCGCGCATTCGACACGTCGTTGGCCGCCTGGTAGGCGCGCGATTCGGCCAGGCGCTGGTCCGTTTGCGAACTGACCGACTGCGCCACGCGGCGCTTGATCATGTCGAGCAGGCGCTGGTGCTCGGCCAGCCCCTCTTCGGCCGAGCGCATGCGGGCCGTATGGCGCAGCGCTTCCGTGTAGGCGGCGATCACGCGCAGGGAAAGGGTCAGGCGTTCTTCCTCGATGGCGGCGCCGGCCGCGTCGACCCGGCTGCCGGCCGCATCGATGCCGGCGTCGATGCGCCCGCCGCTCCACAGCGGCTGCTCGATGCGCACCACGCCGCCCGTTTCCTGCGAACCGGTGGGGACTTCGGCCGACAGGCTGGGGAAGCGCTGCCACTGAGCGCCATCGAGGTCGGCGCGCGCGGCCGCCTGCGCCGAACGCTTGCCCTGCACGGCGGGATGGCTTTGCAGCGCCTGCTGTAAGACCTGGTCGAAACTCCAGGCCGTGGCGCCCTGAGCCTGGGCGAAAGAGTTGATGGATGCCATGGCCATGGCCGCCAGTACGGCCGCGATGCGTGGCAGTGAAAACAAGGCTGGGGAACCGCGTAATCTCATCCCGTATTTTTCCGGCACCAGGCCTGACGCATTTCAAGGTAGGGGCGGGAGCGCGCTGCCGCACGCTCCCGCTGCCGTGCCAGGCGCGGCGCCTGGCGTGGGTGGCCTGCTTCAGACGACGAAGTTGGCGCCCGTCAGCTGCGTGATGTTCACGCCGCTGAGCAGCACCAGCGCCGTGTCGATGGCGTTGGCGTTGCTCAGGTCAGTCGAGTGATACACGGTCACGGCGCCGCTGTTTTGCGCATCGGCGATGACGATGTAGCCCTGTCCCGACAAGACGCTGTCGTCGGCCGCGATGGCGCTGGCCGCCGCACCGATCGACACGGACGTGCCGTCGAAGATGAACAGGTTGTTGTTGCCAAAGTCCGTGCTCACGTTGACACCCACGGCCACCGACGCCGTCAGGTCGGCGATGGCCGACATGTCGATCACGTCGCCGCCGGCTGCCGGCAGGCCGGTGCTGAAGTCGGCCACCGTCAGCGGGTTGTGCAGGGCATTCTGGCTCAGCACGAACAGCTGGCTGGCGTCCGTCAGGTCGGCCTGGGCCTGGGCAGCAGCCGCCGCCGCGGCATCGGCATTCGCCACCGCCGTCAGCGAGCCGGCGTCCGTCAGGTCCGCCTGCGCCTGGGCCTGCAGGGCGGCGGCCGCGGCCGCGTCGGCTGCCAGTTGCAGGGCGCTGGCGTCCGTCAGGGCCGCTGCCTGCGCCGCTGCCAGCGCCGCTGCCGTTGCCGCATCGGCGGCCTGCGTGAGCGCCACGGCATCGGTCTGGTCGGCGATGGCTTGCACGGCGGCGGCGTTGGCCGCATCCGCATTTGCCACGACGGCCAGGGCGCTGGCGTCGGTTTGCGCGGCGATGGCGTTCGCTTGCACCAGGGCGGCGTCGGCTGCCTGCGCGTCGGCATTGGCCTGTGCTGCCGCCGCGTCATCCGCCTGCGCGGCATCCGCGTTGGCATGCGCTTGCGCCGCAGCCGCTGCCGCGCTGGCGGCGGCCGCATCGTCGGCTTGCGCCGCCTGCAGGGCCGCCAGGGAGGCGGCGGCCTGCGCCTGCGCCAGCGGCGCGGCCGCATCGGCCGCATGGGCTGCAGATGCCGCTGCTATCGCATTATTGGCGTTGACCGTGGCGGCCGCTGCCGCCGCATCGTCGGCCTGCGCCGCCTGGGTGATTGCCAGCGAGGCTGCGGCCTGGGCCGCTGCGGCAGCGGCCGCATCATCGTCGTTCTGCGCTGCCGTGGCCGCTGCCAGTGCGCTGGCAGCCGTTGCCGCCGTGCTGACGGCCAGCGCGTCGGCGGCGATGGCGGCCGTGTGCGCGGCGGTGGCGGCAGCGGCATTGGCCGCTGCCTGGTTGGCGGCCGTGTCATCGGCCTGCGCCGCCTGGGCTGCAAGCAGCGATGCCGCCGCTGCGGCGGCGCTGGCGGTGGCGGCGGCGTCGGCGGCTGCCGCTGCTGTGGCAGCCGCTTGCGCCAGCGCGGCGGTTGCGGCGGCATCGGCGGCGGCCTGGTCGTCGGCGACGGCGGCATCGTGCGCTGCCTGGGCGTTGGCGGCATTGGCTGCTGCCAGCGCCGCTGCCGCGTCATCGGCCTGCGCCGCTTGTGTGGCCGCCAGGGTGATGGCTGCGGCAACGGCTGCTGCCGCTGCCGCAACATCGGCGTCATGCGCGTTTTGCGCCGCCAGCTGGGCTGCCGCTGCCGCTGCGGCCGTGGCGGCGACGTCGGCATCGGCGGCCAGCGCTGCATCGAGTGCCAGTTGCGCATTGGCGGCGGCTGTGGCGGCTGCTGCCGCGGTGGCGTCGTCCGCCTGGGCATTGAGGGTGGCGGCCAGGGAAATGGCCGCTTGCGCGGCTGCCGCTGCCGCGGCGGCATCGGCGTTTTGCGCCGCGACCGCCGCCGCATGCGCGGCAACCGCATTGGCGGCAGCGGTGGCGGCCGCCGCATCGTCGGCCTGGGCCGCCGCCAGCGCCGCATGGGCGGCAGCCGCATTGGCATTGGCCTGGGCCGCGTCATCGGCCGCACTCTGGGCGGCAAGGAGGAGGTTCAGTTTCAGGGTCTTGTCATTGTCCGCATCCGTGGCATTGACATCGGCCGTGACGGCTGCAGTCAGATTGGCGATGGCCACGTTGAGCGCGATCTGGGCATTGGCGGCTGCCGTGTCGGTCAATTGCGCCGCCAGCGCAGCCGCCGCCGAGAGGGCGGCCGTGTGCGCGGCATTGGCGGCCGCATCGTCGGCGGCCAGGGCCAGGCTGGCCGCGTTCAGTGCGTTGTTGGCCGCCGTGGCGAGGGTGGCCAGCGCGCCATTGGCCACCAGCGCCGCGTCGGAAAGAAGCTGTGCCGCGGCCGCAGCCGCTGCCGTGCTTGCCGCCGTGGCGTCGGCGGCCGCGGCGGCATTGGCGGCAGCGAGCGAGGCGCTGGCCGTCATTATCGCCGCGTTGAGTGCGGTCGTGGCGTCATTCAGGGCCGTTTGCGCGTTGGCCGCTGCCGTGGCTGCCGTAGCGGCGAGGCTGTCGTCGTTCAGCGCCTGGTTCAGCGCGGCCAGTGCGCTCGCTGCCGCCGCCGCAGTCGTGCCAACGGCGGCATCGGCGGCGAGGGCGGCCTGCGTGGCGGCCAGCGAGATCGATGCCGTGAGGGCTGCAGTGGCAGCGGCAATATCGTCCGCTTGCGCGTGCTGCGTGGCGGCGGCCGAGATGGCAGCAATGGCGGCGGCCGCCGCAGCGGCCGTGTCGGCGGCGGTGGCGGCAACGGCGGCGGCCGTTGCATTGGTAGCGTTCAGCGCAGCCGCAGCGGCCGCCGCATCGTCGGCCAGGGCCGCATTCAGGGCGGCCAGCGCGTTGGCGGCGATGGTAGCGGCGCTGGCGGCGGCGTTGTCGGCCAGTTGCGCCGCCTGCGCGGCCGCTTGCGAGACGTTGGCAACGGTGGCGGCCGTTGCAGCGGCCAGATCGTCGGCGACGGCGGTGGCAGCGGCCGCGCTTGCCGTCACGGCGGCAGCGGCCGTGGCGGCCGCGTTCGCGTCCGCCTGCAAGGCCGCATTCAGGGCGGCCAGGGCATTGGCCGCTGTTGCTGCCGTCGCGGCGGCTGCCGCATCGGCCGCCTGTGCCGCCTGGGCCGCCGCCAGCGAGGTGGCCGCCACGCCGGCGGCGGTGGCCGCGAGCGTGTCGTCCAGCGCCGCCGCCGTGGCCGCCGCCTGGGAAGTCAGGGCCAGGGTCGCGGCGGCGGTGGCGGCACTGTCGGCCGCGAGCGCATTGTTCAAGGTGGTCAGGGATGCCGCCGCCGCGGCTGCTGTTGAAGCGGCCGCCGCATCATCGGCCTGCGCCGATTGTGCGGCGGCGAGCGACAAGGATGCCGTGGTGGCGGCGACCGTGGCCGCCAGCGCTGCCGTCACGTTTAATGGATGGGTCTGCGAATAAGCGGCCAGGGCGGCCGCATTCGCGGCGTCGGTGTTGGCGATGGTGGTCAGGGCGGCGGCATCCGTCAGGGCGGCCTTGGTGGCCGCCACGGTGGCGGCCGTGACGTTGAGCGTGTGGGCGGTACCGAGCAGGACGGCATCCGTGAGGCCGGCGACGGTGGCAGCGGCCGTGGCGGCGGTGGCATTGACGGTCGCAGCCAGGCCCAGGGCGACGGCGTCCGTCAGGTTGGCTGTCGTCTGTGCTGCCGTGGCGGCAGCCGCGTCGACGGTCGCTACCAGGCCCAGGGCGACGGCGTCCGTCAGTGCGGCGGTGGCGGCAGCTGTGTTGGCGGCACCCGTGGCGGCCGTCGACACCGTGCCCAAGGCCACCGCATCGGTCAGGTTGGCAACAGCGGCGGCGGTGCTGGCGGCCGTGTTGGCGGCCGTCGAGACGAGGCCCAATGCCACTGCGTCGGTCAGGTTGGCCGTCGTTTGCAGGGCGGCAGCGGCAGTCGCATCGGCCGTCGCGACCAGGCCCAGTGCCGTGGCGTCTGTCAGCGCGGCGGTAGCGGCCGCCGCATTGGCGGCGGTTGTGGCGGCCGCCGAGACGGTACCCAGGGCCACGGCATCGGTCAGGTTGGCAACATTCGTCGCCGTATTGGCGGCGGCTGCGGCGGCCGTGGCGAGCAGGCCCAGGCCGGCGGCGTCCGTCAAGTCGGCCGTTGCCTGCAGGGTGGCGGCCACGGTGGCGTCGGCGGTCGAGATCAATCCCAGCGCCGTGGCGTCCGTCAGCGCCGCCAGGCTGGCGGCCGAGGAGGCGACCAGCGCATCGGCATTCGAGATGAGGCTCAGCGCGGTGGTATCGGTCTGGCCAGCCGTCGTGACGGCCAAGGCTGCGGCCGCGTCGGCTGCGGAAGAGACCAGGCCCAATGCCACGGCGTCGGTCAAATTGGCAACAGATTGTGCCGCCGTCAGCGCGTTTTGTGCCAGCGTATTGGCAGCCGTCAAGGTGCTGACAGCCGTTTGCGCGGCAAGTTCAGCGGCGGCGTCGGTGGTGGAAATGAGCCCCAGCGCGCCGGCATCGGTCAGTGCGGCCGTGGCGGCGGCGGCGGTGGCGGCGGCTTGCGCGGCCGCGGCGGCACTCACTGCCGAGATATCGATCCCGCCAAGGGCGGCAGCGGCTTCTGCCGCCGAGACGGCGGAAGCGGCCGCCGCGGCGAGCGCTACTGCATCGGTCAGGTTGGCTGTCACTTGCAAGGCGGCTGCCGCCGCCGCGTCGGTGGTGGCAACCGCGGCAAGGGTGATGGCATCCGTCAGGCTGGCAGTGATTTCGGCGTTATCGGCATCGGTCTGCAAGGCATTGACGGTGGCCGTCAGATCGAGCACGCTGGTCTCGCCGGCCGTCACGTTGGCGGCCAGAGCGGCGAGGTTGGCGAGGTTGAAGGCGTTGAGTGCAACGTTGACGTCCAGCAAGCTGGCTTGCGCATTGGCGGCCGCCGCGTCGGCATCAGCCTGGTCGGCCGCTTGCTGCAGGGCGACGACATCGGTCTGGTCCGCCACTGTCTGGGCATTGGCGGCATCGCTGGCTGCGGCTGCGTCGGCAGCGGCCAGGGCCGCCGCATCCGTCTGGTTGGCCGTCGTTTGCGCGGCCAGCGCGGCGGCCGCATCGGCGTCGGAAACCACTTGCAGGGCGGCCGCGTCCGTCAATGCTGCCTGCGCGGCGGCGGCGATGGCGGTATTGGCGGCCGCATCGGCCGTGATTTGCAGGGCTGCCGCGTCGCTCAGGCTGGCTGTGACGACGGCGTTGGCCGCCACAGTGGCGGCAAGGGCTGCTGCGGCGTCGAGCGCGGCGGCATCGCTACTGGCGGCCAGGGCAGCGGCGGCCGCCGTGGCAGCGTCGGCATCGGAAATCAGGGCCAGCGCAGCCGCATCCGTCAAGCCGGCCTGGAGTTGCGCCGCGTCCGACGCCAGAGTGGTGGCATCGGCGATCAGGCCCAGGGTGGGCGCGTCCGTCATGTTCGCTTGCGTCTGTGCATTGGCTGCATTTGTTGCGGCGGCATTGGCGGCCGCTTGCAGGGCGACAGCGTCGGTGGCATTGGCGATGGCCGCGTCCTGGGCGGCAACACCTGCGGCGGCGTCCGCTGCCATCGTCAGGGCGACGGCATCGGTGAGGTTTGCTTGTGCATTGGCGGTAATGGAGGCATTCGCGGCGGCGGTGGCGGCAATGCCCAGTGCCGTGGCGTCGCTGGCATTGGCAGCTGTCGCTGCATCGGCCGCGGCGGTGGCCGCGGCGCTCGCGGCGGCAGCCAGGGCGGCGGCATCGGTGACATCGGCCAGTTCGGTCGCAGCGGCAGACGCGGCGGCATCCGCATCCGAGATGAGGGCCAGGGCAGCGGCATCGGTAAAGCTGGCCTGGATGCCGGCCGAGACGGCGGTGTTGGCGGCGGCGGTTGCCGCCAGGTCCAGCGCGGCGGCGTCCGTGGCATTGGCCAGTGTCGTGGCGGCGGCGGCAGCGGCGGCATCATTGGCCGAAATGACGCCAAGTGCTGCCGCATCGGTCAGTGCTGCCTGGGTGTTGGCTGCGGCGGCGACCACGTCGGCCGCATCGGCGATGGCTTGCAGGGCAGGGGCATTGGTCTGGTCCGCTTGCGTTTGCGCCGCATCGGCGGCGGCGTGCGCGGCGGCGGCGTTGGCGGCGGCCGTGGCGGCAGCCGCATCGTCATTTTGTGCCGAGGTGGCGGCAGCCTGGGATATGGCGGCGGTAGCAGCCGCCGCAGCGGCAGCGTTGTCGTCACTTGTGGCGGCGTCAGCGGCCGCTTGTGCACCGGGGACGACAGCGGCAGTGCTGACCGCCAGCGTATCGTCGCTGGTGGCGCTATTGGCGGCGAGCAAGGCTGCGGCAGCGTCAGCGGCCGCTTGGGCCGCCAGCTGGTCGGCCAGGAGGGCCGCATTTGCCGCGGCCAGCGAAGCTGCGGCCGTGGCCGCTGCAGCCGCCGCCGCGGCGTCATCGGCCAGAGCATTGGCGGCGGCCGCCGCGGCGGCGGCGGCGGCCAGCACGGCTGCGTCGGTCACGACGGTGGTGGTGGATTGATTGCCCGTGCCACCGCCGGTCGAGCCGCCCGTGCCACCGGTACCGCCCGTGCCGCCTCCTGTGCCGGAACCGCCAGCCGCGGCGCCACCGCCTCCGCCACCGCCTGCCGCTGCGGCAACGAGGCCAAGGCCGCCGAGCGCGCCCAGCACGCCAAGTCCGCCCGCAGCGCCCGCGCCGGCACCGCTACCGGCGCCAGCCGCCCCCCCGGCGACATCCACGACACTGCCGCTGGGAATGCCGGCCGCGCCCGCCCCCGCGCCTGTGCCCGTCGCGCCTGCGGCGCCACCATTGTTATCGCTTTGCGGCGTGCCGAGGTCGGCACTGCCATTGCCGGCCTGGCCTGCGGCCGCGCCACTGCCACCGGCTGCCAGGGCGGCGGCTGCCACAGCGGCCGCCGCGCCCACGGCGCCGGCATTGCCGTTGGCGGCGCTTCCCGTGACTTCCACGACATTTTCAGGCGGCATGGTCGCGCTGGCATCGTCCCCTTTGATCAGTTCATCTTCGTCATACTGCTTGCGGTCACCGTTTTTGGGGTCGGCGGCTTTTTTTGCGGGCGTCGCGAGCTTGGCGCCAGCGCCTTCGGCATTGACGGGAACTTGTGCTGGATTTTGGGTGGTGGCCATTTGAAAAGTCTCCGGAAAAGGTTAATTATTCGTGCAATTTTCTAAATAATAAATAATAAAAAATCAATAATCTGCTGCGATTCCTTGCTTGCTCCGGCGAGGCTTGGGCCGTGGTTGAACTCTGGTGTTTCCGATGTTGATGGTGGCAAGTAAAACATAATTGGGAAAAAAACGTTGGGGCAAAAGAGCGCTACTTCGGCAATATTTAAAATGTTATTTTCATATTCGTTTTATGCGTCGCCGCTTTCCTGTGTTCTGTTGCGCAGGCAACTGGCTTGTCCGGCGGGACGCAACGGCAGGGTGCAGCCTTTGCACGAGCTATGTACTGGCTGCCACTCTGAGGATAGTTTCAATTTTGAAACTTTCAATTTCATTTTAATTACTTTCCATGACATTATTTTCTCCGGCGTCATGCGGCTGAATAATCACGAATTGTCACGAAACAGGTGTTTTCGGCTGAGTCTGCTGTCATGCCCGCGTATTTCTGCGTCTTTTATCCAAAAAACCACCTTGCTATCGAATTGCTAGTTGTTGTTTTTTGAATGCCGATTATCAAATGTGATTGGTAATAAAATACGATAGAAATAATTATTTGTGATTTTAATATCGAGTTGGTGCTATCGAATGAATAGTCTTGTTGTGGCGGGAGGGGATTTTTATAATAACTATCGCTAAGGTAGTTATTATCTCGGGGGCTGAATGGAGTAGAAATGAAAAACGCCCCGGCGGGCGGGGCGTTTTGTATGGGGGGAATATTGCGCTGTCAGCCTTCCTCGCGCCAGCGGCGCAGGCGGATAGCGACGTAAATCAGCGCCGCGCCTGCCGCCGCACCCAGCCAGACGGCTGGCAAGGTCAAGCTGGACCAGGAATTGCTGAACACATCGATGCGTGTCATATGCGATCCGCCCTCTGCCAGGGCGTGCATTTGCGGCAGCAGGCCCGGCTCGAACAGATACCAGCTGCCAGGAAGGGTACCCAGCAGGGCGCGTCCGATGACATTCATCTGTATCCAGCCGACATTGCTTTCCGTCTGCGTCAGCTTGCCGGCCCAGACGGTCAGGATGAGCAGCAGCAGCGGCACGCCGACGGCCCACAGGAAGACTTTCGACTTGGCCCAGCTCGATACCATCAGCAGCCAGCCCACCGTCGGCAAGGCCCACAGGCAATACACGGGCAGCAAGCCGAACACGCGCAGCGGTCCCAGGTACAGGCCTGGGGTGGCGAGCAGTTCGGCAAACACGTGGATGCCGTTGGCTGCCAGCACGCCGCTGAGGATCAGGATCAGGGCCAGCGAAGTCAGGCTGGCGGCGGCGGCCACGATCAGCGGCGCGACCAGCAGGGCGATGGCCGCTTTCGACAGCACCGTCTGCGCATCGGAGATGGGCAGCGATTTCCAGAACAGCACGCTGCGGTCGCGGCGGTCGTCATGCAGGGCGCTCAGGCAATAGAAAAACACGAGAAAACCCAGCGCCAGGAACAGCGGCGCGGCCGCGTACGTGTAGTTGTTGGCGACGGCGTCGATGATTTCCGTGCGGCGCGGGCCGAAGGTACGGGTATTGAAGACGGTGCTCCAGGACACTTCCTCGCCATTGACGATGAGCGCCGTGCGCATCTTGGTCCTGGCGATGGTGCCTATCGTCATCAAGGCGCCCAGCACGGTCATGGCGATGCCGATCAGGGCGGGTGTCCATATCAGCATGCCCTTGTGTTCCCACAGTTCACGCCGGATCAGCCATTGCATCTTGTTGGCAGGGGAAATACTCATTGGTACGATCCTTTCATGGTCGCGACAAACAGGTCAGCCAGGCTGGGCGTACGCACTTCGCCCAGGGCGGCCAGCTGGGCGCGGGCGACGCCGTCGAACAGCATCACCGACTTGCCGAACACGCTGCGTTCGCTGATCGGCTGCAGGGCGCGCGCCGGATTGACGTTCTGCGGACCCACCATCACCTCGATATAGCGCTCGCCCACTTCTTCCATGCTTGAGGCCAGCACGATCTTGCCGTCGCGAATGAACATCAGGTCGCTGAGGATGTGCTCCACTTCCTCGATCTGGTGGGTGGTGATGACGATGGTCTTGTTTTCATCGAAATAGTCTTCCAGCAAGTTCTGGTAAAACTGCTTGCGGTACAGGATGTCCAGGCCCAGGGTGGGCTCGTCGAGCACCAGCAGTTTGGCGTCGATGGCCATCACCAGCGCCAGGTGCAGCTGCACCACCATGCCTTTCGACATGGCCTTGACCTTCATCTTCGGCGCCAGCTTGGTGTGGGCCAGGTAGCGTTCGGCCTTGCTGCGGTCGAAACGTGGATGCACGCCAGCAACGAAGTCGATGGCGTCGGCCACGCGCAGCCAGCCCGGCAGGATGGCCACGTCGGCGATGAAGCAGACGTCGTCCATCAGCGCATCGCGCTGCACGCGCGGATCGCGCCCCAGCACCGACAAGTCGCCTTCGAAGCCCGTCAGGCCCAGGATGGCTTTCAGCGTGGTGGTCTTGCCGGAACCGTTCGGCCCGATCAAGCCGACGATGCGCCCCGGCGCGATATCGAAGCTGATGCCATCGATGGCCACCTGCTTGCCATATTGCTTGTGCAAGCCGCGCGCGCTGATGACGCTGTCCTTCTTCAATGTATTCATGCGCTCGCTCCATGTGCGCCGCTGTCGCGGCTCGCTTGCAGTAGTTGCTCGAGGTTCAGGCCCAGTTGCGTGATGCGTTCCAGCATCGCTGGCCATTCTTCGCGCATGAAGCGCTCGCGTTCACTGGCCAGCAATTTGTCGCGGGCGCCTTCCAAGACATACATACCGAGTCCTCTGCGTTTTTCCACCAGGGCATCGTCGACCAGTTCCTGGTAGGCGCGCGACACCGTGATGGGATTCAATTGATAATCGGCCGCCACCTGGCGCACCGAAGGCAGGGCGTCGCCCGACTGCAGCACGCCATCGAGCATCATGCCCACCACCCTGGCCTTGAGCTGGCGGTAGATGGGGCTATTGTCGTTCCATTCCGCGCTCATGGGATGCGCTCCCATGAGGGTGGTGCGGCGCGGCGCGTGAAAAATGCGGTAGGCATCGAAGCTCCGTGATGTATTGAGTTGGTGTTGTAGTTAACTATAACACTAAGCCCCAAAAAATCAACACGTATTTTCAAGTCAGCCGCGCCTGCAAGTCCAGCGCATTGAACAGGGCGGCCCCGGCCGCCGTGTTATCGAAGATGCACCAGCTGCCCGCATACGCTGGGTTGCGCAATTCAGCGGCCAGCGCCGCCAGGTAATCGGCCGGGTAGTCGGAATAATATATTTTCGGGCTGCCGTGCAGGCGCACGTAGGCCACGTTGGTCGTCGGTACGTGCGGGCCCGGCTGGCCGGCAGGCGGATCGGCGCGCACGCGCGTGATGCGCTGCATTGTTAACAGCTCGGTCGCGCCTTGCTCGAACCAGCTGGGATGGCGCGCTTCACACGCGAGCATGCCGTCGAAGCGCCGGCGCAGGGCGGTGAAAAATGCGGCGGCCACGTCCGCTTCGAATCGCAGGCTGGGCGGCAGCTGCACCAGTACGCAGCCCAGCTTGCTTCCCAATTCCCCCACTTCCGATGCAAAGCGATCGAGTTCGGCCGCGCCATCGCGCAAGCGCCGCTCGTGCGTGATGCTGCGCGGCAATTTCACGCTGAAGCGGAAATGGGCGGGCACGCTGGCGGCCCAGCGCGCGTAGGTGGCGGGCTGGTGCGGGCGGTAGAACGAGCTGTTGATTTCCACGCAGGGCAAGACTTGGGCATAGCGCTGCAGGTGGCTGCCATCGAGGGGGAAGTGGCTGGCGGCGGCGCTGGAAATACTCCAGCCGGCCGTGCCGATGTAAACAGTATGCATGGCGCCATTACAGCAAGGCCAGGCGGGCCCGGCTATCGGACAAACGCCCGTGCCGTCGTCGGCGCAGACCTAGTCGATGATGTTGCCGTTCAGGTCGTGGCGCGTGATGTTGCCGCGCGCATCGATGGCGATCCAGCCACCGCGCGGCGGCGTGACATCGCATTCCCAGTCGGGCAGGACGTAGCGCAGGGTATTGTCGACCTGGTGCAGGGCGGGGCGGTGCGTATGGCCGTGGATCATGACGGTGCTCGCATGTTCGGCAAACACTTGCGCGACAGCATCGGGCGTGACATCCATGATGTCCATGGATTTTTCGCCATTGTGCTCGCGGCTGCTCTTGCGCAAACCGTCGATGATGGCCTTGCGCTGCGCCAGCGGCATGGACAGGAACTGTTGTTGCCAGGCGGGCTGGCGTACCATGGCGCGAAATTCCATGTAGCTGACGTCTTTCGTGCATTCGGCGTCGCCATGCAGCAGGACGATGCGCTGGCCGGCTATCGTGGCCACGTGCGGTTCGCTGAGCAGGGTGGCGCCGGCGGCGGCGGCAAAGCCGGAGCCGACGAGAAAGTCGCGGTTGCCGGCGATCCAGTAGACGTGCACGCCAGCATCGCTGACGGCGCGGATGGCGGCCGTCATGCGCGCATTGAACGGGTCTTCCAGGTCATCGTCGCCGGCCCAGTATTCGAACAGGTCGCCTAATAGATACAGCGCTTGCGCATATTGCGCATGGTGTTCCAGGAAAGAAAGAAACGCCGCGTTCGTGCGCGGGTGCGAACTCTGCAGATGCAGGTCGGAAATAAAGAGTGCGGCAGGCATTGTCATCGTTCAACGCGCCCAAAAAGTGATGTGCATGGAAAAGCGCAAACGCTGCAATGCCTGTTATTCATGATGCTGAAGCCTGATTACGCGGCTTCTACCTTCTCGATGATCACGTCCGTCACTGGCACGTCGGCGAACATGCCGGCGCGCGAGGTTTTGACGGCGCGGATGGCGTCGACGACTTCCTTGCCTTCGGTGACTTTACCGAACACGGCGTAGCCCCAGCCGTCCTGGCCTGGATAGTCGAGGAAGCTGTTGTTCTTGATGTTGATGAAGAACTGGGCCGATGCCGAATGCGGGTCCGACGTGCGGGCCATGGCCAGCGTGTACGTGTCGTTTTTCAGGCCGTTCTTGGCTTCGTTTTCCACGGTGGTGTCGGCTGGCTTTTGTTTCATGCCTGGCTCGAAACCGCCGCCCTGGATCATGAAGCCATCGATGACGCGGTGGAAAATCGTGTTGTCGTAGTGACCGGCTTTCATGTAGGCCAGGAAGTTGGCAACCGTTTTCGGCGCTTTCTCTGCGTCCAGTTCAGCGGTGATCTTGCCCAGATTGGTGGTGATGATGACGGAGGTCATGATGATCCTTAATAAATTGGATGAATAATTGATTCAGCGGCGCCAGGCAGGCCGGCACCGCAAAAACGCTATTTTACAGTTTTGCGGGCGCGGATTTGAGTAAAGTCGCCGATTCGATCACCACGGGGGTGACCGGCACGTTCTGGTGCGGGCCCTTGTCGGCAACGGGCACGGCCTTGATCTTGTCGACCACGTCCATGCCGCTGACGACTTTGCCGAATACCGTGTAGCCGAAACCGTCGCGGCCAGGGTAGTCGAGCGCGCCATTGTCGTTGACGTTGATAAAGAATTGCGCGGTGGCCGAATGCGGGTCGCCCGTGCGTGCCATGGCAATGCTGTAGGTGACGTTTTGCAAGCCGTTTTGCGCTTCATTCTTGATCGGCGCCTTGGTGGCTTTCTGCTTCATGTTCTTGTCGAAGCCGCCGCCCTGTATCATGAAGCCATCGATGACGCGGTGAAACACCGTGCCTTTGTAGTAACCGCTTTTGACGTACTGCAAGAAATTGGCCACGCTGTGCGGCGCTTTTTCCTGGTTCAGTTCCAGCACGATCTCGCCCATGCTGGTTTTCAGGGCCACGTGGGGCGTGGGGTCGAGGGCGGTCGCCGGTGCGGCTGCCACGACGGCGCTGCCCAGGGTCAGGCCGGCAAACAGGGTGCAAAAACGGGCCAGGAAAGACAGGCGTTTCGATTTGATTTCTTGCATGAAGGCGTCCTTGATCGTTATTTTTCTCTAAACTTGCTTTAATTGTAAAGAAATGAAAATTCGGTTGAACATCGTAAAAACCTGATTCATATCGGGCCAGTATGGTTTTTATCAATGTTATACTTGACCGCTAACGCCCTAATTCTAACAAACAAGAACAACAATATAGCGGGTCGACCCGTCTCGGCGCACACGGCAGTTCTGTGGCGCGGCACCCCCGGTGTCCGCGCCTGTCTGTCGTTTTGCCAGGCTGGCGGCCGCTCCACTTGCAAAGTACGATGAGCAATCTAAAGATTTACAACACCCTGGCGCGCGAGAAGCAGGTATTCGTCCCGATGGAAGCGGGCAAGGTACGCATGTACGTGTGCGGCATGACCATCTACGATTATTGCCATATCGGTCATGCGCGCATGATGATGGCGTTTGACGTCATCTACCGCTGGCTGAAAGCGTCCGGTTTCGATGTCACCTATGTGCGCAACATTACGGACATCGACGACAAGATCATCCGCCGCGCCGTGGAAAACGGCGAGACGATTTCCCAGCTGACGACGCGTTTCACCCAGTACATGGATGAAGACACGGCCGCGCTGGGCATCTTGACGCCCGACCACACGCCGCGCGCCACCGAATACGTGCCGCAGATGCTGCGCCTGATCGAGCAGCTGGAAGCGAAGGAACTCGCTTACCAGGGCGAGGATGGCGACGTGAACTATGCCGTGCGCAATTTCCCCCATTACGGCAAGCTGTCGGGCAAGTCGCTCGACGACCTGCGCGCAGGCGAACGTGTCGACGTGAACACGGGCAAGCGCGATCCGCTCGACTTCGTGCTGTGGAAGTCGTCGAAAGAGTCCGAGCCGGAAGAAGTCAAATGGGATTCGAAGTGGGGCAAGGGCCGCCCGGGCTGGCATATCGAATGCTCGGCCATGTCGTGCGCCTTGCTCGGTGAACAGTTCGACATCCATGGCGGCGGCGCGGACTTGCAATTCCCGCACCACGAAAACGAGATTGCCCAATCCGAAGGCGCGTTCGGCCATACCAGCGTCAATTACTGGATACATAACGGTTTCGTGCGCCTGGACAATGAAAAGATGTCCAAGTCGCTCGGCAATTTCTTTACCATCCGCGAAGTGCTGCAAAAGTTCGATGCCGAAGTCATCCGCTTCTTCATCCTGCGCGCGCACTACCGCAGCCCCCTGAATTACTCGGACGTGCACCTCGACGATGCGCGCCTGTCCCTGACCCGCTTGTACACGGCGCTGGCCGACGTGGTGGTGGAAGAGGGCGCCATCGACTGGAACGAAGCGCATGCCGTGCGCGTGCGCGAAGCGATGGACGACGATTTCAACACACCGCTGGCCGTGGCCGCCCTGTTCGACCTGGCAACGGAAGTCAACAAGAGCAAGTCGCCGGCTCTGGCGCGTCAATTGAAGGGCCTGGCGGGCGTGTTCGGCTTGCTGGAGCGTACGCCGCAGCAATTCCTGCAAGCGACCGTCGGCGCCGCCGCCGGTGGCGTCGATGAGGCAGCCGGCATCGAAGCGGCCATCGCGGCGCGCAGCGCGGCGAAAAAGGCGCGCGACTTTGCCCAGTCCGACAAGATCCGCGCCGACTTGCTGGCGGCGGGCATCATTCTCGAAGACAAGCCTGACGGCTCGACCAACTGGCGCCGCGCATGATGCCAACGTCCAGGGAAAACGGGGAAGCGCCGGTAATAGCCGCGCAGGTGATCCAGGTGCCGCACTACTGGGAAGAGGCGAAGATCGAGCTGATGAAGCGCGACCGCATCATGAAAAAGCTCATCCCGCAATTTGGCGACCTGCACCTGGTCGGTCACAGCGACCCGTTTACGACCCTGGCCCGTTCGCTGGTGGGACAGCAGATCACGCCCAAGGCGGCCGATGCTGCCTGGAAAAAGCTGCTGCTCGCTTGCCCGAAATGCACGCCGTCGCAAGTATTGAAGGCAGGCGCCGAGCAGCTGTCCGCCTGCGGCTTGTCCAAACGCAAGACCGAATACATCCTCGACCTGGCCGACCATTTCAAGGCCAAGCGCGTGCACGCGAGCCAGTGGGATCAGATGGATGACGAAGCCGTCATCGCCGAACTGGTGCAAATCCGCGGCATCGGCCGCTGGACAGCCGAGATGTTTCTGATATTTAATCTGCTCCGGCCGAATGTCTTGCCGCTCGACGACCCCGGTTTGATCCAGGGCATCAGCGTCAGTTATTTCTCCGGCGAACCAGTTTCCCGCAGCGATGCGCGCGAAGTTTCCGCCAATTGGGAACCATGGCGCACCGTCGCGACGTGGTATTTGTGGCGCAGTCTCGACCCTGCAGCCGCTCCTGCCGCACCCGATGGAGCCCCCGGCGCAGCAGCCGGTACGGTAAAATAAACATAGATGACGCCGCGCGCCCTGGCGCCGTGGCCGGTAAAACCTGGAGGTACAATGACTAAAACGACTTTCCTCAATTTTGAACAGCCGATCGCGGAACTCGATTCCAAGATCGAAGAGTTGCGCTTCGTGCAAGACGATTCGGCCGTCGACATCTCGGAAGAGATCGACCGCCTGGCCAAGAAGAGCCAGCAGCTGACCAAAGATATCTACGCCAAGCTGACTCCTTGGCAAGTGGCGCAGATCGCGCGCCACCCGCAACGCCCCTACACCATGGATTACGTGAATGAAATCTTTACCGATTTCCACGAATTGCATGGCGACCGCAGCTACGCGGACGATCTGTCCGTCGTGGGCGGCCTGGCCCGCTTCAACGGCCAGCCGTGCATGGTCATCGGCCACCAGAAGGGCCGCGACACGAAAGAGCGCGCCATGCGCAATTTCGGCATGCCGAAGCCGGAAGGCTACCGCAAGGCCATGCGCCTGATGAAAGTGGCTGAAAAGTTCAACCTGCCCATCTTCACCTTCGTCGACACGCCAGGCGCCTTCCCCGGCATCGACGCGGAAGAGCGCGGCCAGTCGGAAGCCATCGGCCACAACCTGTACGTGATGGCCGAGTTGAAAGTGCCGCTGATCGCCACCATCATCGGTGAAGGCGGTTCCGGCGGCGCGCTGGCCATTGCCGTCGGCGATGCCGTGTTGATGCTGCAATACTCGACCTATGCCGTGATCTCGCCGGAAGGCTGCGCCTCGATCCTGTGGAAGAGCGCCGAGCGCGCCTCCGACGCGGCCGAAGCGCTGGGCCTGACTGCCCACCGCCTGAAAGCCATGGGCCTGATCGACAAGATCATCAACGAACCGCTGGGCGGCGCTCACCGCGATCCGAAACAGATGGCCACCTTGCTCAAACGCGCCCTGGCCGACACCCTGCGCCAGTTCCACGGCATGAAAACCAAGGACCTGCTGGCCGCGCGCCATGAAAAATTGCTGAGCTACGGCAAGTTCAAGGAAACGACGCCGAGCGAGTAAGCCATCGCTGGTCGGTGTAGGTCGGCGTAGGTCGGCTTAGCGCAGCGTAAGCCGACAGGACGTAAGCCGACAAGACGTAAGCCGACAAGACAGTAAAATACCAGGGACAGTCCGCTAAACGACACCATCCGTTTAGCAGCCTGTCCCTCTTTGCATTCCCGGAGTCCTGATTGAAAAAGCAACAAACCGCCACCGTCGCCGATATTTTTGCCAGCGCGCTGGACGCCTGCGCGCCGGCACCCGGCAGCCCCGTCGGCATCGCCCTCAGCGGCGGCCTCGATTCCTCGGCCCTGCTGCACCTGGCCCATGCCTGGGCGCAGGAGCACGGCGTGGCCCTGCGCGCCTTTCATGTGCACCACGGCCTGAGCCCGAATGCGGATGCCTGGCTGGCCCACTGCGAACAATTATGCGCCGGCATGGGCATCGCTTTCGAGGCGCGCAAGGTCGCCCTGGAGAAAAATGCGAAGACGGGCACGGAAGAGGCGGCCCGCAAGCGCCGTTACGCGGCCCTGGGCGAGTTGTGCGCCGCGCACGGCGCGCGCCTGCTGCTCACGGCCCACCACCAGGATGACCAGGCTGAAACGGTGCTGCTACAATTGCTGCGCGGCTCGGGCACGGCGGGTTTGTCCGGCATGGATGGCGCCAACAGTGCGCCCGAGCTGCTGGGCAACCCGGACCTGGTGATGGCGCGCCCCTTGCTGCCCGTGTCGCGCAGGCAGCTGGAAAGCTACGTGGAAAAACATGCGATCGCGCACATCCACGATGAGTCGAACGATGATCCCCGCTTTGCCCGCAATGCCCTGCGGCACCAGGTGATGCCTGTGCTGGCGCAGGCCTTTCCCGGTTTCCAGGAGCGTTTCGCCCGCAGCGCCCAGCACGCGCAATCGGCGCAGCGCCTGCTGACGGAACTGGCGACGCAGGATTTGGCGGCGTGCCTCGATGGCGATTGCATCGAGCTGGCGAAATTGCGCGCGCTGAGCGCGGACCGCTGCTACAACCTGCTGCGCCACTGGTTCGGCACGCGCGGCTTGCGCATGCCGTCGACGGCATGGCTGGCGGAAATGCTGGCGCAATTGCTGGAAGCGCGGCCCGATGCGCAATTGCTGGTCACGCATCCCGAATGCCACGTGCGGCGCCACCGCGACCGGTTGTACCTGACGCCGAAGCTCGATGATCTCGCCGGCATGCGCGACAAGAGCGACGCGGGGATTCCTGGCCTGGAAAAAGCCAGCCAGCAATTTACATGGCAAGGCGAGGCGAGCCTGGCGTTCCCCGCGTATGGCGGCGTGCTGCATTTCGATGCGGTGGAAGAGGGCGGCCAGGGTATCGATATTGCCTGGTTGCAAGCTCAAACCTTGACCATCGATTTCCGCCAGGGTGGCGAGCGCCTGAAACTGGCCTTGAACCGTCCCACGAAGAGCTTGAAATACCATTACCAGGCGTTTGACGTGCCCGCCTGGGAGCGCGAACGCCTGCCCCTTGTCTGTGCGGCGCAACAATTGCTGTTCGCGGCTGGTATTGGCGTCGATTGCCATTGCCTGAGTCTGCTGGATCGTCCCCGCGTCGCCTTGCGCTGGGTCTCCTGCTGAGCGTAAGGGGCGCCACCACGGCCACTCCCGGGGTGGCTGGCAAGTGGCTGCCCAAGCCAGCTGGACTGCATGGATTGGTTATTTCCATATGCGCAATCGGTATGAGCTAATGCGCTTTTTAGCTTGTTATTTTGCATTGCGGCATGTAGAGTAAAGCCCTCCTTTTTTATTCTTCTTGAGCGGAAACTTCACTCTTATGGCTTTAATCGTCCACAAATATGGCGGTACGTCGATGGGCTCGACTGACCGTATCAAGAATGTCGCCAAGCGCGTTGCCAAGTGGCACGACGCTGGGCATCAAATCGTGGTGGTGCCATCCGCCATGTCGGGCGAAACCAACCGCCTGATTGGACTGGCCAAGGAAATCATGGATCAACCCGATCCCCGTGAACTTGACATGATCGCCTCGACAGGCGAACAAGTGTCCGTCGGCCTATTGTCGATGGCACTGCTGGCGATCGGCAAACAAGCCGTATCCTATGCTGGCTGGCAAGTCGCGATCAAGACCGATTCCGCCTTTACCAAGGCACGCATCCAGTCGATCGATGACGAAAAAGTCAAACGCGACCTCGATGCGGGCAAGATCGTCATCATTACCGGTTTCCAGGGCGTCGACGAGCACGACAACATCGCGACCCTAGGCCGCGGCGGTTCCGACACCTCGGCCGTGGCGATTGCCGCCGCCATGAAGGCGTCCGAATGCCTGATCTTCACGGACGTCGACGGCGTCTATACGACCGACCCGCGCGTGGTCTCCGAGGCGCGCCGCCTGAAGACCATCACCTTTGAAGAAATGCTGGAACTGGCTTCGCTGGGCTCCAAAGTGCTGCAAACGCGTTCGGTGGAATTCGCCGGCAACTACCGCGTGCCCACGCGCGTGCTGTCGTCGCTGACCGACCCGATGTTGCCGCTGGAAATAGAAGCCAATTCAGGCACCCTGATTTCGTTTGAGGAAGATACAAACATGGAACAAGCAGTCATCTCCGGCATCGCCTTCAACCGCGATGAAGCCAAAATCACCGTGCTCGGCGTGCCCGACCGTCCAGGCGTGGCATACCACATCCTGGGACCGGTGGCGGACGCGAACATCGAAGTCGACATGATCATACAGAATCAGTCGGTCGACGGTAAAACGGACTTCACCTTCACCGTCTCGCGCGGCGAATACGCGCGCGCGCTGGCCGTGCTGGAAGCGAACCGCGAATCGCTGGGCGCGGCCAGCATCACGGGCGACGCGAAAGTGTCGAAACTGTCCGTCGTCGGCGTGGGCATGCGCAGCCACGTTGGCGTCGCATCGCAAATGTTCCGCACCCTGTCGGAAGAGGGCATCAACATCATGATGATCTCCACTTCCGAGATCAAGATCTCCGTGCTGATCGATGAAAAGTACATGGAACTGGCCGTGCGCGCGCTGCATAAAGCGTTCGAGCTGGAAAAAGCTTAAATATCCAAAAATATTGCCCCACTCCCTTGACCAAAGGGAGGGCAATCGATATTATGACGTTCGTCGCTGCAGCGCAGTTAGCTACAGAGACATAGTTGAGTAATCAGCTAGGAGACGTGGCCGAGTGGCCGAAGGCACATCCCTGCTAAGGATGCATACGGCTTATACCTGTATCGTGGGTTCGAATCCCACCGTCTCCGCCAGAATCAAATAAAAAAGCCTTCCCTGCGGGAGGCTTTTTTATTTGTCTGGACGGAACGGTGGGATTCGAAGACGGAGCGCCCTAAGGGGCGCGAGGCTATTCGAATCGCCCAACCACCGCGCTGCGCGCGGCACGTTGGCCGCGCAGCGGCCCAACGCCGTCCCCTCATCTCAAGCCGTAGCGGCCAGCGCCTACGCATCGCCTCCCACAGCCAGCATCACGCAGTCCCCCCGGCATCACCCAGACGGCCAGCATCACCGCTTCGCCTCCCGCTCCAGCGTATCCCTGCCAATAATCTTCAAGCTCGTCCCGCCCTTGAACGGCAACGTTTCCTCGCCAATGTCAGATGCGGCGCCGCCCCCGATCCGGATCCCCGCCGAGACGCCGATTTCGGCCGTCACGTCGACGAATTCCTTGCGGAACAGCAGCAGCTCCGTATGCTTGATGATGGTTTGCAGCGCCACCGACTGGCCCGGCGCGATGGTGGTGAAGGCGCGCTTGAGCGCATGGTCCGCCAGGCTCGTCTTCAGGATCTGGCTTTGTTCGCTCACGTTGTCGATCAGGCGCAGGTTGGGGCCGCGCTGCTGGATGTAGTCGAGCGGATAGCCGACGGCCGCGCTGCCGGTATTCTTGATGACGACTTCGATGCGCATGTCGCTGCCCGTGAAAATGCAGGCCGGGTTGTCGAGGCAATGGGCGCTGACGGAAAGTACGTCGTTCGGCATGGCGTGTCCTGTGAGGTGTAGGAAGGTTGCAAACAGCCCGGTCACGAGCCATTGAGGATGATATCGCATTTGATTTTCCGTCCTATTTTCGCCCGCAGCAATTCTTGCACTTCGATCGCGATTTGCCAGCCGTGCCGCTTGAGGACAATCACGGAGCCGTAGGCACTCATGATGTTGGCCACTGCCGGATCCGGTTCCGTGCCGTCCGCCAGGGCCGGCACAGGCGCATCCCAGCTGCCGTCGGGCTTCATGTACTTGACGGTTTCGTCATCGCCGTCGACATAGGAATATTCGTCCGGTATGCCATAGCAATGGCCGAATTCATGCGCATGGGTTTGCCCATTGGTGGCCATCGATACGTCGATCACGGTGCCGGTCACGCCTTCGCGGTCGTAGCGCTTGTGGATCTGCATGGTGTAGTGCTCCCTGCTTTCCACGTACTCCACGCGGTAGACGATGGGCAGGATGCGCGTGCCGCATTCCGGATCGACGATCTCCATGCGGAATTTATTGTTCCAGTGTTGTTCCAGGCCCGTCCTGGCGACTTCCTTGACGTACTTGATGACGGCGGCGCGCTGCTTGGCTCGTGTGGCGGCCTGTGGGGTGCCTTTCTCGCGGTCTTCCAGCGCCTGGTCTTCGGCCGACAGCACCGTCACCACCTTGACGCGCAATTCGGCGATGATGCTGGTATTCGACTTGACGGGCACGTAGATCTTGTAGCGCACGGTATCGAAATAATTATGTGGCGCGCCATTGGCGCCGAAAGTGTTGTTGTAGCGCGGCACGCTGGAGACATCGATCTCCTTTTCGTAGTCGGCGATCCAGCAGGCGGGACGCTTGATCAGCACTTCCTTGCGCTGCTTGTTGTCGACGGGGCTGGTGCTCGACATACCCGTTTCCTTGAATTTCGGCTCGGGCTTGGGCGGCACCTTGGCTGTCGTGCCGGGCGCTGGCGCCTTGGCGCGCGTGTCTGGCGCGGGAGCAGGCGCAGGGCTGTCCGGCGTCTCGGGCAACTGGCCCGGCGATTTGAGCAGTTCGATCACCAGCGCTTCGACGGCGGCGGCAGCCACGACGTGGGTCAAGCCCCTGGCGTCCGTCATGCCCGTTTCGATACTGCCATCGGCGCGCTTGATGCGGTATGGCTGGCGCGGCATCAGTTCGCCTGTGTCGCGGTCTTTCAGCACGAAGCCTTCGTCGAACAGTTTCAGGCGGCTGTCGGGCAACGGCGGCAGGCCGGCGGCGGCGCTGGCGCCGCCATTGAAGACATGCTGCCCGCCCTTGACCGTAAAATGGCCCGGGCAGCGGAAGGTGATGTCGCCGCCCTCGAGCGTGATCGACGATTGTCCCGCCTGCAGGACGATCTTTTGGTTGGCCTTGATGTCGATGCTGTCGCTCACGGAGATCACCGTGACGGCTTGATCGGCGAGGATTTCCAGCTGGTCGGTATGCGCTTCGAGCGAGACGGGGCCGTTGCCCGCGACAGCCTTGATGCCACCGTCCTGGCTGAACAGCGTGGCCGCGTTGGCCGCCACCGAGGCGACCGTCTGGCCGGCCGTCATGTGCAGGTCGGCCTGCGCCGTCCAGTGCAGCTGCTGGCCCGCGAACAGCACGGTCGAAGCGGGCGTGGCCCAGTTGATGCTGCTGGGCGACTCCATCAGCACGAGCGGCTGGGCGTAGCGTTCCACGGGCTGCGCCGTATCGGGCGCGCGCGTGCCGCTGCCCGCCTTGATGGCTTCCTGGCCGCCGACCGCGGCCTGGTACTTGCCATCCTGCTGCGGGTCGATCTGCGCCGCCATGTCCAGCTGCGCCTGGTTCGCATCCTTGCTGACGAGGGCTTTTTGCTGGCTAGCCGACGTCGCCACCGTCTTGCTCAGTTCACAGGCACCGCGCAGCAGGGCCAGCGCTTCCTTCGTGTCGAGCTGGCTCGACGCCACGCCGGCGCCCTGGCGCGCGCGCGCCGTGGTCGAGATCAGCATGCCTTCGCCGGCGCGCAGCATGGCCCAGGCGTCGGTGCGCAATTCAAAGCCGCTGCCGCGGTAGCTGCCCCGTTGCGCCGTGTTGGCGCCTTGCTGCACCAGGTAGCCCAGATTGAGCTCGGTGGCGGCGCTGCTCGAAGCGAGCCGGGTGCGCAGCTGGCCCCGGGTATCGTCGAGCACCCACTGGTTGTAGCCGGCGCCGTCGAAATTGTGGCTGTGCATGCCCGACAGGACGCCTGCATGGTTGACGCCCGAATCCTCGCCGGCCGCATAGGGCGGCGTGTCGCTGCCCGTGTAGAGCTGGGCGACGACCAGCGGGCGGTCCATGTCGCCTTCGATGAAGTCGACCAGCACTTCCGTGCCCAGGCGCGGCGTGAATTGCGAGCCCCAGTTCGGGCCGGCCAGCGCTTCGGCCACGCGCACCCACGCGCCGGACGCCTCGTTGCCGGGCGCGTTGCCCTGCTGGTCGGTGTTGTGCGCCAGGCCGCCCGGATTGGCGGCGCTGCCGCGCTGCCAGGCAAACTGGAGGCGCACCTGATGGTCGCGGCCCGTGGTGGCGACGCTGTCGGCCAGACCCACCACCAGCGCCGTCTGCGGACCCAGCGCCACGGCTGGTGCGCGCGCGGCGGTGGCGCGCGGCACGATGGCCACGCTGGCGCGCACGCAGCCGAAGCGGTTGCGGTAGGTGCCCGGTTCGATCTGGCCGGCGATCCAGTCGGCCACGCCGCCCAGGCCGGCCGTCCTGGCCAGCTGCGACAGCATGCCGCCCAGGCTGGCGCCGGCCGGTCCCGCATTGTTGCGCGCCTGATGCTCGGCCCACAGCACGGTGAATGCGTTGGCGCCATCGGCATGCTGCCCGTGCTGCAGCAGGCGCATGGCGTGGCCGGCGGCCAGGCGGCGCACGGCGCCGGCGCCGTCGAACTGCTTGTTGTCCAGTTCCAGGGCTTGCAGCATGCGCTCGCTGTGCGGCCCCGCCGCCGCGCGGTCGGCATGCAGGCGCTCGCCGGCGCCGTCATACACGGCCAGCTGCGGCAATTGCCCGGCCTCCAGGCTGGAGACTTGCTCGGCGGCGGGTGCCGTCACCTGCTCCGGGTGCCAGCTGCTGATGCTGACGGCATTCGACTGCACCTGGCGGCGCGCGCCGAAGCGGTCGATGGCGTCGTCCGCATCGGTGGCGCGCACGCCGTGAAAGCGCATGTCGGCGCCGCCCGGCGTCTGCGGCGCCGTGGCCTTGCTGTCGAAGATCACCAGTTTGTGCCTGGCCTGCGCCTGGCCATCGCCGCCTTCCTGCGCGCCGCCAGGCTGGTCGTGCTCGAAACGCCAGCTCAGGCCTTCGGCGGCCAGCAGGCGCGCGAAGAAATCGAAGTCGCTTTCGCGGTACTGGGTGCAGATGGCGCGCGTGGCCAGCGCCTGGCTGACGTCGAATTCGAAGCGCAGCTGCGGGTAGTCGGCCAGCAGCTCGGTGACGATGTCGCGCACATGCTTGTCCTGGAAAATATAGCTGTCGCGGCGCAGCCGCAGCAGGGCCAGGGCCGGTTCGAGGCGCAGCCGGTAGCGCGCCACGCCGCCGTCGGCGCCCATCCAGGCGCAATCGGTGCAGATGCCGTGCCAGGCGCGCTGGCTGCCGTCGGGCTGAAGCAGGCACAGCGTCATTTCCTCGCCGATAAAGGAGGCCAGGTCCAGGCTGGCCGCGGTGCTCAGGGCATCGACTTCGAAGCGGAACAGTTCATTGACGGCCTCGCGGCCCTCGAACTGTTCCGCCATCAGCGATTCCGGCTGCCCCGACTGCTGCGCCGTGGCCAGGGTGATGAGCCGCGCATGCTGGCTCAAGCCGGTGCCGAACTGGCCCGTGGCGGGAGGGGCTTGTTGTGCGCCGCCCATCACGGCAGGGTAATGCTCAGGTTGGCCACGCGCGGCGCCAGCTTGACGATGTCGTTGTAGGCATTGATCTGCACTTCCGTCTGCTTGGCCAGCATGGTGCGCAGCCCCAGGTAGCCCAGCGCGCAGATCAGGGCGAACACCGAACACAGCACCCATGGCGGCACGTTGTTGCGCAGCTTGTGGATGATCTGGTCGGGCCGCTCCGCATGCGGGGCGAAGCCGGTTTTCTTGCCCTTCATCTGGGCGATTTCGTCGCCCAGGCGCGCCGTCAGGTAGTTGAGTTTTTCCGGGCCTTCCAGGATGTAGCGGCCCTGGAAACCCAGCAGCAGGCACATGTGGAATACCTCGAGCGCCTGCAGGTGCGCGCTGCCGCGCGCGCGCAGCGCTTCGAGGCGGATGAAGAAGTTTTCGCCGGCCAGCTGGTCGCCGAACAGCACCAGCTGCAACGGCCGCCGCGCCCATTCGTCGCGGATGCTGTAGGGCGAGCGCAGGATGATTTCATCGACGGCCGCGCAGAACGCATATTTTGCGGCGTCGATATCGTCCGCCGACGCGCCCTGTTTTTTCGCGCCGCGGCTGAACTCATCGAGGAAGTGCGTCATCTTGCTGATGAAATCGGCATTGTCTTGCGGCCCGCTGCCGTTCTTCAGCATGAACAGGGCGTAAAAACCGTCGTACATCAAGTCCATCAAGGTGTGTTCCGTGCCTGGACCGGCAGCCATGCTGGAGGCATAGGCGGCCTGGCCGCCGGACATTAGGGAAGGAGGAGCGCTGGAATGCATCGTTGGACCTCAGGAAGTGACGGCGACAAGTTCGAGTTTCAGTTCACGCATGCCGGAAGGGACATACACCAGCAGCGACTGCGCCTGCAGCATGCGTTCGTACATCTGGCCCTTGGCCTCGATGGTGAAGTAAAACATGTCGGGGCGCACCGGCACGGCGGCCGGCACCTGCGGCGCGTGCTGCAGGCGCACCCCGGGCAGGGCGGACAGGACGAACTTTTCCACGTCGTCCGGCGCGCCCACCTTGAAACGCAGCGGCACCACGTCGACCAGTTCCACGCCGGCCATGTCGGCCGACACGCCCAGGTAGAACGCCGTCTTGGCGTCGATCTTTTCCGAGTCCAGCTTGCCGTGGTGGTAGGACGGCTTGGTTTCCGTCAGCGCGATGGCGAAGTATTTCGACGAGATCACGGTGTCGAGCAATTCGCGGATCATGGCGTGCAGCTGGGCGAACGACAGGCCGGGATCGGCATGCCGGTACGGCGGCAGGTCGGCCAGCGCATGGCTTCTTGAAAATGTCATCAAGCCGCCCGCCAGGGCCAGCAGCTGTTCGTACAGCCGCTCCGGATGCAGCGCCGGATGATGGTAGTAGTGGCTGAGCGAGGCGTAGGCCGCGCTGGCCGTATGCAGCAGCCAGAACGAGGACATGTCGCCCGAGCGGAATTCGATCACGCTCTTGCTCGGCTCGCGGTGATGCCCGTACAGCGCATTGACCTTGGCCTGCAGCGCGTCGATCAGGCGGCGCAATTGCAGGAACAGCAGGGGCGCGCTGCGGATGGACAGGCTGGGGGGCACGAAGGCCGGATCCTGCTCGAAGCCGCCCGTCGACAGGCGCCGCAGGCGCAGCAGGGGGAAACTGACGTAGGAATCGCGCGGTTCGGAATCGGCCACCAGGCGCAGGGTTTTTTTCAGGTAGGTCAGTTCGGCCTGCGCGGCCTGGGTGTACAGGTCCGGCGTGCTGAGATTGGCCTGGGCGTAGCGCGCCGCGTTGTTGGGCTGGCCGCTGGCGGCGAAGTTGCCGCCGAATGGCTTAAAGGCCGGCAAGGCGGCATGGAAGGTCACCGATTGCAGCGACGACGGCAAGTTGCCCAGGTCGAGCGCCTCGGGCAGTTCATCGCCGCCGGCCGCATTGTAGATTTCGCCGTCCTGGAAGACCAGCGACAGTTCCAGCAGGCGCAAGCTGTTGTTGGCCAGCGCATCGCGGTCGATCTGCAGCTGGTTCACCCCCCACGCATACGGGTGCAATGCCTTGACGCTCTCGTGCAGGCGCTGTTCGTGGTACTGGTCTTGCTGCTGGAAATGCTGGGGCCGCAGGAACAGGCCTTCGCCCCATAACAATTTGTTTGCCATGCTCATGAATTGCCCTCTATGCCAGACACAGTGAGGCGCGCGGCGGCGACTGAAAAACATGCTTCGCATCGCGCAACTTGGTGCTTTTTTCGCAACTGCAAGAACCTTAACATTATCTTGAGGAATGGTGCGTACTGTACGTTTTTAGCCTCAGTAGTGTGAGTTTTCGCGTATTTTCTATTGAACGCAGTAAATTTTCAAATCATGCTACGCTCCGAAAAATAAACAATTAACAACTATAAAAAGCAACTTTTCAGTCGTCAAAACGGTCTTCTTTTTTGAAGGAACGCTCAACATGACACGCTCGGTTTCGCTACGCACTCTTGCCGTTATCACCTGTGCTTTTGCCCTCGGCGCCTGCAGTACGGCGCCGGTGGCCAAACCGCCAACCGTCGTGGCGCCGCCGACGCTGGAGGCGCTGATGGCCAAGGCCACGCAGGCAGTGGATACGGGCAACAAGGCGGCGGCGCTGGCGCTGTGGCAGGAGGCCGCCGCCGCCGCGCCCGCCGACAAGCAGCCCTGGGTGCGCATGGCGCAAAGCCGCTACGATGCGGGCCAATATGGCGAAGCCATCCTCAATGCCCAGGAAGTGCTGGTGCGCGATCCTGCCGACAAGCTGGCCAACAGCGTGATCGCCATCAGCGGACTGCGCCTGTCGACGCGGGCGCTGGCCGACCTGAGCCGCCAGAACAACCTGTCCGGTCCGCTGCGCGCGGAATCGCAGGACCTGGCCAAGCTGCTGCGCGAGAGCCTCGGCGAAACCGTGCTGGTGCCGCCGCAGGACAAGCCGCCCGTGCGCCAAGCCCGCAAGCAGCCAAGCAAGCGCGCTGCCGATGAGGGCAGCGCCAATCCATTCAATGCCCTGAAGTAGCCAGCCAGGCACAGGTACGCCGCAGTTCAACAGGCGCATCGCCGATGCCGCCAACATTTGGGAAGGGGATGTCATGTCGAAAAAAGATAGTGTGCAGAAGCGCTTGCAAAAGGTACGCCCGCCACGCGTGCAGATGACCTACGACGTCGAGATCGGCGACGCCATCGAAAACAAGGAGCTGCCCTTCGTGGTGGGCGTGGTGGGCGATTTCGGCGGCAATTCGGAACTCGAGCAGAAGCGCCTGAAGGACCGCAAGTTCGTCGATATCGACCGCGATAATTTCGATGAAGTGATGAAGGGCATCGAGCCGCGCGCCACCTACCGCGTGCCCAATGAACTGGGCGCCGGTGGCGGCCAGTTCGGCGTCGAGCTGAAATTCCGCTCGATCGCCGATTTCCGCCCGGAAGCGGTGGTCGAGCAGGTCGAGCCGCTGCGCAAGCTGCTCGAGGCGCGCACCAAGCTGGCCGACCTGCGCAACAAGCTGGCCGGCAACGACAAGCTGGAAGACATCCTGAATGACGTGCTCAACAGCACGGAAAAACTGGCCCAGCTGGAACAACATTCCCACGTCAGGAAAGATTGATATGTCCGCACAACTGACCCCCGCATTGAGCGCTGCCGGCACCGCCGAAATCGACTTGCTCGACCAGATCGTCGAGCAGAGCAAGGTGGCCAAGTCCAGCGTCGAACACGCCCGCGCCAAGGATCTCATTTCCGAACTGGTCAGCCAGGTCATGGATGGCACGGTGGTGGTGTCGAACAACCTGGCCGCGACCATCGACGCCCGCGTGGCCGAACTGGACCAGCTCATTTCCGCGCAGCTCAGCGCCATCATGCACGCACCCGAATTCCAGAAGCTGGAAAGCAGCTGGACGGGCCTGCATTACCTGGTGAAGAACACGGCCACCGGCACGAACCTGAAAATCAAGCTGATGAACGCGACCAAGCGCGAACTGGTCAAGGATTTCCAGACCGCGCTGGAGTTCGACCAGTCGACCATGTTCAAGAAAGTCTACGAAGAGGAATTCGGCACCTTTGGCGGTGCGCCGTTCGGCACCTTGCTGGGGGACTTCGAATTCAGCCGCCAGCCGGAAGACATGTATTTCATCGAACAGATGTCGCATGTGGCCGCCGCCGCGCACGCGCCGTTCATCTCGTCCGCGTCGCCGGAACTGTTTGGCCTGGAAAGCTACAGCGACCTGGGCAAGCCGCGCGACCTGGCCAAGGTATTCGACACGGTCGAGTATGCGAAGTGGAAATCCTTGCGCGAATCGGAAGACGCACGCTATGTGGGCCTGACCTTGCCCCGCTTCCTGGGCCGGCTGCCGTTCAATCCGCTCGATGGCGCCACCGTCGACGGCTTCAATTTCGTCGAGGACGTGGACGGCACCGATCACCAGAAATACCTGTGGTGCAACGCCGCCTACGCTTTCGGCACCAAGCTGACGGCCGCCTTCGAGGATTACGGCTGGTGCGCGGCGATCCGCGGCGTGGAAGGGGGCGGCCTGGTGGAAGACTTGCCGACGCATACCTTCAAGACGGACGAGGGCGAAGTGGCGCTGAAATGCCCGACCGAAATCGCCATCACGGACCGTCGCGAAAAGGAATTGAGCGACCTGGGCTTCATTTCGCTCGTGCATTGCAAGAACACGGACTATGCCGCGTTTTTCGGCGCCCAGTCGGCGCAGAAGGCGAAAAAATACAATACGGACGCGGCCAACGCGAACGCCGTGCTGTCGGCGCAGCTGCAATACATCTTTGCCGTCTCGCGCATCGCCCATTACATGAAGGCCATGATGCGCGACAAGATCGGCAGCTTTGCCGCCGCCTCCAACGTGGAAGATTTCCTCAACCGCTGGCTGACGCAGTACGTGCTGCTCGACGATAACGCCAGCCAGGAACAGAAAGCCCAGTTTCCGCTGCGCGAAGCCTCGGTGCAGGTGGCGGAAGTGCCGGGCCGGCCCGGCGTATACCGCGCCGTGTCCTTTTTGCGTCCGCATTTCCAGCTGGACGAATTGTCCGTTTCACTCCGTTTGGTCGCGGAGCTTCCGCAGTCGACCAAATCGTAATGTATTTTTCTTTACACTATTGAAAGGAATAACATGGCAATCGACGTATACTTGCAAATTGATGGCATCAAGGGCGAATCCACGGATAACAGCCACAAGGATTGGATCGAATGCAAGTCGGTCCAGTGGCAAGTGCTGCAACCCAAATCGGCGACCGCCTCGACGGGTGGCGGCCATACCGCCGAACGTACCGAGCACAAGGATATCGTCATCGCCAAGATGGCCGATCTCGCCAGCCCCTTGCTGCTGCAAACTTGCTCGTCCGGCAAGACCATCCCGAAAGCCAAGCTCGAGTTCCTGCGCGCCGATGGCCAGGGCGAACGCATCAAGTACTTCGAAATCGAACTGGAGAACGTGATGATCAGCAGCGTGGCGCCATCGGTGGCCGCGGGCGACATTCTCGGCGAAGACCTGGCGCTCAAGTATTCGAAGGTCAAGTGGAAGTACACCCAGCAAAAAGTGGGCGGCGGTTCGGGCGGTAATACCTCTGGCGGCTGGGACCTGTCGGCCAACAAGACGGCTTGACCGTACCCGACCGCGTACGCCAGCGGCGCGCCGCCGCCGCTGGTTTTCCTGGCCGCCGGCCGCAGTGTCCACGCCACCCATGAAACGGGAAGCCCATGAAAGGTTTTACGCCGGGCCTGTTCGACCGCCTGATGGATACGCCCGTGCACGGCGCCTCCAGCGGCACCGTTTCGCGCCTCTCGCTCGAGGATTTGAAAGACACCGTGGCGCGCGATCTGGAAGCGTTGCTCAACACGCGCGCCGTGCTGCCCGAGGCGCTGCTCAAACCCTTTCCCGAGTGCGGCAAGTCGATCATCACGTACGGCTTGAACGATTTCGCCGGGCTTAGCCTGTCGAGCACGGACGACCGCGCCCATATCTGCCAGTGCCTGGAAAAGGCCATCGCCCGCCACGAGCCGCGCTTGCGCCAGGTGCGCGCATCGCTGGAAATCGAGGAAGGCTCGATCAACCGCCTCAATTTCGCCATCAGCGCATTGCTGGTGGTGCATGCGGCGCACGAACCGGTCAGCTTCGACGCCATCCTGCAGCCTTCCAGCCTGCATTACACGATCAGCAAAGGGCGCCGCGCCGCGTCCACGGGAGCCTGAACTTGGAAGAATTGTTGCCCTACTACGAGCGCGAACTGGGTTTCCTGCGCCGCTATTCGCGCGAGTTTTCCGAGCGCTACCCGAAGATCGCCGGCCGCCTGCTGATGGGCGGCGAGGTGTGCGAGGATCCGCACATCGAGCGCATGATCCAGTCGTTCGCGCTGCTCAATTCGCGCATCTCGAAGCGCATCGATGATGATTATCCCGAGTTTACCGAAGCGCTGTTCGAAGTGCTGTACCCGCATTACCTGCGGCCGTTTCCCTCGTGCTCGATCGCGCGCATGGATAGCGGCGCCGCGGCGGCGCAGTTGACGGCGCCTGCCGAAATCGCCCGCGGCACGGAGCTGACGACGCGTCCCGTGAAAGGCGTGGCCTGCACCTTCCGCACGGCCTACCCCGTGACGGTGGCGCCGCTGGCGCTCACGCACGCGGCGTTTTGCGCCATCATCGAGGCGCCGGAACAGGTGCTGCTGCCGGCGAATGCCACCTCGGGCGTAAGCATCGCCATCGAGTCGAGCGCCGCGCAGCTGGCGCTGGGCCAGCTGGGACTGGCCTCGCTGCGCGTGTTCATCGATGGCCAGCCTTCGTTTTGCGCGGCGCTGCGCGACGCCCTGTTCATGCGCACCGTGAAAGCCTACGCCGAGGCGGACGGCAGCGGCAGCTGGGTCCCGCTCGACGGCATTCCCGTGCGCAGCGCCGGCTTTGCCGAGGACGATGCGCTGATCCCGTTTTCCGCCCGCTCGCATCCGGCCTACCGGCTGCTGACCGAGTATTTCTGCTTTCCCGAGAAATTCAATTTTTTCGACATCGACCTCGGCGCGTTGTGCGCCGCGCTGCCGGCCGGCTGCCGCCGCATCACCTTGCACCTGGCGCTGAGCGGCCTGCGCACCGATTCGAACACGGCGCGCCTGCTGGGGACGATGAACACGCACAACCTGCTGCTGGGCTGCACGCCGGTGGTCAACCTGTTCCGCCAGCGCGGCGAGCCTATCCGCCTCACGCACACGGCCGCCAGTTATCCCGTGCTGGCCGATGCGCGCCGCGCCTATGCGTTCGAGGTGCAGTCCATCGACTCGGTCAAACTGGTGCGGCAGACGCCGCAGGGCGAATCCGTGGTGGAATTCCGTCCGTTCTATTCGCTGCGCCATGGCGAGTCGCCGGCCAGGGATGGCCACTACTGGGTCATGCGGCGCGACGAGATCATCGCCGGCAAGAGCCCCGGCTACGAAACGCAGATCTCGATCGTCGACATCGATTTCGACCCCGCCGCGGTGGAAACGGACACGCTCAGCCTGGAGCTGAGCTGCACCAACCGCGATTTGCCGGCGCAGCTGACCTACGGCTTGCACGGCGGCGACCTGTTCCTCGAAGGAGGTTCCAGCGTGCGCAGCATCAGCCTGCTGCGCAAACCCAGCGAGTCGCACCGTTTCGAACGGGGACGTGGCGCCCACTGGCGTCTGATTTCGCATTTGTCGCTGAATCACCTGTCGCTGGCCGGCAGCGGCCTGGAAGCGTTCCAGGAAATGCTGACCCTGTACGATTTGCCGCGCTCGGCCACGTCGCAGCGGCAAATCCGCGGCATCACCGCCATCGCCCACCAGGCCGTCAATGCCTGGCTGCCGGGCAATCCCTTCGCCTGCCTGGTGCGCGGCGTCGAAGTGCGGCTGACGATAGACGAAGAGGCCTTCGTCGGCAGCGGCATCCACGCCTTTGCGCACGTGATCGAGTGCTTCCTGGGCTTGTATGTGCATGCGAACAGCTTCACGCAACTGGTGGTGCTGGCCAAAAAATCAGGAGAGGAGCTGTGGCGATGCAAACCACGCAGCGGCGATTCGAGCCTAGTGTAATCGAGCGCCTGTTTGCCCAGCCGTGCCGCTTCCAGTACTTCCAGGCGGTGCGCATGCTGGAGCTGTGGCTCAGGCGCAATGGCTTGCCGCACGACGATGCGGTGGCCAGTTTCCTGCGCTTCCAGAATTCCATCTCGCTCGACTTCGCCCCCAGCCAGCTCGAAGCGCTGGCGCCCGAACCGCGCGAACTGGCCACGGATGCCAGCGCCCTGGGCGCGGCGCTGCGCTGCGGGCAGCTGAAATACGTGCGCGTCACGCCGGCCTTCATGGGCTTTCTCGGCGTCGCCGGCGCGCTGCCGCTGCACTATACGGAACGCATCGCCACGCACCAGTTGTATGAAAAGGACGAGGGGCCGCGCGCCTTCCTCGACACGTTTTCGAACCGCGCCCTGGCCCTGTTCTATGAAGCGTGGCGCAAGTACCGGCTCGAGCTCAAATACCAGCTCGACGGCAAGGACCAGTTCCTGCCGCTGCTGCTGTCGCTGGCGGGACTGGGCAGCGCCTCGCTGCGCCAGCGCCTGGCCGGGGACGGTGCGGGCGTGCTCGATGAATCGGTGGGTTTTTTCGCCGCCGCCATGCGCCACCGGCCGCCGTCTGCCGTGCTGATCGGCCAGGTGCTGTCCGAGTATTTCGGCCAGCGCATCGCCGTCAGCCAGTTTGTCGGCTGCTGGTACGACGTGCCGCGCGAGCAGCAAAGCACGCTGGGCGGCAGCAATGCCTTGCTGGGCGCCACCGCCATGGTCGGCGCACGCGTGTGGCAGCGCGACCTGCGCCTGCGGCTGACCATCGGCCCGCTGGCCCGCTGCCACTTCGACGCGTTCCTGCCGGGCGGCGCGGCCGCACTCGCGCTCGAGAAGATGCTCGCCATGTTCACCGGCTTGACCCTGGAATACGAAGTGCAGCTGGTGCTGCGCGCCGCCGACGTGCAGGGCATTGCGCTGGCAGTGCCGGGCAGCGGCGGGCGGCTGGGCTGGGACAGTTTTCTGATCACCGGCGGCGAGGCGCGCGACCGCGTCGATGTCCGCTATGAACTGCATGCGCTGGCTTGAGCGCGCCACTTCACCGATTTCGCCAACCATCACCCGACAAGGACCGCCGCCCCATGAGCATCAACCTGAAAACATTGATCAGCAAGTTGAACGACACCTGCCGCACGGCCGCCACGCGCGCGGCCAGCCTTTGTGTCGGCCTGGGGCAGTATGAAGTCGACCTGGAGCACGTCTTCCTCGCGTTGCTGGAGCAGCCGCGCAGCGATTTCGTGCTGATTGCCCGCAGGAGCGGCGTCAGCGTGAGCATGCTGGAAGCGGATTTGCGCGCCGAAGTGGCGCGCCTGCAGACGGGCAACACGCGCACGCCCGTGTTTTCCGTGCGCTTGCCGAAGCTGTTCGAGCATGCCTGGCTGATCGCTTCGCTCGATTTGCGGGCCGGGCGGCAGGTGAGCATCCGCAGCGGTCATCTGCTGCAGGCGCTGCTGACCGAGCCGGAACTGGCGCAGCTGGCTTACCGGGGCTCGGCGCTGTTCCACGAATTCAAGCTCGACGAGATCAAGCACGGGCTCGACAAGCTGGCCGAGGGCTCGCAGGAAGCCGGCGTGGCGGCCGCAGGGCAGGAGGAAGCGAGCGATGCCGGCGGCGATCCCGTGGGGGAATTGGCCGGCGCGGCGGCAGCGTCGAAAACGCCGGCACTGGACCAGTTCACCGTCAACCTGACGGCGCGCGCGCGCGCCGGCAAGGTCGATCCCGTGATCGGGCGCGACATGGAAATCCGCCAGGCGATCGACATCCTGATGCGGCGGCGCCAGAACAATCCCATCCTGACGGGCGAGGCCGGGGTCGGCAAGACGGCCGTGGTCGAGGGCCTGGCCTTGCGCATCGTGCAGGGCGACGTGCCCGACATCCTGCAGGGCGTGGAGATCCACACGCTGGACATGGGCCTGCTGCAGGCCGGCGCCAGCGTCAAGGGCGAGTTCGAGAACCGCCTGAAAAACGTCATCGCCGAAGTGGGCAAGAGCGCGCACGCCATCATTCTCTTCATCGACGAGGCGCACACGATGATCGGAGCCGGCGGCAGCGCCGGCCAGAACGATGCGGCCAACCTGCTGAAACCGGCGCTGGCGCGCGGCGAGCTGCGCACCATCGCCGCCACCACCTGGGGCGAATACAAAAAATATTTTGAAAAGGATGCCGCGCTGGCGCGCCGCTTCCAGGTCGTCAAGATCGAGGAACCGAGCGAAGAGCTGGCGTGCGCCATGCTGCGCGGCATGGCGCCGCTGATGGAGCAGCATTTCAAGGTGCGCATCTTCGACGAGGCGATCACCGAGGCCGTGCGCCTGTCGCACCGCTACATCGTGGGCCGCCAGCTGCCGGACAAGGCCATCAGCGTGCTCGATACGGCCTGCGCCAGGGTGGCGCTGGGGCAGAGCGCCACGCCGGCCCTGCTCGACAGCGTGGCGCGCCGGCGCGAGCGCATCGATGCGGAAGCATCGGCCCTGGCGCGCGAGGAGAGCGGCGGCGCGCGCCATGGCGCGCGGCTGCAGCGGCTCGACGCCGAACGCGGCGCCGCCACGCAGGAGCACGCGCAGCTGGCCGCGCGCTGGGACAGCGAAAAGACGCTGTCGGAACAGATCCAGGCGATCCGCCGCCAGCTCGAGGACGGCACGCCGGCCGACGCGGGCCAGGGGCGCGAGCTGCTGGCGCTGCAGGCCGAACTGGCGTCGCTGCAGGGCGAGACGCCGCTGGTGCCGGTGCAGGTCGACGGCCACGTGGTGGCGGAAATCGTCGCCGGCTGGACCGGCATCCCGCTGGGCAAGATGGTCAAGGATGAACTCAAGACCGTGCTGCGGCTGAAGGATTTGCTGCAGGAGCGCGTGCTGGGCCAGCCCCACGCGATCGAGGCGGTGGCGCAGCGCGTGCGCACGGCGCGCGCCAACCTGGACGACCCCGACAAGCCGAAAGGCGTGTTCCTGTTCGTCGGCCCGTCCGGCATCGGCAAGACGGAAACGGCGCTGGCGCTGGCCGACGTGCTGTACGGCGGCGAACGCAAGCTCATTTCCATCAACATGAGCGAATACCAGGAAGCCCACAGCGTGTCGGGGCTGAAGGGGTCGCCGCCCGGTTATGTCGGCTATGGTGAAGGCGGCGTGCTGACCGAGGCGGTGCGCCGCAATCCGTACAGCGTGCTGCTGCTCGACGAGGTGGAAAAGGCGCATCCCGATGTCATGGAGCTGTTCTTCCAGGTCTTCGACAAGGGCGTGATGGACGATGCCGAGGGACGCGAGATCGATTTTAAAAATACCATCATCATCCTGACCTCGAACGTGGCGTCGGCCACCATGATGCAGGCGTGCCTGAACTTGCCGCAAGAGCAGCTGCCGACGCCGGAGCAGCTGGAGCTGGCCATCCGCCCGCAACTGCTGAAGGTCTTCAAGCCCGCTTTCCTGGGGCGCCTGAAGGTGATTCCCTATTATCCGATCGGCGACGACGTGCTGGCCCGTATCATCGGCCTGAAGCTGGGCCGCATCGCCGCCCGCATCGCCGCCAATCACCAGGCCGAGTTTATCTACGACGAGGCGCTGGTCGAGGCGGTGCTGGCGCGCTGCACCGAAGTCGATTCGGGCGCGCGCAATGTCGACAATATCCTCAATGGCAGCCTGCTGCCGGAAATCGCCGAAGCCGTGCTGGCGCGCATGGCGGAAGGGCAGGGCATCAGCCGTATCAAGGCCAGCGCCGGCAAGCAGGGGCAGTTCCGGTATACGATCAAATAGGCACCAAACCGGTTCAGTGGCCGCCGCCGGGCGCGATGCCCAGCAGCTCCTCGATGTGGGCCAGCGAGGCGCCGTCCTTGACCACGCCGCGCAGCCATTCGTGCAGGTTCTGCTCGCCCGCGTTGGCGGCCTTGTCGGCGAAGTACGAGACGGGGCTGTGCGGCTCCGTCTGGCGGAAGTACTGCGCCACCTGGCGCAGCTGCGCCAGCGCCTGGGCGCGGCTGTGCAGCTCGCCTGGCGCCGCCGGCGGCAGCGCCCGTACGGCGGCCACCGCCGCCTGGCTGCCAGCGGGCACCGGCGCGGCCGCGACGCTGGCGGCAGGGCTGGCCGCGGCCGGCAGGGCGAGCTGCATCGTTTGCAGCGCTTCGCGCGCCATGGAAAAGCCCGGGCTGTCCTTGCCCAGGCGGCTATCGGCGGCCTGTTCCAGCTCGGCCAGCGCGTCCAGGCAGAACTGGGCGTCGGCCGCAAAAGCGGCGCGGAACTGCGCCGACGTGCCGCGCCGCGCCGCCTCCATGTCCACCAGCCTGGTGCCGTTGACGCCATCCTGGTTGCTGGCGGCCCGCTTGCGCGCCGTCTCGAAGTCGATCGTCGACCAGCCGCCCGACTGCTTGTCCGTCAGCGCCATGGCGCGCACGAGCGACGGCGTGCGCGCCAGGATCCAGCCCAGGTTGCCGATGCGCTGCTCGTGGTCGTCGCCATCGGGCTGCGGATACAGGCCCAGGTTCCAGTACTGGCGCAGCAGGCCCGCCAGCAGCCGATAGCCTTCGCCCAGTCCGCGCAAATGGTCCTGCCTGGCGCTGGCTTCGGCCAGCCAGGCGGCGAGCCGCAAATCCTTGCTCTTTTCCCCCAGCAGGGCGGCGCAGCGCTGCAGTACGAAGGCCCAGTCGGCTTCCTTCAGGTCGGTGACCCACTCGCCCTGGTCGAGCGTGGGGTCGTCGAACTTGCGCGCCTGGCCGATGGCGTCGAAGTCGGTGGAGAAGGACAGGTCGACGCCGCATGGCTGTTCGGCGCTGATGGGAAGCAGGAGCTGGTCGGCTGAAATCATGTGTGTTCTCGGCAGTGGGGCGGATGGTTTGCTCGGGGCGGCGCGGTCTTACTGGACCATGCGAAATTCGATGCGGCGGTTGCGCGCGCGGCCGTCGGCGCTGTCATTGCTGGCGATGGGACGGTCCGGGCCCTGCCCGGAAGCGCTGAGCAGGTCGCCGTCGATGCCCTTGCCGGCCAGGTAGGTCTTGACCGCCTCGGCGCGCGCCTGGCTCAGGTTCTGGTTGCTGGCGCGCAGTCCCAGGTTGTCGGTGTGGCCGATGATGTCGACCTTGCGGCCCGCCAGCTTGTGCAGCGCCGCGCTCATTTCGTCGAGGATGGCGCGGCCCGACGGCGTCAGCGTCGTCTTGCCGCTCTCGAATTCGATGGTGCGGTTGGCCAGCGCGCCGTCGAGGATGTTCTGCTCGGAGGCGGACACGCGCAAGCCGTTGTTGACGGTGTACGTGGGATTGAGGCTGGTGGCGAAGTCGCTGGCGATCTTTTGCCGCTGCGCCTCGTTGGCCACTTCGCCGCGCACGCTGACCACGCTGCCTTCGATCTTCAGCTGGCCGCGGCGGATCTGCTTGAGGTCGGCCGTCAGCAGCTTTTGCACATAGGCGTTCCAGTTTGCCGGCTGCGCGACCTGGCCGACGGCGATCTGGTCGACCACCTTATCGGCGCCATACAATTCGCGCAGGCGCGCCAGCACCGCCGCCTTGGCCGCTTCGTCCGGCACCGTGCCGCTGGCCAGTACCTGGCCCGGTTGCGGCGTGGCGGCGGCCGGTACCGAGACAGCGGCCGCCGGCGCGGCGGCGTTTTGCGCATTGGCGCCGGCCAGCGCGCATGCAAGGCCGAGAAGGAGGGCAAGGCGGATGTGCATGATCAGCTCCCGATGAAGGCCGCACGGAACGTGTCGTGCGCCGATTTGAGTGACAGGTTGGCCTGCGCCAGATAGGTCGAGGCTTTCTTGATGGCGTAGTCGCTGTCGGCCTGTTCCTCGACCCAGGCCAGGTCGTCGAAGGCGATATGGTGCTCCAGCGCCGCCTGCGGCTCCATGATGGCGTGCAGGGTTTGCGCCGAGGCGCCGCAAAAACCCAGCACCAGCGCATGGCGGCCGCGGATGCGGGTGATGAACAGCGCCAGTTCGAAGTCGGCGCGCGCCAGGAACGGGGCGATCAGGTGCATCCAGAAGGCCGCCACCAGGTTGCGGTAGAGCGGATCGGCCGGCAGCGGCAGTTCCAGGCTTTTTTCCAGCCGGCTGGAGCTGCTGGCCATGACGGGCTGCAGCAGCATGCCCAGGGCCAGCAGCACCTGGCGCACGGAACCGCCAAAACCCGTGGGCGCCAGCAGGGCGTCGAGCGCGCCCACCGTCTGCAGGCCGAGGAAGTCGTCGAAGGCGGCCTCGTAGGCGCTGCCGCGCAAGTCCAGTTCGATGCTGGCGCCCGCGGCGGCGGCCGGCAGCGCGGCGCCGGCCGCCGCGCCGCACATCTCGGCGCTCATGGCATCGAGGCGGTTCCACAGGCGCGACAGCACCAGCGGACTGGTCGGCACGAAGCCGGCCGGCTGCGCCACTTCCATGGCGCCCATCATCAGGAAGGGAAAGCGGCGCGACGAGGCATCGCTGCTGGCGGCGATATGCCCGGCGATGGCGCGGCCGCGGCGCGGGCCGATGAAGGCGAAATGCAGCGGCGGCAGCGCATCGTAGGTGAGCTTCCAGCGCGCATCGGCCGTCATCAGCTCCATGGCGTTGGCCAGCCAGTCGTCGAGCATCTTCAGCAGGGCCGGGTTGTCGCCATGCTTGATGAAGTCGCCGCGGCTGGGAATCTTGCCGAAATAGCCGATCTGGGTAGCGGTAGGGCGGCTCATGGCGTGTTCCCGGCGATGGCGGTGGCCGTTTCCGGCGCGCCGATGGCTACCGATTCCGGCAGTTTCAGGCCACGGAAACCCTGGTTGCCGGCGGAGGCGGGCGCCGGTGCGGCAGCGGCCACGATCTTCAGGTTGGCCGTCACGGTGACGCCGCTGTTTTCCCAGCTCAGTTCAAATACGCCGCCCTCCTTGCGCGTGCGCCTGGCCGAATCGATCATCTTCTTCAGGCCGAAATGCCCCGGTTCGTTCAGCAGCACCACGGTGCGCCCTTCCGGCGTGATGGCGCTGATGCGCGAGCCTGGCACGCCCTGCGGGTTGGGCCAGACCATGTGCACCCAGGGCTGCGGCTGGCCGCGCCAGCGCAGCGCCTGGCCGTCGATCTCGATCGTATATTCGGTGGCGCCGGGCGCGCTCAGCGCCTGCAGGTCGAAGCGCGTCTGCGCTTCGGCGGCGCCGGCCGCCGTGGCCACGCCGTTGGCGCTGAGCGGCGCGACCCAGCCGGGCAGGCTGGCCACCACCGGCGGCGCCAGGGTGATGCCCATCGCGGCCCAGGTCCTGGCGCTGATGGCGTCGCCGCGCCGCACGACCAGCGGGCCGATGGTGGTGTTGAAGAACTTGGCGATGGCGCCTTCCGGGCCGAATACCTGGCCGATGTCCGCATTGCTCGCCTCGATGCGCGAGTCGGGCGCGAACGGATATTTCGGCGCCAGGGTTTTCTGGAACGGTTCGAGTACCTGGGCCAGCCATACCTTGTTGATCTCCGTCTCGGTGGGCTTGACGATGACGGCGAAGGTCTGCATCAGCGGGCGCACCAGCAGCGGGCGGATGGCCTGCTTTTGCTGGTCGCTCATGCCGGTCAGCATCTGCTCGTCCACGTATTTCAGCGCATCGGCCAGTTCCGAACCGCTGCCGTCGAGCGTCTGCTGCATCAGCTGCTTGGCGCCGGGACCCGTGTCGCCCTGGTTCTTGATCTGGTTGAGGCGCACGCGCAGCTTCGACAGGGCCGCCAGGTAGCCGCGCATGGGCGACGCTTCCTTGTCGCGCGCCACCACCAGGCGCGCCACGCCGGAAAATTCGCGGCCGACAGGGCCCATCGGCATGGCGCCGCCGGCCTGGCCCGTCACCGTGGCGGCGGGCTTCTGGCGCAGCACCGTTTCGCGGAACCAGTCCATTGCCCCGCGCTGTGCCCGCTGCAAACCCTGGCCCAGCAGCGAAGGGTTGTCCCACGAGGTTTCCTGGTACACCGTCTCGATCAGCTTGTTGAGGGGCGAGGCTTGCGGATCGCCGAGGCGGTTCATCGCCTGCGCCGCATTGTCGAAACCGTTCAATTCGCGGATGCTGACGCCCTGGATGAATTTCTGCCACTCCCTGGCGTAATCGGTCTTGTACAGTTCCACCAGCGCCTTCTGGATCTGTTCCGGGCTGCCTTCCAGGGTCAGGTCATCCTTCGACGCCGTCTTGAGCACCCAGTCGGCGCTTTGCAGTTCGCGGTTGGCCGCTTCCTGGAACGCCTGCTGGATGTATTTTTCCCAGGCGTCGCGCGTGAAGGTGCCGGGGATGGCGTAGCTGCCCAGCACCAGTTCCTTGTCCTGCTCGCCGACGATGCGCGCCACCGTCATCGACGGGAAGCGCGTGGCGGCGCGCGCCTTCACGTCAGCATACACGCGGTCGCGCGCCGGCATGCCGCGCACCACGCGGCGCAGGCTGTCGCGCGACTGGTCGGCCAGGGCCCGCTGGTTCTCGATCTGCGGCCAGGACGGGTCGTCGATCTGCGTCAGGTAGAACGAGATCAGGCGCTCGGCGCTGCGGATCATCTGTTCGCGCGGCATGTTGCCCCGGTTGGCGTCGAGCCAGCCGCGCCAGTAGCGGGTCAGCTGGTCGTTCAGGTGACCGGCCTCGGCGCGCGACTTGTCGCCCAGCATCAAATAGGTTTTCAGGGCATTGTAGGCATCCTCCACGTTCGTCGGCGCGGCATCCTTGAAGGGCTGGCCTGTGGTGCTGGCCGCCGGGATGACTGTGGCGTCGGCCGTCGTGCCGGCCGGCGCTGCCGCCAGCGGCTGCAACCGGTCGGCGCCCGCGTTTACTTCCGCGAGGAACGATTCCAGCGACTGCGCCACCGGCGCGAGCATGACTTCCTTGAGGCCGGAAAAATACTCTTCGCGCAGTTTGCGTTCCAGCAAGTCACCCTGGTACAGGCCCAGGCTGAGCGCCAGCGGCCGCTTGCTGCGGTACGATTCCAGCTGCTCGATGCGGTCCTGCAGGATTTCCAGGGCCTGGAAGCGCGACTGCAGGTCCAGGCGCTTGTCCTGCACCTTGATGGCCTGCTCCAGGTCGGCCTGGACATTGGCCGCCAACTGGCGATTGGCCAGGTAGGACCAGCTCCAGCCGCCCAGCGCCAGGCCGGCCAGCGCGATGGCGGTGAAAAACGTGGCATAGCGCAAGCGCGTCTTGCGTGGACTGGCGTATTGCGCCACCAGCTCCCTGTCGGCGAAGATCACCTTGCGAAACAGGTTCAGCAGGAAGTAGCCGTGCTGGTCCTGCATCTGGACCGTCCTGTGTTCCTGCTGCTGCGGCTTGAGGTCGAAGCGCTGCGCCACCCGTTCCGACGAGGCGGAGACGGAAGCGCCTTCCTGCAGGGCGCTGGTGAAATAGAAACCGCGGAAGACGGGCTTGAACTGGAACGGGTTTTCCTCGAACAGCGTGGCGATGAACGCGCGCAGCGGCCCCTTCACGGAACTGAATTCCAGCGGGAAGGTGAAGACGCCGGGCGGCATGCGCTCGCGTCCCAGCAGCGACATGTTGGCCAGGCTGAGGTCCTTCAGGCCATCGTACAGCTCGTCGAAGCGCTGGTCGAACTGCTCCAGCACGTCCTGCTTGGAGCTGTTGACGCTGTAGGGCAGGGTGGCGCCCCAGACCTTGTCGCGTTCGCTGCGCTCGGCATCGTGGAAAAATTCGCTGAAGCCGGTGATCAGGTCGGCCTTGGTGAATACCACGTACACGGGCGCATGGACTTCCAGCTTCTCCGTCAGTTCCTGTACGCGCTGGCGCAGGTTCTTGGCCAGTTCGATGGCGAATTCGGGCTTGCTGCCGGTCAGCTCGGCAATGCTGACGGCGATGATGATGCCGTTGATCGGCGCGCGCTTGCGGTGTTTTTTCAGCAGGGCGAGGAAGCCGAACCACTCGGCGCGGTCTTCATCGCTGATGGCGTAGCGCCCGGCCGTGTCGAGCAGGATGCCGTCGGTGGTGAAAAACCAGTCGCAGTTGCGGGTGCCGCCCATGCCTTGCACGATCTTGCTGTCGACAAAAGGAAACTGCAGGCCCGAATTGGCGATCGCTGTGCTCTTGCCGGCGGCGGGATTGCCGATGATCATATACCAGGGCAGTTCATACAGCGCCGCATCGCCCGACAGCTGGCCCAGGCGCGATGTCTTGATGGTATTGATCGCTTCCAGCATGCGCTTGCGGATGGCTTCGGTTTCCTCGCGCTGCACCGGGCCGGCCTTGGGCGTGGCGCCGGCCGCCTGCTGTTCGAGCATGCTGTTGAAGCTGGCGCCCTCGCGCCGGCGCCGGCGGCGTCGCAGCCACCACACGATGGCGCCCAGCAGCGCCGCCGCAGCCAGCAAGGGCAGCAGCCGGGCGGCCGGCCAGTCGAAAATGACGGCGCAGGCGAACAGCAGCAGGACGGCGGCCGCGATGCCGAGGATGATGAGGCTGGTGCGTGAGGTCAGGGAGTGCCAGAATCGTTGCATCATAATTTTATAGTGTGCAAACCGTTAATGTGCGTGGAGGGGACGTCGCCGTATCAGGTGGTGCTGTGACTGCTTTCCGCGGGCGGACCAATGACGAGGGCGCCGCGCTGGAGTGGATCGAGGTTGCTGAGACATAAGACTTGCGCGCCATCGTCGGCCGCCGCTTGCCGCGCCATGGCCAATGCGGCCAGTGTCGTGACGGCGCCGCACTGGCCGCATGCGGCGCCGACGCCCAGCACCTGTTCGCCCAGGTCCAGCTGGGGCAAGAGGGCGCCGGCGCATTGCATCAGTTCGAGCATGCGGGGGGCGCGCTGGTCGGTATCGGCACTGACCAGCACGATGCCGGCCGCCGCATCGTCGCCTGCCGCGGCCAGCGCCTGCCGGCCCAGGTCCGCCAGCAGGTTCTTGTCCGTTTCGCCGCGCCGGCTGGGGCCTTGCGGCAGTTCGCCCGTGGCGGCGCGGTGCAGCAGCACTGGCGCCGGCTCGTCCAGCGGCGCCGTTGCGCCAGGGCCGGCCAGCAGCAGGCCGGCCGCGCCTTCGCCGGGGATCTGTCCGTTCGCCTGAGCGGCGCTGAACAGCTGACCCTGGCTTGCCAGTGCATGCACGCGCAGCTCGCCTATGCAGGAGTCGCAGGCCAGCACGATGGACAGGCAGGGCGGCTGCGGTGGCGCGTCTCCGGCAAGCGCATTCAACAGCGCAAACGGCGCCAGCTGCCCGGTGGCTGGCCCGGTGGCCGGCAGCAATTTCTGCGCCGGCCAGCCCTGTTCGCGCGCCAGGTGGCGCAGCCAGGCGTCGCCGGCCTGGCGCTGGGCGGCGCTCCAAGCGGCCGGCATCAGCAGGTGCAGCCGCAGCGTGGGCAGCGCGCTGGCCAGCGAGGCCGGTGCGCCTGCCGCCAGCGCATGCTGCAGCGCTTCGTCCAGCAGTTCGGCCAGCACCTGGGCGCCCAGGGCCAGCGCGCGCAGGTCTTCCGGGTTGAATGGGAACGGTTCGCTGGCCAGGCCGGTCTGCGGATGTTCGCGCAGCCAAGCGGCCAGCAATGGCTGCTGCGCCTCTTCGTCGATGCCGTCCACCCTGCCGCACAGCAGCGGATAGCCGTCTTCATCGACGAGCTGCCCGTCGAGCGCGGGGCGGGTTTGCCGGGAGCGCATGGCGGCCAGCAACTGCGCCGGCGTGGCGCCGCCCGGCATGCGCAGGGTGGCGGCCACGATATGCAGCGGCGCCGGTTTCGCGGGCGGGGCAGCCGCCTCGGCCTGGAGCGGGGCGGCAAGACCCGGCGCCGCGGCTAGCGCGGGTCCGGCCAGCATCCTGGCCAGCAGCTTTTTACCCAGCCACAGCATCAACAGCAGGGCCAGCGGCAGCGCCAGCATGGCGCCGGCCAGCTCGCCCGGCGCAGGCATGCGCGTGCTGTCGCGCCAATACGCGATGGCGCCCGTCCAGCATAGCGCAAAGACGGACACGGTCAGCAGGCAGCGCCGCAGCCAGGGGCGCATCAGCGGGCTACTCCGCATACGGGCAGGGCCGTCATGCCTGGTCGGTGGTGGCTTGCTGGCTGGCGATCAGCAGTGCGCCGCAGCTGGTTTTGTCGCCGTGGCGCGCCACGGGCTTGCCATCGACGATGAGGCTGGGGTCGCCGCTGACGATGGGGCAGACGCCATGGCCGGGCAGGGGACACGCTACCTTGTCGCCGACCCGGGCCATGCCGATGCCGCCGCTGTCGCTCACCGCCGATGCTTCCAGCACGGTGCCGCCATGCGATGTCTTGTCGCCCAATCTGATTACGGGACCGGCCATATGCGCTCCTCTCAGTGTTTTTTCATTACGCCGGGCAGGCGCAGCTCGGTATGCCCGAAATCCATCATTTTCCAGCGTCCGCCCCACGTCATGCCGACCGATTCGGCCACTTCGCCATACAGCTGGTAGCCGCGCATGGCCCACGGGTCCTTCTCGGAAATGATCAGCCTGCCATTGCGCAGGAAGGCGCAGTCGGCCGCCAGGCCGTACTGGTGCCAGCTTTGAAAGGCGGCCGCGTTGCTGACGTTGGGCCCCATGCCCGCCAACATGGTTTGCCGCTCGGGGCTGCGGTAGCCTTCCAGCAGCGCCATCTCGTAGCCATGTTTTTCCTTCATGATCTTGAAGACCAGCAGTAGGCGCTGCGCGTATTCCACATTCAGCAAGGTCCAGTTGCGGCTGGCCGATACCAGCAGCGGGCGCTCCTGGCGCACTTCTTCCGTGGCAAACACGAGCGGCGGCAGGTCGACGGGGGGCACCAGCTGTTCGCCCTGCAGCAGGCTGGCCACCTGCGTATTCATTTCACGCGTCGATACATCGTAGGCGCCCAGCATGGATTTGCTGTCGGCCATCAGGGCCAGCAGGGTCGGCAGGCTGATCGCGGCCACGCCCGCGAGACACAGCAGGTAATGACGGCGCAGCAGGCCGGCAGTGCGGGCCAGCAGCGTGGCGATGCGCTGTCCCAGGCTGGCCATGCCCGTCTGCCGGCGCCTGGCCACGCGCTGCAGGCAGGCGGCGAGGCGCTGCTCCGCGCCATCGACGGCGTGCAGCACGAAATCGCGCCCGGCAGGGAACAGGACCAGCCAGCTGATCAGGCATGCCAGGATGAAATACAGCGCTACCGCGAGTAGGAACACGCTAACCTCAATCAAAAATGTTTGGCTGCGGAACGGTGCTGTCCATCGGGCGAAAACAGGGAAGAGATGGATATTGCCTGGAAGTATATCTTACAAAACTGATAATTAAGGCGGGCGTTTTTCAATTGTGCGGGGGGGGCGCACTGTTGATTTTATGGCACGCGTCATGATTTTGTTGAATAGCGTAAAGTCTTGCAAATATTACAGGAGCGCACATTTTGCGAACTCATGACGATAGCCCCCGGCTCCCGGCCCGGCCCAGCCTGTTGACGCAGGCGCAGCAGGCGGAGGCCGACCGTAACCGCATCCTGACCACGCTCGAGGGTGGCAATACCGGCTCGTCCGCCAGGAGCAGGCGTGGCGGGCTGTCCCTGCGCAAGGGCATGGGAGCGGGGGCCGCGCTGCTGCTGTTACTGGCCGCCGGCGTCTGGCTGGGACAGCGTGGAGAACGGACCGGGGACGACGATGGGCTGGCGGCGCCTGTTTCCCTGCCCGTCGCCACCACCGCGCCCGCCGCCGTGGAAGCGCCGCCGGCGGCCGCCAGCATCCGTGACGAGGCGCCGTCCGGCGCCACCGTACCGCAGCAGAGCCTGAGCGACATGCTCGATGCCGGCGCGGCCGCCACTGTCGCCACTGCCGCTGCCAGTAACGCGAGTGCCGCGCACCCCGGCGATGTGCTGAGCAAGGCGCTGGAAACGCCATCCCCACTGGCCGCTGCGGCGAAACAGGTGGCCAGGGCGGCTCGCCCCGCAGCCAAAAAAACGCCGGCGAAAGTGCCTGCGGCAACGCCCGCCCGCCGTGCGGAAGACAGCGATATCGCCTTGCTGTCGGCCCTGCTGGCCCATGCGCAGGCCGCGCCGGCGCCAAAGAAAACCGCTGCGGGCCTGCGGGCCCAGTTGCGGCAATGCGCTGCGCTCAAGCGCGACGCCGCCGTGGCGTGCCACGCGCGTGCCTGCCAGGGCCATGGCGACAACGCGCAATGCCAGGCCGGGCAAGCTGCCGCGAAAGGCGGGAAATGAGTGCCGCAAGCGTCGATCAGGTCAACGCCTCGCTGGCTGGTTTCAGCAGCGTGACGCGGCTGTACGAGCTGTCGCTGGACGGCGGCGAGGGCGGGACGGCACAGTGGCTGGTGGAAGCGTTTGCCGCCGACGAGCAGTTGCAGGCGGTGGGCGTGCGCGACATCATCGTGCTGTCGACAGATGCCAATGTGGCGCTGGCGCCGCTGCTGGGCAAGCCGGCCGCGCTGCACGCCAGCCTGGCCGACGGCAGCCGTGCCGTCTTCAGCGGCTATATCAGTGAAGCGGCGATGCTGGGCAGCGACGGCGGACTGGCCCGTTTCCGGCTGCGCCTGACGCCGTGGCTATGGCTGTTGAGCCAGGTACGCAACAGCCGCGTCTGGCAAGACAAGAGCGTGATCGAGATCGTCGACAGCGTGTTCCAGGCCTACGCGCCGCAAGCCGACTGGCGCTGGAGCGGCGACACGGGGCCGTTTATGGCCGAGGCGCAGCCGCGCAGCTATTGCTGCCAGTACCGCGAGTCGGACCTGGCCTTCGTCACGCGCCTGCTGAGCGAAGAAGGCCTGGCCTGGCGTTTCGAAGAACACGATGGCGGCCATTGCCTGGTACTGTTCGCCGACAGCAGCGCCTTGAGCGCGGTGCCGGAAGACGCCAGCAGCGCGCAAGGCGGCGGCATCCGATTTCATGGCGCGCGGGCCATGGAACAGGCCGACTCCATCCAGGCGCTCGGCCGGGCACGCGCCTTGTGCACGGCGGTGGCGACAGTGCTCAGTTACGACTACAAAGCCAAGAAAGCCGTCAGCGCCAGCGTGCCGACGCGGCTGGCGCCGGGCGGGAAAAACGCGCCCGCGCTGGAAAGCTATGATGTGCCAGGCCAGTATTTCTATGCCGATGCGGCCCAGGCCGAACGCTATGCCTTGCTGCAGATGCAGGCGATCGAAGCGCGTGGCGAACGCTGGCACGCCCGTTCGACCGTGCGCACCTTGCGTGCCGGCACCCGCTTTACCTTGACGCAGGGACCGCTTCAGCAGGATGGTGCCGAGGCGCCGGCGCTGGTCGTGCTGCGCGTGTGCAGCGTAGGCGTGAATAACTTGCCGGCGCCCGCCAGGCAGGGCCTGGCTGAACTGTTCGGCCCGATCCCGGAACTGTTGCAGGAAACCTTGCAAACAGCGTTCGCCGGCCTGGCCTCGCCGTCGATGGGCGTGGCGCCTCTCGCCCAGGTGATCGCGCAGGCCGTCGAGAGCGGCTATGCCAATCATCTTGACGCCATCGCGGCCGACACGCCATGGCGGCCGCTGCAAGATACGGACGATATACGCCATCACCGGAAGCCGACGGCCTGCGGCAGCCAGAGCGCCATCGTCGTCGGCGCCGACGGCGGCGCCAGCGCGAGCGGCGGCAGCGAAATCCATTGCGACAAGCTGGGCCGGGTGCGCATCCGTTTCCACTGGCAACTTGACGGCAGCGCCACCTGCTGGGTGCGCGTGGCGCAGCGCGCGGCCGGCGGCGGCATGGGCAGCCAGTTCCTGCCGCGCATCGGCCAGGAAGTGCTGGTGCAATTCCTGGAAAACGATATCGACCGGCCCATCATCGTCGGCGCCCTGTACAACGGGCAAGGCGAGGGCGGCGTCGCGCCCACGCCGGGCGGCGTCACGGACAAACCCGCGGACGCCAGCGTGTTCGAGCCGGCGCGCGACCATGCGCCCTCGGCGCAGGGTAACGTGGCGGGCGGCAACAGCCCGCTCTGGCATGGCGTGGCCGGCGGCAGCGCCGGCCACCGCAACGGTGCCGCGCAATGGGGCATCCGCAGCAAGGAATTCGGTACCGCCGGCTCCGGCTCTGGCTCTGGCTATAACCAGCTGCTGTTCGACGATACGGACCAGCAAGGGCGCATCGAGCTCAAGAGCAGCCATGCGGCCAGCGCGCTCAGTCTTGGCCACCTGATCCATGCGGCCGACAATTACCGGGGCAGCCTGCGCGGCCTGGGCGCCGAACTGCGCACCGACGATTACGGCGCCGTGCGGGCCGGGGCCGGGCTCTTGATTTCCAGCTACCTCGTCAACCACGACGCGCAGGCGCGCGATCCGGCCGGCGACAATGCGCCAGGCATGGTCCTGCTCAAGCAGGCGGCCAAGCTGGGCGAAACCTTCAGCGCCGCCGCCGTCACGCACAAGACGGTCGCATATGCCAGCCACCTGGGCCCGGCCAAGGCGAACACCAGCGTACTGGACGAAAAGGCGGCGCCCCTGCAAGCCTTTCTCACCACCGCTTCCGGCATGCTGAGCCAGGACAGCACCGCCGCCGCGCGGCGCGACGCGGCGGGCAAGCCGACCAGCCCCGGCGACGGCAAGCTGCCGCACAGCAGCGATGCCATCATCGCCATCGCCGCCCGCGCCGGCCTGGGCGTGCTGGCCAGCCAGGATATCCAGCTGGCGAATGGCGAAACGGCTGCCCTGATGAGCGGACAGGACACCCAGTTCGTCGGCGGCGGCCAGCTGCGCGTGCACAGCGGCCAGGCCATCGGCGCGCTGGCCGGCGTCGTCAAGGCGGGCGAGAACAATACCGGCCTGCAACTGATCGCCGCCAAACAGGCCATCGAGTTCGAGGCGCAGGCAGACGTGCTCAACGTGCAGGCGCGCGAGGAAGTCAATATCGTCAGCGCCGCCTCGCACATCGACTGGGCGGCGGCCAAAAGCATCCGCCTGTCGACGGCGGGCGGGGCGAACATCACGATCGAGGGCGGCAACATCACCGTGCAGTGTCCGGGCAAGATCACGGTGCATGCCGGCAAGAAGAGTTTTATTGGTCCGGAAAGCATGGCATATGCGATGCCCGGTTTGCCCAGCAGTATCTGCGTGGAGTGCCTGAAGAAGTCATTGATGGCCGGCTCCGCCTTTACCATGGCAGGATAGACGATGCTGATCGCCCCTTATGCCGACGGCTGGCAGGCACATCTCGATACCTTGGCGCGCGAGGCCACGCAGCGGCAGGCGCGGCTGTATCTCTTGCTCGACGGGGTTTTCCTGCCGGGACTGCGCCGGAATCTGGCAGCATTGTCGCCTTCGCTGCTGTTCGAGGCGCTGCCCGGGTGCACCGATGCCACGCGCGATGTGTCGCCGCTGCTGCTGGCTTACTCCGCCGCTTTCTCTGTGGCCTTTGAGGCGCCGTGGCTGGCGCGCTGCAGCGGCTGGCCCATGCTGAGCGCCATCGCCACGCGCGAAAGCCAGGCGGAACTGGCTTCGCGGCTGGCTGCCTGGTGCATCGTCGAGGCCGATGGACAGCGCTTCAATTTCCGCTTTCCCGATACGCGCCGGTTGCCCGCCATCCATGCCGCGCTGACACGGGAACAGCAGGCCCAACTGGCGGGGCCTGCCTTCAGCTGGTCGTACATCGCCCGCGACGGCCATTGGCGGCAATTGCCCGTGCTGCGGCAGGACAGCGCGCATGCCGAACGCCCGGTGGTGCTGAGCGAACAGCAGTTTGCCAGCCTGGTCAGTGACAGTGAAACCGATGAAATACTCGCCGTGCTTTACGAGCGCGGCCATGACCACAGCCAGGACCGCCATGGCGCCTACCTTCGCGTGGCGCAAGCGTTGGCCGCCATCGAGGACGAGCCGCTCGATACCTATGACAAGGCCGACTGGTGCGAGCGCTGGCTGCGGCGTGGCGCATCGGCCGAAGCCGTGCCGTACCAGCAAGCCAGCCTGCAAGAGCAGGGGGAAGCACGATGAGCGTTCGCGCATCGGCCAGCAGGGGCTTGCGCGCGTTGACAATGGGCGTGCTGTTGCTGCCCATGCTGAGCGCCTGCGCCGACAAGGACGTGCCCGTCAGCATACACGGCGTCAATTACAGCGGCGAGGTCTTCAGTTACGTCATCGTTGATCCAAAGAACGAGGCGAACAGGGGCGGCAGCGAGCTGATCGACCCGTACGCCGCCGGCGGCACCCTGTGCTGCTACGACTTGCCCCGGCGCTGGCGCTCGGGCATCCAGGTGCGGGTCGACGCCACCCACTGGCTGCCCAGGAAGGCCGATGGCAGCTTGCCGGAAGTACAGCAGACGCAGTTGCTCGAAGTACCCGCGTATGCCGATGGCAAGCCGGGCGAGCTGTGGGTGCTGCGCGACGCCGATGGGAAGCTGAGCATCGTTACCAGCGATTACCAGCCCGACCACGCCAGCTGGCCGGGGAAAATCAAGGGGTGGCCGGTGCCGTCGCTCGAGTATCAGCGCAAACGATGGGATTTGTATATCGATGATGCGACGGGCGATATTACGTTGTGGGAAAAGCTGCTGGAACAGATGCGGCTGGCGCCGCTCAAGCATGCCAGGGAAGTATGGGAATCCGAACGCAAATCGGACCCGAAGGCGCTCGGCGAGTTTACGGGCCCCGGCGATGCGCGCTTTCATGCGTATTTGCGCGCGGACTATGCCCGTTTGCTGGCGGGGAGCCGAAGCAAATTGGAACAGTTAAAAAAGGAACGCCCATGAGTTTCAGATTGATTGAGCCCGTCCCGGCGGAGTTTTCCAAGGCTGCTGATTTCGCTACCTTTTTTTCTGACCTTGATGCGAGAAAAATACGCAAGACGACGGAGGCTATCGAGAAGTCTGCCGCCAGCCCTCCCTGCGCAACCTGCAAGACCAACCTGTTTTTTGGTTTTTTCTTTGACGGCACAAAAAATAACTATATTCAGGCTGATGCCACGAAGAATCACTCGAATGTCGCCCGGTTATATGATTGTTTTCCCGGCCTGAGCACGCCGACAGTGCTGCCTGTTGTTACCGATTGGAAACACGAAAAGGAGGCGTATTCGCATTTCTTCAAGGTGTATATTCCTGGCGTGGCTTCGCCGTTCGAGCAGATCGGCGATAGCGGCAGCGGCCTGCAACTGACCCGGGGCGCCGCTGCCGGGTATGGCGGCGAGGGCCGTATTATGTGGGCGCTGCTGCAGGCAATTAATAATGTACACCGCTATTTTTTGAAAAAGCCATTGCTATCGCCTGACGAAACAAGGTCGATCCTGAATAGAATCGTGCTCGACAGGGCACGGCGGCGGCTGATGCAGCCACGCCGCCGGTTTGAAGCGGAAATGCCGAATGACGAGCAAAATGAAAAGACGCGTCTTGAATTTGAAAAAATCCTCAGGCGCCTGCATGCGGCAATTGCCGTCCACATGCCCGACAAATACGGCAATGCCAGGCAAAAAGACCCGGCAACGGTAAAGAAAATCTTCATCTCCATTTTTGGTTTTTCGCGCGGCGCCACGCAGGCGCGGGCTTTTCTCAACTGGCTCATGTCGATGTGCACGCTCGATGCCCGCATGTGCAAGAAAGAGGGCGTGATGACACTCGGCGGTTTCGAGGTGGCATTCAACTTCCTCGGCTTGTTTGATACGGTGGCGTCCGTCGGACTCGGCAATACCTTGGGTAACAGCCTGATGGGCAAGATGTTCGATGGCCATGGCGGCTGGGCCGATACGGATGACAGCCTGCGTATTCCCCAGGGCATACCATGCTTGCATCTTGTCGCCGCGCATGAATTGCGGCGCAGCTTTCCGCTCGATTCGATCTCCGTCAAACAGGTGCTGCCGCCCAATTGCGATGAAGTGGTCGTCCCTGGCGTGCACTCCGATCTCGGCTGTGGCTATATGCCCGGCGAACAGGGCCGTGGACTGGACGGCATGGGGGGCGACATGCTGTCGCGCATACCGCTGATCTATATGTACCGTGCGGCCAGGCTGGCAGGCGTGCCACTGAAGCTGGAATTTGCCAATGACGTTGCCAAGGAGCGCTTCAAGGTCGCGCCCGAGACGATCACGGCATTGAACGCCTATCTCGCCACATGCAAGGTCAAGACGGGCACCTTGACGGCCATCATGCGTGAACAGGGCAAGAATCATATTTTATGGCACAGGTCGCGGCGGCTCACCAGCAAAACACCGCTGGAATCGACGGCCAGCTTTGGCCGCGCTTCCAATTTCGACAAGAACGATTTGCACAGCGCCAACCAGGAATTTGAGCAGGAAATCCAGGTGTTCGAAAAATGGATGGCAGAGAAAGGCAAGGGTTTCAAGCCGCAGGCACAGGAACCTGGTTTTGACAATGACCACGACAATGAATGGGAAGAGATCGCGACGTGGTGGAACAGCGCGCCGCCGCTTGGTGCGGAGACGCTCAATTTCTTTGACAATTATGTGCACGATTCGCGCGCGTGGTTCAAGCTGATTCCCGGTAATCCAGACAATGAAGGCGCTCTGATCGAGAAGCTGAAAGCCATGAATGCAAAGCGGAAAAGGGTGCAACAGTACAATATTCGCGAAGCAAAAGACCACGAAGAGCGGCAAAAGATGATGGCGCGCACCTATGGCATGAAGTCGACTACCGGTCTGCAACAATTTACGCCGATAAAAGATGGCCTCGACGATGCAGAGCGCAAGGCGGCGGAGGAGTTCGAACGCACAGGCAAGATCCCGCGCATGAAGACGGAAGGGCGCGAACCGTTCGATTCAAGCTGGGCCAGCTATGGCCTGTCCGGCAAGGCCGGATATTTGCGCTACCGCAAGGTGTACAGCGGCTACGACAGCGTGCTGATATCGAGCAATCGCCAGCCGACGGAAGAGGCCGTTGCCTGACGGCGTCCGGCCCCCGGCTATCATTGCCTGCCTGCCGCCGCCCTGGCTTGCTTGTCGCACTCGCGCACCGTCGCTTTGCATGCGGAAAACGCTTCCAGATAGGTCACGGCAGTCTGCCGCGCTGCGACCTGTTCTGCCGCCCGCTGCGTGAGCTGCAACGGTGTCGTCGGGGGAAGTTTCTCCAGTTTTTTGCTGATGTCTTGTAGCGAATTCTTTTGACGCGCCAGTTCCGCTGCCAGCACTGCCTTGCGCGCGGCGGCGGGCAGGGCCGGATACAGCCGGCCATTGCCGGCATTCACACCGCCATCCTCCGTCATCGCCAACGACGCGTGCGGGGCGCGAAATTCCAGCGCCAGCTGGCCATCGGCTTGCACGATGACCAGCAGTTCCTCGGTGGCAGTGCCGGCCGGCAGCGGCAGCGTGCGCGTTTCCGGCTTGCCGTTCGGCAGCCAGCGGTATTCGATGTTGACCCGTACCGGCTTGTGCGGGGTGGCTGGCAGGTAGAAGCAGCAATTGGCGGCGCTGCCCATATAAGGGTTCAGGGGATCGGTATCGACGGCGTTGGCCGGATTGCCGGCATCGCTGACGCCGACCTGGATGGGACGGGCGCTGTAGTTCAAGGTGCTGACCGCTATCTTTGCCTCATCGGCCCCGGGCTGGTAATCATGCCGGCCGCGTTCGCCCCGTTCGGCATGGCCTGCCAGCAGCGGACGGCGCTGCATGGACTTGATGCCGATGGCAAAGATATGGCTCAGGTAGCCCGTATCCGAGCGGCCATCGCGCGAGTAGCTGTCACCGGGTGTGCGGTACAGGTAGCCGATGTCTGCGATCGCCAGGGCGCGCACCTTGCTGTCCTGAGGGAATAATGGTTCCGCCAGGTAGCGGTCCCCGGCGCCCATGACCTTGGCGGAGAGCACGCCGGCCCATGCCCGTTCGCCCGCGAAACGGGGAAAGACGTTGAATTCGCCATCGATGAAGGGTTCGATCTTCAGCACATCCTGTGTCATGCCCGTGACGGGATCGATGACGGAATAAATGCCGGGGAAAGGCGTGTCGGCGGCGAGCGACAGCGCGGGCGTGGCGAAGATGAGGCAGGCTGCGATCATGGCGGGTTTGCTGCGCATGCGGGCTCCAATCATATAGAGAGTGGCTGACGGTGGAATGCCGCCAGGTCGGCGGGATAGAATGCGGCATCGCGATAGCAGCTGTCGTCGATATCGAGCAGGCAGGTGATGGCTGTCGCTTCCCATGACCAGTAGCCTGAAAATGACGTGTCACGCTCGTGGCTGCCATAGTAGGGTTCGCGGCGGCTGGCGTCATACCATTTGTCCAGGTAGTCCTGCATCAGCGCCGGACGCGCCTGTTTTTCTGCCGCGAATATCTTGAGTGTCTTGAAATAGGGCAGGTGGCGCGTGCATGCTGGCCAGGCGGTCTCCCTGCCATCGACGGAAAATGCCAGCAGGCGTTCGACCAGCCCATCTTTTTCAGGGTTGTTGAAATCGATGACAGGCGCCAGGCGCGGTAGCAAATTGCCCCAACCCAGGAGAATGCCAAGGCAGATCATCCGGTTGACCTGCTCGTAGCCGTCACCAGGCAGGGCGAAGTGGGGAAACCCCTGTTCCGCAGCGCCGGCCTGCACGTCAAAAGCCTTGTCATAGTTGGCATACTCTTCCCAGTATTCCAGTACCGTGGGGTACAGCGCGCGCAGATCGGCTGTCGTGTGGCCAGCGCTGTAAGCCAGACTGAGCAGGTCGATGCCGTCCCATGCCCGCTGGCGCGTGGCCGTCATGAAATTTTCTGGCGCAATATCGCGCAGCACTTCCGCCGGCTGCGACAAGCCGGCGGCCACCATGCCGATACCTTCTTCGATACCATGCTTGCTTTCAAGGTAGATCGCGTATGACAGCAACGGTTCCCTGCGCCTGGCCAAAAAAGTGTGTTCGTCCAGAGTCTGCATCGTTACTCCCGCAGACCCGTGTCGGGATAGGAATGTCCCGCTTCGACACGCCCGTTATGCTTCGGCGGTTCCGCGGCCAAGCCGGTATGACGGCCTTCTTCCCATAGTTTTCGTGCATAGTCGACCAGGTCTTTGGGGTAGACCAAATGGTCGATCTGGCTGTCGTCCAGGTCGAGTATAAAGACGGCCGCCCCCGCTTCAAAGGCCCAGTAACCGTAATACGCGGCATAGCCTTCCTCGTTGATGTTGAGATGCTCATCGTACCAGCGGGGATGATTTTTCATGGCCGGATACCACTGTTTCAAATATTTCTGGAGCAGGGCTAAGGCAGCGTTGTCGTCTTCCTCATAGAATACTTGCAGCAGCGTGTCGTAGGGTTTGCTGATAATGCAGGTGTCCAGGTCTTGACTGTCCTCGACATATGCGCCAATCAATTGCTCGAACAGCCCATCGTGGCCACGGTGGCTGCGCAGCACGTGGATGATGCGTCGCACCGACCGCTGATCGCGTAGCAGGATGGCGATGCTGAGCAGTTGAAGCGTGTCTTCATAATCGGAAAGGATGGAAAACTGCGGCGCACCCTCATATTCATATGGCCCATCTTCTGGAAAATCGAGCGCCAATTCCTGCTGATAGAGTTGATCGACTTCATTCCATTCTTCAAATTTATCCACGATGTCTGCAATGCGCGGCGCCAGTGCATCAATCGGCTCACCTGCCGTATAGTCGAGTATCCATATCCAGAACGCTTCCAAATACAAAAACTGGTAAATGACCGTTTGACTTTGTGCCGACTCAGCGATATTTTTGTTGAGAAGCTGTCCTTCAAATAATTCGAGTTGGTTTTTTCGCGTGTGATGGTAAATGTCTTCATGGGGAAATTTTTGCCGGCGCCGCGCATTGAATGAACTGGTACTCATTGTTTCCCTGTAAGCTAAACACCGTGGAACGTAAATATATATCAGCGCTGACGAATTTCGAGGGAAGCATCTCCCATGCTTTCATGGAGGTTACTGTTCCGTACTCCAATACCAAATGGTTTCTCCATATCTAGAGTCATCGAAAACTGGCATTCTGTCACCTTGCTCAAAATGGCTACGGTTGTGTAACTTTGCTTGGGTTTCCCAGAGGCCGGTTTGCGGGCCGGGTTGGCCTCCCTCGACACGACCGGCCTTATTTATTAAGTCAGTATCCATACTGGTGTAACGGTGTTCCGCGCGTAACTTGCGGCCATAATTGACCAGGTCTTTGGGGTAGACCAGATGATCAATAGCGCTGTCGTCCAGGTCGAGAATAAAGACCGCCGCTCCGGCTTCAAATGCCCAATAGCCATAATAGTCGGCATAGCCCCCTTCGCTGATTCTAAGATGCTCGTCATGCCAGCGTGGATGATCCTTCATTGCCGGATACCACTGTTGCAGATATTTCTTGAGCAAGGTGAGTGTGGCCGTCTCATCTTCTTCATAAAAGACACGTAGCAATGTGTCATAAGGGGCGCCAGGTACGCAGGTATCGCGCTCGACGACGTTGTCGGTATAAGCACTGATCAATTGCTCGAACAGGCCATCTTGACCGCGATGGCTACGTAGTACGTGGATGATGCGTTGGACAGAACGCTGATCGCGTACCAAGATGGTAATGCTCAGCAGTTGCAGCGTGTCTTCGTAGTCGGAAAGTATCGAGAAATCGGGCGCCCCCGAATATGTATATGGACCATATTCAGGTAGCTTCGGCGTACACTCCTGCTGATACTTTTGATCCACTTCGTTCCACTCTTCAAATTTGTCCACAATATCGGCGATTCGAGGCGCCAGTTGATCGAGGGCTATGCCTGCCGTGTAGTCAAGCATCCATATCCAGAGTAGTTCCAGATACAGGAAATGATGAACGGAGAAACTTTCGCCTATCGAATATGCATCCTTTCTGTTTTCCTCTCCTCCCCGGATCAAGGAAAGTTGATTTGTCCGTGTTTTTTGATAAAGTTCTTCATGGAGAAAATGCTGTCTACGTCGTTGATGAAAGGGTAAATCTTCCATGGCTACGTGCTTTTCTCTTGGGTAAATTGTATTCGTGTCAAAGAAGGTACGCGTATGCTCGAACCGCAATGCATGATTGCCTTTTCCAATCGAGCATCAGGTCGATGGTCTCGAACCTCAGTACCGTCGCTGTTTCTTCATGCGTTCAGGAAGCGCCACACCGTCAAGCCATAGGCGGAATCCAGATTGCTCATGATCTCGCCTTGTTCAAATCGCCGGGTTTGCGGCGGAATGTCCAGTGCTTGCCATTGTCCGGCCTGCGGGCAGGCCTCGCTGGCGTAGGCGCGTAATTCCAATGGCTCCTGTGCTGGCGCGGCGTCATCCGGGCCGCCGTCATCGCGGCGCTGGGTCAGTCGCTGGCTGTGCCAGATGGAAAATTGGCTATTGTTCTTCACTCCAATGCCAGATGGTTTCACCGTATGCAGCATCATCAAAAACAGGCATGATTTGGCCCTGCTCAAAATGGCTGCGGCTGTGTAACTTTGCTGGGGTTTCCCAGAAACCTGTTTGAGGGCAGGGCTGGCCACCCTCGACGCGTCCCTTGCGTATCAGTGGTTCTGTTTCCTGACTGGTGTAGCGGCCTTCTTCCCATAATGTTCGCGCATAGTCGACCAGATCTTTGGGGTAGACCAGATGGTCGATCTGGCTGTCGTCCAGGTCGAGTATAAAGACGGTCGCACCCGCTTCAAAGGCCCAGTAACCGTAATACGCGGCATAGCCTTCCTCGTTGATGTTGAGATGCTCATCGTACCAGCGTGGATGATTTTTCATGGCCGGATACCACTGTTTCAAATACTTCTGGAGCAGGGCTAAGGCAGCGTTGTCGTCTTCTTCATAGAATACTTGCAGCAGGGTGTTGTAGGGCTTGCTGATAATGCAGGTGTCCAGGTCTTGACTGTCCTCGACATTTGCGCCAATCAATTGTTCGAACAGCCCATCGCGGCCACGGTGGCTGCGCAGTACGTGAATAATACGTCGCACCGAACGCTGATCGCGCAGCAGAATGGCGATGCTGAGCAGTTGTAGTGTGTCCTCATAGTCGGAAAGGGTGGAAAACTGCGGCGCACCCTCATATTCATATGGCCCATCTTCTGGGAAATCGAGCGCCAATTCTTGCTGATAGAGTTGATCCACCTCGTTCCATTCTTCAAATTTATCCACGATGTCTGCAATGCGCGGCGCAAGTACATCAATCGGTTCACCTGCCGTATAGTCGAGTATCCATATCCAGAACGCTTCCAAATACAAAAACTGGTAAATGACAGTTTGACTTTGCGTTGAGTCGGCCACTTTTTTATTGGCAAGTTGGCCTTCAATCAGTGAGAGTTGGTTTTTTCTGGTTTTAGTATAAAGCTCATCATAAAGGAATTGTTGGCGTCGGCGTTCATGAAATTCTGGAATTTTCATTTTTCCTTTCTCCGGTTTCTCTTTCCTGAAGCTGCTTTGTTTGATTTATTCTTGCCTTCTTGCTGTTCCTGCTGATCGGCTGGTTTTTTGGACGTTGATTTTTCGAGGCTTCTACGCCTTTTGTCTATGCGATCGATTTCCATATAATTGAATGTATCGCTTATTCCATGAGTTTCTTTGTGTTTGTCATGTATTTTTATATTGTAATGATCGCCTGATGCGAGTAGCTCCAATGTCGCTTCAAGATGGTTGACAACTCCAGGTGCTGCTGCTAGCTTGAGCTTGCCATGCGGGTGGGCTGCCGTCACGAACGGATTGGAGAGTGCGGTACTTCCCAGTATTAGATATGTCCAGCGATTTTTTAAATTTTTATCGGATTGCATGACACCGGCTTTGGTGCTGTTGGTAAGCCATTTTTTTCCCATTTGCGTGCCCTTTATACGATCACTGAGCAAAGTCCATAACATCAGCTCTCTATCGTTGAGGGATGCTGGGGGGCGTGGGATGTTGCCACGTTCCACTTCCTTTTGCAGCCGCTTGAACAGTGTGTAGGCACTCCCACTGAATTTTGCTTCGATGAAATGGAATGTGTCACTATTCGTCTGCCAGATGGTATCCACACCATTTTGTACCATTTTTTTTAAGTCTTCGGGTACAAGCTCTGTCGGGCGTCTGTGTGCGTTATCGGGGCCAACAATGCGCGGGTAGTCAAAGCGCCATTTTCCATTAACGTTACCGTGCGGCCAGGCGGTGGCTTTTTTAAGCACGTGTTCCATATGGTAATAATCTGCCATATGCTCGCCGAGGAGTCCCTTTGGCCCGAATGGCACTTCAGACAGCAATTGCCGAATCGGCCGCGACGTATTCTTGGCCGGCGCGGTGCCGCCGTCGCTGCTCTGGCGGTGCGAGTCGGCTACGGGTTTGTGTTCCTTGCCCTTGCCCGGCGAGTCCCGCTCTTTGGTTTTTGCTTTTGCATCCACGCCCTTGGGCTTTTTATCGGTGCTTGTCGTGGGCGATTTGAACTGGGCGTTGGCGCTGTGCGGATGCGCGTTGCCTGGCTTGTGATTGTGCCTGGCTGCCGTATTGGCGCCGGTGCCGGCTGCGACGGCGATTTTTTTTGCCGCCCACAAGGCGTCTTCACCCAGCATGTCTTCGATCAAGTTCTGCAACGCCTTGGCGCCCTGCGCAATGCCGGCTTTGAGCGGACCGCGCACCGCTTCGACTTGCGGCTTCATGTCGCGCGCCAAGTGCTGCAAGTCCGACGGCAGCCACCAATGGCTGGTCGACAGGTAGCTGAGCAATTGCACGCAGTTGTCCAGCGCGCTCATGGCCGTGCTGATTGCCAGCTGGGTGTTTTGCGCCCACTGGAAGGTTTTCAGGAATTTGATCGCGGCGCCCTTGCTCTTGCCCAGCATGGCTTCGATCATGACATTGCCGCCAGCGGCCGCCGTGCCAACCTCCTTGCGGTACTTGCGCAAAGGCTTGATGATGGTCTTGAACAGGCTGCCGACTTCCGGAATGCAGCCGAACGCCGCCAGCGCCATGTCGACCCAGTCATCGCGGGTCGCGCGCGACACGCCTTTCCTGCCGACGCGGTAGATCATGCCCGAGACATCGCGCACGTCCATCACCTGGTCAACCACGGGGATCAGGGAAATGGCACCGCCAACGATCATGGCGGCCTTGCCCTGGTCATCCTCGAAGTCGCCCAGGATCAGGTCCTTGAAAAACTCCACGATCTCATCGACAAAATTCTGGCTCATGGCTTGGGCTCCGGCTTACTGTTTTTTCGGGCTGCCTCCAGCAATGCGGATGCCTGTTTCAACTGCTGCCTCGCTTGCTGTAGACGGGGCTCCGCTACCAATGGCGGCGCCACCCAGTCGCGCTGGTCCTCGCCATATTCAATGTGATACGCGCCGGGAGGAATGTTTTCGAGGCGGGCATGGCCCTTGTCGTTAAGTAATCCACTCAGCGACGTGCCGTTGGCGAACGTGATTTTGTAGGGGGAGTTAATGACAGGTTCGAGATCGCCATAATGCAGGTTCAGTTCGACTGCCCGGCCCAGGTCGGCCGCATTCGGCAGTGCAGGCAAGGTGGGCTGGCTGCTCGCCGGCCCCGTCAATTCCTTCATGCTGGCGTTGAAATCGATCTTGCCCGGTCCATGCAGCATGATGTTGCCGCCTTCGAGGCGGATGTATGCGCCCTGGGCCGTCATCAGGATGTGCTGCTTGGCCGCCGCCGTGACGCTCTTGGCAGTGCTGCTGACGGTAACGGCCTTGTCGGCCGTCAGCCGTGTCGCATCGGACTGGCTTTGGCTGCTGACCTTGCCGCTGGCCGCATGCAGGCGGATGCCCGTTTCCTGGTTGGGCTTGTCCTTGCTGTTGGCCTTGCCGTAGGTGAACAGGCTGATGCCCTTGCCCAGCGCGTACAGGCTGTTGCCCTGCGCGGCAAAGTTGAGATCGGCGCCCGCCGCCAGACTGCCATTGCCGCCCGCGACGAGGACGGCGCTGGCTGGCGTGGTGGCGGCGATGCCGGACGGGCTGGATAATTGCAGCAGCGGGTCGCCATACGCGCTGGCCTGGCCGTCGCCGCCCGCCGCCTGCTGGCCCTGGCCCGCAGCGGCGGCGCCCTCGGCCGTCGCGCCCAAGACCTCGATGCTGTGCTGCATCTGGGCGAGGGCGGGGAGCTGGGCGGCTGGCGAAGGCGTCTCCGGCTGGTCCGGCGTGGCCGGGGGCGTCGGGGCGGCTGTCCCGGCGGTATCCGGGCTGGCCATCTCGAGCGCGAAATGTTTTTGTGCCTGCTCAGCCAGCGAGGTCTGCAGTTGCAAGCTGTGCGTGAGCTGTTCCAGCGCTTCCTTCGCATCCAGGTGGCTGCCGCTGGCGTCGCGGCCATGGGCCGACAGCAGCATGCCCGCTCCCGCGCGCAGGGCGGCGCTGTGTTCCGTTTTCAGCTCGGCGCCGAAGCCGGCAGGCGCCAGCCGCTGGTTGTCGCTCTGGTGGCGCAAATGGCCCAGGTTCAGTTCGGCCGTGCCCTGATGGGGGCCGGCGTGGCGCTGCAAAGCCACGCGGCCCTGGCCCGGGCTGTCGTCGAATACCAGCTGGCTGTAGGCGCCGCCGCCGCCCTGGCTCGTTGGCAATGCCTGTGTCTTGATGCCCGACAAGGCCGCAGGATGGGCATGGGCGCCGGCCTGGCCGGGAAACCAGGCCGGCGCGTTGCCCGTCGCCGCGCCCGTACCCTGGCTGACCTGGTTGTTTTGCGCGTCGGCCTGGCCGCGGCCGTTGTACAGCGTGCCGATGACGACGGGGCGGTCGATATTGCCTTCCAGGAAATCGACGAGCACTTCCTGGCCCACGCGGGGCAGGGCGTTGCTGCCCCAGTTGGCGCCGGCGACGGGCGCCAGCGGCGTGGCCACCCTGACCCAGGTGCCGGCGCTGTCGTCGCCGGGCGCGCCCGTGTGGCCGTCGGCGGCTGGATGCGCCAGCCGGCTATGGCTTTGCGCCCCGCGCTGCCAGTGGAATTGCACTTTGATGCGGTGATCGCGGTCCGTATGCAGCTGGGCGCCGGCCGGGCCGACGACGATGGCCGTCTGCTGGCCCATGATGACGGGGCGCGGATGCAGCAGCTGGCCGTGGCCGTTGGCATTGGTGCTGCGGTAGGGGATCTTGCTGCGGATGGCGTCGATGCGGTTGCGGTAGGGCGGGCGTTCGCTGATGGCGTCGCCGACGGCGTGCAGGCTGCCGGCCGCCTCTTCGCCGATCAGCGCGTCGAGCAAGCCCCGGCCGAAGCGCTGCAGCAGGCCGCCGCCCAGTTCCGCATCGAGGTTGTTATGCATCAGGTGTACCGTGCGGGTGACGAGGAAGCTTGCAGCGTCGCCGCCGCCCGCCGCATCCGTTTGCGCCTGGCCGCTCAGGGTAAACGTGGTGCCGGGCGCCAGGGTGCGTACGGTGCCGGCGCCGGTAAACACTTCCCTGGCCGCCGTCAGCGCCTGCAACTGGCGCTCGGCCAGCCGTTGTCCGTGCTCGCGCGACGGGTAGGCATAGGCGCCGGGCGCGTCGCGGCTGACCAGCGCCATCGTTCCGTCATGGGCGCCAGTGGCGCTGATGGGCCGTCCGCCCAGCGCGCGGTAATCCCAGCTGGACAGTTCGATGCCGTTGGTTTGCTGGCGCAGCTGCATGCGCCAGCGGTCCATCGTGTCTTGCGGCATGACGGCGCCGGGTTGGCTGTAGGCGATGCTGGTCTGGGCGTTGGGCTTGAAGCTGCCGTTGTGGTCGGCGATGACGAGGGTATGGCTACCCAGGCTGGCGCTGCCCGCGTCGCCCGTGTGTTCGGCATAATAAAACAGGCCTTCCTCGCTCATCAGCCGCTCGGCAAAGGCCCAGTCGCTTTCCTGGTACTGGCTGCAGATGCTGCGTTTCGGATAGGCCGCACGGTCGAGCAGGTCGAAGCGCCAGGCTGGCGCCAGCATGCCCTGGCTCTGGTAGCGGGCAAAGACGACTTCGAGGATGTCCGGTACCGCCAGGTCCTGGAAGACGCGGCTGTCGCGGCCGTGCGCCAGAAAGGCTGTCCACGGCTGCATGGTCAGGTTGTAGCGGGCAAAGCCGCCGTTCGCGCCCGCCAGCTCGGCCGCGGTGACATGGCCGTGGAAAGGGCGCCAGTTCTCGGCGCCGGCGGCCGTGCGCAATTCCAGCAGGATGGGCTGGCCGATCAGCGACTTGAGGGGAATGGCCGCGTCGAGCGACAGGGCGGCGATGTGGAAGACATAGCCCAGTCCCAGGCCTTCCTCGCCGCGCACGCATTCCGCCAGCAGCACATCCTGGCCCAGCGGCGTGCTCAGCTTCAGCAGGCGCGTGGCCTGCGAAAAGCCGCCCGCCGGCGCCGGCGAACTGGATGAGGAGGATGCTGCGCTTGCGTGGGTGGTATCGGACATTGCCTGGCGCTCCGTGTGGCGGATGGTACGGATTTGCAGTGGACGCGATGATTTATTTGTAAGATTACACCCTAGAAATAATTATTTAACAAGCGCGATTCGATTGAAATGCATATATGCAAGGATGGGTATCTCGCTGGCTATACCCATGCCAGCAGCGCGGCTCAAGCACAATAGAAATGATTCTCATTTATAATGAGGGCAAGGTCGTGAACGATGGGCGGGCGCCAGCGCGCTGCGGGCAGTGGAGGAGGGCACAATGGACAGTTTGTATGGTATCGAGGAGAGCATCGCGCGCGAGCATCGCGTGCTGATGGGAGAGTATGGCCGCGCGCAGGTGCGTTGCAGTGCGCAGCTGGCTGTACAGGCGGCCCGCATCGCGCAGCTGGAGTCGGAATTGATGCGCGCGCGGGCGCAGGTGGTGATCCGCGATACGCAGCTGGCGCTGGCGCGCGACGAGCTGGCCGAACTGGCGGCCAGCGTGCCGGGCTTGCCGACGCGTGCCAGGCTGGCGCGCAAGGTCGAGTGGCTCAGCGAGCGCGTGCAGGACCTGATGCGCGAGTTGCTGCGCCTGCAGTGGCTGCCCGCGCCAGCCATGCAGGCCGATGTGCGCGAAAAAGCCGTGCTGTATGTGGGCAGCTATCTGGACCCGAATGCGGGCCAGCAGGCCGCCGGCGCCAACGTGGCGCAGCAGGCCATCGAGCGGGCGGGCGGGCGCTTCCTGCACCATGCGGGCGGCGATGACGGCGCCGATGACGTGGCCGCCCTGGAAGCGGGCCTGGTGGCGGCCGACCTGGTGATTTGCCAGACGGGCTGCGTCAGTCACGACGCCTATTGGCGCGTGCACGACCACTGCAAGCGCACGGGCAAGCAGTGCGTGCTGGTGGACCAGCCGCAAGCCATGCATTTCGTGCGCAAGGAGGCGCTGCTTGGCCTAGGTGTAGTAGCTGAGACTTGATTTGGGACAAGCTGTCAGATGGGGTAGATTTCTGATATGCCCGCCACCTGTCAATACCGGACATTCCCGCAAAACCCTTGAAATTAACTTTAATAAAACAATATGAAGCCATGGTTTTCTGACGCTAAACCTGTCTCAATGCTGAATGCAGAGCTTTGCTTTCTCTTGAAAGAAGAATTCTATTTTGGTCCAGACAGGCACGCCGGCCTTGATTTGTCAAAATTGACACAGCGGCTTAAGCTACCTTCATTTCAAAGGTCTAAACCATCAATGGTCCGTACGGCTGAGCTTGATGGACGAGAGGGCGAGTTATTTGCTTACTACAAACAGGTAGTGGAATTGGCTAACCATCATGGATTGCCATTCAACTCCATCCGCCATTACTTCTGGGTGCGATTGTGGATGTGGAATAGTGAAGAAGATGTGCTTGTTTCTTTTCCTTGGTATGATACTTATTCGGAGGTATCGTGGTTCTTAAAAGCCTTGCTGTCAGTTGAGTCTGGAGAAGTGGATTACGATATTGACGAGGGTTGGGCAATGGAGGTCGAAGCTTATGAAGGCCACGTTTACATCCGACAAATGGATCCCGATTCTCAGCTGACGCATGTTTGTATCCGCGTTCCCAGAGCTGAGCTTGTACTGCAAGTGCAACAATTAATGGCGCGCTCGACCAACTCAATCATGTTGCTTACTGAGGCGATGGGAGAGGATGTCTGGACCTCATATGTTCGTTCGGAGCCTGTCTTTATGGGAACGCCTGCGATCTCGAAAAGGCGAAGTTGATGAATATAAAATGTAGTAATCGTGATCTGATCTGACAGTTACATGGAAGTTCACCTGCGCAGCCGACGATGTCTCGCTGTCGATCAATCCGCAACAGCGCCTGTTCATGCATTGGACTGGAAGCGCTGGCAGCCTGACTTTCGCGCCGTTTAACGCCCGCTTAATCCGCATGGGCCACAATGGCCGTCCCTCGACGATCCTGAAAGCGCCCATGCTGTCCCTGCAAATCGGTCCCCTGGCCCTGCCCACGGGCCTCGTCCTGCTGTTCGTTTCCCTGTGCGTCGCCTACGGTGTGGCGTGGTGGCTGCGCAGATCCTGCCAGTTGCCGGACGCCGGCCCCCTCGTTTCCGACATGCTGATCGCCGGCCTGCTGGCGGCGCGGCTGGCATTCGTCTTGCGCTGGCACGAGCAGTACCTGGCGGCGCCCTGGTCCATCATCAATATCCGCGATGGCGGCTTCCTCGCACCGGCCGGCATCGCGGCCGCGCTGGCCATCGCCGCGTGGCGCTGCCGGCGTACCGCCATGGCGGCCATGCGCCGTCCGCTGGCCATCAGCGTGGCGGCCGGCGCGCTGGCCTGGGGCATGTTGAGCGCTGGGATCTCGCTGGCCTACGACAAGCCGACAGCCTTGCCGGCCGTGGCCCTGCATGCGCTCGACGGTGCGCCAACGGCCCTGGCCGCGCTGGCCGGCGGCAAGCCGCTGGTGGTGAACCTGTGGGCCAGCTGGTGTCCGCCATGCCGGCGCGAGATGCCCGTGCTGGCCGCCGCGCAGCAGGCGCGCGCCGATATCGTCTTCGTGTATGCGAACCAGCGCGAGGATGCGGCGGCGGCTGGCGCTTTCCTGGACAGGAGCGGCGTGACCCTGCGCAATGTGGTGCTCGACAGCGAGGCGGCGCTGGGCAAGGCGGCCGGTTCCTCGGCCCTGCCCACTACCCTGTTTTATGACGCGCGTGGGCGCCTGGTCGATACGCACCTGGGCGAATTGTCCGATGCCTCGCTGGCCAGCAAGCTGCAAAAGATCGCGCCTGCTCCTTGAGGCGGGCATGCCTTGTCGATGTAGCGTGGTGCTTTCTGATAGCATACCCCCCTATAGTATTTATCAGGGTGGAATCATGGGACACACGGCGCACAACAAGACGAAGCTGCTCAATCGCGTGAAGCGTATTCGGGGGCAGGTGGAAGGCCTGGAGCGGAGCCTGGAAGAGGGGCGCGACTGCGGCGAAGTGCTGCAGCTGATCGCCGCCGTGCGCGGCGCCGTCAATGGCCTGATGGCCGAAGTCATCGAAGAACACTTGCGAGAGCACGTGGCCAGTCCCGATATCTCCGGCGACGAGCGGGCCAGGGGCGCCGACGACATCGCGGGCATCCTGCGCACCTACCTCAAATAAGGAGAACGTCATGAAAACGCAATCCCCCGGCGAAGACCTCTCCGCCTGGCAGCACGAACACGTTTTTGACAGCAGCAATGGCAAGGCCGAACGCCGCGCGCGCACCGTCATGTGGATCACGCTGGCCACCATGGTGCTGGAAATCGTCGCCGGCTGGTGGTACAACTCCATGGCCCTGCTGGCCGATGGCTGGCATATGAGTTCGCACGCGTTGGCCATCGGCCTGGCCGCGTTTGCGTATGCGGCCGCGCGCCGCTATGCGCGCGACCCCCGCTTTGCCTTCGGCACGTGGAAGATCGAAGTGCTGGCCGGCTACACGAGCGCCATCCTGCTGCTGGGCGTGGCCGTGCTGATGGTCGTGGCCTCGCTCGAGCGCCTGTTCTCGCCGCAACCCATCCACTATCCGCAGGCGATGGCGGTGGCGGCCTTCGGCCTGTTGGTCAACCTCGTGTGCGCGCTGATCCTCGGCGGGCACCATGACCACCACCATGGACATGGGCACGATCATCACGGTCATCACGGTCATCACGATCATCACGGCCACCATGGCCACCATGGCCATGGCGAAGACCTGAACATGAAGGCCGCGTACATCCACGTGTTGGCGGACGCCGCCACGTCCGTGCTGGCCATCGTCGCGCTGGGCGGCGCTTGGGCTTACGGCTGGCAATGGCTCGATCCCGTGATGGGTATCGCGGGCGCCGTGCTGGTGGCCCTGTGGGCGAAAAAGCTGATGCAGGAGACGGGCAAGGTCTTGCTGGACCGCGAGATGGACCATCCCGTGGTGGATGAAATCCGCGAGGCCGTGGAAGTGGAAAGCGCCGGCGATACGCCGCGCATCGTCGACCTGCACGTGTGGCGAGTCGGCAAGCAGCTGTATTCGTGCGCCTTGTCCGTCGTCAGCCGCGATGCCGCATTGACGGCCGCCGAGCTGCGTGCGCGCATCGGCATTCACGAGGAAATCGTCCACAGCACCATCGAGATTATTCGCCGGCCTTGACAATGATGGTGAAACAAGCCCGCTGATGCGGGGCGTAGGCAGTATAATGTCGGCTTTTACAGCACGCGCTGTTCACCAGACAGAGAAGAAAATGAGCACATTACCACCATGCCCGCAATGCAAATCCGAATTCACGTACGAAGACGGCAGCCAGTTGATCTGCCCTGAATGCGCGCATGAATGGTCGGCCACGGCCGGCGAAGCGGTGGAAGAGGGCGCCAAGGTGTACCGCGATTCGGCCGGCAACATCCTGCAGGACGGCGACACGGTCAGCGTCATCAAGGACTTGAAATTGAAGGGCGGCGGCGGTGTCGTCAAGATGGGCACCAAGGTCAAGAACATCCGCCTGGTCGACAGCGACCACGATATCGACTGCAAGATCGACGGTTTCGGTTCCATGAGCCTGAAAACGGAATTCGTCAAGAAGGTCTAAAGCTTTTACCCGTAACACGGCGCGCCGGTTTCATTCCTGCGCGCCGTTTTTTTATTCAGACGCCATGCAAATCGATACCATCCGCCAGCGCCTGCGCGCCCTGGGCGCCAAGCCTCTGCACGAACAGCGCGTGCTGCGCGACTGGATACAGGGGCAGCCGCACGACCAGGGCCGGCGCCGCGCCGAGGATTTTTTGCCGCTGCCCGTGCGCGAGGCCTTGCCCGCGCTCGATCTCGAATTGCAGGGCATGCTGAAGCTGCTCAGCACCCATCCGGGCGCCGACGGTTCCGCGCGCCTGCTGGTGGGGTTGCACGATGGCCAGACGGTGGAAAGCGTGCTGCTGCCGCGCGATGGCTTGTGCGTATCGAGCCAGGTTGGTTGCGCCGTGGGCTGCCAGTTCTGCATGACGGGCCGCGACGGCTTGATCCGGCAAGTGAGCAGCGGAGAAATTGTCGCCCAGGTGGTACTGGCGCGCACCCTGCGCCCCGTAAAAAAAGTCGTCTTCATGGGCATGGGCGAGCCGGCGCATAACCTGAACAATGTGATGGAAGCGATCGAGCTGCTGGGCACCGAGGGCAATATCGGCCACAAGAACCTCGTGTTCTCCACGGTGGGCGACCCGCGCGCCTTCGAGCGCCTGCCGCAAGGCAGGGTCAAGCCGGCGCTGGCCCTGTCGCTGCACACGACCAAGCCGGCGCTGCGCGAACAGCTGCTGCCGCGCGCGCCCAGGCTGTCGCCGCGCGAACTGGTGGCGTTCGGCGAAACGTATGCGCGCCTGACCGGCTACCCGGTGCAGTACCAGTGGACCCTGATGGAAGGCGTCAACGATGGCGACGACGAGATGGATGGCATCGTCGCGCTCTTGCAGGGAAAATATGCGGTGCTCAACATGATCCCGTATAACACCATAGCCGACTTGCCGTTCAAGCGCCCCAGCTGGGAAAAGGCGCGCGCCATTGCCGCCGCCCTGCACGCGCGCGGCGTGCTGACCAAATTGCGCGATTCGGCCGGGCAGGATGTGGAGGGCGGCTGCGGCCAGTTACGGGCGCGCGAAGCGAAGGGCAAGGTCATCCCCATCCGCGCCTGCGTGACGGCGTAGGCCGATTAGCGGAGCGTAATCCGACATTCGTGCATACGCCAACAATGGTGTCGGCTCACACCCCGCCCAGCAAATCGTTTTCATTCAAGATCGCAAACGCGATCTCGGGGTGCGCGGCCAGGCAGCGCCGCACGGCGGCCGGAATGGCGGCGCGCGTCTTGCGGCACAGGCCGGGCCGCTCCAGCAGGCGGATCTGGAAGCCGCGCACGGTGCGCACTTCGCCGCTGCCCGGCGTAATCTGCAATTCCACGCCCAGGTTTTTCTGCAACAGCAGTTGCAGCTTTTGCAGTTGGGCATAGGTGGCGATGTCCTCGATGTGCGCCAGCAGGCGCTTTTCTTCCGTCAGGTTCAGGCGCAGGATGGACAGGTCCGCCTGCGCATCGCCGAGCAGGCGCTCGCGCTCGCAGTCGCACAACTGCGGCGGACACTCCTTGCGGACTTCAAAGTCGACGATACGCATGTACGGCTTCCAATGGCGATTCCGGATAAATCAAGTATCGTCCGGCACCTGGCGCATGTCAATCAGCGCGGGCTGGCGATCAGGCGCCACAGGATCGGCCCCCATTCTGGCACACAATCGTGCGCGGCCTTGACCGCGTGTCTTGGCGCGCGTGCCGCCCTGTGTTGTAATGTTGATCATCCCGACTGAGCACGCAAGGCCATGAGAACCCGCATCAAGATCTGCTGCATCGCTTCCATCGACGAAGCGCAACTGGCCATTGCCGCCGGCGCCGACGCGCTGGGCCTGGTGGCGGCCATGCCGTCCGGCCCCGGCCCGATTCCAGACGCGCGCATCGCACAGATCGCCGCCTGGACGCCGCCGCCCGTGGCCACGTTCCTGCTGACGTCCGAGACGACGGCGCAAGCCATCGCCGAACACGTGCGCGCCACGCAGCCATCGACCGTGCAGATCGTCGGCCATATCGACCCGGGCGAGGTCGAGGAACTGGCGCGCTTGCTGCCGCACGTGCGGCGCGTGCAGGTGATCCACGTGGAGGGGCCGGAGGCGCTGGACCTGATTCCCGCCTACGCGCCCCACGTCCATGCTTTCCTGCTCGACTCGGGGCGTCCCGGCGCGGTGGTGCCGGAACTGGGCGGCACGGGCCGCACGCACGACTGGTCCGTCAGCGCGCGTTTCGTGCGCGCCAGCCCCCGTCCCGTTTTCCTGGCCGGTGGGCTGGACGACACCAATGTGATGGAAGCGCTGCGCCAGGTGCGCCCCTACGGCATCGACCTGTGTTCGCGCGTGCGCACGGATGGCCAGCTCGATGTCATGAAGCTGGCCTTGCTGATGGCGGCCGTGCGCGACGTCGATGCGGCGCTGTATGCGGAAGGCTAGAGTGTATTCATCTCGCGCACGAACGCTTCCGTAAACGCGGCCACCATGCCGCTGGCCGCGCGCGGCGAGATCAGGCCGACGGCGGAGTGCGATTCCTCGTCCGGCAGCGCGATGAAACGCACGCCGGGCGGCGCCACCAGGCGCATGCTGTCGGGGACGATGGCGATGCCCATGTTGGCCTCGATCAGGTTCAGCTGCGACGTCTTGCGCGACAGGGCGCGCGCCGCCTTCGGAAAGAAACCCTGCGCCAGGCACAGGCCCGCCACCAGGTAGCTGAGGCCTCCGCGGTCCTTGTGCGGGATCGAGACGAACGCTTCGTCGCGCAGGGCGGCAATCGTCGTGCGTTCCAGTGCGGCCAGCGACGACGCCGCCGAGACGGCCACCACCAGCTTTTCCGCAAACAGTTCGCGCACGACGATGTTGGCGTGCTTGCGCAAGGTGGGCAGGCGCACGAGGCCCAGGTCGGCGCGGCCTTCCTCGATGTCGGCAGCCTGGTTTTCCGACGATCCCTTCGACACATCGAGAGAAACGCCGGGGAACTGCGCCAGCAGGCGGTTCAGCACGGCGCCGATGGCGGGCGTGAGGGTGACGGAGCTTGAATGCAGCAGGCGGATGATGCCTTGCGCGCCTTGTCCCACGTGGCGCGTCTGGCGCACGGTTTCGTCGATGTCGTCGAGGATGCGCCTGGCCCGCTCATAAAAGACCTGTCCTGCGGGCGTGCGCTCGATATGGCGTGCGTCGCGCGTGAGCAGCAGGGCTTGTACCTCGCCCTCGAGCTCCTTGATTTGCCGGCTCAGGGCCGACTGCGCGATGTACAACTTTTCCGCCGCGCGCGAGTAGCTGCCCGCATCGACGACTTCGACAAAGTAGCGGAACTGTCTGATGGAAATCAATCGTATGCCTTTTCGAGATCGGAGACTGCCTGATTTGATATTGGCCCGGCCCCGCCGTTCGCGCTACAGTGGCCTGGTCTGCTATCACTGCAAAGGAAAGGCCATGCTGGAATTGATCGGGGTGCTGGGACTGCTCGTCAGTATTATCGTAAAACTGATTTTCGTCCAGATCGGCGGAGCTGATGACGGTAAAGAGGATTGATAGGGATTCAACCCAACAGCGTAAAGCTGGGGTCAGTTCCTTCGGAATCGGAATACGGTCTATCAGACCGTATTCCCCCGCCGGGCCTGCCCCCGGATTGTCGCCAACATGGCCACGAAATTTTGCGGTGTCCCCACTGCTTGCAAATGACAACTCAATACTGCCCCATCCCACTCAATCAATTGTAAACCTGCCCACTTGAGCGCCGCCTCGCGCGCCGTCCACGCCTGCGCCAGCGCCAATGGGCGCTGCGCATCGGGGCAGGCGGCCAGTTCCTCGGCCACCTGCGGCCCCAGATAATCGCGCGCCAGATGGAACCAGTCGGCAATGTCCTGCACGCGCATCACGTCGATGCCGACAGGACCATGCAGGCCGATGGCGGCCAGCGAGAGTCCCTCGTCATGGCTGAACGACAGGCTGGCCGCCCGTCCGGCCAGCAGCAAGCGGGGAGGGGCGCCCGGCGTTGACGCCACCGAAATCGCTTCGATATTTAACTTCAACCACTGCGCCGCCGCCTCGCGCACGGCGGCGCGGATGCACAGGCGCGCTTCGGCGCGCGGCAGGACGGCGGCGATGCCGATCACCAGCACGCCGTCTCCTGACAAGAGCACCGTAGAGTCCATCAGCTACGATCAGTTGCGCAAAGGCGCGGCCGGGCAGCCCGCCCAGTTGCTGCCGGCGGGGATGTGCTCGCCCTTCATCACGAGGGTCAATGGTCCCAGGCGCGCATTGTCGCCCACCTTGGCGCTGTACAGCACGGAGCTGCGCGGGCCCATGTAGACGCGCTGGCCGATGTCCACGCGGTCGATCTTCATCACGCGGTCTTCGAACAAATGCGTTTGCGGGCAGGTGAGGGCGTTCAGTTCGCTGTAGTCGCCGATGTGCACGCAGTCGAATTCCGTGATGTCCGTCGTGTCCATGTAGACGCCGCGGCCGATCTTGCAGCCGAACAGCCGGAAGGCCAGCGGCAGCCACGGCGTGCCGCGCAGGTAGCGCATGAAGTTGGGCACGGCGATGCCTTCATACAGATTGGTCACGCCTTCCGAAATCCACACGAACGGCGTCCACATGGGCGCCGCATGCTTGCGGTAGCGTCCCAGCAGCAGCCACTTGAACAGCACGACCACCAGGAAATTGCCGATGCCGTAGGCCAGGCCGGCAATCGCCAGGTCGCTCACCACTTCGCCCCAGCGTCCCGCGCCCGCGATCGGCATCACGTCCAGCACGAGGGTGTAGCCGACGGCGATCACCACGGCGTGCGGCGCGACGATGCGGAACGCTTCAATCAGGCTGCGGCCCAGGCGGCGCAACAGCGATGGCTTGAACGTCAGGTGTTCGGCAAAGCCGCTGACCTGTTCGCGTGCGGGCAAATGCATGGGCGGGGAGCCGAGCCAGGTATCGCCGCTGTGCATCTGTTCATTGCGCGGCGCATGCGTGTGCACGCCGATCAGCACGTGTTCGGGCAGCACGGTGCCGTCCGGGATATAGCTGCCGTTGCCGACGAAGCTGCGGTGCGAGACGACGGTGGGGCGCATGGTCATCCAGCCGCCGTCGATCTGCTCGTCGCCCAGCATGACGGCGTCGGCGATGAAAGTGTCGTCGCCCAGGGTCAGCATGTCTGGCACCACGCCCAGGGCCGTGGAAATTTCGGCGCCCTTGCCCACCTTGGCGCCCAGCAGGCGGTACCAGTACGGCGCGTACACGGTGGCGTAGATGCCGTGCAGGACGTTTAGGCTCGATTCCTGGATATGGCTGACCAGCCACTTGGCGCAATAGATATTGCTGTGCACGGGCGAGCTGCCCGGTTTCAAGCGGGGCAGCGCGCCCCAGCGGATGGCGGCCGACAGCAGGGCGGTGAGCACGATCAGCACGGCGCTGGCGGGGAAGGCCAGCAGGAAGTAGCGGGCCAGCTGGGTCGTCACGTCGCGGCCCTGCAGCCACGGCATCATTTCGCGCTCGTCGAACCAGTCGATCAGCACGAAGCTGGGGAAGACGGGCATGAAGAACAGCACGGCGATCAAGACCATGCCGAAGCAGAAGAACACGGTTTCGCTTGTCAGGCGCAGGCGCGAGACGGCGGGGCGCGGCGGGTGGCTGGCAGGGTCGAACGCGCCAATGTCGCGCGCGGGCGACCCCGTGTACACGCGCCCGGCCGGTACCGCGGCGCCATCGGCCAGCGCGGACTGGCCTTCCAGGTGACCAAACGCGCCCACCGTGGTATTGCCCTCCAAAATCGCATAAGAGCTGATGCAGGCATCGCCGCCGATGTCGATCCGGCCCAGCAGCAAACGACCCCGCTCGACCCGGGCGTTTTCAAAGTTGACGGCATTGCCCACGCTGACGTTGTCGCCGATGGACAGCAGGTCGGGCGCGCGCAGGGTCATCGAGCCGATGACGACTTCCTTGCCCACTTTGGCGCCGAGCGCACGCAGCCACCAGCTGTTCAGGGACGAGCCGCTGAGCAGGTAGGCGGGCGCCGATTCGACCAGGCGGTCGGCCAGCCACCAGCGGTAGTAGGTGACACCCCACAGCGGATAGCTGCCCGGTTTCAAGCGTCCGGCGATCAGCCACTTGCCGCCGATCGCAATGGCAAATTCGGCCAGGGTCGCCAGCAGGAACACGGCGATCGAGGCGGCGATGGCGCGCGGCACGGTGTCGCCCGTGTCGCCCGTGAAGAAGTGGTAGGTGAAGAAGGGCGCCATCCACTGCGCCATGCGCAGGGTGACGAGACCCGGCACGGCCGCCGCCTGCGCCGCGCCGCAGGTCCAGCGCTTCAGGGGCGACGGCGGCGTCCATTGCGCTTCCGGCGTGGCCAGCGCGGGCGCCTCATTGAGCACGGCGGCGATCTTGCCGATCTGCCGGTTCTGGTAAATATCGCGCACCGTCATGTGGGCGTAGGCCGGGTCGGCGCGCAGGGCGGACGCCAGGCGCGCGGCCAGGAAGGAGTGGCCACCGAGGTCGCTGAAAAAGTCCAGCTGGCGCAAAATCGCCTGGCCCGGGAACAGTTTGGCCAGCGCCGCGAACAGGGCCGCTTCGGCCGGCGTTTCCGGCACGTCTGACTCTCCCGCTTCGCCCGGCGGCGCGGACAGGGGCATGGCCTTCAACGCCTTCCGGTCGATCTTGCCCGAGGTCAGGCGCGGCATCAGCGGCAGCAATTCAAAACGGCCGGGCACCATATACGGCGGCAAGTGCAGGTTCAAGGCCGCGCGCAGGGTTTTCGCGGCCAGGGCGTCGGCCTGCATATCGTCGCTGCCGACGATGTAGGCCACCAGTTGGTCGATGCCGTCATCCTTGCGCAGCAAGACGGCCACCGTGCCCACGCCCGGTTGCTGCGCCAGCACGGCTTCGATCTCGCCCAGTTCCACGCGGAAGCCGCGGATTTTCACCTGGTCGTCGGCGCGGCCCAGGCACAGGACCTGGCCGTCGGCATCGATGCGGGCCAGGTCGCCCGTGCGGTACAGGCGCGCGTCGTCGGGGCCCGTGCTCCAGGGATTGGGCAGGAATTTTTCCACCGTCAGGTCGGGCCGGCCCAGGTAGCCCTCTGCCAGGCCGGGGCCGATGATGCACAGCTCGCCCGTTTCGCCGCGCGCCAGCAAAGTCAAGGGACGGTTTTCTCCCGGTTCTGCCACCTGCAGCACCAGCAAGCCGTAGTTGGGCAGCGGCGTGCCGATGGTCACCGGTTCGCCGGGCCGCAGGCGCGCCAGGCTGCACGAGACGGTCGCCTCCGTGGGACCATAGGTGTTGAACATGGCGCGGCCCGGGCGCGACCAGCGCTCGACCAGCGATTCCGGGCACATCTCGCCGCCCAGGTTGATCAGGCGCAGGCTCGGCACTTCCTCGGCAAACAGGGCCAGCAAGGTCGGCACGGCGTGCAGCACCGTGACTTGATTGTCGGCCAGCGCGCGCGGCAAGGCTTCCGGGTCGCCCGAAATCTCCTTGGGTCCCAGCCACAGGGTGGCGCCTACCAGGTAGGCGATCCAGATTTCCTCGAACGACATGTCGAAGGCGACGGAAAAGCCCTGGTAGACGGTGTCGGCTTGCGTCACTTCCAGCACGGCGTTTTCGCTGCGCAGGAAGTGGCAGATGCTGCGCTGGTTGATCAATATGCCCTTGGGCTTGCCCGTGGAGCCGGACGTGTAGATCACGTAGGCCGGATGTTCGGGCAGCACGGTGCCGCGCGCGGGCAGCAGTTCGCCCGGTGCGGCGGGGGCCAGCAGGCTTTCCGCCGTCCACACGGGACGGCCAAGTCCTGCTTCTTCTAGGCGCGGCGCGAACTGCGCGCAGCTGACGACACCAAAGCCATTGGCATCATCGAGGCACACTTGCAGGCGCTCGACGGGCGTGTCTTCATCGACAGGCAGCCAGGCGGCGCCCGCCTTGGCGATGGCTGCCTGCATCAGCAGCAGATGGGCGCCGCGCGGCAGCCACAGGCCCACGATGTCGCCGGGCTTGACGCCGGCCGCCACCAGGCGCGACGCGGCCAAGCTGGCTTGCGCATCGAGTTGCGCATACGTGATGCGGCGCGCGCCGTCGATCAGGGCGATTTGTTGCGGGCAGCGGCGGGCCGTCGCTTCCAGCAGGTCGGCCAGCACTTCCTCGCGCTGCAGATCCGGTCGCGGCGGGCCGTACAGGATGTCGGCGTGGGTGGAAGGGATGCCTGGTCTGACTGCGGTGAAATCGTTCATGGATGACGCTTATCTGTAATGCGGAGTGAGGAATCTGATGGGCTGCGCATGTCGCGCGGCACAGTTGATACATTACAGTACGCAAGACATTTCAGCGTTGCAGATCGGGGAATTTTGTGAAGCTTTCAGCAATTTTTGGGCCGCAGGATCAACTGCCATGATTACGGAATGTAAATCGCGGAAACATGGCGCCGATTTGCGCCAAAGTCGTCGCCGCCGGATAGCCGTGCAGGGGGCGGCCGGACAGCGCCGCGTCCGCGCAGCCTTCGGCGCGGAACTGCTGCAGCACGTAGTTGTCGACGCCTTTCGCGGCCAGGGTGGCAGCCAGGGCCAGCAACTGCTCGTCCGGCAGCAGGTCGGGGTGGGTGGTGGTGCGGCATTCGTAGGCCACGCCGCTGGCAAGGATGGCATCGAGGCAGGCGCGCGCCGGGTCGCCGCTGCCGGCCACGCGGGTCACATGACGATAGTCGGCGAACGGCGCCTTGATGTCGAAGCCGACCCAGTCGGCCAGGGGCAGCACTTCCCGCAGGCGCTGCGGATAGATGCAGGCCGTGTGCAGGCCGATGCCGAAACCCAGTGCCCTGACGTCCTGCATGGCGCGCGCCAGCGCAGGATCCATGCATGCTTCGCCGCCGCTGAAGACGACGGCGTCAACCAGGCCCACGCGGCGGCGCAGCCAGGTCAGTACGTCCTGCCAGGGCATGGCGCTTTCCGGCGTGCGCGCCTGCAAGTGCGGGTTGTGGCAATAGCCGCAGCGCCAGGGGCAGCCCTGCACGAACACCACGGCCGCCAGCTTGCCCGGGTAGTCGGTGGCGGAAAAGGGCGTCAGGCCGCCCACTTTCAGTTCAGCCGCCATGGCATGCGGGCTGGCCAACCCGGGCGCTCGCTTCCGTAAAATACTGGCGCTCGTGGAATTCGCCCTGCTTGCCGATGTTGAACGAGGCGACGGGGCGGTGGTAGCCCATCACGCGCGTCCAGATTTCGCAGCGCTGGCGTTCCGTATCGAGCAGGGTGATGGCGGGGGTGAAGTCGGGACGTGCGTTCATGGTGTTTCCTTGAGTGGGTGAGCGAGATCGGACTGCTTGCGGGCGATCAGTTCCGCGTCGCAGGTGGGACAGAATTCATGTTTGCCGGCCAGGTAGCCGTGGCGCGGGCAGATGGAAAAGGTGGGCGTGACGGTGATGTAGGGCAGCGAAAAGCGGCTCAGCGCGCGTTTCACCAGCTCGCGGCAGGCGTTCGCGTCGGACAGCGCTTCCGTCATGTACAGGTGCAGCACCGTGCCGCCCGTGTACTTGCGCTGCAGCGCGTCCTGCAATTCCAGCGCTTCGAACGGGTCGTCCGTATGGCCGACGGGCAGCTGCGACGAATTCGTGTAGTACGGATTGTCGACGGTGCCTGCCTGCAGGATGGCGGGATAGCGCTTGCGGTCTTCGCGGGCGAAGCGGTAGGTCGTGCCTTCGGCCGGTGTCGCTTCCAGGTTGTACATATGGCCCGTCTCTTCCTGGAACTGCACCATGCGGGCGCGCACGTGGTCGAGCAGGCGCACGGCCAGCGCATGGCCTTCCGGCGCCGTGATGTCGTAAGCGTCGCCGCTGAAGTTGCGGATCATCTCGTTGATGCCGTTCACGCCCAGGGTGGAAAAGTGATTGCGCAAGGTGCCCAGATAGCGTTTCGTGTACGGGAACAGGCCTTGCTGCATCAGTTCCTCGATGGTGCGGCGCTTGATTTCCAGGCTGGTCTTGCCCAGCTCCAGCAGGCGGTCCAGGTCGGCCATCAGCGCTGGCTCGTCGCCGCGCCACAAGTGGCCCAGGCGCGCGCAGTTGATCGTCACCACGCCCAGGGAACCCGTCTGCTCGGCGGAACCGAACAGGCCATTGCCCCGTTTGAGCAGCTCGCGCAAGTCCAGCTGCAAGCGGCAGCACATGGAGCGGATCATGTTCGGCTTGAGTTCCGAATTGATGAAGTTCTGGAAGTAGGGCAGGCCGTAGCGGGCCGTCATCTCGAACAGGCGTTCCGCGTTGTCGCTGTGCCAGTCGAAATCCTCGGTGATGTTATAGGTGGGGATGGGGAAGGTGAAGACTCTGCCCTTGGCGTCGCCCGCCATCATGATCTCGATATAGGCGCGGTTGATCATGTCCATCTCCGCCTGCAGCTCGCCATAGCTGAAGTCCATCTCCTGGCCGGCAATGACGGGAATCTGCTCGCGCAAATCGTCCGGGCAGACCCAGTCGAAAGTGAGGTTGGTGAACGGCGTCTGCGTACCCCAGCGCGATGGCACGTTGAGGTTGAAGATCAGCTCCTGCATGTACTGGCGCACGTCTTCGTAGCGCAGGCTGTCCTTGCGGATGTAGGGCGCCATATAGGTGTCGAAGGAACTGAACGCCTGCGCGCCGGCCCACTCGTTTTGCAGGGTGCCGAGGAAATTGACGATCTGGCCAATGGCGCTCGACATGTGTTTCGGCGGGCCCGATTCGATCTTGCCCGGCACGCCATTCAAGCCTTCGTGCAGCAGGGTGCGCAGCGACCAGCCGGCGCAATAGCCGGCCAGCATGTCGAGATCGTGGATGTGCAGCGCCGCTTCGCGGTGCGCCGCGCCCACTTCCGGCGGATACACCTGGTCCAGCCAGTAGTTGGCGATGACCTTGCCCGACACGTTGAGTATCAGGCCGCCCAGCGAGTAACCCTGGTTGGCGTTGGCGTTGACACGCCAGTCGCGCCGGTCCAGGTATTCATTGATGGACGCGGCGACGTCGACCTGGCCGCGTGTGGGGGAAACTGCATTTGTCGTCATGAAACCTCCAATAAACACAACATACGGTGTTTTTATGGAGATTAATCACTAAATATAGTGACGTCAAAGGGTGCGTGCAGTTGCGTGCCGAATCCTTGATGCAGGTGAAGAAAGCGCGTCAGCGGCTTTTTTTCACGCGGCCCAGGCGCGGGATGAAGCAGCTCAGGCCAAAGTACATGGCGCCGCAGACGGCGATGCTGACGATGGAGGCGGGCAGCACGTGCGCCCAGATTTCCCGTGCCGAGAAGGTGCTCCAGCTGGCCACGCGCGCGTCGAACGTGACGTAGTTCGCCAGCAGCCAGTAGATGGCCAGCAGGCCTGTGCAGATGGCGGCCTGGCGCAGCACGGGCATGGCGCGGCGCGCGAAGACGGCTTGCAGGAACAGCAGCAGCACGCCGGCCCAGACGCCCAGCGCCTCGGGCGAGAGCACGGAGAGCGCCCCGGCGTCGTAGCTGTCGGCGGGCGATGCCCACTGTATTTGCAGCACGGTGAGGAATAGGGTGAGCAGGAATAGCAGCAGCGGTTTGCGGGGCATGGCAGGCAATCGGTGAGGGAGAAAAGTGGGGCATTTTACAGCCAGGTCAAGCAAGTTGAACGCGCGCCAGCCATGCATGCATTCCTTCACCTGCGTCAAGGACTGGGCGGTATGGGCGGGGCTATAGTCTGCACCCTGAGCCGATACAGGACTGTGAACACCATGATGCTTGAATCAACCACCGCCACCCGCGTGGCCGGACCGCTGGAACTGGTCTGCCCCGCCGGCAGCCTGCCTGCCCTGAAGGCGGCCATCGACAATGGCGCCGACACCGTCTACCTGGGTTTTCGCGACGCCACCAATGCGCGCAATTTCGCCGGCCTCAATTTCGACGAGAAGGCCATCGCCGAGGGCGTGCGCTACGCCCATCAATATGGACGCAAGGTGCTGCTGGCGCTGAACACCTATCCGCAGCCGCACAACTGGGCCGTGTGGCGCAGCGCCATCGACCGCGCCGCGCAGGCCGGCATCGACGCCATGATCGTGGCCGATCCCGGCCTGATGGCGTATGCAAGCGAGCACCACCCGCAGCTGCGTTTGCACCTGTCCGTGCAGGGCTCGGCCACCAACTATGAAGCCATCAATTTTTACCATGAACACTTCGGCATCGCCCGCGCCGTGCTGCCGCGCGTGCTGTCGATGGCGCAGGTCGAGCAATTGATCGCCAAGACGGAAGTCGAGATCGAGGTCTTCGGCTTCGGCAGCCTGTGCGTGATGGTCGAAGGACGCTGCGCGCTGTCGTCGTATGCGACGGGCGAGGCGCCGAACACGCATGGCGTGTGCTCGCCGGCGAAATCCGTGCGCTGGCTGGAAACGCCGAACGGCCTCGAATCGCGCCTGAACGGCGTGCTGATCGACCGCTACGCACCGGGCGAAAACGCCAGCTATCCGACCCTGTGCAAGGGACGTTTCGAAGTCAACGACGAAGAGTATTACGCGATCGAGGAGCCGGCCAGCCTGAATACGCTGGCGCTGCTGCCGCAGCTGATCGCCATGGGCGTGCGCGCCGTGAAGATCGAAGGACGCCAGCGCAGCCCGGCCTACGTGGCGCAGGTGACGCGCGTGTGGCGCGAAGCGATCGACGCCTGCCGCGAAGGCAATGCGCGTTACGCCGTCAAGCCGGCCTGGATGGCGTCCATGGACAAGCTGGCCGAAGGCCAGCAGCACACCCTCGGCGCTTACCATAGATCTTGGAAATAGCAAAACCTACTGCGCGTCCCGGGGCGTGGCCTGCGATGCTCGCTGTGCTCTAGCACAGCTGCGCTTCTCGGCCTCGCCGCGAACCGCTCGCTACGGTTTTGTCAACTAAAAAATAATGGAAAAGACATGTTAAAACTCTCTTTGGGCCCCTTGCTCTACTACTGGCCGCGCGCCACCGTTTTCGAGTTTTACCAGCAGATCGCCACGACGGCCGTCGATATCGTGTACCTGGGCGAAACCGTCTGCTCGCGCCGGCACGAGGTGCGCCTGGCCGACTGGCTCGATATCGCCGACATGCTGGCCGCTGCCGGCAAGGAAGTGGTGCTGTCGACGCAGGCGCTGATCGAGGCGGGCGCGGAACTGGCGACCCTGCGCCGCATCACGGGCAATGGCCGCTACGGCGTCGAGGCGAACGACATGGGCGCCGTGCACTGCATGGAAAAGGGCACGTCCTTCGTCGCCGGCCCCCATTTGAACCTGTTCAACGGTCCCAGTTTGCAACTGCTGGCGCGCCTGGGCGCGCGGCGCTGGGTGATGCCGCTGGAAATGGGACAGACGGCGCTGGCCGAGATGCAGCGCCAGAAACCGGAAGGGCTGGAGACGGAGGTCTTCGCCTACGGCCGCATGCCGCTGGCGTTTTCCGCGCGCTGCTTCACGGCGCGCAACCGCAACCTGCCGAAGGACGATTGCGGCTACAGCTGCCTGGAAGAGCCGGACGGCCTGCTGCTGCGCACGCGCGATGAAGTGCCGTTCCTCGTGTTGAATGGCACGCAGACGCAGTCGGCCCTCGTCTACAACCTGGTGCGCGAACTCGACGCCATGCGCGACATGGGCGTGTCCGTGGCGCGCATCAGCCCGCAGGCCATGCATACGGAACAAGTCATCGCCATCTTCGACCGCGCCCGCCGCGGCCAGATCAGCGGCATCGGCGCCCAGGCCCAGCTGGCGGCCTGCCAGCCGGCCGGCGCCTGCGATGGCTACTGGCACGGCCAACCCGGCATGGAACAGCACCAGCACGCCGCCCATTGAACGCATCGAAAGGAAGCACATGCAAGATCAACTGGAAAGATTGCCCGTCCCCGCCAAGCCCGGTATGAGCAAGCCCGCCGTGTCGTACCGGCTGCCCGAACCGCTGGCCGAATTGCTGTCCAAGCTGCCGCCGTATCCCGCCTCCTGGCTGTTCGTGCAAGGCTTGAACCGCCTGCTGGCGCCGCAATTGCCCGACGACGTGCGAAGCAGCCTGGAAGGGCGCAGCCTGCGCCTGCGGCTGCTGGACGCGGGCATCGCCTTCGATTTCGAGTGGCAGGGAACGGTGTTCGTGGCCGAGCGCTATGTCGACGTGCCGGACCTGTGCATCGCCGCCAGCGTGCATGATTTGATGCTGCTGGCGCGGCGCCAGGAAGATCCGGACACCCTGTTCTTCAGCCGCCGTTTGAGCCTGGAAGGCGATACGGAGCTGGGCTTGCTGTTCAAGAATACGCTCGATGCCATCGAGCTGCCGCCGTTCGACCTGCAGGCGCTGGGACCGCGCCGCGTGCTGGCGCATTTGCGCGACCGGGGCGCGCGGGGAGGGTAAGTTGGGAGCTGGCGGGCTTCAATGGCGGCAGTGGCCGCAGGCGCCGCTGCACGAGGCCAGCTGCTCTTCATCCGTCGCTTCGCCCATGAAGCCGGCGTCGTTGACGGCGGCCAGCAGGCGTTCCTGCGTGGCCAGGCGTTCGTCGAATTGCACCGTGGCGCCGTGGCGCGCCAGCGAGACGCAGACGGTCGCCACGCCCGTGACGGCTTCAAGCGCGCCCGTCAGCCTGTCGGCGCAGCCTTCGTGATCCATTCCAATGATATTCAAGCGCGCTGTCTGCATGGGTTCCTCTTGTTTTTCAGATAAAAAAAGAGCGTAGGCGAGGGGCAACATGCCGTCCAGAGCCGCACGCAAGATTTATTTTCTATTTGCGGTTTAATTGATCTGGATTAATTCCAACCGCTGCTGGCCAGCCTGAAAGTGCTGTTGTTTTATACACAGTTGCCGTATTCCAGTCGACAAGCGTACTCTGCTGCGCGATACTGTCATTCTGATAAGAACGCTGATGAAAGCGCTGGAAAGGAGGGGCCATGCAGCGCCGCCCCCTGCTCAAGCTTGCCGCCCTGTGGCCGTTGGGCGCGGTCGCCGCCGGCAAGTCGCCGCCGCTGCCGCTCGTGTATCCGCGCCACCAGGCGATCGATGATCCGCAGCAAGGCTATGTGACGGCCCTGCTGCTGCAGGCGCTGGCCCGTTCGGGCCAGGCCTATGCCTTGCGCCGCTCCGCGCTGCGCATGGTGCAGACGCGCGCCATGCAGGAGATCGCCACGGCGTCGGGCAGCGTCGACGTCGTCTGGACGATGACGAGCCGCGCGCGCGAAACGCAATTGGTGCCGGTGCGCATCCCCATCGACCGCGGCCTGATCGGCTGGAGAGTGGCCCTGATCCGGGCGCGCCAGCCACAGCTGCTGCGCGACGTGCGCAGCATCGCCGCCCTGGCGCAGCTGTCGGCCGGGCAGATGAGCGACTGGCCCGATTCCGCCATCCTGCAGGCGAACGGCTTGCGCCTCAATACCTCGAGCACCTATGAAGGCCTGTTCCAGCAACTGGCGGCGGGGCGCATCGACTACTTTCCCCGTTCCGTGATCGAGGCGCAAAGCGAGCTGGCCAGCCATGCGCAATTGCCGCTGGCGCTCGATACTCATCTGGTCATTCGCTACCCGGCCGCGCTGTACTTTTTTGTCGGCAAGCACCGGCCGGAACTGGCGCGCCATATTGAAATCGGGTTGGAGAAAATGCTGGCCGATGGCAGTTTCGCGCAGCTGTTCCAGCGCCATTTCGGCCGCTTCGCCGATGGTTTGCATCTGTCCCGGCGCCACGTGCTGGAGCTGGCCAATCCCTACCTGCCCGAAGAGACGCCGCTGGCGCGCAAAGCACTCTGGTATCGTCCAAAACATTACTAATAGTTTTATTGATCAGTGTCAAACAGGCGCTTCAATCGTGCGCCCGATGTTTGATGAAACGCAAAGCGAGTTCAACAGAACACCTGTTGACACTTATAAAATTTTCGCCGAATATAATTCCACGTTGCAACACTTTTGCAATACGTTCCCAGCACAAGCGGTGATACGCCGGTGCCGTGCGGGATCCGTGCGCCCGTTCAACAGCCAGCTGTCGCCAGCCGCCGAACGCTCTGTTCCCTTGTAACCATCCGTTATCTTTTCGAAGGTTTACCCATGCTCGAGTCGATCACGTCGGTATTGCACCAGGTGCCGGAACTGGCCCTGTTCCTGGCGTTGGCGCTCGGTTACGCGGTAGGGCAGATACGCTTCGGTCCCATCCAGCTGGGCGGCGTGTGCGGCACCCTGATCGCCGCGCTGCTGATCGGCCAGCTGGGCATCGGCCTGGACGCCAGCGTCAAGAACGTTTTTTTCATGCTGTTCATCTTTGCCCTCGGTTATGCGGGCGGTCCCCAGTTCTTTGCCAACCTCAACGCCAAGGGTTTGCGCCTGGGCTTGTTGTGTCTGATCGAAGTGGTGGTGGTGCTGGCGCTGGTGCTGCTGGCCACGCGTTTCCTGGGCCTGGACCAGGGCACGGCGGCCGGCATGATGGCGGGCGCGGCGACGGAATCGGCCGTCGTCGGCACGGCCACGGACGCGATCTCGAAACTGGCGCTGCCGGCCGCCCGCATCGCCGAGCTGCAGGCCAACGTCGTCACCGCGTATTCGATCACGTATATCTTCGGCCTGATCGCCATCGTCATCGCCACCAGCCAGATTTTTCCGCTGCTGCTGCGCGTCAACCTGCGCGAGGAAGCCGATAAATTGTGGGAAAAGATGGGCGGCGCGCAGACCGATGGCGACGGCGTGCAGGCGACGCCGGAAATGGTGGGCCGCGCCTACCGCATCAGCCGCGGCGCGGGACGCCGTCTCGACGCCTTGCAGCATATTTTCGCGGGCCGCGCCAGCATCACGCGCGTGCGTCGGCATGGCAAGGTATTGCCCTTGGAATCCGCACTGCGCCTGCGCAACAACGACGAAGTACTGGTGATCGGCCACCGTCCCGCGCTGGTGGCGGCCGAAGCCATCCTGGGCGAAGAATTTGCCGATACGACGGGCTTGAACATGGCGGTTTCCGCCGTCGAAGTGGTGCTGCAGCAAGCATCGCTGGTCGGCCAGCCGCTGCGCCAGCTGGCCTTGCCTTCGGGCGTGCACGTGGCGGCCGTCGTCCGTGGCGAGCACAGCATGCCGCCGCTGCCGGACCTTGCATTGCAGCGCGACGACGTGCTGCGCCTGTACGGCACGACGGAAGGTCGTGAGCTGAACACGGCGCTGGCCGCCATCGGCAAGCGCGTGCCCACGGGCGACCGCAGCAATATCGTCTACGCCAGCATCGGCATCGTGCTCGGCGTGGTCATCGGCGGCTTCAGTGCCAAGCTGGGCGGCATCCCGTTTTCGCTGGGCACGGGCGGCGGCGCCTTGCTGACGGGCCTCGTGTTCGGCTGGTACCAGGCGCGCACACCGGGCATGCCGGGCATACACCCCAGCGCGCTCGACATGATGAAGGATATCGGCCTGGCCACCTTCATCGCCTGCGTGGGCCTGGCGTCGGGGCCGCAGGCGATCGATCTGATCCGCCAGTACGGCCTGTCGCTGCCGCTGATGGGCGTGCTGATCGCCGTCATCCCCGCTTCGCTGTCGCTGCTGGTGGGGCACTTTTTCCTCAAGCTGGAAGCGCCCGTGCTCCTGGGCGCCATCGCCGGCCAGCAGTGCAGCACGCCGGCCCTGTCCGCCGTGCAGAACGCGGCCGGCAATTCCACGCCCTTGCTGGGCTACACGATTACCTATGCCATCTCGAACGTGGTGCTGCCCCTGTTGGGGCCGCTGATCGTGGCCCTGGCCGGCTCGGTGCACGCATGAGCAGCCTGCAAGAGCACAGGCAGTAAAGAATTCCTTCAACACGAAAGGCGGTCCGCATGGAATGGTTGCATGAGTTATTCAAGAAGTCGCCCGAAATTGCCTTGTTTCTCTCCCTGGCAGTGGGCTACTACATCGGCAAGATCAAGTTCGGCTCGTTCCAGCTGGGCGGGGTAGCCGGTTCATTGCTGGTGGCGGTACTCGTCAGCCAGGTGGGCGTCGCCATCGATCCTGGCGTCAAGTCGGTGCTGTTCGCGCTGTTCATTTATGCGGTCGGCTATGAAAGCGGACCGCAGTTCTTCAATTCGCTGGGGCGCCAGTCCGTGCGCGAAATCATCCTGGCCGTCGTGCTGGCCGTGACGGCGCTGCTGACGGTGGTCATCCTGGCCAAGATGTTCGACCTGGACAAGGGCCTGGCGGCCGGCGTGGCGGCGGGCGGCTTGACGCAGTCGGCCATCATCGGCACGGCCGGCGACGCGATCACCAAGCTGGGCCTGGCGGCCGACGAAGTGGCGCGCTTGCAGGGTAATGTGGCCGTCGGCTATGCCGTCACCTATGTGTTCGGCTCGTTTGGCGCCATCATCGTTTGCGTCAACATCTTGCCGAAACTGATGGGTCGCACCATCCGCGAAGATGCGATCAAGGCGGAAACGGCGCTGCAGGCGGGCGTGCAAGTACTGGGGCCGGGCCAGACGCCGGCCGCACCGGACTTGATCGGCCGCATCTATGAAGTGGGCCCCGGTGCCGGGCGTTCCGTGGAGGAGATCGAAAGCGCCCATCCGAACACGGCCATCACCATCGAGCGCGTGAAACGCAATGGCCAGATCATCGACGTCAGCCCCGACCTGATGCTGGCGGCCGACGATATCGTGCTGCTGGTGGGCCGGCGCGAAGCGATGCTCAGCGTGTCTTCCCAGCTGGGCAAGGAATTGCTTGCTGTCGAAGGCATGGAACTGGTGATGCAGCGCCGCGACATGGTGTTGACCAACAAGGCTTACCACAACAAGACGGTGGGTGAAATCCGCAGCGCGACGGCGCCGGGCGTGCGTCACGGCATCTTTGTCGTGCAGCTGAGCCGCATGGGCAAGATCTTGCCCATGCAGGCGGAAACCGTCGTGCAGACGGGCGACGTGGTAACCATTTATGGCGCCGAGCAGGACGTCAAGCGCGTGGCGGCCGAAGTGGGCTACATGATCGTGCCGAGCGCCAAGACGGACTTCGTCTACATGGGCGCCGGCCTCGTCGTCGGCCTGCTCGTGGGCTTGCTGGTGGCGCGCATCGGCTCGATTCCGCTGACCCTGGGCAGCGGCGGCGGTGTTCTGCTGTCGGGCCTGGTATTCGGCTGGTTCCGCGCCAAGCGCCAGACGTTCGGCTACATGCCCAGCGGCGCCGTGCAAATCCTCAAGGATCTGGGCCTGGCCGGCTTCGTTGCCGTCGTCGGCCTCACGTCCGGCCTGCAAGCCGTGCAAACCGTGCGCGAACATGGCCTGACCCTGTTCGGTGTCGGCGTGGTGGTGACCATCCTGCCGATGATTTTGACCATGCTGATCGGCCGCTACATCTTGCGTTATGACAACGTGGCCGTGTTTGCGGGCGCCTTGTCCGGCTCGCGCAGCGCCAATCCCGCGTTCGGCGAAGTGCTGAACGCGGCGCAAAACTCGATTCCCACCGTACCGTTTGCCATCACGTATGCCTTGGCCAACGTTTTCCTGACCTTGCTGGGGCCGCTCATCGTGGCCTTCGTTTGAGTCTGCAAGAACCCTGCACATTGTCTGTCTAAAGGAGTAGCACACATGGATTTCAGTAACCCAAGCAAACTCGCCCTGTTGAGCCCATTCGAATTGAAGGATGCGCTGATCCAGACGGCCAAGCAAAGCAACCGTTTGATGCTCAATGCGGGCCGCGGCAACCCGAATTTCCTGGCCACCACGCCACGCCACGGTTTCTTCCAGTTCGGCCAGTTCGCCATGATGGAAGCGGAACGTTCCTATGTGTACATGGACGACGTGGGCGGTTTCCCCACGCGCGACGGCATCGAGGCGCGCTTTGAAATCTTCGTGCGCAAGCACGAGGGCAACCCGGGCGTGCACTTCATCGAGGCGGCCGTGTCGTATGTGCGCGACCAGCTGGGCTTGAGCGCGGGCGACTTCCTGTACGAGATGTGCGAAGCCATCCTCGGCTGCAACTATCCCGTGCCGGACCGCATGCTGCGCCTGTCCGAGAAAATCGTCGGCCAGTATATCCACCGCGAAATGGTGGGCGACCATCCCTTCGTCGGCAACTTCGACATGTACGCCGTCGAAGGCGGCACGGCCGCCATGACGTATCTGTTCGCCAGCCTGAAATCGAACCACATCATCCAGGAAGGCGACACGATCGCCCTGGGCATGCCGATCTTTACGCCGTACATCGAAATTCCCCAGCTGAACGATTACAAGCTGAACACCGTGCACATCGATGCGCCGCAATCGAACAACTGGCAATTCACGAAGAAGGAACTGGACAAGTTGCTTGACCCGAAAGTAAAAGCTTTCTTCCTCGTCAACCCCAGCAATCCGCCTTCCGTCAAGATCGATGACGAGACCCTGGAATACATCGCCAAGATCATCAAGAAGCGCCCGGACCTGATCATTTTGACCGATGATGTGTACGGCACTTTTGCCGACAATTTCGTCTCGCTGTTCGCCATTTGCCCGTTCAACACCATCCTCGTGTATTCGTTCTCGAAATATTTCGGCGCGACGGGCTGGCGCATGGGCGTGGTGGCCACGCATGAAGACAACGTGCTCGACGCCAAGATTGCCAAGTTGCCGGAAACTATCAAGAAGCAGCTCGATGCGCGCTATCACTCGATCACGACGGAACCGCGGGAACTGAAATTCATCGACCGCCTGGTGGCCGACAGCCGCACCGTGGCGCTGAACCACACGGCCGGCCTGTCCACGCCCGTGCAGGCGCAGATGACCTTGTTCTCGCTGTTCTCGCTGATGGATGAAGAGCAAAAGTACAAGCAGTCGATGAAGCGCATCGTGCTGCGCCGCAAGGAAGCGCTGTACCGCGAACTGGGCTTGCCGATGGTGCATGACGCCAATTCCGTGCGCTATTACCACTTGCTGGACATGGAATCGCTGGCCGCGCAAATGCATGGCGTGGAGTTTTCGCAGTGGCTGCTGAAAAAGCTCAAACCGAATGAAGCGCTGTTCCGTCTGGCCGAGGAAACGGGCGTCATCCTGCTGCCGGGCCGCGGCTTCGGCACCACGCATCCATCGGGCCGCGTATCGCTGGCCAACCTGAACGAATACGACTACGCCAACATCGGCCGCGCCATCCGCAACATGGCGTCCGAGTTCTTTGCCGTGTTTGAAAAGGAAAAAGAGAAGGGCGGCAAAAAGGCCAAGAAATAACTAGCTTGGTAGAGGCTTGACCGCAACGGGCGCCCCGCAAGAGGCGCCCGTTTTCATGTGCCAGTCCAGGTAACCAATAGTGCAGGCTGGAATGGACATCCGTAGATATAATTGCTATTGTGAAAGTATAAACATGGCAACCCCGTGCTTTCCCCTCATTCATTGACTGGACGCTACATGGGCAGATTGCAAGGACACTTATCATTATTGCTGGCGAGCGCGCTGGGCGCGGCCATGCCCGCCCAGGCGGAACCGCTGACATTTAACGAAGCGCTGCAGCAAGCGGCCAAGGCTTCGGGCGCCGTGCAGGGCGCCGCGCTCGACGTGCGGGCAAAAACATTGAAGGCGGAAGCCTTGTCGAATATCGACGGCCCTTCCGTGGACTTGACGGCGTTTCGCGGCCGCCTGTCGACGGATTTGAATATCGATACGAGCGGCCTGGCCGGCGTAGTAGGCGGCATCGAATCCGTGCTGCCGCCGATTCCCGGCTTGCCCACGCCGCACATTCCCAATTCCCTGAACCGCGAAGTGGTAACGGACCTGACGTCGTTCGGCTTGCTGGGCATGTGGCCCATCTACACGGGCGGGCGCCTGGACGCCGTCAAGGGCCTCGCATCGAGCCTGACCCTGGCCGCGCAGGCCGAGCGCACGGAAGCGGAAGAGCAGCTGGCCACCCTGGTGGCGCAGCGCTATTTCCAGTTGCTGCTGGCAAAAAGAGTGGTGGCCGTGCGGGCCGAAGTGACGGCCGGCGTGACGCAGCACCAGCGCGACGCGGCCAGGCTGGAAAAGGGCGGCCTGATTTCGCGCGCGGAACGCCTGCGCGCCGATGTGGCCCTGGACAGCGCCCGCAGCGACGAGGCGCAGGCCCGCAGCGACGAAGAAATCGCCCAGGTGGCGCTCGACCGTTTGCTTGCCGTCAACACGCAAGTGCTGCCCAGCACGCCGCTGTTCGTCAACAGCTTGCCCGTCGGCACCTTGCAATCGTTTATCAGCACGGGCATGCGCGAAAATACGAACTGGAAAAAGATCGACAGCAAGCGCGTGCAGGCCGAGCAAGCCTTGAAGCTGCATGGCAAGGAATACGCACCCACCGTGTTTGCCATCGGTAACTACAATTTAAATCGCGGCAACGAAAAGCTCGTGCGCTCGAACTGGGCCATCGGCCTGGTCGTGTCCGTGCCGCTCGTACACCGCATCAATACGGGCAAGATGATCGCCGCCGCCAAGCTGGACCAGGAGCGGGTGGAAGTGGTGGCGCGCCAGGCCGAGCGCGACATTCCCACCCTGATCGAGAAGAACTGGCGCGCGCTGGAAAACGCCCGCATCCAGTACCTGTCCACGGCGTCATCGGTGGAGCTGGCGCGCGAAAATATCCGCTTGCAAACGGTGGCTTTCCAGCAAGGGCAAGTGACGTCGCTGGAAGTGGTCGACGCGCGCCTGAACCTGGCCAAGGTCGAAACCCAGCGTGCGCAGACTGCCTATAACTATGTGATGGGCCTGGCGCAATTGCTGGAAGCGACGGGCGAAACGCAACGCCTGGGCAGCCTGGCCGCCGCGGCCGATATCCAATTACCTGTGGACAAATAATAATGAGTACCTCCAAAAAACCATTGGCCATCGGCGCCGCCGTCATCGTTCTGGCCTTCGTCGGCTGGGGTTTGTACCAGGCCTTCCAGCCGCAGCGCCTGCCTTTGCAGGGACAGATGGATGCGCAGGAAGTCAATGTCTCGTCGAAAGTGCCGGGCCGGGTGGGCGAGCTGTACGTCAAGCTGGGTCAGACGGTGCCGAAAGGTGAGCTGCTGTTCCAGCTGACGAGTCCGGAAGTGGATGCGAAGATCGCGCAGGCCACTGCCGCCACACAGGCGGCCGAGGCCGTGGCGCAAAAGGCGCAAGCCGGTGCGCGTCCGGAAGAAGTCGCGGCGGCGAAAGCCAACTGGGAGCGGGCCCGGACGGGGGCCACCATCGCCAAGACCACGTATACCCGCGTCAACAATATGTTCGAGCAAGGCGTGATCGCCCAGCAGAAACGCGACGAGGCGCAAGCGCAATGGCGCGCCGCCGACCAGCTGGCGCAGGCTGCCCGCGCGCAATATGACATGGCGCAAAAGGGCGCCCGTCCCGAAGACAAGACGGCCGCCGCCGCCCAGGCGCGCCAGGTGGGCGCCGTGCTGACGGAAGCGCAGATCGCCCTGGCCGAAACGAAGATCGCCGCGCCCGTGGCCGGGCAGGTCAGCAAGATCCAGATACAGCCGGGCGAACTGGCGCCGCAAGGTTTCCCCGTGATCACGCTCGTGAACCTCGACGACGCCTGGGCCGTGCTGCAAGTGCGTGAAGATGAAATGGCCGCGTTTGCCATGGGAAGCACGCATACGGCGAATGTGCCGGCCTTGAAACAGCAGGTTAGCTTCAAGGTCAGCTCCGTGGCCGTGCTGCCGGACTTCGCCACGTGGCGCGCGGCCCGTCCGGGCGGCACGGATTTGCGCACGTTTGAAATCCACTTGCGTCCCGCCATCAAGGTCGAGGGCTTGCGTCCGGGCATGTCGGTCGTGTTTCCACCGCTCTGATACTAGATGAACGAAGCGGATAAAGAGCCGGTTTCGGCGCTGGCACGCGAGTGGCGGCGCTTGCGCGGCGACTTCTGGGACTTTGGCATGCTCAGCTGGATTCCGGTCGTGCTGTGCGGCATGCTGTGGCTGGTGTTTTCCGCCGGCATCGCGCGCGACTTGCCCATCGTCGTCATCGACAACGATAACTCCACCTTGTCGCGCCAGCTCACGCGCTGGCTCGACGCCTCGCCCGGTGTCCAGGTGGCGGCGAAAGTGGTGTCCAGCGACGAAGCGCTGCACCGGCTGCGCGAACGCACGGCGTTCGGCTATCTGCTGATTCCCGACGATTTCGAGCAAAAACTGCTGGGTGGCCGCCAAGCCACCGTGCAATGGCTGTACAACGCGCAGTTTTCCTCGCACGCGGGTGCCTTGCTGCGCGACGTGCGCACGGTCAGCACGACCTTGTCGGCCGGCATCGAGATGACGGCGCGCGCGAAAAAAGGCATGTCGGGCGTGCAGGCTGCCGCCCAGTTCGAACCGATCCGCACGACCTTGAACAGTTTATACAACGAGAACATCAGCTATGAAGCTTTCCTGACCCTGGCCCTGATGCCGGCCATGCTGCAGATTTTCATCGTCGTCGCCATCGTCACGAGCATCGGACGCGAGTTGCGCGACGGCACGGTGCCGCAATGGCTGGCTTCAGCCCATGGCAGCTGGCTGCGCGCCATCGGCGCCAAGCTGCTGTTTCCCCTCATCGCCTACTGCGCGCTGGCGCTGCTGTACTTGCTGTTCTTCAGCCTGGCGCGGGGCTGGGCCGTGGCGGGCAGCTTGCCGGCGTTACTACTGAGCATGCTGCTGCTGGTGCTGGCCTATTGCGGCCTGGCCACCTTGCTGATCGCCGCCACCTTGTCCCTGCGTCTGGCGCTGTCGGGCGCGGCCTTCATCACGGCGCCGGCCTTCGCGTTTGCGGGCCAGGCCTTTCCCTTGATGGCCATGCCGGCGCCAGCCCGCGCCTGGGCGGAAGCCTTGCCGCTCACGCATTATCTGCAGCTGCAAACGAAGTACTGGCTGGCTGGCGCACCATGGCGTTATGGCGTACAGGAAATGCTGATATTGGCCGGTATCGCCATCGGCTGCGGCGCCGTGGGCGTGTTCCTGCTGGCGCGCCGCGCGAATGCGCCTGCCGCCTGGGGGCGCACATGATGTGGTCTGCGTTTATCGCCACCTGGCGCGCCATGCTGACGGACAAGGGCGCGCTGACCTTGCTGTTCATCGGCGGCATCATCTATTCCTTCTTCTATCCTTTGCCGTACTCGACGGAAATCGTCCAGCGCGTGCCCGTGGCTGTCGTCGACCAGGACCGCAGCGCCATGTCGCGCCAGCTGACGCGCTTCGCCATGGCCCATCCCTCGCTGCAGGTGATCGCCGTCACGCCGGACTTGCCTGTCGCGCAAGATTTATTGTGGCGTGATGAGGTCATGGGCGTGCTGATCATTCCCGACGGCTTGCAGGCGGACGTGCTGGCCGGCCGCGCCGCCCACGCGCAGGTGGCGGGCAACGGCTTGTATCTGATGCTCAACAAGGTGGCCTTGAACGGCTTGGCCGAAGTGGTGGGGACCGTGTCGGCCGGTATCGAATTGAAACGTCTGGGGGCGGGTACGCCATCGGGCATCCAGGCCAATGCGCAGCGCTCGCCCATCGCCTTTGACGCCGTGCCCCTGTTTAACGTCAAGGAAGGCTATGGCGCCTATGTCGTGCCGGGCGTGGCGACCTTGATCGTGCAGCAGACCTTGCTGATCGGCATGACCATGCTGTTCGGCACCTGGTACCAGCGCAAGAGTTTCCCCGTGGCCGGCAAGCGCACGGTGGGCGGTTATGCGGGCATGCTGCTGGCGTTTTCCTGCGTGGCCTTTTTGAACTGCTGCTATTTCTTCGGCTTCGTCTTCTGGTTCCAGGATTACCCCCGTGGCGGCAACTTCGGCGGCATGCTCTTGCTGCTGGTGCTGTTCTCGCTGGCGGAAGCGGCCTTCGGCATGCTGCTGGGCATGCTGTTCCGCACGCGCGAACGGGGCACGCAGCTGATGATCGCCACGTCGATGCCCGTGCTGTTCCTCGCGGGGCTGACCTGGCCCGTGTCGTCCATGCCCGTCGTGCTGCAATGGCTGCGCTGGCTGCTGCCATCGACGGCCGGCATCCAGGGCTTTGTCGCGCTCAATCAGATGAGCGCCTCGCTGTATGAAATCCGCCATGAAGTGGCGGGCTTGCTGGCCTTGCTGGTAGCGTGCGTGGCGCTGGGCTGGTGGCGCTGGCGCGCCGAGGCGCCAGTGTCTGTCATCCAGCAAGGATGAGCATGAAACCAGGGAAAGAGCTGGAACCCCAACTGCCGCATCGTTAGCGACGGGATCCATCATGCTTTCTGCAATGCCGCCAGCAGCAGCTGGCAAAAACCGTCACGCACCGGGTCGGGCAGGTTGTCATTGGCCCGCAGCAGGCTGGCGACGCGGGGCAGCGGTGCCAGCCGTTCCAGTACCGCGTGCCGGTGCACGCCCTGGCCCAGGTTGCGTTCATTGACCACCGCCATGCCCAGGCCGGCGGCAACGGCGGTCAGCATGCCCGCCACCGATGGGCATTCCAGGCCCACGCTCCAGGCCATGCCGGCCTGACCCAGCTTTTCCTCGGCCAGACGGCGGTAAAAGCAGTGCGGCCCGTAGGTGATCAGTTTGACGGTTTCTCCCGGCAAGGTCTGCTCTGCCGAGGCAGCGCACCAATGCAGCGTTTCTGTCCATAACAGCGTGTCGCCCGGCGCCGCCTTGCCGGCAAAATCCTGGTGCAAAATCACCTCGAGCACGCCGTCGGCAAAGCGTTCGCGCAATACCTGGCTTTGCTCCACCACCAGCTGCACATCGACCTTGGGGTGATGATGCGAGAACTGCGACAGCACCGCGCACACGTCCGCCAATGAAATCTGCTCCGTCACGCCGATGCGCAGCCGGCCTTGTATCGCCGATGGCGAAAAATGGGCGACGGCGTCATCGTGAGCGTCGAGTATGTTGAACGCATGCCGCAGCAGCACGGCTCCCTGGTCGGTCGTGCCAAACAGCCCGCCGCTGCGCGCCAGCAGCTGGCAATCGAGCTGCTGCTCCAGCCGTTTGATTTTCCAGCTCACGGCCGACTGGCTCAGATGAAGCAGGCTGGCGGCCTGGCTCATGCTGCCGGTTTGTACCACTGCCCTGAACACACGCAGGGCGTCGACGGATAGACGCAAATTCATGGGTTATGACAAAAGTTGGATTGAAGGTTAAAAGAATGTCACTGGTGTCATGTTCAGTCTAGCCTTAGCCTGTAGATTCTGCAAACAAAAGGACATCTGATGACGAGTCAAGAACCGCTGTTGAATGGCCACGCCCTGATCCACGGCCAGCGTATCGCCACCGGCATCCATGGCGCAGGCACGCCGCTGGTGCTGGTGCATGGCACGCCGGCGCACAGCATTATCTGGCGCGAACTGGTGCCGCTGTTCGTCGATGCCGGTTTCCAGGTACACCTGTATGACTTGCTGGGCTTCGGACGATCCGAGCGGCCCGTCGAGGCCGATACCTCGGTAGCGTCGCAGGTGACCTTGCTGGTGGCCTTGCTCGATCACTGGCAACTGCCGACCACCCATTTGTTTGGCCACGATATCGGCGGAGCCATTGCGCTGCGCCTGGCGTTCGACCACGCGGCGCGCCTGCGCAGCTTGAGCGTCGCCGACGCGCCCAGCTACGATTCCTGGCCATCGCCCACCTGGAAGCATCTGCGAGACGACTTCGCCCGATGTGCTTTGATGCCGGCCAGCGAGCATCGCGCCACGATGGCGCGCCAGCTGGGCATGGCCGTTTTTCACAAGGACAGGATGCAGGGCGAGCTTCTGCGGTGTTACCTGGAGCCGCTGTGCGGCGTGGTGGGCCAGCCCTCGTTTTACCAGCATCAGGTGGCGCACTATAACGCCTGCCATACGATGGACTTTACCGAAAAACTGCCGCAGTTGACCTTGCCGGTACAGATATTATGGGGCCGGCAGGACGAGTGGCAGCCGGTCGCTTATGGCCATCGCCTGCAGCGCGATATTCCCGGCGCCACCTTGCATCTGTTTGACGAGGCGGGGCACTTCCTGATGGAAGATGCGCCAGCGGCCGTCGCGGCACAAGTGATCGCGTTTATTCATCGGATGGAGAGGAGGGGACCATGATATTGATCGGAATGCTCGATTCGCCTTACGTCAGGCGCGTTGCCATTGGCATGAAAGTGCTGGGCCTGGAACATGAACACCGGCCCTTGTCGGTGTTTTCCGATTTCGACCGGGTACAAGCGATCAATCCTGCCGTCAAAGTGCCGACCCTGGTCACTGGCGACGGCCAGGTGCTGATGGACTCGACCCTGATCCTCGCATATCTGGAAGAACTGGCCGCGCATGCTCCCCGCATCAGGCCGGAGCCGGAGCCTGCACGCCTGCGCGCGCTGTGCCAGACCAGCTATGCTTTGGCGGCCTGCGACAAAGCCGTGCAGATCGTCTATGAGCGGCGCTTGCGCCCGCAGGAAAAGCAGCACCAGCCCTGGCTGGACCGCGTCCAGCTGCAGTTGCATGGGGCCTGGCGGCAGCTGGAAGCGTCGCTGCGCGAAGAGGCGCCAGACTGCCTGAGTATGGCCGGCATCACCATTGCGGTGGCCTGGAGTTTTGCTCAGCAGATGGTGCCCGACGTGATGGCGGCCGGCGACTATCCGGCCGTGGCCGCGCTGACGGCGCTGGCCGAGCGGCAGCCGGTGTTTCTGGCTACGCCGATGGCGGGATAATCTGCTTTCATCCGAACCGGTGCTTGCAGGCGGCTTGTGCAATAATTTCATTTCCTTAACGGAAGAGTATTGCCATGCCGTCTTTTAATCTGTTCCAGCGCCTGTCCCAGGCCCCCACCAAACCCAAGTCCGCGCCCGTTGCGCGGCAGTTCGACGTGGCCGACCTGTACCAGGGGCCCATCGCGCTGGGAGCGGAAGGCGAGGCGCAGGCGCGGCCTTTCGATGAAAAGCTGCGTCAGGCCTACTTCTGGATCGTCAACCACGCCATCATCAGTCCCCATTACGATATCGAGTACAACGACGGCCCGTCGCAGACGTATTCCGTGGGCGACAGCCGCCGTACACTGAATCTGCCGTCGGCGCAAAGCTATTCGAGTTTTATCCTGCTGCCGCTGCTGACGTTCGCCACGCGCCGCAAATGCCTGTTCGTCGGCGGGCCTGGACGGGGCAAGACGGCCAGCGCCCTGCTGATGGGCGTGCTGGCCGGCTCCACCGTCAAGGAAGTCAAACGCGCCATGCAGCATGGCCACCCGCAGATGACGGTGGCCGACTTGCTCGGCAATCCGCTGCCGGCCGATCTGGTCAACGCGCAAAGCATGGACGATATCCGCATCGCCTGGCGCGCCTGGCTGGGCATGCGCGTGAAAATCGTCGATGAATACAACCGCATCCCCACGCGCACGCAAAGCGCGCTGCTCACCGTCATGGGCGACAATTATGCGGAAGTGCTGAACCATATTTACGAATGTCCGGAGGCTGCCTGGTATCTGACGGCCAACGACGACCAGGGCGGCGGCACCTACCAGGTGATCGAGGCGCTGCGCGACCGGGTCGACGTGACGGTGCAGGCGCTGGCCTTCAATCCGCGCTTTTTAAATGAACTTCTGCTGCGCGTGGAAGAAAACGTGCGCCCCGAAGAGCTGGTGCCGCCCGATATCATCTTCACGGAAGGCGAAGTGGACCAGATCGGGGAAGCGATTCGCCAGGTGGGCATACCCGACGCCGTGCGCCGGCGCCTGGAATTCTTCGCCAGTCAGTTCGAGCTGTTCGAGACGGCCGGCGGCCAGTTCGAATACATGACCAAGGACACGGCCCGCCTGGCCGGCGCTGACCGGGGGCAGGCGCAGGCGGCCGACAATGGGCGCGACCGCCTGAAGGACCTCGGTTGCCAGACCCTGAACGGCATCTCCGTGCGCACCCTGATGGCGCTCATGATCTACGCCAAGGCCATGGCTTACTTCCGCGGCAATGGCGAGGTGGAGCTGGAAGACTTGCGCCAGGTGCTGCCATTCGTCCTGCATAACAAGCTGCAGCCGGACCCGGACGCGCCATTTTTCGCGCTGCCGGAAAACGCCGCCTACCGCAGCGACAGGCTGGGCTGGCTGCGCCGCCTGTTCGATCTGTCCAACGATGAATTCAACCGCCTGGACCTGGACCGCGACGATCCTGTCGGCGTGCTGTCGGCCGAATTCGATCTGGGCCTCGACGGCGTCAGCGAACGCGAAACCCTGGCGCGTTTGAACCGCATCGAAAAGCTGATCGCCGAACGCACGAAAGGGAGAAAACTATACGGTCCCCTGTACGACGACTTGTTGAAACTCAAGTACCTGCACCAGCGCTATACCAACTACCGCAGCTGGCTGCGTTCGCAATGAGCGTCCTGCGTTGTCAAGGCTTCCTGGAAGCGCTGGCCCTGCTCAATGGCGAAGCCAGTGACCTGTGCGCGAGCTACGAGTTGCAGCGCCTGCCCGATGCGCCCGATCTCTCCACGGCGCTGGGCTTGCGCGTGGAAGATTACGCCTTGCACGTCATCGCCCCCGCGCGCGATTTGCCGGCCGCCCTGTGGCACATCAAGGTCGCGCCGTGCGGGCGCGCGGAATTGGAACAAGTGTGCCAGCGCTGGTTTTTCTCGTCGCGGCACATGCAGGCGGCGCCACCTGGGCGCTTCCGCGCGTTGCTGGCGGCCGCCTTCCTCGAGTCGCTCGACGACGCGCTCGGTGGATTTTCCCGGCACGCCGTGACGATGACGCCACCAATGTGGTACGCAATCCACTGGGACGAGATCGCGTTCGAGCGCGATGGCGAACGCTATCTGCTGCACTTTTCGCATAGCGACTGACGGGCCGCGATGATTTCTCCTGCTTTTGCCTCGATACTTGCCAGCGGCCGCGCCCAGTTCAATGCGCGCGTGGCGGAAGCGCGCCGGCGTTTCCCCTCGCTCGACATGGCCGCCTTCGGCGCCTTCTTGCACGACGGCGTCGATCCGCTGGTGCTGGCCGTGGCCGCTACCGCACCCGAGCGCGTGGGCGGCGTCACCCTGGCCGCCTACGACATGGCCCTGGAACTGGTGGGCCATGGCCTGGCCGGCCCGGCCGCGAAAAATACCTTCTTGAATACCGTGTGGCGCGAACTGGCGCCGCTGCTTGCTCCGCTGCTGGTCACCGCGCCCGTGGATGTATTGGGCATGCTCAGTAACGCCGCCATCCACATCGCCTCTGTGGCGGGCGCGCGGCCCGCGCAGTGGCAGGCCGGGATGGCTGCCGTGGCGCCGCAAGTGGGCAGCGTCGCGCAGCTGCGCGCCGTGGGCCAGGTGCTGGCCTGGCGCGCTGGCGTTGCGCATTTCCGCCAGGGCGCGCTGGCCGCCGCCGACACCTTGCCACCGGCGCTGGCGCTGGCCGCGTTTGACGAGCCGGGTGCGCAATGGCCGCAGGTGCGGGCGCAGTTGCTGGACTATCCCTGGCGCGGCAATGCCGAGGGCAGGGAGTTCGGCAGCTTCAGCGGCCTCGGTGGCGACTTCGGCACGCCGCCGCAAGTGCGCGCGACGGCGGACGGCTTTGTCGTGCGCAGCGCCGGGCGCCACTACCTGCTGGTGGCCGACGCCCATGGCGCCGTGCTGCACAGCGCCACGGCGCAGGAGTTTGAGCAGGCCACTACCGGCATGCCATCGTCCGTGCGCCTCGATGGGGCGACCGTGCACGTCGGCGCGCGCAGTATCGCGCTCGACCTGCCGGCCGGTGACATCGCGCTTGCCGCGAATGCGCACACGCTGGCCATTACTTCACCTTGGACGCATGCGATCCGCCTGCTGCCGCTCGCATGAAGACGGCCGCCGATACCGCGCTGATCGACATGTGGCGCGCCGCCTGGCCCGAGGCCCTGGCCGTGTGGAGCAAATTCACCCGCTTGCGCGACCCCAGCCTGTGCGCCAGCCGCGTCGAGGCCAGCAAGCAGGGCTTGTCCGGCAGTTTCGCCATGATCCGGCTGCTGGACCAGAGCGTCGTGGTGGACTTGCCGCTGGTGACGGAGCTGGGCCTGGACGGCTATGCGCTGGAAGTGCTCGCCCATGAAATCGGCCACCACATCCTCGCGCCGGGCAGCGCCAGTGACCAGTTCCGCCTGCTGGCGCGCATGCGCCGCGCCTTGCCGACCCTGGAGCAGCACGCGCCCATGGTGGCCAATCTGTACACGGACCTGTTCATCAACGACCGTTTGCAACGCCAGGCGAATCTGCGCATGGCCGATATCTACCGCAAGCTGGAGCAGGGACGCTCTGTGGACGCCAAGGCCAGCGGCGGCGTATGGACCCTGTACATGCGCATCTATGAAAATCTGTGGCAGCTGGAAAAGGGAGAGCTGGGCGGCGGCCATGCTGACGAACGGCTGGACACGGATGCCTGGCTCGGCGCGCGCCTGATCCGCGTCTACGCGAACGACTGGATGCTGGCGGCGGGCCGCTTCGCCACCTTGCTGCTGCCTTACTTGGTCGAGGATACGGATGCATTGAGCCCGAGCCGCTATCTGCTCGACACGCGCGATGCGGCCCGTGGCTGCCAGACCTATGGCGCGCAGCAGATCGAGGATGACGAGGCGGACGGCGCCATCCATCCCGTGCACGACAAGCGCATCTCGGGCCTCGACGGGGACGAAGCACCTGCCGAGGCGAAGGTCAGGCAGGGTGGCGGCCAGCTGCGCGAACCGTTCGAGCTGGGTGATATTCTAAAGGCGTCGGGCGTGAACCTGAGCGACCATGAAATCGCCATCCGCTACTACCGCGAGAGGGCCTTGCCGCACCTGGTGGCGTTCCCCAGCCGCCCCGCGCCCGAATCGCAGGAGCCGCAGATGGAAGGGCTGGAACCATGGGAAATCGGCGACCCGCTCGAAGACATCGACTGGCTGCAATCCGTGATGCAATCGCCGCGCCCCGTGCCGGGCGTGACCACCGTGCGCCGCGTGTATGGCCGCGAACCGGCGCGCGCCATCGACGCCGTGCCCGTCGACCTCGATATGTACGTGGACAGTTCCGGTTCCATGCCGAACCCGCAGGCGCACACTTCGTTCCTGACGCTGGCAGGCGCAGTCATCGCGCTATCGGCCTTGCGCGCCGGCGCGAAGGTACAGGTGACCCTGTGGAGCGGCAAGAACGAAGTGATGCAAACGCCCGGTTTCGTGCGCGATGAAGACTTGATCCTCGGCGTGCTGACGGAATTTTTCGGCGGCGGCACCTGTTTCCCCATCCACCGCCTGCGCCAGACCTATGCGGCCAAGCGTGAACGCCCCGCGCACATTCTGATGATTTCCGACGACGGCATCACCACCATGTTCGACAACGATGAACTGGGTAACAGCGGCTGGGATATCTCGGCGAAAGCGCTGGCCCAGGGCGGCGCGGGCGGCACCATGGCCCTGAACCTGGAGCGCGACTGGGAGGGCGCGGCGGCCAACAAGTGGCTGCAGAAAACCTATGACGATTTAAAGCGCGCGCGCCGCGAGCAGGGCTGGGACATCCACGCCGTCGAGCGCTACGAGGACTTGCTGGACTTTGCGCGGGCGTTCAGCCGCAGGCATTATGTGAAGAGCTAATAAGATGAATATGCGCAGCAAAATGCCGGGGTCAGACCCGGCGGGTCTGACCCCGGCATTTGCCGTTGGGTTGAGGTAACGACATCATGATGCAAATCGGTCCCCACCTCGAAACCCTGACCCACCGCCTGGCCGACACGCCCGTCGAATTCCTTGCCGAGCCCCGCATTACCGGCGTCGCCAATGCGCAGGCCGTGGCCGTTGCCGCGCTGGTCAACGACATTTTGCTGCTGCATGGCGCGCGTGCGCCGGCCGCGTCCCTGCAGGGATTTATCGGCGCGCAAGTGAAGGCGGACCGCAACCGGCTGGCGCTGGCCATGATCGTGTGCTGGCTGCTGGCCGACGACTGGTTCACCGGGCAGCAGTTGCCGCAGCCGGCCTTGCTGCAGGTGCTGGGCGAGGCGGCGCGCGAACTGGCCGCCGCCACGCCGGCCCACCAGTTCACGCAAGACCCCGAGCGGCGCGAGGAACTGGCGCGCATCGTGCTGGCGCGCCTGGGCTTTCGACCGCGCGACGAAAGCGTGGCGCAGGCGACGGACAGATTGTCCGCCATCAGCGGCACGGAGCGCCGCCGCCTGCTCGAAGCGAGCCGGCTGGCCGAGCAGCGCGCGCGGGAAATCCGCGAAGCGCTGGCGAAGAAGGCGGCCGAGGAATCGGCCGACAAGTGGTCGCGCGAATGACGCTCGCTGGCAAACCTGACGTCAATCTGCCTGGCGGTGCCTGGAAATCGGACCGCGACTACTGTCCCACCCTGACGCCAGCGGGCGCGCGCATGCTCGCGCATATGCGCAGCCATCCTAGCGCGCCCCAGTACCGCAACCGCAGCGGCAACAAGCTGCTGGCAGCGGAGGTCGAATCACTGCGCGCCTATGAGCAGGAAGTCATGGACGCGGTAGTCGCTTGGAGCGCCGATGCGCCGCCACCCTGGCTGGCCGGTTTTCTCAGGACGGTCTACGCCACGGTGCCGCATTACCGCGCCTGCGGCTCGCCGCCCGCGCGCCTTGCGGACGTGGCGCCCATCAGCCGCGCCGAGCTGGCGCACGACATCGCCGCCTTCGTGCCCGACGATGCGGACCTGGCGCGGATGATCAACTTCCAGACGACGGGCACCACGGGCCACCCGCTGCTGATCGCCTCGCACCCGCTGGTGGCGGGGCGCTATCTGGCCTTCCACAAGCGCGCGCTGCGCCGTTTCGGCGTGACCCTGCGCCATGGCGCGGGGCAGGTGGGCGTGATGCTGCTGGGGCACCAGCGCCGCTGCTTCACTTATGTTTCCGTCACGCCCACCATGAACGAATCGGGCCTGGCGAAGATCAACCTGCACGTGGACGACTGGCGCGACCCGGACGACCGCGCGCGCTACCTCGATGCCATGGCGCCGGAGCTGATCGCGGGCGACCCCATCTCGTTTGCCGAACTGCTGACCCTGCCCATGACGCACAAGCCGGCCGCGCTGATGTCCGTGTCGATGATGCTGTTGCCCGGCATGCGCGCGCGCCTGGAGGCGCGTTTCGGCTGCCCCGTGCTCGACATCTATTCGCTCAATGAAGTGGGGCCCGTCGCCGTCTACGATGAACAGGCGGGCGGCCACGTACTGCTGCAGCACCGGCTGTACGTGGAAATCCTCGATGGCGCGGGCCAGCCCGTGCCCGAGGGCGCGCGCGGTGAAATCACGGTGACGGGCGGCTTCAATTTCTGCCTGCCCCTCGTGCGCTACCGCACGGGCGACTACGCTTCGCTGGCGCACGGCCCGCACGGTCCCGTGCTGGTGGGGCTGGCGGGACGCAGCCCTTTGCGCTATCGCACGCTCAACGGCGAGTGGATCAATAATATCGACATCACGCACGCCCTGAAACCGCTGGCCATCGCCCTGTTCGGCGTGCACCAGCATGGCGACGGCGCCATCGCGCTGCGCCTGGCGCCGGGCGCCATGCCGCAGGCTGACCGGGCGCGCGCCTTGCTCGCGCCTTTTTTCGGCGCCATCACGGTCGAGACTTTGCTGGCGGAAGACAAGATCATTCAATACACCTCGGATTTGCAGGAAGCGGCAGCATGAACTTTTACAAGCGCGGCCTCGTGGTCGGCAAATTTTGCCCGCTGCACCAGGGCCATGAACTATTGATCCATCGTGCGCAAGACGCCAGCGAAGAACTGCTGGTGGTCAGCTACACCAAGCCCGAATTTCCCGGCTGCGAGCCGGCGCGCCGGGAAGGCTGGCTGCGGGCGCAGTTCCCGCAGGCGCACATCGTCGTGCTGGACGATGCGCGCCTGGCCGTCCTGTGCGCCGCGCGCGGCGTGCCGGCGCGGACCTTGCCGCACAACGACGACGATGGCGAGCTGCATCGCCACTTCATGGGCTGGCTGTGCTGGACGGTGCTGGAGCGGCCCGTCGATGCCGTCTTTACCAGCGAAGGCTATGGCCCCGGCTTTGCGCAGGTACTGGAACGGCACTATGCGAGCGGGCCTGTGGCGCACGTGAGCGTGGACCAGGCGAGAAAGTTGGTGCCCGTGTCCGGCACCGTGGCGCGGCAAGATCCACATGCGCACAGCGTCTTCCTGTCGCCCATCGTGCGCGCCGATTTTGTCATGCGCGTGTGCGTGCTCGGTGGCGAATCGAGCGGCAAGACCACCTTGGCGCAAGCGCTGGCGGCGCATTTCGAGACGGCCTGGGTGGCCGAGTATGGCCGCGAATTGTGGGAAAGCCAGGGTGGCGTGTTGGCCTATGATGATTTGCTCAAGATCGGCCGCGAGCAGCTGCGCCGCGAAGCGCAGGCGCTATTGGCCGCGCGGCGCTGGCTGTTTTGCGATACCTCGCCCATGACCACGTATTTCTACTGCGTCGAGATGTTCGGCAAGGCCGAGCAGGAACTGGCGCAGCTGGCCGAACATGGCTACGACGTGGTGCTGCTGTGCGCGCCCGACTTCCCGTTCATCCAGGACGGCACGCGCCGCGACGAGGATTTCCGTGCGCGCCAGCACGCGTGGTATCAGGCCGAACTGGCGCGCCGGGGGATCGCCTATGTCAATGTGTCAGGCACGGTCGCAGACAGGGTCGGACAAGTCGCCCAGTTGCTCGCACGTAGATCGGATTAGCGGAGCGTAATCCGACATCACCACATACGTCAACAATGTTGTCGGATTACGCGGCTGCGCCGCTAATCCGACCTACGCGGTAAAAGCCGTGTTCACCGCTTTCAGAATCTCATCGGAAAACGCGTCATCGTCGACGGCGCGCGCCAGCGCCACGGCGCCCACCATGGCCGACAGCATGACGATGGCGTCCTGCCGTGCATGGTTTTTCTTTTTCCACGGGAAATGCGCCGCCAGCTTGCCGATGATGGCTTTCAGGTGGAAGGTGAAGGCAGGACGCACGGCCGGCTGCTTGCGCGCATCGCCCGCCAGCGCCGCCAGCAGACAGCCATCGCCCGGTGCGTCGCGGTGGGCCGCGCTCACGTAATCGCGCACGTACTGGCGCATGGCTTCCGGGCTGGCCGTTGCCGCATCGAGCGCCACGCGCGAATGTTCCGAGCCGTGCAGGGTGCTTTCCGCCATCAGCGCTTCCTTCGAAGCGAAGTGGTTGTAGAAGGGGCCGTGCGTGAGTCCCGTCGCCTGCATGATCTGCCCCACGCTGACGCCGTCGTAACCTTTTTCACGGAACAGCCGCGCCGCCTGCGTCAGGATGCGCTGGTGCTTTTCAGCGGTTTCTTCGGCGGGATAACGCATGGCAGGCTCCTGATCGCGGTGTGAAAATAATGGTTGACATCATACATGATGTTCGTCATGCTTCAAGACATTAAACATGACGACCGTCATATTTAATGTCTTGAAGCATGATGGCTGTCATGTTTGATGGCCTCAACCTACCCCATACTGAAGAAGGAATGATCATGAATGCAGTTACTACCCAAGGCACGGCTCTCATCACCGGCGCCTCGTCGGGCCTGGGCGCCGTGTATGCGGACCGCCTGGCCGCGCGCGGCTTCGATTTGATCCTCGTGGCGCGCCGGGTCGAGCGCCTGGGCACCCTGGCCGCCTCTCTGGCGGAAAAATATGGCGTGGCCGTGCGCGCCATGGCGGCCGACCTGGCCGCACCGGCCGACCTGCAGCGCGTGGCCGAAGAACTGGCCAGCAACCCTGCCATCACCATGCTGGTCAATAACGCGGGTGTCTCGACCCTGGGCGCCGTGGTGGACTCGCCGCGCGAGGGTATCGCCGCGATGGACCAGGTCAACGTGGCGGCGCTGGCGCAACTGACGTACGCCGTGCTGCCGCAATTCAAGCAGCGCAACAGCGGCACCATCATCAACATCGGCTCCGTGCTGTCGTTCCACATCCTGCCCGTCAGCACGATCTACAGCGCCACCAAGGGCTATGTGATGAATTTCACGCGGGGCTTGCAGCAGGAACTGGCCGGCACGGGCATCACGGTGCAGCTGGTGCTGCCCGCGTCGACGGCGACGGAAATCTGGGAATTGAGCGGCGTGCCGCTGGCGCAGCTGGACCAGGCCACCATCATGCGCGCGGAAGACTGCGTCGATGCGGCGCTGGCGGGGCTGGACCAGGGCGAGCTGGTGACCTTGCCTTCCGTGGAAGACCAGTCCTTGTGGGAGCAGTTCGACGCTGCGCGCCTGGCCCTGTTCGCGGGCGCGATGCGCGGCAAGCCGGCATCGCGCTATGGGGTCAAAGCCAGCGCTTAAGCGGCGTTGAGCGCCTGTTCCAGGTCTTCGCGCAAGTCGTCGATATGCTCGATGCCGACGGACAGGCGCAGCATGTCTTCGGACACGCCCGCCTTGGCCAGTTCCTCGGGATTGAGCTGGCGGTGCGTGGTGGACGCCGGGTGGGTGGCCAGCGACTTGGCGTCGCCGATGTTGACCAGACGCGTAAACAACTGCAGCGCGTCGAGCACGCGGGCGCCGGCCGCGCGCGGATCCTCGCCAGCCGCCAGTTTCAGGCCGAAGGACAAGATGCCCGAGGCGCGGCCGTGCATGTATTTTTTCACCAGCGCGTGGTCCGGGTGGTCTTCCAGGCCCGCGTAATTGACCCACGCGACCTTCGGATGCTGCTTCAGGTGTTTGGCCAGTGCCAAGGTGTTGTCGCAGATGCGGTCCATGCGCAGGGCCAGGGTCTCGATGCCCTGGATCAGCTGGAAGGCGGAGAGCGGCGAAATGGCCGCACCCATGTTGCGCAGCGGGACGACCCTGGCGCGGCCGATGAAGGCGGCGGGGCCGAACGCTTCCGTGTAGACGACGCCGTGATACGACACGTCCGGCTCGTTCAGGCGCCTGAAGCGCTCCTTGTGCTCGGCCCACGGGAACTTGCCGCTGTCGACGATGGCGCCGCCCACGGTGGTGCCGTGGCCACCCAGGTATTTGGTCAGCGAATGGACGACGATGTCGGCGCCATGCTCGATGGGGCGGAACAGATAGGGACTGGGCACCGTGTTATCGACGATCAGCGGGATGCCGTGCGCGTGCGCGATTTCGGCCAGTTTCGCCACATCCGTCACATTGCCCAGCGGGTTGCCGATCGATTCGCAGAAGATGGCCTTGGTGCGCGCATCGATCAGCGCGGCGAATGTCTCGGGCTGGCGCGCGTCGGCGAAGCGCACTTCGATGCCGATCTGCGGCAGGGTGTGGGCAAACAGGTTGTAGGTGCCGCCATACAGCTGGCTGGCGGAGATGAAATTGTCGCCCGCTTCGGCAATCGTCTGGATCGCGTAGGTGATGGCCGCCATGCCCGAGGCCACGGCCAGCGCGGCCACGCCGCCTTCCAGCGCCGCGACCCGCTTTTCCAGCACGTCCTGCGTGGGATTCATGATGCGCGTGTAGATATTGCCTGCCACCTTGAGGTCGAACAGGTCGGCGCCATGCTGGGCATTGTCGAAGGCGTAGGCCACCGTCTGGTAAATGGGGACGGCGGCCGCCTTGGTGGTCGGGTCGGGGGTGTAGCCGGCGTGCACGGCCAGGGTTTCGATTCTCATGTGGTCTCCGGTTCGAATGGTCTGCGATGGTGTAGCGTTTGAAATTCGCAGCCATTGTGCCATGCGCCCCTTGGCGCGTTGCTACGCTTGATAGAATATTAAGTCATAAGCTAGTGCGGACTTGATATAAGTCATCCAGCTCTGCCAGCCCGATGAAACGTTCATGCGTACCGTTCTGTGCGCAGGCAAACGCGCCGCCGATGGCGCCGCGGCGCATGGCGGTGTCGATGCCCGCGTCGCCGAGCCAGGCGTGCAAAAAGGTCGCCACGAACGAGTCGCCCGCGCCATTCGTGTCCACCACGGGCAGCGTCAAGCCTGCCGTCGGATAGTGGCGCACTTCGCCGCTCGTGCGTTCCAGCAGGTGGGCGCCGTCCGCGCCCGCCATCGCGATCACGGCCTGCGCGCGGCCTTCCGAAATAATCGCGTGCATGACGTCGTCCCGGCGCTCGCCCAGTGCCGCCGTGCTGAGGAAGACCACGTCGGCACGCAGCGCAAAGACCTTGTGGTGCGGGTTGACGCCATCCCAGTCGTGCAGGTCGGTCGACACCGTCGTGCCGCATACCTGCGCATCGTCAAACAGCTCGGCCACCCAGCCCATGATGGAAAAGTGCGCGTGGCGTGCCGGTCCCAGGTAGGGCAGATAAAAAGCGGCCGGCATGCGCACGTCTTCCGGATGGCGGCCGTCGTACAGCGACAGCCGGCGGCCCTGCGGGTCGACCAGGTTGACGCTGCGCCGCGTGCCCGAGGGTTCGACGATGTGCGAAAAATCGAGTTTGGCTTCCTTGTAACGCTGCAGGATGGCCGCACCTTGCGCATCGTCGCCGATGAAGTCGATGAACTTGCAGCGCAAGCCCAGCGCATGGCAACCGAGCGCCACGCCATTGCCCGTGTGCGCCACGTAGTCGCGGATGGGGGGCACGTGCAGCGAATCGGCGACGGGCAATTGCAGGTCGGGGACGCGCACGATGGTGTCGATGCCGGCGCCGCCGACCACTAAGATGTCATAGCTGCTCATGGTGCTGCCTTTTCTAACAGGACGGTGCCGGCCGCGTTCACGGCGACGGCACCCTCCTTGACGATATAAGTTTGATGCGTGTAGGCGTCGCGCAGTTGTGTGCCATCGGCGAAGGCGCCGTGTACTTTCAGTTCGAGCGCGCCTTGGGCTTCGGGCACGGCGATGACAGCGTCACCATCCATCACGCGGGCGAACGCATACGGCTTGTCGTTGATGAACCGGTGTTCGCCGCGCGCCAGGACAGGGTGGCGCAGCCGGAACTGGCCCAGCTTGCGCGCATGCGCCAGGGTGGCCGCATCGAGCGACGACCAGTTCATGCTTGACCGCGTCGCCTGCTGTTCGTCGCCGATGGGCGCCGCGCCAGGCTGGCGCGCGCTTTCATCGCCGTAGAACAGCTGCACGCCGCCCGGCGCCAGCAGCAGGGCGGACAAGCCATGTTTCAGCCGGTCGCGCGGGAACAAACTGGTATCGTGCGACGAGATATACGACAGGATGTCGTAACGGGGACCCGAGGCTTTGTTCAGCAAGCCCGCGTACTGGCGGTATACGCCGTCGATGCTTTTCCAGTCGCCGCCTGCGCGATTCTGGAAATCGAAATTGATCATCGAGTCGAATCCCGCGTCATGCCAGCTGCTGCGCTCGGGGCCATGGCCCCACGCTTCGCCCGTCATCCAGAATGGTGCGTCGTCGATTTTCTGCTGCGGGTGGCGCGCCTTCCAATCCTTGAGGGCATCGGTGGCCGCCGCGCGCAGGGCCAGCCAGCTGGCCGGCTCCACGTGCTTGACGGTGTCGGCCCTGAAACCGTCGACGCCGAATTCGCGCACCCAGTCGGCCAGCCAGTGCACCAGGTAGCCGCGCACGGTGGTGTCGGGCAGGGCCACGGCGCGTGTGTCGCTTTTACGTTGCAGGATGGGAGGCAAGCCGACGGCCTTGCCGCTTTCCGTGCGGAAGTCGGGCAGGTAGGCCAGCTGCATCGTGAAATCGTCCTTGCCGCCGTCCGGGTAGCCGGGCAAGCCCGCGCGCACCCAGTCCGGCCCCCACCATTGCTTGAATTCAAAGTTGTTGTAGTCGATGAAGCTGTGGTAGTCGCGCAGCACGGCCTTTTCATGGCCCGGCCACAGCACGGGCACCTTGTACTGCGCCAGGGTGCGCAGATCCGCATAGCCGGGATGGTTCAGCACCACGTCGAACAGCACGCGGATGCCTTGCGCATGGGCCGTATTGATCATCTCGCGCAATTCCTCGCGCGTGCCCATGTTGGCGTCCATCGTCGTGTAGTCGAGCGCCCAGTAGCCGTGGTAGGCGTAATGCTGGAATTGCTGCTTGCCGCCCACCACCCAGCCATGGATCTGTTCGTACGGCGCCGTGATCCACAGGGCGTTGACGCCCAGTTCCTTGAAATAGCCGGCCTTCAGCTGCTGCGTGATGCCGGCGATGTCGCCGCCGTGGAAGCTGCCGACGTCGCCGCCTTGCGGGTCGGCGGTGCGGCCATAACTGTGGTCATTGCCGGGATTGCCGTTGGCGAAGCGGTCCGTCACGGCGAAGTAGACGATGGGATTATCCGCAAAGCTGCCCGCCTGCGCCGGCAGGCTGACGAGCAAAGCGGCGAGGGCGGTCAGCATGGTCTTCATGTCAGCCTTTCACGCCGCCAGCCGTCAGGCCGGAGATCATCCATTTTTGCGCCAGCAGGAACACGGCCGTGATGGGCAGGCCGGACAGAATGGCTGCCGCGGCGAAGTCGCCCCACAGGTATTTTTGCTCGTACAGGAACAGCTTCGAGCCGACGGCCAGGGTCAGGTTGTTCTGCTCATGCAGCAGCACGGACGCGATCGGGTACTCGATGATGGCGCCGATGAACGACAGCAGGAAGACCACCATCAGAATGGGCACCGTCATCGGCAGCAGCACGTAGACGAACGCTTGCCATTGCGTGGCGCCGTCGACCTTGGCCGCTTCCTCGATCTCGACGGGGATGGTTTGATAGTAGCCCTTGATGGTCCAGATATGCAGGGCGATGCCGCCCGTGTAAGCCAGCACCAGACTGCCGTGGTGGTCGATGCCCAGCCATGGCACGTAGCTGCCCAGCACGTCGAAGATGGCGTAGATGGCCACCAGGGCCAGCACGGCGGGGAACATCTGCAGCAGCATCAGCGCGGACAGCGTCTGCGACTTGAAGCGGAACTGCATGCGCGCGAACGCATACGCGCAGGTGGTCGACAGCAGCACGGTGACGGTGGCGCTCATGCTGGCCACCTTGATGGAATTCCACAGCCACAGCAGCACGGGGAAGTCCGGCTCGACGAGGGCGCCGTTGGGCGCCTGGTAGGACATGCCCAGCGCCAAACGCCAGTGCTCGAAGCTGATCTCGGGCGGGATCAGACTGCCCGAGGCGAAATTGCCTGGCCGCAGGGAGATCGACAAGATCATCAGGAAGGGAAACATCACCAGCGCGATCAGCGCGATCACGGCGACGTGGGCCGCCAGGATGCGCCAGCGGTTGGAACGGTCGACAACGATAGCCATGGCTGTCCTTTATGCTTTGTTCATGCGCGTCAGGCGCATGTTGACCAGCGAAATCGCGGCCACGAGGAAGAAGATCAGGGTCGAGATGGCGGCGGCCAGGCCAAAGTTCTGGCCGGAATCCTCGAACGCGATGCGGTAGGTGTAGGACACGAGCAAGTCCGTCGTGCCGGCCGGCAAGGTGGTGTCGAGGAAATCGGGACGCCCGCCCGTCAGCAAGCTGATCAGCACGAAATTATTGAAGTTGAAACCGAGGCTGGCCACCATCAGCGGCGTGAGCGGCTTGATGATCAGGGGCAGGGTGATCTTGAAGAAATTCGTCAGCGGTCCCGCGCCGGCCAGGGCCGACGCTTCGTACAGGTCCGACGGAATCGCCTTGATCAAGCCCATGCACACCACCATCATATAAGGGTAGCCGAGCCAGGTATTGACGATCAAAATCATGGCCTTGGCCAGGGTGGTGTCCGAGAACCAGGCGGGCTTGATGCCGAACAGGGCGTCGAGCACGAGGTTGATCTCGCCAAAGTTGTTGTTAAATAAACCCTTGAAGACGAGGATGGAAATGAAGCCCGGTACGGCGTACGGCAGGAACAGCAGGGTGCGGTACAGGCCGCGGAAGCGCAGCGCATCCCAGTTCAGGAGCACGGCCAGCACCATGCCCAGGCCCGTCGTGGTGGCCACGCTGATCAGGGCGAAAACGATGGTCCAGACGAAAATGCGCAGGAAGGGGCCGCGGAACGCTTCATCGGAGAAAATCTTGACGAAGTTGGCGAAGCCGACGTTGACCTTGAAGCCCGGTTCCAGTTTCGTGCCGTCCGGCATTTCATAAAAGCCCGTCTTGAAGTTCGGCGTCACCAGTTCGCCCGTGGCGATCTTCTTCAGGGTCTTGTCCGACAGTTGCTTGTAGACGTGCGCGACGGGGCCGAATTCGCGCAAGCCCACCATGCGCAGCTCGATCTTGTTCGGCAGCACGAGGGTGAGCAGCTTCAAATCCTTTTGCAGGGCGATGATGTCCTTGATGCCCAGCGGCGCGGCCAGCACGGGCGCCTGCACGGGGTCGACCGGCGCGACCTCCACGTTCAGGGGCACGGAGCGCTTGAGGGCCAGCGGCTGTGTCAAGAGCACTTCGCCCGTGTCCGGGCTTTCCAGGCGCAAGCGGTATTCCTTGTTGTCGGCATGCACGGTCATGGCATAGCCGGCGCTTTCCACCCGCTGCGTTTCGTCGAGCAAATATTGCGTGGCCCGTTCGTAGGTGAGCAGGTTGCGCGAACTGAAATTGGTAAAGCCGATCGACACCGTGTACACCATCGGCAGCAGCACGAAGACGATGACCGCCGTAATGCCGGGAAACAGATAACGGTAGGCATAAGCGCGCGGCGACGTGAAGACGAACGTCGTCAGGGTCAGCAAGCCGAGGAAAACGGCGGCCAGCATGGTCTGGCCGGAAATGTACAACATGAAGAGCAGATACAGACCCAGCGCCATGCTGATGGTCAATACCGTAGGGCCGATAAACTTGCGCACGATGGATACCTGTGAAGATGGATGCTGGATGAAGGCGTTGTGGTGTAGGTCGGATTAGGCCCAAAGGGCCGTAATCCGACAACATTGTTGGCTGCACATGTCGGATTACGCGCAAGCGCTAATCCGACCTACGCGAATTTACGTGATGTAGTGTAAGACTGCTTAATTGGCGGTCGTAATCCGCTTCGCCGCCGCATCGAGGCCATCCTTGGTCGTCTGGCGGCCTTGCGTGATGTTTTCCAGCGCCGATTGCATCGACGACCAGAAGCGGCCCATTTCCGGGTTGTTCGGCATCGGGCGGCCCGCCTGCGCGCTTTCCATCGTCGCCTGGATGTTCGGATTGGCTTTCAGTTCCGCGAACAGCACTTTATTAGCTGGCGTGCCCAGCGGGACGTCGGCGTTGATGGTTTTCAGGCCATTGAGCTGCAGCATCTGGTTTTCCAGGAATTCCGTGGCCAGGTCCTTGTTCGGGCTGGCTTTCGAAATCATGGCGCCCAGCACGCCCACGAATGGCGTGGCCGTCTTGCCAGCCACGGTAGGGATCGTCGCCACGCCGAAATTGATCTTCGACTTGCGCGCATTGTCCCACGACCATGGGCCGTTGATCATCATGGCGATCTTGCCCTGGTTGAAGCCCGCTTCCATTTCCGCGTAGCCGGCGCCCTTCGGCATCGCGCCGCTGTTGATCAGGGTCATCAGCGCATTCACGCCTGCCTGCGAACCGGCATTGTTCACGCCCGTTTTCGCCGCATCGTAGCGGCCGTCGGACTTGACTTCAAACGGGAAGCCGCCGCCCGCGCCCAACAATGGCCACGTGAAATAGGTATTCGTGTAATCCCACAGGATGGCTTTCTTGCCTTGGGCAGACAACTTTTTGTCCAGCGCGGCGATTTCCTCGAAGGTTTTTGGCGGCGTCGGCACCAGGTCCTTGTTGTAGACGAGGGCGACGGCTTCGATGGAGATCGGGTAGCCCCAGGTCTTGCCGCTCACCGTAAAGGCGTTCCAGGCCAGCGGCAGGATGGCGGCGCGCGCTTCCTTGCTTGGCGTCAATGGTTGCAGCAAGCCGGCGTCGATCCAGGTGCCGATGCGGTCATGCGGCCAGATCCAGATGTCCGGCCCCTTGCCTGCGGCGGCTGCTTGCTGGAATTTGTTTGGCGCATCTTCCGGATGCTCGACGACGACCTTGATGCCCGTCTTCTTGGTGAATTCTTCGCCGACCTTGGCCAGGCCTTTGTAGCCCTTGTCGCCATTGATCCAGATCAGCAGGGTGCCTGCTTCGGCCGCGTTCGCCATGCTGACGGCGGCCAGGTTGCCGATGCCGGCCAGGGCGGCGGCGATCAGGGTGGTTTTGATGAAGCTGCGTTTCGGGTGCGTGAAGGACATGTCAATCTCCAGTGTCTTTTTTTATGTTAAGTATCAAGGCTGAAACGATACAACCAGGCCAGGCGGCGCCTGTAGCGCCTGGCCCCTTAAAGCCGGGGTGTCAGGTACGGGTTTGGCCGTGCTCGTCGAACACGTGGACGCGGGCGGGCGCCACTTGCAGCGCCACGGATTGGCCAATGGCCCAGTCCGTTTCCGCATCGGCGCGCACCACCAGCGGCTCGTCGCCGCCCGGTACGTGCACGTACAGATAGCTGATGTCGCCCAGTTTTTCCACGGCCTGCACGGTGGCCGTGATGGCTGCCGTGGCGCCGGGCGCGCATGCCTGCACGTGTTCGGGACGCGCGCCGACGGTGACGGGGGTGCCGCTGGCCAATGGCTGCGTCAAGACGGCTTGCAGCATGCCGCCCGCGTTGGTGGCGATGGTGGCCACGCCGTCGGCGTAACTGTGGATCTTGCCCTTGAGGAAGTTCATGCGGGGCGAACCGAGGAAGCCGGCCACGAACAGGTTGGCGGGGTGGTGGTACAGCTCGAGCGGTGCGCCCACTTGCTCGATGCGGCCCGCGTTGAGCACGACGATGCGGTCGGCCAGAGTCATCGCTTCGACCTGGTCATGCGTGACGTAAATCATGGTCGAGCGCAATTCGCGGTGCAAATTCGCCAGTTCGATGCGCATCTGCACGCGCAGCGATGCATCGAGATTGGACAGCGGTTCGTCGAACAGGAAGACGTCGGGTTTGCGCACGATGGCGCGGCCGATGGCCACGCGCTGGCGCTGGCCGCCCGACAAGTCCTTCGGTTTGCGTTCCAGCAAAGGTTCGATGCGCAGGATCTGTGCGGCGCGCTGCACGGCGTCGGCGATTTGCACCTTGCTCATGCCCGCCAATTTGAGGCCGAAGGCCATGTTCTGCGCCACGCTCATGTGCGGGTACAGGGCGTAGCTCTGGAACACCATGGCGATGCCGCGCTTGGCGGGCGGCACGTCGTTCATGCGCGTCTTGCCGATGAACAAATCACCGCCGCTGATTTCTTCCAGGCCGCATATGCTGCGCAGCAAGGTGGATTTGCCGCAACCCGACGGGCCCACGAAGACCATGAATTCGCCATCGGCGATTTCCAGGTCGATGCCGTGCAGGGTTTGCACGTCGCCATATGCCTTCTTCAGCCCTGCTAATTTCAGTCCTGCCATGTCGTCCTCATCATCTCAATTTGGCCCCGCTGATGCGCGGGGCTCGTTATTGTAATTGGCGGCATGGCCGCCAAAGCCTGCGATTTACGCCAAAGTGCCGAACCAGCCGCCATGCGGGGGCAGGCTGAGCTGTTGGTTATCTTTACTACCTGGCAAGCCATGACCGGCAAGATCGGCCGCTTCCGCCGCGTCCGGCCAGGCGAAGGTGACGGCCTCGGTGCCCAGGTTGAAGGCAGCCAGGACCGACGGTTGGCCGGGCAAGTCGCGGCGCAGGGCCAGCACGGGTTCCGGCGCATCGAAGAAGACGATGTCGCCGCGCAGCAATTGCGGCAGGGTGCGGCGCCAGGCGAGGATGTTTTGCGCAAAGCGCAGCGCCGAGCCGCTATCGTGTTCTTCGACGTCAGCGGCGCGCGCCAGGTGTTCCGGCGGCACGGGCAACCACGGCGTGGTGGTGCTGAAGCCGCCATGCGGCGCTTCGGCCACCCACGGCATCGGCGTGCGGCAGCCGTCGCGGCCCTTGAACTGGGGCCAGAACGGGATGCCGTACGGATCTTGCAGCGCCTCGAAAGGAATGTCCGCTTCCGTCAGGGCCAGCTCGTCGCCCTGGTACAGGCACGGCGTACCTTTCAAGGCGGCCTGCACGGCCAGCACGACCTTGGCCAGCGAGGGCGACGGGTTCTCGCCGCCCCAGCGCGTCATGACGCGCACGCTGTCGTGGTTGCCCACGGACCAGGAAGCCCAGCCGTCGGCCACTTGCGCTTCGAACTCTTCCACTTGCTTGCGGATGTGCGCGGCGGAAAACTCCGCCGTCAGCAAGTTGAAACTGTAGGCCATGTGCAGCTTGTCGGCGCCCGTATAGGCCGCCATGGTGGCCAGCGCGTTGTCGTCGCCCACTTCGCCGATGGAGATGGCTTGGTATTCGTCGAGCACGGCGCGCACGCGCTGCAGGTAGGCGATGTTTTCCGGCTGCGTTTTGTCGTACACGTGCGCTTGCATACCGTACGGGTTGATGGCCGACACGCTGCTCGCGTCGCGCTGCGCGGCTGGCGGATTGTCGCGCAGCAACTGGTCGTGATACGGGAAGTTGCAGGAATCGAAGCGGAAGCCGTCGACGCCGCGCTCGAGCCAGAAGCGCAGGTTGTCCAGCTGGGCCTGCTGCACGGCCGGATTATGGAAATTCAGGTCGGGCTGGCTGACGAGGAAATCATGCAGGTAGTACTGGCCGCGGCGCGGCTCCCATTGCCAGGCCGAACCGCCGAACACGGACAGCCAGTTGTTTGGCGCCGTGCCGTCCGGCTTCTGGTCGGCCCACACATACCAGTCGGCCTTGGGATTGTCGCGGCTCGAGCGGCTTTCCACGAACCACGGATGGTTGTCGGACGAGTGCGACAGCACCTGGTCGATCATCACTTTCAAGCCCAGTTCATGGGCGCGCGCCACGAGGCGGTCGAAATCGGCCAGGGTGCCAAACATGGGATCGACGTCGCAGAAGTCGGCCACGTCGTAGCCGAAGTCCTTCATCGGCGACGTGAAGAAGGGCGAGATCCACACGATGTCGGCGCCCAGGGCGGCGATGTAATCGAGCTTGGAGGTAATGCCGGGCAAGTCACCGATGCCGTCGCCATTGCTGTCGAGGAAGCTGCGTGGATACACCTGGTAGATGACGGCGCTGCGCCACCAGTCGGCGGGCAGGTGGGCAAGATTGTTCTGGATGGTCGGCATGAATGATTTCTTAAAAGTTGCCTGTAGCATTGGCTATCAGGGCGGCGCTGCTGGTTGGTAGGCGAACGTCTTATTTTAAAATTCAAAGCGCTTTGGGTATGAAATGAGTATAGTTCAAAGCGCTTTGAAAAGTAAAGCGATACACGCGCCAGACATACGGTTTTTTTATGAGGGTGATTCAGGACAACAAGACGGGAGGGCCGGGGTCAGACCCGGCGGGGGAATGGTCCCAGTGGGACCCATTCCGATCACGCAGTGACTGACCCCGGCTTTCTGTTGCGGGCCAATGCAATATTTAGCTACCTAATTACCGGTCCCGCCGACTCGCCCGGCAACAGTTCGCACGGCCACAGTTCCTGCAAGTCGGTGACGGGCGTGCCGTCCATCAGGGCCAGCAGCATGTTGATCATTTTTGCTCCTGCGCCGCGCGGGTCGGGCTGGACGATGGTGGTGACGTTGTGGCCGGCCAGGGAATCTTCCATTACGCCCCAGACGATCAGCGACATTTCGCGGCCGATGCTGATGCCCGCGTCGAGCAGCGCGCGCACGGCGCCCACGCCCGACATGTGGTTATCGACGATGACGGCGGTAGGGCGGGGCGAGCGGGCCAGCAGGCGCTGCATGGCCTGGTAGCCGGCGCGGCGGTCGTGGGCGTTGTCGACCAGGTTGTCCGGGTCGACGGCCAGGCCGCCCGCCTGCATGGCGTGCTGGAAACTCTCGACGCGCTGGCGCACGAAGTTCAGGTCCGGCGTGGCGCTGATCAGGCCGATGCGCTGGTGGCCCAGCTGCGCCAGGCGCTCGACGGCCAGGCGCATGCCGGCCTCGTTATCGTAGTCGAACCAGGCGTGCGGCTGGTTCAGCTGCGTGCGGCCATGGGCGACGAACGGCATGCCCTGCTGCGCCAGGTAGGCGATGCGCTCGTCGAACGGTTTCGTGCGCCCGACGATCAGGCCGTCGATACGGCGCCCTTTGACCATGCGTTCATACGTGTGGAATTCGTTGGTGGCCGAGGCGGGCGCGATCATCATGTCCATCTGCTGCGCTTCCAGCGCTTCCGACATGCCGCCCACGATGTCGATGAACATGGGGTCGGCCAGGTCGTTCGGCATCAGCGGGTAGATGATGCCGACGATATTCGTGCGCCCCACGGCCAGGCTGCGCGCCATGGGATTGGGACGGTAGCCGGCCGCCTGCGCGGCGGCCAGCACCCGCTCGCGCGTGCGTTCGCTCACTTCCGGATAGCCATTCAAGGCGCGGCTGACGGTGGTTTCGGATATTCCTAGCGTTTTGGCGAGATTTTTGAGGTTCATGAATGCTGCAGTCGGGGTCTATCCAGGGTGGGTCGGGGGCGGTGCGATGACGGGTAGTTTATCTGATAAATGCCGGAATGATCAGGGGTCTGACAAGCGGCGGCAGCGCCCAAAAAAATACGCGGGCAAACCCAGGGGCGCCCGCGCTAAAAGAGGATACTGCTGAATCACTACATTGAAGCTGCCGGCCATCGCGTGCAGCGGCGAAATGGTGGGTCCGGTTACTACCTGCCCCTGAATGAGCGGGCGGTGCTGCTGCCAGTGGCTGGCGCCTTACGGCGTCAGCCAATGTTGGATGCCTCTGATTAATAAAGAGCGTCTGATAAAACGTTCAGGGCAAGGCGCACGGTCGCAGACAGTACGCTAGTACGGCAAGACCGTGCAACGCCGCCATGGATGTTTTTCAGATGCTCTTACCACCACGACTCGACCTGGAAACCGACCGAGCTGCCATTGGTCTTTCCACCGAACACGCCCGTCGACGACAGCGCCGATTCCGCGGCGGCGGCCGACTGGGCTGCCTTGTTCCATTTTGCATAGGTGTAGAAGGCACGCAGCACGGGGCGCGACCAGAAGCTGTTGCCGGCCGACAGTTGCGGCGCGAACGTCAGCTTGGTCAGGTTGCGGCTCTCGCCGCCTTCCGGCTTGACGATGTCGTGGCCCAGTTCCACGGCCAGGCTGTAGTTGTCCGTGAAGTGGTAGACGGGACGTGCGCCGATCGACGTCCATTTGCTGCTCACGCCTGCCGTTTCCTTGTCTTCGTAGACGAAGGTGCCCATGCCCGACCACGCGCCTTTGGGCTGGATCATGATTTGTTCCGTCAGACGCACGACCTTGTCATCCTTGCTGGCGCCCAGGCTGAAGCCGCCCGTGTTGGCAGCGCTGCCTTTGCCGTACTGCAATGCCACCTTGTTGAAGCCGCCCAGCAGATTGCCTTGCGTATGCATGATGGTCAGCAAGTGGCCGCTGGCGATGGGGGCCGCGCCTTGCGCGTTGCGTTTCTGGTTGAATTGCAAGCCCAGGGTCAGTTCGCCATCGGGGTTGACCTTGATGCCGGAGAAGCGCAAGTCGTGGGACAGGCCCATGCGCTTGCTGTCGCCGTCGTCGGCCGTGCGCACGATGGCGTAGGCCAGCTTGGCGGCGCCCAGGTCGATGTTTTCCAGGCCGGCGCCAGGGCCGCTGTTATTCCAGAAGTAGTAATCGGTGATGTGCACGTCCTGGCGGTCGTAGTAGCGCTTGCCGACCCAGGCGCGCGCTTCGGCGAAGGCGCCCGTGCCGATCTTGTCGGCGACCACGTTCATTTCGCGCCACGCCGGGTCCGATTGCTCCCAGTCCTGGTTCTGGTTGACGGAAAACGCCACCAGGGTATTGATGCGGAACGTGGTGCCGTTGGCTGCCTTGAAGGCTTCGCCGCCGAATTTCAGCTCGCCGTAGGTTTCGCACTCATTGCCCAGACGATACTTGGACGAGGCGCCAGCCAGGCCGAAACACGCTTCTTTGCCGCCTTCGCTGCTGGTGCCGAGGCCCGAGCGGATATAGCCGCCGAAGTCGATTGGCAGGGCGGCCTGGGCCGACGCGCTCAAGGCCATGAGCACTGCCGCTGGCAACGCTTTCAAGAAAAATTTGTTCATTGTGTCTCCAGTGTTTTTATAGGTGTGGGATTGGCGCGCAGAATTTTGCACAACCAAAGCGCTTTAGTTATGTTTCAAAGCGCTTTGAGTATAGTTCAAAGCGCTTTGATCAGTAAACTGGTTTTATTCTTGAAAACTTTGTGAATGTTGCGGAGAAACATCAGGGAGGGCGGGCGGCGCGTGGGCGCCGCCGTGTACGGCAGACGGAATGATGGTCTTGAATTATTGCTGCGTCTTGCAGGCGGGCAGGGCGGCCGTGTCCGTTGTCACGGCCGCCGGATGACGCAGGAAGGCCAGTATCAGCAGGGCCGAGGCCGTCGTAATGCTGGCAAGCACATACAGCAAGTGGCGGAAAGCGGCGCCATACGCTTGCGCCAGTTCGGCGGCGCCGGTCTGCGGCAACAGCTGGCCCGCATGGTGCAGCTCGCCCAGCGCCAGAAAGGGCGCCGCCAGTGCCGTCTGCTCCGGGGCGAGGCCGGGCACCTTGCCCAATGCCGCCATCGTGAGCGTGCCCAGCAGCGCGCTGACGATGGCCAGCGCCAGGCCTTCACCCGCCACGCGCGTCGTATTGAAGATGCCGGCCGCCATGCCGGCCCGCTCGACGGGCACGACGCTGATGGCCAGGCCATCCATCAAACCCCACGGCAGGCTGATGCCGCAGCCGATCAGCAGCAGCGGCCCGATCAAGGTAGCAGGCGCCTGGCCCGGCGCGCAGCTGGACAGCCACAGCAAGCCGCCCGCCGCCAGCAGCAAGCCGCTGGCGCAGATGTGCGCGGCGGCAATACGTTGCGCCGCCATGCCGGCCAGGATCGGCAGCACCAGCATGGGCGCCGACAGGGCGATCATCATGCGTCCCGCCTCCAGTGCGCTGTAGCCTTCGATGCCGATGAAGCGGGCTGGCAGCAATACCAGCAGCACGACAAAGGAAAACGCGGGCGCGGCAGCCAGCAGTTGCACACCGGCAAAGGCTGGCAGGCGGAACAGGGTCAAGTCCAGCATGGGCCGCGCCGCGCGCCGCTCCACGCGGATGAAAACGGCCAGCAGCAAGGCCGCGCCACCGAGCAGCCCCAGGCTGGCGGCGCTGCCCCAGCCCTTGTGCGGCGCCTGCAGCAAGCCATAGGTAAATAGCGATAATGCACCGGTAAACGTCAGGGCGCCGGGCCAGTCGACGCCTTGCGCCTGCGGGTCGCGCGTTTCGCGCATGGCGCGCGCGGCGGCCAGCAGGGCGGCCAGGCCGGCCGCGGCCGTGGCGGCAAAAATGGCGCGCCAGCCCGTGTGGGCGATGAGCGCGCCCGCGAGGAAGGGGCCGAAGGCCAGGCCCACGCCGAAGGCTGTGCCGATCAGGCTGAAGGCGCGCGCACGGGCGGGGCCGTCGAATTCCTGCGCCAGCGCTGCCAGTCCGCTCGACAGGGCCATGGCGCAACCCAGGCCCTGGACGGCACGCAGCACGTCGAGCCATACAATGCCGGGCGCGGCCGCCAGTGCCAGCGCGGCGGCGGAAAACACGGCCATGCCCAGCAGGAACACGCGCTTGCGACCATAGCGGTCGGCCAGCGCGCCGGCCACCATCAGGCAACCGCCAAAGCTGAGCATGAAGGCATTCGTGATCCACGCCAGCGCCAGCGGCGTGCCGTGCAGGTCGGCGGCGATGGCGGGAATGGCGATGGCTGGCCCCGTAAAACTGAGCGGCATGCACAGCGCGGCCAGACAGACGGCTGCCAGCACCAGCGTACGCCGTGCAGTCGCTGGTTCCGGGGTGTGCGCGGGAAGATTCGTATCCATGAGAATGATTCCAGAAAGAGGGAATCCGATGATAATATGGACGTAATCCGTGAAAAAGTGGCTGAAAATCCGCTCATAACGGACAAATATTCCCTAGTGAGATCGCATGGATAATCTGAATGGCATTGCCGCCTTCGTGCGCGCGGCGGAAACTTCCAGCTATGTGGCGGCCGGGCGGCTGCTCGGTGTGTCGGCCTCGGCCGTGGGCAAGAGCGTGGCGCGGCTGGAAGAAAAGCTGGGCGTGCGCCTGCTCAACCGCAGCACGCGGCGCATCAGCCTGAGCAACGAGGGCGCGCTGTTTTACGAGCGTTGCCAGCGCATCCTGGCCGACCTTGGCGATGCCGAGGCGGAATTGTCGCACCTGGCAGAAGCGCCGCGCGGCAAGCTGCGCGTCAGCCTGCCCGTGATCGGCTACCGCATCATCCTGCCCCTGCTGGCCGAGTTTGCGCGGCTGTATCCGGAGATCGAGCTCGACCTCGATTTCAACGACCGCCTCGTCGACGTGGTGGCCGAAGGCGTCGACGTGGCCGTGCGCAGCGGTACGCTCACCGATTCGCGGCTGATGGCGCGCGAGCTGGGGCCGTTTGCCTTTGCCATCGTCGGTTCTCCTGCGTACTTTGGCCGCCATGGCATGCCGGCCACGCCGCGCGCGCTGGAAGGGCACGCCTGCGTACGCTATAAATTCCCCACCACGGGCAAGCTGCAGGAATGGGCGCTGCGGCGCGCCGAGGGCGACAGCGGCGGCGAGTTGCGCTTGCCGACCGCCTTGACCTGCAACAATATCGAAGCCTTGATCGGCGCCGCCACGCAGGGCGTGGGCCTCGCCTATTTACCTGACTTTATCGTGCGAGACGCCATCGCGCGCGGCGAACTGCAAGCCGTGCTGGCCAGCTACTTGCTGCATTCGAGCAAGTTCTGGGTGCTGTGGCCGTCAAGCCGCCACCTGTCGCCGAAGATTCGCGTCTTTGTTGACCATTTGTGTACCCACCTGCATTTTTCCTCGTCCCCTCCCGACCCTGCATCTATCGCTTGATGTCCCTGGCCGCCGCCCTGGCGGCAGGCTGGGGAATATTCCTACGCCAAAGCGATTAATCCTAACGCCGCCGAATTTATATTTGCTGCACCGCATCAAGCTATGCCGCACGGCATCAACTTATACCCTTTCTGAATACCCATCATTCGTTATGGAAATTGCCATAAGGAATTTATTTATGTTAATTTCATATCTGTTTCTGCAACGTTGCATCGGCTGGTCGCTGGCGGGGACCTGTGCAGAATTAGGCGCCATAAGCGTGTAGTAACCAACAATTAAGGGATGGTAACCCCGTTCCGTTCAGGGAGTGTGCATGAAGACAGTCACGACGACGACGCCGGATCCGGCGCCAGCTACGACAGCGAAACCGGCGCGCAAAACGGGACTGCTGCTTGGTGGCGGCGCACCAAATTCCACCCTGATCGCCGGCGCCTTGGCCGCCTTTCTCGACGAGGGCATCGAGTTCGACGTCATTTCCGCCTCGGGCGCCGGCGTGTTGATGGGTTTGCTTTACACGACGCCGCACGAGGCCACGCCGCGCCAGGCCTTGCAAAGCTGGGCCGACACGGGCGTGGCCGACAGCATCTACAAGATGATCCCGATCAACTACAAGGTCTTCCAGAAGCCGGGCATGCACGCGAGCACTTTCCGCGACGCCTTCCAGCCGCCAGCCAACAATCCTTTTTTTCAGGCCTTCCAGCAAACGTTTGCGGGCGTGCCCACGGCTTGGTCGGACTGGGGCAAGCTGATGGTGTCGTCGCTGTCGCCATCGGACTTGTCGGCGAAAAGCCTGGGCCTGTGCGCGCATTTGCCCTTCCTTGAAAAAGCCGTGGATTTCTCGGGCGTGGCGCGCATGCGCCCCGATTTCTACATCAATGCCTACAACCTCAGCGAGCACCGCATGCAAATCTGGGGCAAGCACGAGATCGAACCGATCCACGTGCGGGCGGCCCTGTCGTTCCCGTTCCTGTATGCGCCGACGACCATTGCCGGCGACGACTACATCGAAGGCGCGGCCCTCGATACGCTCAATTTCGACCCGTTTATCGAAGGCAGGGGCGAGCACCATGACGCCGATACCCTGGTCATTCTCGACATCCTCGGTGACGAGCGCTTGCTGCGCAAGCCGCGCAACCTGTACGACGCTTGGGTGCGCTCCATCATTACGCCGCTGGTGAAAATTTCCAAGAGCGAGCTGCGCCTGTTTGAGCTCGAGCACAACACGGATGCGCGCACGGGCCAGCCCAAGCGGCGTTTGCTCAAGCTCGACCTGATGGGCGGCATTCCCGAGCAGCACTGGCCCGACACCCTGGACTGGTCCAGTTCGAACATGCAGTTGCTGTTCGACGTGGGCCACAAGGCGGGCCTGGCGTTTTGCCGCCAGCATGGCGACTTGCTGCGCCGCTTGCCTGACGCCGCCCCGCTGGCGGCCTAGCCGCCAGCAACCGATCCCGGCCACCCGATCGGCAGCTATTTATCCTGCCTGGCCTTGCCAGGCCACCTTTTTTACTGTGACACACCATGAATATCACCAAGCAATTAATTCTGACCCTCACCATCGCCTTGCTGGCCCTGCTATTGCTGGGCGCCGGCGGCGCCATCCAGCTGCAGCGCGCCCAGGAGCGTTTCGACACCGTGCAAAACCGCATCATTCCCAGCATCCAGGGTTTGAATGCGGCCAAGGGGTTCCTGGCCGATTCGCGCCTGGCCGGCTACCGCCTGTCCGTGTTCTCTAACCTGGCCGACAAGACGGCGCTGGACAAGGCCGTCGCCGACGCGAACACGAATTTCGACAAGGTCATCGCCACCTACCGGGCCGAGCGCCTGTACGACGCAACGGACAGCAAGATGCTCGACGCCGACCAGGCCGCCATGGAAGCCTACCGCCGCGCGCTGGCGCCATTCTTTGCCGCCGCCTACGCGGGCGACATGGATGGCGTGCGCGCCACCTTGCTGGCCGGCACGCCGCTGGCCATTACGGCGGCCGCCGCGAAAAAGAGCATGGATGACCATATCGCCTACAACAACAAGCTGGTCGACGATGTAAAAGCGGAAAGCCTGGCCGCCTACGACACGGCGTTCAACACCATGTTGGCCGTGCTCGGTGTGGCCGTGCTGCTGACGGGCGCGCTGGCTTGGCATATCTACCGCACCATCAGCGGCGGACTGGGCAATATCGAACATACGCTGGAGCGCGTCAGCGCCTCGCTGGACCTGTCCGCCGCCATGCCCGTCGAGCGCATGGATGAAGTGGGCCGCACGGCCACGGCCTTCAACAAGTTCCTCGAGCGCATCGTCGGCGTGATCGCCACCGTGCGCGCCTCGGCCGATACGGTCAGCGTGGCGGCCGCGCAGATTTCCGCCGGCAACGCGGACCTGTCCGTGCGCACGGAGCAGCAGGCTTCGTCGCTGGAAGAAACGGCGTCGAGCCTGGAAGAGCTGACCTCGGCCGTGCGTCAGAATACGGACAATGCGCGCCAGGCGAATACCCTGGCCGTGTCCGCCTCGGACGTGGCCCGCAAGGGCGGCGCCGTGGTGGCGCAAGTGGTGGGCACGATGGGTTCGATCAATGAGTCGGCGAAGAAGATCGCCGACATTATCGGCGTGATCGACGGCATTGCCTTCCAAACTAATATTTTGGCGTTGAACGCGGCCGTCGAAGCGGCCCGCGCGGGCGAGCAGGGCCGTGGTTTCGCCGTGGTGGCCACCGAGGTGCGTAACCTGGCGCAACGCTCTGCGGCGGCCGCCAAGGAAATCAAGGGCTTGATCGAGGATTCCGTCGACAAGGTCAACACGGGTAGCGCGCTCGTCGACCAGGCGGGCGCGACGATGGAAGAAATCGTCGCCAGCATCCGCCGCGTGACGGACATCATGGGCGACATCGCCAACGCCAGCCACGAACAAAGCGCCGGCATCGAACAGGTCAACCAGGCCATTTCGCAAATGGACCAGGTCACCCAGCAAAACGCGGCCCTGGTGGAGGAGGCCGCCGCCGCCGCATCGTTGCTGCAAGACCGCGCCGTCGAGCTGGTCGACGTGGTGGCCGTGTTCCGCCTGCGTAGTGATGCCCAAGGGAAGGCGTTGAAAGTGGCGGGCGGCTTGCCGGCCCCGGCAACAGCTGCCGCGAGCCGGCGCCTGGCGCTGCCGGGCCGCAGTGCCCGCGGTTAAGCTTCGTAATTGCCCCGGTACGCCGGGGTTTTTCTTTGGTGGTGGGGTTGGCCCATGCGGGAGCACGTGGCCGCTTGGGTTGCCGTCGTCAGCGGGTTTCGCCCTGAAGAGGTTATTGAGGTAGCTCAACGATCAAATTCATTTAATGGTCGGTATTGGGAAAAAATCGCAGGTATCCAGCGATGTCAGGTCCGCCTCCAGCACTTTTATCTTTTGGATGGAGTCGGCCTTCGTTTACCGCTACCTCTTCAAAGTCAAACGGACTGATTCCTTCCAGGCAGGCCACATTGATCCCGAATTGATCGGGTTTTGACCGGCGTTGGTGATGTGTGTATATCCCGCATTTTGAGCAGAAGTAGTGCTTCGCTTGCATGGTGTGAAACTGATAGAGCGTGAGCAATTCCTCTCCAGAAGTGATCTCTATATCCTGAAGCGCCGCAGAAACCGCTATCGCGCCGCGCATGCGGCAATAGGAACAGTTGCAGCGCCGTGCTGTCTTGAGTCCGTCGATAAGTCGAACTTGAAATCTTACAGATCCACAATGGCATGAACCTCGTAACTTTCCATCCGTGCTTTTCATTTTTTCCTTTCAATGACGGCTTATGGCCGTTCAATCAAAGACAATCCGCTGCCCCAGCTCGAATTGATTCTCATGGCAATAAAACAGGATAAGCGGCGTGTCCTTCGAATAGATCATCGCGTCGTCACGCGACGGCACAAAAATATCCGACCAGTTCTCGATCAGGAACACACTGCTGCAGACGAAGCATTCGTCTTCTCCAAACACCACGACGACCTGCTGAATTCCTGGCACACGGGCGCGTAACCAGCTGCTTGCGGCGGCCACATCGTCTCCGAAGGCGAGCCGCTCGATTGAGTCGACGGTGTCAACGTTCAGGCCGGGATGCATTTTCGAGTCATGAAGGCCCACTAAATCATAGGCACGTCGAGCTTCCTCGGCATCAAGCCAGACAATATCGGCTGAGTGAGGCTTCAGCTCCTGAACCCTCCAATGTGTTGCGTTCATAATTTCTCAAAATCTAAGGTGCTTTTGGCCAGCGTTTCTAGGGTAGCATCGTGTCCAGGTGTGAATACATGCCTTGTCATTTGTTTGTACAGCCAGAATGCAATTATATTGATATTAATAGGGAGGTACCCACTGATGCAAATCGAAGAAAGCATCCACATTGCAGTCCCGCCCACGGTCGTCGATCAAATTTGGAGCGAGGTCGACCGATGGCATCAGTGGGATCCGGACACAAAGCAAGCCCGGCTCAATGGGCCATTTGCGGTGGGCACACATGGCAGGATCGTTCCCAGCAAGGGGATGGGCATTCCGATGCTCGTCACGGAGCGCTCCGCGGGCCGCTCGTTCACCGTCGAAGGCTACATCCCTTTGTTCCGCATCCATTTCGAGCACACGGTGGTTGCCGCAGATGGCGGATCGGAAGTCGTTCACCGCGTGTGGTTCACGGGAGCGCTTGCCTTTTTTTTCGGGCCAGGCGTTGCCAGACAAGTCCGGGACGGGCTTCCCAGGACGATGCGCTCGCTCAAGGCTTATGCCGAGAAGCGCAACGAGACTCTCCATGATGGTGAGGCGGCGCGGCCAGCGCGACAACAGCCTGATAGATAGTTTCCCCTCGTCAATTCCTTGCAAACTGCCGCGTCAAATTAACGTGCCCTTCCTCTCGTGATGGAATACAATTCTTGCGTGGCAGCCAGCTTGCCTGGCAAGGCCGGGCACGGCGCCTTTGACCTCGGAAAGATGTTGGCTTATGACTCTGCAGTTCCCTCAGCGAACGGCGCCTTGCGCGCCATCCACGCTCCGCATTTCACGCAAGCCCCTCGTTTCCCTGTTCGTCCTGACGTTTTCTTGTCTGTTGCTCACGGCGCCTGTCATGGCGGCTGCGCCCGCCAGCAGCAGCGTCATGCTGGAAGAGCTGACGAGCACGGAGTTGCGCAGCCGTATCGACCACGGCGCCACGACCGTGTTGGTGCCGATAGGTGGCGTCGAGCAGAGCGGGCCGTATATCGCGCTGGGCAAGCACAATGTGCGCGCCGGGCTGCTGGCGCGGCAGATTGCGCAAAAGCTGGGCAATACCATCGTCGCGCCCGTCGTTTCCTATGTGCCGGAAGGGGCGATTTTTCCGCCAGCCGGCCACATGCGCTTTGCCGGCACCATCTCGATTCCGCCCGCCGCCTTCGAAGCCGTGCTGGAGGGGGCGGCCGCCAGCCTGCGCCAGCATGGTTTCCGCGACATCATCTTCCTCGGCGACCATGGCGGCTATCAAAAAAACGAGCAGAACGTGGCCAACAAGCTGAACCGTGCCTGGGGCAAAGTTTCCACCGGCAAGGAGGCGCGTGCTTACGCCTTGCTCGACTACTATGACATCACGCAATCGGCCTACATTGCCGAGCTGCAAAAGCGCGGCCACAGCAGCGCCGAGATCGGCCTGCATGCGGGCTTGGCGGACGCGGCGCTGATGCTGGCGACGGACCCGTCGCTGGTGCGCAGCGAGGCCATGGCACATGGTCCCAAGCCTGGCGTAGCGGACGGCGTGCGCGGCGACGCGACGCGCGCCACGGCGGAACTGGGCCAGATCGGTATCAAGCTGCAGGTGGACACGTCGGTGGCCGCCATCAAGCAGCTGCTGCAACGTACTAAATAATTCCGCTGGAAGTGCTGAACTTCCGGCTTTTGCAACGAAACGACGCGAAATCACATGAAAAAATTCCAAAGACGCACCATCGTCACCTTGTCCGTCCTGGCTGCCGCACTGGCCGGCCTGGGCGTGGCCAGCCAGGTCATCGGCGCCAGCACGCCGGCCCCGGCCGCCGTAGCGCCGGCCGCCGCGTATTCGCCGCTGCCGGGCATGCCGCCGCTGGTGGATCCGAAAAACGTGTACGGCAGCATCGCCGGCAGCAATATGAGCCCCGTCGTCAAGGATCACTTGCGCCGGGTTTACGTGCCCAATTTGCGCTCGAACGATGTCTACGTGATCGACCAGGACAGCCTGAAAGTGGTCGACAAGTTCAAGGTCGGCAGCGGCCCCCAACACGTGGTGCCGTCGTGGGACTTGCGCACCCTGTGGGTGGCGAACAATGCCGAGCGCACGGACAAGGGCAGTTTGACGCCGATCGACCCCCTGACGGGCAAGCCGGGCAAGGAAGTGCCCGTCGATGATCCCTACAATATGTACTACACGCCGGATGGCAAGTCCGCCATCGTCGTGGCAGAAGCGCGTCACCGCCTCGATTTCCGCGATCCGAAGACCATGGCCGTGCAGTATTCGATCGACACGCCCCAGTGCGGCGGCATCAACCATGCCGATTTTTCCAATGACGGCCGCTACGCCATGTTCACCTGCGAGTTCGACGGCACCATCGCCAAGATCGACCTGGTGGGCCGCAAGGTCGACGGCTACCTGAAATTGCAGATGCCGGCCAAGCGCTTTGCCGAGTCCGGTCCCGTGGGCGGCCCGGCGAATGAAATCTGCAGCGTCAAGAAAGGCATGCCGCAAGACATACGCATCTCGCCGGACGGCAAGAAATTCTTTATCGCTGACATGGACGCGGACGGCGTGCACATCGTCGATGGCGCCACCCTGAAGGAAATCGGCTTCATCCAGACGGGCGTGGGCGCGCACGGCCTGTACCCTAGCCGTGACGGCAAGAAATTGTACGTGGCCAACCGCGGCACGCACCGCATCCATGGCAAGCCGAAGGGCAAGGGCAGCGTCAGCGTGATCGATTTCGCCACGGAAAAAGTCGTGTCGAACTGGCCGATACCCGGCGGCGGCAGCCCCGACATGGGCAATGTGTCCGCCGACGGCAAGTACCTGTGGCTGTCCGGCCGTTTCGACGACGTGGTTTACCGCATCGATACGAACAGCGGCGACGTTGCCAAAGTCAAAGTCGGCCAGGAGCCGCATGGCCTGACCGTGTGGCCGCAGCCGGGCCGCTATTCGCTCGGTCATACGGGCAACCTGCGCTAGGCTGGCGCATGGCGCTTCCTGGCGTAATTCGCCGGACATATAGTTATGATTGCCTAAAAAGCAATATTGGCGCATACTGTATTTCCCATTCCACTACCTCCAGGGAGCACTATTATGATTCTTGATCACATCGGTTTGAATGTCAGCGATGCACAGGCCAGCAAGGCCTTCTTTTCGGCCGCCCTGGCGCCCCTCGGTGTATCGGTGGTGATGGAAGAGCAGGGCTGGGTTGGCATGGGCAAGGATGGCAAGCCCGATTTCTGGTTCGGCGTGGGCGACAAGCCGCATGTCGGCATGCATCTCGCCTTCGCGGCGGGCAATCGCGCCCAGGTGGATGCGTTCTACAAGGCCGCGCTGGAAGCGGGCGGCAAGGATAATGGCGCGCCAGGCATCCGCGCCCTGTACCACCCGAATTACTATGGCGCTTTCGTGCTGGGGCCCGATGGCCACAATGTCGAAGCCGTCTGCCACCGTCCCGAGCCTTGACGCCGTGCATTACCTGAAGAGAGCAGCATGAAGCACAGCGCCACCCTGTTTGCCGACGATGCCGGCCGCTATGCCTACGTCAAAGCGGGTTTTTCCTGGCCGGCCCTGTTCCTGGGCTCGTTCTGGGCCGTCGCCAAGCGCCGCTGGTGGCTGTTGCTGCTCATGCTGGCGATGGATGTGTGCCTGTGGTTCGGCAGCCATCTCGCCACCGGAATGCGCATCGGCCCGATGATGCTGCTGATGGCCGGCGCGGAACTCAGTTACCTGCTGGCGCGTGGCTGGTATGGCAACCGCTGGCTGGAAGCCTCGCTGCGCAGCCATGGTTACAAGCCCGTCGTGCCGGGTACGGGCACCGCTGGCTGAGCGCGCCTGGCACAGATTTTCCTCCTCGTCACTGACGTTTGCCAAGGGCAAGCCGTCCAGCCCAAACTTTCTGCGTTGCCTGGCGCACCTTTGATCCAGATCATCCCTCACCTGCAGTGCTCACGTAGCCTTGGGACTCGCGTTGCAAAGCATCTTCCCACCAACCGGATATGTTTTTCGCGTTTCGTGGCGTAGCCCGGCCGTCTGCCTATCCGTTCTACAGCCGGCGGTGCCGCCATATGTTCACCCAACCGCTATTTAATGAGGAACTCCATGTATCCATATTCCCGTAGTGTTACCCCCGCCGCCAAAAATCACCTCGAAGCCCAACTGGCTTTTTTCAATGGCCTGTCGAAGTCGCTGTTTCAATCGATGCAGCAGTTCAGTGACCTGAACATGCAGCTGGCGCAAGGCTTGCTGGAAGAAACCACGGTCACCAGCCAGAACCTGCTGACGGTCGAGCGCGCTGAAGATGCGTTCCAGGTGGCTGCCGCATCGGGCCAGCCAGCCGCCGAGCAACTGCGCAAGTACCAGCAACAGGTGTCGCGCCTGGCCGCCGATACGCAGGTCGAACTGGCCAATGTGGCAGAGCGTCATGTGAATGAAACGAGCCGTACCGCCAAGGCCCTGGCAGAAGAAGTGGCCCGCACCGCTTCGGAAGAAACGGAGAAAAACGTGCGCAAGCAGCAGGAAGCGATGCAGCGCATGGCCGAGCCGTTCCAGGCTTATCAGAAAAACGGCGCCAACCGCGACCAGCAACGTGGGGCGCAAAGCCGTGACGGTCAAAGCCTGCAAAGCGCCAGCCACCAGGGCAGCCAGCAGTCGGCCGGCAGCGAAGGCTCGGCCAGCGGCAGCGCCTCGCAAGCGGGCTCTGCACAAAGCAAGGGCAGCACCAGCCGTAAAGAGTAAGTACGAGGCTGCTTGCGGCTGAGCCGTATCGCGAGGGCCGAGCCTTGCTATGCGGCTAGTTATGCGGCCGGTCGGCATGCGGCATCGTGCGTATTGATTCGGGGAGAGCGCCCGCCCTTCATGGGGCGGGCGTTTTGTCGCATGCGTGCGGCTCTGGCGCCGGCGTGGCCGCGCCAGGTGCGCGTGGCTGCAAGGCTATGCCTGCCGGTAAGGCTGTATCTGACAAGACCGCGGGCAAGACCGGGGACGAGACCGCGTCACCGCTCCCGGTTCCGCTGTTCGCATCGATGAAGGCGCTGACGGCATCCAAGGTGGGCGCCAGCCTGCGCAAGGGGCCGGCCAGCGTGGCGACCAAGGTGGCGTGGCCCACGTGGTCGAAATAGGTTTCCGTTACGGGCCGGTGCAGCGCCCGCAAGGCGCTGGCCAGGCCGCCCGTGTTGCGTTGCGGATTGACCAGCTTGTCCTTGCCGGGCAGCGGGGCGATCAGCAGGGCGGGCGGGGCTTCGGCCGTCACGTGGTGGATGGGCTGCGAAGCGGCAGGCGTGTCCGGGTAAAAGAAGACGGGCCGGGTGGTGGTATTTTCGATGGGCAGGAAATCATAGGGGCCGGCCAGGCCTATCCAGCCTCGCAAGTCGTGCGGACGCATGCCGTGGCGCGCCAGCAGGCTGGCGTCGAGCGCCAGCATGGCCGCATTGTAGGCGCCGGCGCTATGGCCCATGACGAACAGGCGCGTCGGGTCGCCGCCATGGCGGCGCGATTCCATCGCGGCCCAGGCCACGGCGCGGGCCGCATCCTGCAAGATCTCGGGGTAGTGCACGTCCGGATACAGCCGGTAGTCGGCGATCACGGCCAGGTAGCCGCGCGCGGCCAGCGCGTGGCCGACGAAGGCATAGTCGGCGCGCTCGCCCGTCGTCCAGTTACCGCCATAAAAGAACACCACCACGGGCACGGGTCCCGTACGGGTCTTGGGGGCATACACATCGAGTTTCTGCCGTGGCAGGGGGCCGTAAGCCAGGCCCCGCGTCACTTGCGAGGCGCCGCCGGACGACAAGGCATTGATGGCGGTCAAGGGCGAGCAGGCGGCCAGGCCGGCAGCGAGCGGGATGGCCGCCAGCACGCCGAGCAGGGTGGTGCGCAAGATCGTCATGCTGGCTCCCGATGGTGATGGCCGATGCTTGCAGTGTAGGCCAGGCAGGGCAGGGCACACACGGGGAAGTTGCTTTCTAACATAGATAAATGTTGCATGCGTCAATCAATCCTGTAACAGCCATTTGCGCGCCGTGGCGATAACGGCGTCCGACAGGGTGCGCGTGAGGGGCGTCTGAATATCCCAGGCATGCCAGGTCAGGGGCACGTCGAGCGCTTGCCCGGCCGCCACATCGATGAGCCTGCCGGCGGCCAGCGCCGTTTCCGCCTGCAGCAAAGGCACCATGCCATAAGCATAGCCCGCTTCGATGAAGCGGACGAAGTCGCGCGCCGAACCGAGCACATGGTGCGGATAGCGGCCCGTGTAGCCGAGGCGGTGCTGCAGGTAGCGCTCGTGCAGCGCATCCTTGCTGCCAAACGTGATGGCGGGCGCCTGGCTGACGGCTTCCACCGTAAAGCCATGGGGAAACCACTGCTGCGCGAACGCGGGCGAGGCCACGCACAGGTAGCGCATGCCGCCCAGCGGCGTGGCCGTGGTGCCGGCCACCAGGTCGTTGGCGCTGGTGACGCAGGCAAACACGCGCCCTTCGCGCAGCTGGCTGAGGGTATGGTCCTGGTCGTCGAGGCGGATGTCGAGCAGGCAGGACGGCGGCGACAGCAGCGGCCCCAGCGCTTCCGGAATCCAGGTGGCGGCGCTGTCGGCGTTGACGGCGATGGCCAACGCCGGCAATTGCGTGGTGGGCCCGGGCTGGGCGTCGAGCGCCGCTTCGAGCAGCTTGACTTGCCGGTAGTGGGCGATCAGGCGCTGGCCCGCTTCCGTCGGCAGGGGCGGGTGGCTGCGGATGATCAGCAGGGTGCCTTCCAGGTTTTCCAGGGTGCGGATGCGCTGCGACACGGCCGGCTGGCTGATCGCCAGCGCCTGCGCGGCCTTTTCAAAGCTGCCCAGGCCGATCACGGCGTCGAGGGCGGCCAATCCACGGTAATCGACCACGCGCATAAGTTTCTCTTATATATGGTTAGAATCATTCATTATACTTATATTTACTTTTTCTTTACACTGTTGAAATAGGGTAACAACTCCACTCTGCCGCGCGGTCCTCCTGGTTCCGCACCACCCTCCACCTACCTCTGATGACTTTGCCGTTGCCGGCAGAGCGTGGGCGGCCGTGCGCGTGATGGAAAGCAATGGAAAGGAATCGATATGGACAGCGCAATCTTCTTGAAAGGCATGGGGCTCGGGGCGAGCCTGATCGTGGCCATCGGCACGCAAAACGCCTTCTTGCTCAAACAGGGCTTGAAGCGCCACTACGTGCTCACCTGCATTCTGGTCTGCCTCGTGTGCGACGCGATGTTGATCACGGCCGGCGTGGCCGGCATGGGCACCTTCATTGCCGACAACCCGAATTTCCTGCTGTGGGCCAAGGCCGGCGGCGCCACCTTCCTGATCGCGTATGGCTTACGCGCCGCCAAGTCCGCCTGGCGCCCAACGGCCCTGACGGTGTCGGCCGCCAAGTCGCCCGAAGGCTACTGGGCCGTGATCGGCGCGGCGCTGGCGTTCAGCTTGCTGAACCCGCACGCCTTCCTCGACACGGTCATCCTGCTCGGCTCGATCGGCGGCCAGCATGAAGGCGTGGGACGCTTCTACTTCGCCGGCGGCGCCATCATGGCGTCGGCCCTGTGGTTCTTCCTGCTGGGCTTTGGCGCCCGCTACCTGGCGCCCGTGTTTGCCAAGCCCATGGCCTGGCGCGTGCTCGACGGCATCATTGCCCTCGTCATGTGGGCCATCGCCGCCTCGCTGTTCCTGTGAGCGGGACAAGCGCCGCAGCCTGCCTGCGGCGCGCGGCAATTCCCCGTAGAATAGCCGTCAACTTGACGCTATGCTTTCCAGGAATGCCATGACTACCACGCCAGACTCCCTGCACATCGTGTGCCCCCATTGCGACGCCGTCAACCGCTTGCCGGCTGCGCGGCTCGCAGAACAGCCCACTTGCGGCAAGTGCCAGAAGGATTTATTCACGGGCCAACCCGTGGACCTGGCCAGCGCCCGTTTCCTCAAGCATATCGAACGCAGCGACATTCCCGTGCTGGTCGATTTCTGGGCGCCGTGGTGCGGCCCGTGTCGCAGCATGGCGCCATTCTATGTCCAGGCTACCAAGACCCTTGAGCCGGCGTTTCGCGTCGTCAAGGTGAATACGGAAGCGTCGCCGGACCTGGGCAGCCGTTTCAATATCCGCAGCATTCCCACCCTGGCCCTGTTTCGCAGGGGCGTGGAAGTGGCGCGACAGCCGGGCGCCATCGATGCCAATGCCATCGTCGCATGGGCGCGAGACAAGGCGCGATTCTAAGCAGACAGGAAACCCGTCGAGGTTTTTCATTTGACATGAAGTATGGCGCCATATTATATTGCGCCATATGATAAAACTCGAACAGAAATACACGGCCTTGCTCGGTGATGTGCAGCGCCGCGCCAGTGGTCTCGACATGATGCAGTCCACGGCGCGCTTGCGCCTGTGCTTTGAAGTGCTGGGCCTGGCGTCCGCCATCGATGGCGATTGCGCCGCGCGCCTGGGCCGTCATGGCTTGTCGGAAGGCAAGTTTGTCTTGCTGTCCCTGTTGCGCGACGTGCAAGACGGACTTTCGCCGCACGAACTGGCCGAACGGGCCGGCGTGACGCGCGGCACCATCACGGGCTTGCTCGACGGCCTGGAACGCGACGGTTTCCTCGCGCGCCATCCTGACCAGTTTGATAGGCGCAAGCTGCTCGTGCGCCTGAGTCCCAAGGGAGAAGCCGCTGCCGCGACGCTGGTCGACGAGCATGCGCAATGGATTGCCAACCTGTTTGCCGATTTCACACTGGAAGAAATGCAGCTATTAAGTGCGCTGCTGGAAAAAGCCTGGCGCAAGACGGACCGGGGTGTGCCATGAGTCGCGGCGTCGCCGACATCGTGCCCGCGCGGCTGGTCCTGCTGAACGAGGGCAGCGTGTCCAGCGCCACCCTGACGGAAGGGCTGGCCATCGATTTCGCCGAGCTGCTCGCCGCGGCCGTGCCCGGTATTGGCGCCGCCCGCCTGGAGCTGATGCGCGCGCTGGCCGCAGACGGCATCACCAGGCGCATGGCGCTGGCGGCGCAATTGCTGCTTGACGCACAAGTTGACCTGGCGCAGTTGCAAGCGCACCCATCCGACACGGTACGGGGATGGGCCTGCTTTGCCATCGCCGCCCAGGCTGGTTTGGACTTGCCGCAGCGGCTGGCCGCAATGCGGCCGCTGGCCGACGATGGCCACTTCGGCGTGCGTGAATGGGCCTGGCTGGCGCTGCGTCCCCAACTGGCGGCAAGTCTTGACGAGGCAATCGCCTTGCTGGCGCCGTGGACGGCGGACTCGTCAGAAAGACTGCGCCGTTTCGCCTGCGAAGCGCTGCGCCCGCGCGGCGTGTGGTGCGCGCATATCGCCCGGTTAACAGCGCAGCCGCAGCTGGCCTTGCCCCTGCTGCAGCCTTTGCGCGCCGACCCGGCCGTCTACGTGCAGGATTCCGTGGCCAACTGGCTCAACGATGCGGCCAAGAGTCAGCCGGACTGGGTGCGCAGCCTGTGCGCGCAATGGCTGCAGGAAAGCCCTGCTGCAGCGACGCAACGCATCTGCAAGCGCGCCCAGCGCTCGCTTTCTTAATTCTTGGGAGGAAAACATGCATTATCTGTTAGAACTGTACAGCCCGAAACCGGCCTGGCTTGCTCTCGATGGCGCCGCGCGCCAGGCGTATTTCGACAGGGTCGGCGCCGGCATGGCGGCCTTGTCCGGCATGGGCGCCGAAGCGCTGGCCATGGGCGCCATCGATGGCGGCAAGCTGCACGCGGCTGCCCAGCAATTCTATGCCGTCTGGCGCTTCCCGGACGAGGCGGCACTGGACGCCTTGCTGGCCGGCATCGCCGCCACGGGCTGGCATGATTACTTCGACACCATCAACGCGGCTGGCACGGCCGTGGATTTCCCTGGCCACCTGGCGCAACTGGCGGCCGTAAGTAATCCTCAGGAAATTATTGTGAAATTATGACGAACAGAACCGGATGCTATGCAAGGCGCCCGCTGCGACGCAGTGCGAGCACTGCTAGCAGCGGGCAACGCCGCAGAGCGCCGGTTATGGAAGTCAGAAATCACAATAATTTATTGGGGGTTACTTAGCGTACGGCGTTTTCCTTGCCGCTGAGGTAAAGTTGGCATTTCCATCCGAATACCGACGTTGATGCCAATCAAACTGCTCTCCACCTTGATGCTTGCCCTGGCGCCCATGCTGGCGTCGGCAGTCCCCGCCACCCCGCAAGCCCTCGTCGTCGCCGCCCGCAAGCAGGTGGGCGTGACCGTGCAGTACGATCCGCGCTATGAGCGGCTCGCCTATCCGGGCGGCGACGTGCCGATCGAGCGGGGCGTGTGCACGGACGTGATCGTGCGCGCTTACCGCCAGCTGGGGCAGGACTTGCAGGTGCTTGTGCACGAAGACATGCGCAAAGCGTGGCAGGTGTACCAGCAGCAGGGACGCTGGCAGATGAAGGGGCCGGACCGCAATATCGACCACCGCCGCGTGCCGAACCTGGGCACTTACTTTGCCCGCCACGGCACCAGCCTGCCGCCAAGCAAGGAACAGAAGGCCTACCGCGCGGGCGACATCGTCACGTGGCGCCTGCCGGGCAACCTCACGCACATCGGCATCGTCAGCGACAAGCAGTCGTGGGGCGGCGTGCCGCTGATCATCCACAACATCGGCGAGGGCGCGCGCGAGGAAAATATTCTGTTCAGCTATCCGATCACGGGACACTACCGCTGGCAGCCCCGTTGATGGCCAGCGGCGCTATTTCCTGCAGAATCGCCAGCACCTTGGCCAGCGCCGTGTCGATATCGAGCTTGTCGATGGCGCCATAGCCGAGGAACAGGCCTTCATGGCGGGCGGGGCCATGGTAAAAGCTGGCCAGCGCATACAGGCTGATGTCGGCCAGGCGCGCGCGGCGCTGCAATTCGGCGATATCGAGCGGCGCCTGCGCCAGCGCCGCCACGTGAAAGCCGGCGCTGGCCGGCACGAGGCGGAACCACGGCGCCAGCGGACCGTTGAACCAGTGCAGCAGCCGCTCGCGCCGTCCCGCATAGATGTCGTGGCAGCGGCGGATGTGGCGCAGCAAATGGCCGTCGCCGATGAACTTGGCCAGCGCATGCTGGCCCAGGCTGGCAGTATGGCAATCGCTCAGGTATTTCACCGTCTGCACGGCGGCCACGATGGCTTGCGGCAGCACCACATAGCCGAGCCGCAGTTCCGGCAGCATGATCTTGGAAAAGCTGGCCACGTGCGCGACGATGCCGTAGCGGTCCATGCTTTGCAGCGCATCCTCGGGCCGGCCCTCGTAGCGGAAGGCGCTGTCGTAATCGTCCTCGATGATGATGGCGCCCAGTTGCTGCGCCCGCTCCAGCAAGGCATGGCGGCGCGCCATGCTCATCGGCATACCCAGCGGAAATTGATGCGCGGGCGTGACATAGATCAGCCGCGTGCCATCCGGGATTTGCCCGACGATCAGGCCATCCTCGTCCACTTCGATGCCCACCACGCGCGCTCCCTGGCTGGCGAACACGGCGCGCGCCACCGGGTATCCCGGTTCTTCCACGGCAACCATGTCGCCCGGTTCCAGCAGGGTTTGCGCCAGCAGGTGCAAGCCTTGCTGCGCGCCGCTGGTGACGAGCACTTGCTCCTCGGTGCAATGGATGCCGCGGCTGAAGGCGGCATGGCCGGCAATCGCCGCGCGCAAGGCGGGCAAGCCTTCCACGGGGCCATAGCGGCCGCGCGCCTGGCCACCCTGGCGCAGCGCGTGCAGCATGCAGGCGCGCCATTCATCCTGCGGGAAGTGCGCGGGCGTGGCGCGCCCGCCGATAAAGGCGTAGCGCGCCGGCGTTTCCTGGCTGGCGCGGCGCAAGGGCGTGGGCGTCGCTTCCCAGCGGGCGATGCGCTGCGCGCTGGCCAGCGGCGTGCTGGCGTGGCGGCGTTGCGGCGAGGCGTGCGGCGTCTGCACGAAGCTGCCGACGCCCACTTTGCCGACCAGCAGCTTTTCATAACCGAGCTTGTCATACACGTCGGACACCGTCTTGCGCGACAGGCCCAGCTGGCTGGCCAGCAGGCGCGAGGGCGGCAATTGCTGGCCGTCCGCCAGCCGGCCCGAGCGGATGGCTTCGCTGAGCTGGCGGTACAGCTGGCCGCCCAGGTCGCGCGTGCCGTCGATCAGGATATGTAATTCCATGGTGTGTCTGCTGGTGGTCTGCTGTTTTTCGGGGAGATTGGCCTGCCGCACGTACTTCTTGCGCTTCTACAATGATGCATCTCTACTTTATCAAGGAATGCCATCATGACACAGCAACGACTCGATTTCATGCAAGCCTCGCCCGATGCCATCAAGGCCATGTACGCGCTGGAAGCGGCGATTGCCAAGCTGGGCATCGAACACTCGCTGCTCGAGCTGATCCGCCTGCGCGCCTCGCAAATCAATGGCTGCGCCTTTTGCGTGGACATGCACACGAGCGACGCGCGCAAGGCGGGCGAAACGGAACGCCGCTTGTATGCCGTGTCCGTCTGGCGCGAAACGCCGTTTTTCACGCCGCGCGAGCGGGCCGTGCTGGCCTGGACGGAAGCGCTGACCCTGCTGCCGCAGAATCACGCGTCCGACGCAGACTATGCGGCGCTGGCGGAACAATTGACGCCGGCGGAAATGGTCAACGTCACCCTGGCCATCGGCACCATCAATACCTGGAACCGCATCGCCGTGGGCTTTCGCAAGATGCCGGAATAAGTTCTTTGTTCGTTCGCGAACAGACGCATGGCTTGCCCCTGCGTAGGCTGGCAGGACGATTGATCAGCCAGGGAGCAGCCATGCAAGTACCTATCGGGGAAGGCGCCGACAAGACGCCAGCGCAGCAGGAAGAAGCGCAGGAAGAAGCGCGCCGCGAATTCATCGCCGAACTGTGGCGGCGTTTCGAAGCCTTGCAGGAATGGGCCGTGAGCCACTGGCCAGACCAGCAGCACCCGCTCAGTTCCGCCGACTTCGTCGAAACGCGCAAGGAGATCTTGAGTTTGCGTTCGCCGGCCGGGTCGTTGAACCAGCCGTCGCAAAAGGATGAAACGGAACCGGAGCAGGGCGGGGCGCAATATGTTGACGTCACCCCTGCGCCGTGGCCGTAACCGTGGCTGTATCTTGGTCGTCGGATTAGCGCTTGCGCGCTAATCCGACCTACGCGTTGCTCTTCCCTTGCGCAAACACCCAGCAAACCAAACTCGCCAGCAGCCCCGCCATTACGCCATACGCTAGGTTCAAGGCGCTGTCGAACAGCAGCGGCGCCACCAGGCCCGAGACCAGGGCGAACAGCAGCATCTGGATGAACGATTGCATCGACGACGCCAGGCCGCTGTTGTTGGGGAAGTGGTTCAAGGCCATCAGGGTCATCGGCGGCATGGCGATCGACAGGGCGAACGAGTAGAAGAACAGCGGCAGGACGGCCCACGGCACTTCGGCGGCAAAGACATAGTTGTAGCCGATGTTGGCGGCGGCCGCCACCAGCATCAAAATGAAACCGGCCCAGATCATCTGGCGCTGGCTGTAGCGGTGGGCGATTTTCGCCGACAGGGCCGAACCGAACACCATGCCGCTGATCAGGGGAATGAACAGCCAGGCGAATGCCGTCTCCGGCAGGTGCAGGATGTTGATGATGAAGTAGGCGGCCGAACCGATGTACAGGGCGAAGCCGCCAAAGGCGGCGCCGATGGCCGTCGACAGCAGCAGGAACTGGCGGTGGCACAGCACCTTCCAGTAATTGACGGCGATGTCGCCCAGGTGGAAGGCGTGGCGCTGCTCCTTAGGCAAGCTTTCCGGCAGCGCGCGCCAGACGACGACGAACATCAGCACGCCGAAGGCCGTGAGGAACCAGAAAATCCAGCGCCAGCCCAGGCCCACTTGCAGCCAGCCGCCCAGCACGGGCGCGATGGCCGGCGCCAGCGCGAACACCATCATGATGTGCGAGAGGATTTTCTGCGCGGCGGCGCCCGAATAGCGGTCTTGCACGATGGCGCGACCGATGACGGAACCGGCGCCCGCCGAAAGTCCCTGCAGCACGCGCCAGGCCAGCAGCCAGCCCAGCGACGGCGCCAGCGCGGCGCCCACGGAGGCGATCACATACAGCACCAGCGAGACGAGAATTACGGGACGGCGGCCGAACGAGTCGGACAGGGTGCCGTAAAACAGCATCATGAAGGCGAACGTGAACAGGAAAAAGCTCAGGGTTTGCTGCACCAGCAGGGGGCTGGCATTGAAATCTTGCACGATGGCGGGGAACGACGGCAGATAGGTGTCAATTGCAAGCGGTCCGACCATCGCCAGGCCCGCCAAGATCCATGTTAATAATTTAGTCATGTTAAACAGTGTTTTTGTTAGTCCGTCATTTTACGCTAGTGGCAACAATCGGGTTTGATCGCTGGCCGCCACGTGGTCGATATGCGTTTTTCGTATATGTAATCTTGGAATTCTTCGTTGAAATCGCGTTGCCTGGCCGCTAAGCTGGGGCGACCCGGCTTGTTTGCCGTTTTCTGGAAGCGATACCCATGCACAGCATTTATCCCGCGGCGCCCGCCGACGACACGGCCCAGTGGAACCTGGGGCCCGTGATCCAGGCCTTGCGCAGCTCGCGCGAAGACAAGCACAAGATCCGCCATAACGGCAGGGTGCGCGAACTGCCGTCGCGCGAAGCGCTCACCACCATCGTCAACGGCCTGTCGGCGGCCCTGTTCCCCACGCATTACGGGCGGCCCAACCTGACGGACGAAAGTATCGACTACTTTGTCGGCGATACCCTCAACACGACCCTGAACCGCCTCAGCGAACAGGTGCGGCGCGGCCTGCTGTTCTCGGCTCCGGCTCACGCCGTTCCGGCCGGCGATGAGGGCGATGTCGCCAGCGACGATGCGGCCCTGGCGCAGCAGGCGCGCGACATTACGCGTGCGTTCGCCGCCAGCCTGCCCGACATCCGCGCCTTGCTCGTGTCGGACGTGCAGGCCGCCTACGCGGGCGACCCTGCCGCCACCTCGGTGGCCGAGATCATGCTGTGCTATCCGGGCACCATCGCCATCTTGTACCACCGCCTGGCGCACCGCCTGCATGCGCTCGGTGCACCGTTCCTCGCGCGCCTGATCGCCGACATCGCGCACACCCTGACGGGCATCGACATCCACCCGGGCGCGCGCATCGGCGCCTCCTTCTTCATCGACCACGGCACGGGCGTCGTGATCGGCGAGACGGCCATCATCGGCCAGCGCGTGCGCCTGTACCAGGCCGTCACCCTGGGCGCCAAGCGTTTTCCGGCCGATGCAAGCGGCGCGCTGATCAAGGGCACGCCGCGCCACCCCATCGTCGAGGACGACGTGGTCATCTACGCGGGCGCGACGGTGCTGGGGCGCATCACCATCGGCGCGGGATCGACTATCGGGGGGAATGTGTGGCTGACGCAGAGCGTGCCGCCAGAGAGCAATGTATCGCAGGCGCAGATGCGCAACGATTAGGTGCGGCGGATGGGGCGTAACCTCAGAGTTAGGGCTGGGGTCAGACCCGACGGGTCTGACCCCACAGTTTTATTTCACCGTCAGCGCTTCATACCGCGCCACGGGCACGCCATCCTTCAGCAGCAGCAATTCCTGGTCGGCGTAGCGGTAGCCATTGACTTCGCCCAGGGTGGCCAGCAGCAGGCGCTCGAGGTCCATGTCCTGCGGCTGGCACATCATCATGGTGCCGGCCATCTGTCCAAAGTTCAAGGTGCTGACGCCATCGCTGGTGTAGCCGCCCATCATCTGGTTGCAGCCGCTGTTGCCGCTGGCGCGGCCTTCAGCCAGCTGCAGGGTCACTTCGCGCTGCTCGGGCGCCTTGCGCACCACTTGCTTGCCCTTCAATTCCTTCAGTTTCCACTGCGTGCCGGTCAGCTTCGGCGCCGGCTTGGCGGGCGACGTGGCGCCCGGCGCGGCGGCGGCAGCGTCGCTGCGCACGGGCGTTTGCGCGCAGCCGGCCGTGATGGCGACGATGGCGGCGAGAGGAATCAGTCTGGCGAGTGTGAACATGGCATTTCCTTCTTCAATTGAATGGCGCCAGCGTAGCAGATCGGCGCCACGCCAGCGTGCACGGTTGACAAGCTCACTGCTGTTTTTCCTGCTCCAGGCGGGACTCGAGCAGGGAGCGCGCCGCCGCCACATAGGCGCGGCAAGCCTGCGGGTCGATGAACGCCTCGCTGCCGGCCGTGGCACTCGCTTCCAGCCTTTCCCACAGCTGCGACGCTTCCGGGTGGGCCGAGATCAGCACGTCGCACGGCAGTTTTTCCAGGGTCTCGAAGCTGTGGCGCAAGTCCGCCACCGCGTTCGGATACTCGCTGCTGGCGCTGAACTTGAAGCCGGGACGCGAAACGGCGTTGAGGCTGTCCGCGTAGACCATGTTCAGGCAGCGGGGGCCGTCGCACGATTGCCACGTCCAGCTCAAGCCTCCGGGCGTGTGGCCTGGCGTGGCGTGCGCCGTCACGTTGACGGGGCCGACGTTGAACTGGCCGCCGTCGCGCGCCAGACGCATGTCCTTGACGGGCGGGTACTTGGGCAGCGCGTGGTATTGGGGATCGTCCGGGCCCACTTCGCCCGACGCCAGGTCCAGCGCGGCCGACGGGCTGGCGGCCACCTGCGCATCGCTGCGCCGCTGCAGTTCGGCCAGGCCGCCCGCATGGTCGATATGGCCGTGCGAATTGAGGATCAGTTTCACGTCCTCGATGCGAAAACCCAGGGCGGCGATATTGGCGATGATCTTGGGCGCCGATTCCGGCAGGCCGCCGTCGATCAGCACGTGGCCCTGCGGCGACGTCACCAGCACGGAACTGAGGCCTTTCACGCCCACATAATAGGTATTGCCGAAGATGCGGAACGGTGTCTGGTCCGCGTTCCAGGTGGCGCAGACATCGCAGCCTGGTGTCTGCGCCCGGGCGGCGGGGCTGGCCACCAGCAGCGCCAGGGCTAGTGCGCGTGTCAGAGTGAGGTGCATTGCAATCCTTATCCGTGTTGCCAAGGTGGCGTATGCTGACACGGAACGGGGCACGACGCAAACGTTTACAGGGAGGCAGGCGGCGCGGCGCCAGTGTCCTTGTAGACCAGTTCGATCAAGGTATCGTCCGCATAGCGGGTGTCGCCCAAGGGGGCCAGGAAGGACGTGCCGCCATTTTTCACCTGCAGCGCGACGCGGCGCCCGCCATCGAGCAGGGTGGCGCTGGCGATGGCCGGATCGCTGTACGTGCTCATCTTGAGTTCAACGGCGGAGCACCAGTCGGTGGTGCGCAGCTTGGTGGCGACCAGGGTGCGTAGCCAGAAGGGCGTCTCTTTCTTGGCAATGGCGATGCCGACCTGGCATTGCAGGCGTAGGTCGCCCAGGCGGCGCATGCCGGGCGGTACGTCGTCGCTGCGGACGCTGGCTTGCCAGCGGTACGCGTCCTTCCTCCTGTTGGTGACCAGGTCCGCGTCTTCGCGCTCGGCTTGCGCGTTGCGCGGCAGCGTAAAACTGCCGTCGGCGGCCAGGGACAGGACGATCGAGGTTTCATTGCCGGCGATACGCAAGCTCAGATCCTGCATGGCGTTGTCCGGTGCGCCGGGGCCGGGAATCAGCTGGAAGCGCACTTCGCGTGCCTTGGGCGCCATTGCATGGTGGTCGTCAAAGGCATTGAGGCCCGCGGTCATCACGCGGTAGGACTTGAGTTCCGGGTTGCGGATGCTGCTGACGTGGATGGACTGGCTGGTGTCGACCGCTGCGTCGGCAGGCGTGTCAGCCTGCGTATCCGCGTGCGCCGCGATGTGGCTGAGGGCAAGGATGGCGAGAACGGGAAGGAAAGGAAGATGCACGTAGCCGCCTGTCTGTTTTCAAGATGGCAAACTAACATGAATGACCAGGCTTGTCACTGGCGGCCATGCAGCAGCCTCAGATCGCATGCGCGGCGTGCAGTTCGCCGAGGATGGTCTCCTTTAATTGGGCCTGTACCGCCGGCGTGCGCAGGCGGGGGCGGGGCGCGGCCACGTCGTAATGGGCGCGTGGCGGTCCGGCGCGCGTATCGAGCATGACGATGCGGTCGCTCAGGTACAGCGCCTCATCGATATCGTGCGTCACCAGCAGCACGCTCAAACCATGGCGCGCGGCGACGGCGGCCAGCAAGTCCTGCAGCTTCATGCGCGTAAAAGCGTCGACGGCGGAAAACGGTTCGTCCAGCAGCAGGATGCGGGGCTGGCCAAACAGGCCGCGGGCAATCGCCGCGCGCTGCGCCTGGCCGCCCGACAGCTGCTTGGGCAGGCTGTTCGCGTGGCCTTGCAAACCCACTTCCTCCAGCAGCTGCGCGACCCTGGGATCGTCTGCGCCGCCGGCACCGAGGCCGAAGGCGATGTTTTGCGCCACCGTCAGCCAGGGAAACAGGCGCGGTTCCTGGAAGATCAGGCCGATGTCCGCGTGCACGCCGGCCAGCGGCTTGCCGTCGAGGCGCAGCGTGCCGCGAAAGTCCGTATCGAGGCCGGCCACGATGGACAGCAGGCTGCTCTTGCCGCAGCCGCTGGCGCCGATCAGGCTGACGATTTCGCCCCGGTGCAGCTGCCATTGCAGGTTATGCAGCACGCGCCGCGCGCCATAGGATTTGTCGTGGATGGCAATGTCAAGCAGGGCAGTCATGCGTGGGGGCTTTCGTCAGGGAGTGGCATAGCTGTCGCGCCAGGCGAGCAAACGGGTTTCCAGGCGCTGCATCAGGCTGTCGCTGGCCTTGCCCAGCACGGCCAGCAGCACGATGGCGGCCAGCATGATGTCGGCGCGACTCGTTTCGCGCCCGTCGCTGAGCAGATAACCGAGGCCCTGGCTGGCGGCGATCAGTTCGGCCGCCACCATAAACATCCAGGCCAGGCTCAAACCATTGCGCAGACCCGTGAAGATGGCCGGCAGCGCGGCCGGCAACAGCACGCGTCGCGCCAGCGCGGGGCGACTCAAACGGTACATGCGGGCCGCGTCGATCAGCTTGCGGTCCACGTCGCGGATGCCCGACGCCACGCCCATGTAGACGGGGAAGAAGGCGCCGATGCCGATCAGGACCAGCTTGGGCGCTTCATCGATGCCTAGCCACAGCAGCAGCAAGGGCACCCAGGCCAGCGAGGGAATGGCGCGCAAGGCCTGGAACGTGGGGTCGAGCAGCGCCTCCACCGTGCGGTTCAAGCCCACGGCCGCACCGAGCATGATGGCCAGCAGCGCGCCGCCCGCAAAGCCGATGGCCACGCGCGCGGTACTGGCCAGCACGTGGCCGGCCAGGCCCTGGCGCGCCAGGTCGGCGATGGTGGCGGCGATGTCGCTGGGCGCAGGCAGCAGGTTGGCGGGAATGGCACCCGCGCGCACGCCCAGTTCCGCCGCCAGCAGCGCCAGGGCGGGCAGCAGCAGGCCAAGCGCGGCGCGCGGCAAAGGCTGGCGCAAGAGCCTGTGCCGCACGACCGTGTCGTGAGCCTGTGCCGGCGCGGCGAGCGTGTCTCTGGCCATGACCGCTTACGCCTTGCCGATGAAGGGGGCGGCGAAGCGCGTGTCGACCAGGTCCGCGATGACGCGGTTCAGGTCGGCGCCGGGCTTGACCAGCGCTTCATCGACGAGGATGGGCGCGGCCAACAGCAGGGCCTTCACATGTTCGTTCGACGGCTGCGGATTGCTGAAGTCACTGCGCAGCTTCACCTGCAGCAGCGCCACCGGCAGGCTGACCTTGGCTTCCTCCGACAGGATCTTCGCCGCCTCGGCCGGATAGTCGCGTATCCAGGCGCGCGCCCGTTCGTAGGCCTGTATCACCTTGCCCACTTCGGCGGGGCGGCTGGCAAGGAATTCCTCGCGCACGTTCAGGAAGCCGTAGGTATTGAACGCCACGTTGCGGTAGATCAGGCGCGATCCCGCTTCCAGTTCGCTGGCGGCCATGTGCGGGTCGAGTCCGGCCCATGCATCGACCTTGCCCTGTTCCAGCGCCGCGCGGCCATCGGCATGCTGCAGGCTCACGTGTTCGATGTCGCCGCGTTTCAGGCCCGCCGTCTTCAATGAGCGCAGCAGGAACAGATATGGGTCGGTACCCTTGGTGGCGGCCACCTTCTTGCCCTTCAAGTCGGCGAGGCTGCGGATGGGGCTATCCTTGCGCACCACCAGCGCCGTCCATTCGGGACGCGAAAAAATATACGGCGCGCGGATGGGGTTGCCGTTGGCGCGCGCCAGCAGGGCGGCCAGGCCGGCGCTCGAACCGATGTCGATGCTGTTGGCGTTCAGGTATTCGAGCGCGCGGTTGCTGCCCGCGCTGAGCACCCACTTGATGCTGGTGCCGTCCGGCTTGAACGCTTCTTCCAGCCAGCCGAAGCGGCGCAGCACCAGGCTGGCGGGCGAATAATAGGCGTAGTCGAGGCGCAGCTCCTTCAGCGGTGCTTGCGCGGCGGCGCGGGTGAGGCCGGACAAGGCGGTGAGGGCGGCGCCGCTGGCGGCCAGTTGCAAGATGGTTCTGCGTTTCATGGTGTCCTTGAATGGGAAATTGGATGTGTCAGGCCGCTGCCCGGGCGGCGTCGGCGGGTGCGATGCTGACCAGGCGCCCCGCATGATCGGCAGGCAGGCGCGGGCCCTGGCCGAAGACCTTGTGCCGCAAGCTGCCTTCCTCGTATCGGGTGCGGTAGCGGCCGCGCCGCTGCAGTTCCGGCACGATGTGGGTCACCACGTCGGCCATGCTGTCGTGGGCCACGGCGAAGGCTAGGTTGAAGCCGTCGATGCCCGTTTCATCGAGCCAGCTTTCCAGCTGGTCGGCCACCTGGCGCGCATCGCCGACGATGACGGGCCCGCGCCCGCCCAGGCCGATGTATTCGGCCGCTTCGCGTACCGTCCACGTGCGATCCGGGTCGGCCTGGCTGAACGAGGCCAGCGCCGAGCGGCCGGCTGGGGAATCGATGTAGTCGATGGTGGCGTCGAGCGGGTAGCGGCTGAAGTCGACGCCCGTCCAGCCGGACAGCAGCACGAGCGCCGCCTCGATATTCACGTGACGCAGGTAGTCGGCATGCTTGGCGCGCGCTTCTTCCTCGGTGGCGCCCGTGATGACGAGCGCCTGCGCGTAGATCAGCAGCGCGTCGCCATCGCGCCCGCTTTGCCGCACGGCGGCGCGCAAATCGTCCGCGTAGCGCTTGACCACCGTCTTGCTGGGGCCACTGACAAAGGTCGCTTCCGCATGGCGCGCCGCGAAGCGCGTGCCGCGCGGCGAGGTGCCCGCCTGGTACAGCAGCGGCGTGCGCTGCGGCGACGGCTCGCACAAATGGATGCCGGGCACCTGGTAGTGGCGCCCGGCATGGTTGATCGGATGGACTCTGGCCGGATCGGCGTAGATGCCGCGCGCCTTGTCGTTGACGACGGCGTCGTCGTCCCAGCTTTTTTCCCACAGCTTGTAGACGACATCGAGGTATTCGTCGGCCAGGTCGTAGCGCTCGTCGTGGCCCAGTTGCTGGCTCAAGCCCAGGTTGCGCGCCGCGCTATCGAGATAACCGGTGACGATATTCCAGCCGATGCGCCCACCCGTCAGGTGGTCGAGCGTGGAGATGCGCCGCGCGAACGTGTACGGGTGTTCATAGGTGAGGGCGCAGGTGACGCCGAAACCCAGGTGCGTGGTCGCCTGCGCCATGATGGGCACGAGCGCCAGCGGATCGTTCAACGGCACTTGCACGCCGTGTTCCAGGGCCGCATCGAGGCTGCCCCGGTACACGTCGTACACGCCCAGCACGTCGGCCAGGAACACCGCGTCGAACAGGCCCGCTTCCAGCAGCCGTGCCAGTTCCGTCCAGTGCGCGGGATCCGTGTAGCGGTGGCTGCGGTCGCGCGCATGCGTCCACAGGCCAGGCGACTGGTGGCCCACAGTGTTCATCTGGAAGGCATTGAAGCGTATCGTCTTTGCCATGGCTTACTTGGCCGCCGTCTGCAACGCTTGCTGGTAATCGGGTTTCGAATAGCCGGCAAAGTGTTTATTCGTGATATCGAGGAATTCGCGCGAGCGGTAGGCGGCCGCCAGGTCTTTCGCGAACTGCTTGTCCTTGTCGGCCGTGCGGATGGCTACCAGGTTGATGTAGTTGGGCGAGATTTTCTCGGCCACCAGCGCCTCCGTCAGTTTCAGTCCCGATGCCAGCGCGTAATTGCCGTTGATGAAGGAGTAATCGGTGTCGCCCAGCGAGCGTGGCAGCTGCGCCGCTTCCAGCGGCAGCAGCTTGATTTTCTTCGTGTTGACGGCGATATCCTTTTCCGACGCGCGCACGGGGTCGAAGCTGGCGCGCAGCTTGATCCATCCCAGCTGGTCGAGCAGCACCAGCGCGCGCGCCTGGTTGGTCGGATCGTTCGGCAAGCCCACCGTCGTGCCTTCCTTCACGTCGTCCAGGGTCTTGTGCTTCTTGCTGTAGATGGCAATCGGCGCCGTGGGGATCGTGATCAGGTCCGTCAGGGCCAGCTTGTGCTCCAGCGCGAATTTCTTCAGGTAGACGATGTGCTGGAACACATTGGCGTCGAGCGAACCTTCGGCCAGCGCGAAGTTCGGCTGGATGTAGTCATTGAACTCCACCAGCTTGACCTTGTAGCCCTGCTTTTCCAGGATAGGCTTGATGCCCAGCTTGATCTGGTCCGCATACGGCCCGGCGCTGGTGCCGATGGTGATGTCTTTCGGGTCCTTTGCGTGGGCGACGCTGACCGTCAAGGCCAGGGTCAGGGCGGTGAGGAGGATGCTGCGGCGGGCGATGGACATGGTGGCTCCTTGGTGGGTGAATCAGGAATACGCCGTCGGCTCGGGCACCGTGCCTGTCAAGGCAAAGCGTCCCAGGTCGCGCAGCTTGTAGTCGATGGGGTCGTGCAGGGTGTGCACGCGCACGTTGCGCCAGTAGCGGTCGTAGCCATACTGGGCCGAGGTGGAGCGGGCGCCCGTCAGTTCGAACATCTGGCTGCTGATTTCCAGTCCCGCCTTGTGCGTCAGGCACTTGGCTTCGGCCACGGACACGGCCAGCAAGCCCCGTTCGCGCGCCGTCACCAGCGCTCCCTTGCGGAACACTTTTTCCAGTTCCTGCGCCGCCAAGTCGGCCAGCACTTGCGCGGGGCGCAGCAACAGCCACAGCTGGCCATAGCGGTGCTGCACCAATGGGTCGTCCGCTGCCTTGGCTACGCCCGAGGCAAACCAGGCTTTCGTCTGTTCGTCCGTGTACTGGCGCGCCGCCTCGAACGCGCCTTCGGCGATGCCCAGGTACAGGTTGCTCATGATTAGTTGCGCGATCTGCGAGCGCACGGTCGCTTGCGGCGTGGCGGCCTGCGCGGGCGCCTGCAGCACGAGGTCGCGCGGCAGGGCGACACCGTGGAAATGCACATTGCCGCTGTCCGTCTGGCGCTGGCCGAAGGCGTCCCAGTCCGCCTGCACGGTCACGCCGTCCTGGCGCGTGGGCAGGGCGGCGATCAGCGCCGTCTGCGTGGGCGCGTGCCAGGCGGAGACGGTCAGCCAGTCGGAACCCACGGAACCGGAGGAAAAACTCTTGATGCCGTCGAGGATATAGCCGTTGCCGCTGTCGGTGGCCGTGACCCGGTTATCGAGGGGATTCAAGGCATTGCCCCAGAACAGGCGCTCGTCGACGGTCAAGGTGAGCAGGCGGCGCTGCTGCTGCGCGCTGCCATACAGCTGCAAGCCGGCCAGCTGCAAATGGTGGAAGCCGAAGACATGCGCGAGCGCGCTGTCGGCGCGCGCCAGGATGCGGATCACCTGGTACACGAGGGGCCACGACGCGCCCTGGCCGCCGAATTCCACGGGAATCGACAGGGTCAGCAAGCCCGACTCGCGTAGCCATTCGCGTTCCTGCGCCGCATGGCCGCCGGCCTGGTCGCGGGCATTGGCCGTTTCGGCCAGGCGCGCGGCCAGCGACGTAGCGATGCTGATGGCGTCCTGCAGGGGTTCCGGCACAGGCGGCTGGGGGCGGGCGGCATGGAGAAAAACGCTAGACATGAGTGAGATTCCAGAAAGACGATGACGCCGATATTGCACCGCCCCGCGTGCGCCGTACACGAAGAAAACCGCGCATGGATATGCGAAAAAAGGCATGCGGAGACCTGCGCCTTCGCTTGCGGGGCGTCAGGCCCGGTTAGTCAAAAAACGCATATCGAAGCGCGAAAGCATTCGTTTTACCGGGCTTCTGATGGCGATAGGCTGCAAGCATCCGAGCAACGCCACTTTCGACAACCTACAGGGACGGGCATCACATGAGCATCTTGTTATTGGGCGGTAGCCCGCAACTCCCATCGAGTTCCAGCCGCCTGTTGCTGCATATCGGCGAACAGCTGGCGCTGCAAGGCCACAGCTACGCCCAGCTGCATGTGCGCGACTTGCCGGCGAGTGCCCTGCTGCTGGCCGACTACGACGATGCGGCAATCGCCCGCGCCGTGCGCGCCGTGGCCGACGCCGACGCCATCGTGATCGCCACGCCCATCTACAAGGCGTCGTATACAGGACTGCTGAAAGCCTTCCTCGATCTGCTGCCGCAAGACGGCCTGGCGGGCAAGCTGGTGCTGCCGCTGGCCACGGGCGGCGGCCATGCCCACACCCTGGCGCTCGACTATGCGCTGCGTCCCGTGCTGCATGCGCTGGGCGCCAAGCAAGTCTTCACGAGCATCTATGCCAATGCGCAGCAGCTGGCGTGGCACGAAGACGGGGGCCTGAGCCTGGACGCGCCGATTGCCGACCGCGTGCAGGCCGGCATCGAGGAACTCTCCACCGGCCTGTTCGTGCTGCAGGGACAGCGTCCGCCCGCGCCAGCCGAGATCCCGCACCCCGTGCGTTCGCTGCAAGACCAGCCGTATGCGCCCCACTATCAAGCCGCCTGATTATTCACCGACCAAGGAACCGCCATGACACACCGCCACGCACAACGACTTTCGCGCCGTACCACTTTGGGCCTGCTGTTTGCCGCCGCCGCAGGCGTGATGGCGGCCGGCATGCCGGTCGCGGCGCAGGCGCAGGCCAAGGGTGAAGTACAGGGCAAGGGGGAAGTTCGCATCGGCTACCAGAAATACGGCACGCTGACCTTGCTGAAGGGACGCGGCACCCTGGAAAAACGCCTGGCCGAGCAGGGCGTGGGCGTGAAGTGGACGGAATTCCCGGCCGGCCCCGTGCTGCTGGAAGGCTTGAACGTGGGCAGCATCGATTTCGGCACCGTGGGCGAGGCGCCGCCGATCTTTGCCCAGGCGGCAGGCGCCAACCTCGTGTATGTCGGCAATGAGCCGGCGTCGCCGGCCAGCGAAGCCATCGTCGTACCCAAGGGTTCCGGCCTGCGCACCCTGGCCGATTTGAAGGGCAAGAAAATCGCCCTGAACAAGGGCTCGAACGTGCACTACCTGTTATTGAAAGCGCTGGAAAAGGCCGGCGTCGCGTATGCCGACATCCAGCCCGTGTTCCTGCCGCCGGCCGATGCGCGCGCCGCCTTCGAGCGGGGCAGCGTGGATGCGTGGGCCATCTGGGACCCGTTCCTGGCGGCCGCCGAAAAGCAGCTGGGCGCGCGCGTGCTGGCCGATGGCAAGGGCCTGGTGGCGAACTACCAGTTTTATCTGGCTTCGCGCACGTATGCGGAAAAAAATCCCGAGATCCTGCGCATCGTGCTCGATGAAGTGGCCAAGGTCGACGACTGGGGCAGCAACAACCCGGACGAAGTGGCGACGATCCTGTCGGCACAGACGGGGCTGGGCAAGGATGTCGTGGCGCTGGCCGCCTCGCGTTATGCATATGGCGTCAAACCCGTGTCGGTCGACGTCATCGCTTCGCAGCAAAGGGTGGCCGATGCGTTTTCCGGCCTGAAGCTGATTCCGAAACCGATCGTCGTCAAGGACGCGCTGCTGCCGGCGCGCCAACTGGCCACCAGCACAAAATAAACAAGCAAAGGAAAGCGCACCATGTCATTGAATGTCTTCTGGTTTATCCCAACCCACGGCGACAGCCGCTACCTGGGCACGTCGCAGGGCGCGCGCCCCGTCGACGCCGATTATTTGCGGCAGGTGGCCGTGGCCGCCGACACGCTCGGCTACGACGGCGTGCTGCTGCCGACGGGCCGCTCCTGCGAAGACGCGTGGGTGGTGGCGTCGTCACTGATCAGCGTGACGCAAAAGCTCAAATTCCTCGTCGCCATCCGTCCCGGCCTGTCCACGCCCGGCCTGGCCGTGCGCATGGCGTCCACGTTCGACCGCCTGTCGAACGGGCGCCTGCTGATCAACGTCGTCACGGGCGGCGACCAGGGCGAGCTGGAAGCGGACGGCCTGTTTGCCGACCATGCCAAGCGCTATGAAATCTCCGATGAATTCATCAAAGTGTGGCGCGCCACGCTGGCGGGCGAGGGCGGCGCGGCCGGCTACGATTTCGAGGGCAAGCATATCCAGGTGAAGGGCGCGAAAACCCTGTATCCGCCCGTACAGAAACCGTATCCGCCGCTGTATTTCGGCGGCTCGTCGGAGCCCGCGCATGAACTGGCGGCCGAGCAGATGGACGTGTACCTGACGTGGGGCGAGCCGCCGGCCGCCGTCGCGGAAAAGATTGCCGACATCCGTGCGCGCGCCGCAAAAAAAGGCCGCACGGTCCGGTTTGGCATCCGATTGCACGTGATCGTGCGCGAAACGAACGAGGCGGCCTGGCGCGCGGCCGATGAACTGATCAGCCACCTGGACGACGACATCATCGCCAAGGCGCAGGCGGCCTTCGGCAAGATGGATTCCGTGGGCCAGCAGCGCATGGCGGCCCTGCATGGCGGGCGGCGCGACAAGCTCGAAGTGTCGCCCAACCTGTGGGCCGGCGTGGGCCTGGTGCGCGGCGGCGCGGGCACGGCCCTCGTCGGCGACGGGCCGACCGTGGTGGCGCGCATGCAGGAATACGCGGACCTGGGCATCGACACCTTCATTTTCTCGGGCTACCCGCACCTGGAAGAATCGTACCGCTTTGCCGAACTGGTGTTCCCGCTGCTGGGCAAGGGCAAGGCCGTGGGTGAGCAGTCACTGACTGGCCCTTTTGGCGAAGTCATGGCCAGCAATATCGTGCCGGCCGCACCGCAGAAAAAGGCGGCCTGAGATGGCGGCCGGCTCCATCCGATGGGCAGGCGCCGCGCCGTGGCGTAATGCATTGGCGCCGTGGGCCTTGCCCGTGGCGCTGCTGCTGGCCTGGCAACTGGCGGCGCAGTGGGGCTGGCTGTCGAGCCGCATCCTGCCCGAGCCGTGGGCCGTGGCGAAGGCCTTCTGGAACCTGGCCGTGTCGGGCGAACTGTGGCTGCACCTGAAAACGAGCTTGTGGCGCGCCACGGTCGGTTTCGCCGTCGGCGCGGGGCTGGGCTTGCTGCTGGGACTATTGACGGGCAGTTTCCGCCATGCGGAAACCCTGCTCGACACGACCCTGCAAATGGTGCGCAACATTCCCGCGCTGGCCCTGATTCCGCTGGTAATCCTGTGGTTCGGCATCGACGAAACGGCCAAGCTGTTTTTGCTGGCCGTCGGCGTCTTCTTTCCCGTCTACCTGAATACCTTCCACGGCATCCGTTCGGCCGATCAGGGCTTGATCGAAATGGCGAAAAGCTATGGTCTCTCGGGCTGGCCTTTGTACCGCGACGTGATCCTGCCGGCCGCTATGCCCTCGATTCTGGTCGGTGTGCGCTTTTCGCTGGGCCTCGTGTGGGTGCTGCTGATCGTCGCCGAAACCATCTCGGCGCAGGCCGGCATCGGCTACATGACGATGAATGCCCGCGAATTTTTGCAAACGGACGTGGTGCTGGTGGGGATTTTGCTGTACGCCTTGCTGGGCAAACTGGCCGATCTGTTCTCGCGCCGGCTGGAGCGCCACTGCCTGCGCTGGAATCCCGCTTACCGATAGTGACGAAATGACGAAGGAAGACACCATGCTGCTTGCCCCCATCCAGATTGAAACGGATTTTTTGTCGCATTTCGTGCAATACGACCCGGCCAGTGCGCCGCCGCAGGCCAAGGCCGCGCCGCAAGCTCCCTTGGCGCGCCGCGGCGTGCCTTTGGAGCTGACGCAATTGAGCAAGGCCTATGGCGAACGTCCTGTTTTGAAAAACGTCGACCTGCAGCTGGAAGCGGGAGAATTTGTCGCCATCGTCGGGCGCAGCGGCTGCGGCAAGAGCACCTTGCTGCGCTCGATCGCGGGACTGGAAAGCGTCGATGACGGCAAGGTTGCCGTCGGCAGCGGCGTGGGCGCGCCCGACATCCGCATCATGTTCCAGGAATCGCGTCTGCTGCCGTGGAAGACGGTGCTCGACAATGTCGCCCTTGGCCTGCCCCGTTCCGTCGGCGCGGCGGCCGCCTCGCTGTGGACGGTGGGTCTGGCCGAACGGGCCGACGACTGGCCGTCGGCGTTATCGGGCGGGCAGAAACAGCGGGTGGCGCTGGCACGCGCGCTCGTGCACGAGCCGCAACTGCTGCTGCTCGACGAGCCTTTGGGCGCGCTCGACGCCCTGACGCGCATCGAGATGCAGCAGCTGATCGAGTCGCTATGGCTGGCGCGCGGTTTCACGGCAGTGCTGGTGACGCATGACGTGGCCGAAGCCGTGGCCCTGGCCGACCGGGTGCTACTGATCGAGGAGGGCCAGATCACCATGGACGTGCAGGTGGACTTGCCGCGCCCGCGCCAGCGCGGCCATGCGGCCTTCGCCGCGCTGGAGCAGGCTATCTTGTCGCGCGTGCTGCAGCCGTCTCGGCCAGGACAATAAAGCCGTCGCTATCGACGCTTGCCACGATGGCTTCATAATTGTCGATGGCCGGGTGGCGGGTGGCCAGCGGGTGCGCATGCGTGGCGGTGACGACGATGACCTTTGCACCGGCCGCTTCGCCCGCCTCGATGCCGACCGACGCATCCTCGAACACCAGGCAGTCGGAGGGCGCCACGCCCAATTTTTCAGCCGCCAGCAGGTAGCAATCGGGTTTCGGCTTGCCGGCCTTGACGTCTTCCGCCGTCACCATGATGGCCGGTATCGGCATGCCGGCCGCCTTCAGGCGGGCAGTGGCCAGCGCGCGCGGCGCCGAGGTGACGATGGCCCATTGCGCGGGTGGCAGCGACTGTAAAAAGCGCAGCGCGCCCGCGATTTCAATAATCCCTTCCACATCGATGATTTCCGCATCCGTGATGCCCTGCGACTCGCGCTGCGCGTCGACGCCGGGCAAGCGCAGTTTGGCGATGGTGTCGACCGAGCGCGCGCCGTGGATGGTGGGCAAAAAGGCCGCCACGTCGAGGCCCTGGCGCTGCGCCCACGTGCCCCAGATGCGTTCGGCGGCGGCGATGGAATTGATGACGGTGCCGTCCATGTCGAACAGAAAAGCGCGGTAGCGGCCGGCGGCCGATGGTGTCGGGGATGAAGACGGCGAGGGCAGTGCGGACATGGCTTCCTTCCAGGCGGGTTGGTCGAGGCTTTTTTGCAAGCGCCCATTGTAAGGTGAAAGCGCAATATGCGTGCTGTGCTACATTCAGCGCACCGGTCATCGTGGCCGGCAAGATACGGACAAGGACAGATAGTGGCAATCGAGTTTTCGTTGGAAGCGGATGCGCAGCTGGAGCAATGGGTATTGACCGACGTATTGATGCGCTGAGGGGCGCAGGACGTCGAGCCGAGCGACAGGGGCTTCAATGGCTGGTTCCCCGAGTCGGGCCTGAGTTTTTATGTCCGTATCAGGAGCATTGAGCAAGGTATGGGAAGCGCCAGCCCTGACTGCGTGCTTGCCGAATTTCTGCCGTCGCCGCAGGACTGGCGGGTGGAATACGGGATCAATTTCCGCTACAACAGCGATGAATACGATGCCTGCAGCAGCACCTTGCGCGAAGTCGTTGCCTGCCTGGTGGAATCGAGCCCCTGCAAATTTGTCGTCTCATTTCAATCTGAGCAAGTGTACTGCTTGCGCAATCAGCGGGGGCCGGAAATCTTCAAGGTCATCTGACCTGCTGCCGGATGACAGCCTACAGGTACACCGATTCAAACCTGGCCACGGGCGCGCCATCCTTGAGCAGGATCAGCTTCTCGCCATCGAGCTGGTAGCCCGTCACGCTGTTCAAATTGGCCAGCACGGCGCTTTCCAGCTGCATCAAAGGGGGCGGGCAGGCCATGCGGGTGCCGGCCAGTTGCGTAAAGCGCAGGGCCGTGCCGGCCACGGTATAGCCGCCCATGACGCGGTTGCAGCCCGTGAAACCGGTGACCTTGCCATCGGCGGTAAGGGTGATGCGCACTTCGCGCTCCTGCTGCGGCGCCATCGCCACCGGCGCGCCATCGAGCTGCGTCAGCTTCCAGTAGGTATTCGTCAGGCTGGCCTGCGGCGCCAGGCTGGCGTTCGGCTTGGCGCTGTCGCTGGTGGCGGCGCAACCACCGGCCATGGCGATGGCGGCGGCGAGGGGAAGGTATTTCAGGCGATGCGGCATGGGATGCTCCTGTGAGGGGGAATGCGTGCAGACTAGCAGGTTTTTCGCGCCGCTCAGCGCACGGCAGCGGTGATTGTTTCCATTTTGCCAGTCCTGGCATTAAACTCATGCTTTCTTTAACGTTGATCGGGGAGCCGGGCCGATGCTGCAAGCGCAAGCGCTGGATAATCGACTGGTGGCCACCACTGACGACGACGTGCTGGTCGACCGCATCGTGCCCGGCGCGCCGCTGGTCATCGCCTTCGGCTTTGTTTCGTGGACCACGCGTCCCGCCTTCGATTTTTACGGGCGCCTGAGAAAGCTGGAGCAGGCCAGCGGCCAGCATCTGAACAAAATCCTCGTGCGCGATTCGGGCAATGCCTGGTACCACCGCCGCATCGCAGGCCTGGGCAACCATGTGGACGAGACGGCGCAAGCCTTGCGCGAACTTGTGCGCCGCATCGGGCCCAGTCAGGTCACGACCGTCGGCCAGTCCATGGGTGCGTACGCGGCCGTCATGTATGGCTTGCTGCTGGACGCGCAGCAGATCGTCGCCTTTGGGCCGCTGTCCTTCCTCGACGTGCAGCAGGCGCGCTTGTACCATGAGCTGCGCTGGCTGCCCGTGATGGAATCGCTGGCGCAAGACCCGCCAGCCTCCGGCTATTACGACCTGGCGACCCTGTGCCGCGCCAGGGCAACCGAGCATACGCAGCTGCACCTGGTGTTCGGCACGCGGCCTGACGCGGCCCGACCGGATGTAGCTAACCCTGGCGCCAGCGTCAGCGAATCGGTCAACCTCGACGCCATGCACGCGCAGCGCCTGGCCGCCTATGGTCAATGCACCCTGCACCCGTTTCCCCAGTCGGGCCACGCCGTCGTGCAGCACCTGATCGACACGAAGCGCATCAACGGCTTGCTGGCCAAGTGCATACTCGGCCTCACGTTGGCGCCCGAGCCCATGCCGGAGATCGGCGCCGCCTGGCAAGACTGGGTGGCGGAAAACCTGCGCTTGGGCTGCGCCGGCGAACAGCTGGTGGCCGTGCTGCAGCAGCACGGTTTTTCGCTGGACAGCAGCATGGCTGTCGTGGATGCCGTCCGCGCCAAGGCCATATGACGCCGCAGTTCGAACTCGACACCCTGAAAATCCGCATCGCCGCGCCCGAACTGGCGGCGCTTGATTTGCGCGTGCGCGTGCAGCGCGCGCTGCGCCAGCTGATACTCGACGGCGTGCTGGCACCGGGCCTGCGCCTGCCGGCCACGCGCGCGCTGGCGCAATCGCTGGGCGTGTCGCGCGACACGGTGGAAATGGCGTACGCGCAGCTGCGCCTGGACGGTTATATCCAGCGCCAGGCGGGATCGGGCAGTTTCGTCTCGCCGACGATAGGCGCGAGCTTGCTGGGCAAGCCGGCGGTAGCGCCGTTGTCCATGCCGGCGCAGCCGGTGGCGCTCAGCGCGCGCGGCGCGCAGATTCTCGCCAGCGGCGGCGTGGCCGACCAGCAGACCGTAAAAGCTTTCGCCACGGGCTTGCCGGAAACGCGGGCTTTTCCGCTTGACGTGTGGGAGCGCTTGCGGCGCCAGGCGGCCAGCGAACACCATGTGCTGCTGCACGGCGACCCGCAAGGGGTCGAGCCTTTGCGCCAGGCCATCGCCGACTATGTGAACCTGGAGCGGGGGGCGCGGGCCACGGCCGGCCAGGTGCTGGTGCTGAGCAGCACGCGCCAGGCGCTGTACCTGTGCGCGCAGGTGCTGGCCGATGCGCATGGCCCCATCCTGATGGAAGACCCCGGCTATTTCGGCGCGCGCAAGGCGTTCGAGCTGGCGCAATTGCAGGTCGTGCCCGTGCCCGTCGATGCGCATGGCTTGTCCATCGCACACCTGCGCGCGGACCGCAGCGGGGCCAACACGGTGTACGTCACGCCGTCGCACCAGTATCCGACGGGCGCCACCCTGGCGCTCGAACGCCGCCTGGCCCTGACTGCCTGGGCGGCCGAGCGCCAGGGCTGGATCATCGAAGACGATTACGACAGCCAGTTCCACTACGCGGGCTTGCCGACGGCGTGCGTGCAGGGGCTCGACACGCAGCAGCGCACGATTTACCTGGGCACCTTCGCCAAGTCGCTGTATCCGGGCCTGCGCATCGGCTACATGGTGCTGCCGCCCGCGCTGGTGCAACCGATGACCCATGCACGCAGCATCCTCGACGGTCACACGCCGCAACTGGATCAGCTGACACTGGCCCGTTTCATCGCCGATGGCCATTTCGCGGCCCATGTGCGCGCCATGCGCAAGGTCTATGCCGTGCGCCGCGATGCGATGGCGCAAGCCGTGCAGCGGCACCTGCCGCACGTGGTCACGGCGCAGCTGCCGCCGGGCGGCTTGCAGATGCCGTGTCTGCTGCACGAGGGCAGGGTGGAGCTGGACACGATACGCCTGGCGGCGCAGGCGGGCATCGCGCTGCCGGGCCTGAGCCGGCTGTACGCGACGCCGCCGGCGCGCGGCGGCTGGCTGCTGGGTTTTGCGGCGCTCACGCCGCACGAGATCGACAGCGGCATCGTCCGCCTGGCCCGCGCGCTGGGTTAATGCTGTCAAAGTGGTCTGTTGTATGTGATTGAATTGGCATGCTTGAGCAGTCCATGTGGCCATTAATATGCTGGCTTTCAATGGCAGAGGCATATACATGACAACGACCACAACAACCGCCGCCATGGCCGACCGGGCGCGCTGGCGCGACCTGGCGTCCCCCGCCATGGCCGCCTTCATTTCCGTCCTCGTCAACTATGGTGGCACCTTCGTGCTGGTGTTCCAGGCGGCCCAGCTGGCCCAGCTGAGTGCCGCGCAGACGGCGTCCTGGGTCTGGTCGCTGAGCATCGGCGTGGGCGTGACGGGCATCTGGCTCAGCTACCGCTACCGCGCGCCCATCATCACGGCCTGGTCCACGCCCGGCGTGGCCTTCCTGGCCACCGTCATGCCGCATACGCCGTATGCCGAGGTGATCGGCGCCTATATCATTTCCGCCATTGCCTTCATTCTGCTGGGCATGTCCGGCGCCTTCGAACGTCTCGTGCGGCTGATCCCCGGTGGCATCGCGGCCGGTCTGCTGGCCGGCATCCTTCTGCAGTTCGGCGTGAACGCGTTTGGCGGCGCCAGCGCCGATCCCGTGCTGGTGGTGGTGTTGCTGTTGTCGTACGCGGTGCTGCGCCGCTTTACGGCACGCTTTGCCGTGGTCGGCATCATGCTGATCGGCCTGGCCCTGCTGCTGGCGCAGGGGCGCATCGATGCGCAAGGCATCGAACTGGCCCTCGCCGCGCCCGTGTTCGAGATGCCGCGCTTTTCCGTGGCGTCCCTGCTGGGTATGGCGCTGCCCCTGTTCCTGATTACCCTGACGGGGCAATACATGCCCGGCATGCTGGTGCTGCGCAATGACGGCTACCAGGTCAGCGCCAATCCCATTCTGACGGTGACGGGACTCGGTTCGCTGCTCATGGCGCCATTTGGCGCGCACGCTTTCAACGTGGCCGCCATCACGGCCGCCATCTGCACGGGCAAGGATGCGCATGCGGACCCGTCGAAGCGCTATGTCGCGGGCCTGGCGTGCGGTGTGCTGTATATCCTCGTGGGCGTCTTCGGCGTCACCCTGGCCAGCCTGTTCATGGTCTTGCCGCGCCCCTTCATCACGGCGCTGGCGGGCCTGGCCTTGCTGGGCGCCATCGGCAACAGCCTGGCGCAGGCGATGGCGGACGTGCGCATGCGCGAAACGGCCTTGATTACTTTCCTGGCGACGGCTGCGAACGTGACCCTGCTGGGCGTGGGCGGCGCCCTGTGGGGGCTGGCGGCGGGACTGGCGGCGCACGGGCTGATGCATTGGGGGCGCAAGGCGGCATAGCCTGGATATTTGCCCATTTTGCCAGCCGCCGCATACAATTGCTGCGCCCGTGCCCGTTGGCACCGTCCTTTTCCCGATGTGAGCGATGGCCGACCTGACTTCCCTGGCGCAGTATCTGCTGGCGATTACGCCCGCCTTCCTCGTCTGCGCCGGCTTGCTGCTGGCGGTACCGCGGACGGTGCCGCTGCTGCGCGTGCTCGTGCACATCGTGTTTTTCGTGCTGGCGCGCGACGCGATGACGGCGCATGGCTACTGGCAAGTGGCGGCGGGCGGTATGCGCTTCACGGCGCCGCCGCTGGTCTTGCTGACGCTGGGCGCCATGTCGCTGGGGCTGGTGGCCACCACGTGCTGGCTGGAAAGCGAGGCGCGCCGCCAGATCCACTGGCTGGGCATGCGCCCGGTCCTGTCCGTGCTGCTGGGCGTGGCGGGCGCCGCACTGATCATCGCGCTGGCGACGGGCTTGAAAGCGCTGTTCGGCTTGCCGTCCCTGCCGCCCGTCGCACCATCCCTGCTACCCTTGCTGCTGGGCTTTGCACTGGCCGCCAACTGTTATGAGGAATTGCTGTTTCGCGGCTTGCTGCAGCAGCAATTGCGCGCCTGGTTGCCGGCCTGGCGCGCGGCGCTCGTGTCGGGCCTGCTGTTCGGCCTGTGCCACGCCTTCCTTGCCACCACCGTCACGCAGGTGGGTGCGCCCATCGTCGTCTTTACCGTGATCGAAGGCGTGGTGGCGGGGCTGGTATATTGCCGTGCCGGCTTGCTGGGCGCGTCCCTGGCCCATGGCCTGGCCATTTTTGCGCTGGCCGCCGGCTGGGTATGAATCCTGTTGTTTAATATTGAAGAAACGAGAAGACTATGCCCATAAGTTCCTACCTGAATACCCGCCCCGTCGTGGGCGAGCGCGTCTACCTGCATGACACGGCGCAAGTGATTGGCGATGTGCAGATCGGCGACGACTGCTCGATCTGGTGCAACAGCGTGCTGCGCGGCGACGTCAACCGCATCGTCATCGGCGAAGGCAGCAATATCCAGGACTTTTCCATGGGTCACGTGTCGCACAGGAATGCGGCCAAGCCTGACGGTTCACCGTTGACCATCGGCAAGTACGTGACCATCGGCCACTCCGTCATCTTGCACGGCTGCACGATTGGCGACGAATGCCTGATCGGCATGGGCAGCATCGTCATGGATGACGTGGTGGTGGAAAAACACGTGATGCTGGGCGCGGGCAGCCTGGTGTCGCCGGGCAAGGTGCTGGAAAGCGGCCACCTGTACGTGGGCCGCCCCGCCGCCAAGGTACGCGCGCTGACGGAAGCGGAAATCGCCTACCTGCGCTATTCGGCCGAGCACTATGTGCGCGTGAAGAACAATTACCTGGCAGGCCAGGACGACGCCTGATCGTCGGCGTCGCCGAGCCGGCGCAGTTCCGGCCGTGGCGCCAGGTCGTCCGGCAGGCGCAGTCCGGAGACGAGGCCCAGGCGCCGCAACAGCAGCAGCATCCACCAGCCCGGGTCCCATTCCCCCGGCAACAGGCCCAGCCTGGCTGAGCCCGGATACGCGTGATGGTTGTTGTGCCAGCATTCGCCCATCGTCAGCAGCGACGTCAGGCGGATATTCCGGCCTTGCACGGCGGCGCCGTCGACGTGGAAGTGCATTTGCCCATGGTTGTGGGCGAAGTAGCCGATCAGCCAATGGCCGAGCACGCCGGCGCTGACCCGCGCGCAGACGCCCCAGCAAAGCAGGCCCCAGCCGCCCCAGGCGAAGAACAGCACGGCCCATGGCAGTTGCTGCAGCATCCAGCTTCTTTCCAGGAGACGATAGAAGCGGTCGTGCGCGATGCGCGGCTCGATGGCGATGTGCGGCGGGTGGTCGAGATCGAGGCGGCAGAACAATTGCCACCAGGCATCGCGCCAGAAGCCGGCGCCGTGGCGCAAATAGGGGTGGCAATCGGGCAGGCGCTGCGCATAGTCGCGCAGTTCGTGCTGGCGCAGCAGGCCCAGCGGGCCGCTGAGGCCCACCAGCACGCCCAGGTAGACGAGCGCATATTCCAGCCATTGCGGGCATTGAAAACTGTCGTGGATCAGCTTGCGGTGGCTGCCCAGCGAGTGGCCGAACAGCAGGACGATGGCCGTGCCGGCCGCAAACAGCAGCAGGCCGGTCCAGCTGAAGAAGCACAGGGCGCCCGTCACGGCGCCGGCCAGCATGGCCGTCAGCCATAGCGATGGTAAAGGCGCAAAGCGCACCGTGCCGTGCAGCACGCTATCGGCGCGCGTGGCGCGGGCGCGGTGCCTGTCCAGGCTGGCCGCCGTCATCAGGCCTTGGGAGCCGACGACGGTTGCGTGTACTTGTCGAAGTTGGTGATGTAGTCGTTGAAGTTGTCGGTCAGCATGCGCTTGTACTGTTCCGTGAAGAAGGCCACGGCCCCTTCCTTCTCGGCCTGCATCTTGGCCACGTCGTTGCTCTTGCTGGCGACGAGGAAGGCGTTGAAGCGGGCGGCCGCGTATAGCAGCGAGGTGGCCACTTCATTGCCGCCGCTGTGCATGCATTGCTCATTGGCCAGGGCGATGACCTGGTCGGCGCGTTCCCAGAATTCCGGTCCCGGTGCTGGTTTTGTCGTTGGTGTGCTCATAAAAATCCCTCATGAAAGTGCGCGCCAGTCTACACAGGGGGCCGCAGGCTGTCCAGCCGCGCGGCTGCCTGTCAGGGCGCCTGCAGGATTTGTTCCAGCAAAACGGGCAGCGGCTGGCGGATGTCGAGCACCATGCCGGCCTCGTCCAACTGCAGGGGTTGCAGGGTGGCCAGCTGGCTGTCGAGCAGGCTGGCCGGCATGAAATGGCCGGGGCGCTGCAAGCGGCTTTCCAGCACGACGCGCGGGCCGTCCAGGTGGATGAAGCGCAGGGCCGGGTCGCCCTCGCGCAGCACGTCGCGGTAGGGGCGCTTCAGGGCCGAGCAGGAGACGACGAGGCCGCTGCCTTGCGCGCGGGCCGTGGCGATGCGTTCGCGCAGGGCGGCCAGCCAGCCGGCCCGGTCGGCATCGTCGAGGGGAATGCCGGCCGCCATCTTGGCCACGTTTTCCGGGGAGTGCACCTCGTCGCCTTCCACGTAGGCCACGTGCAAGGCATCGGCCAGCAGGCTGCCGACGGCGCTCTTGCCGCAGCCGGACACGCCCATCACGATCCAGCGCACGGCGGGCACGCCCATGGTCAAGGCGCCGAAACGATGACGGTGACGCGGCGGTTTTCCGCTTTGCCCGTCTTGCTGGCGTTCGAGGCCACGGGCTTGCTCATGCCCAGGCCCTTGACCGTGATGTTCTCGCGCGGAATGCCCGATGCGCTCATGGCGTCGGCCACCACGTTGGCGCGCGCCAGCGACAGCTTGTTGTTGTACGCTTCCGTGCCTTCGTTATCCGTATGGCCTTCCACGCGCATGTGCGTGATGCCCACTTTCAGCAGGGCTGCGCTGATTTTCTGGATGGCGTTGCGGCTGGGCGGGACCAGCTTGGCGGCGTCGAATTCGAACAGCAGCTTGTCGGTAAAGCTCAGTTCCCAGCCTTCGTCCGTCTGGTTGAAGCCTTGTTCCTTCAAGGTGGCCACTTGCTCGGCACTGAACAGCGGTTTGATTTCTGGCGTGCTCTGGCAGGCGGCCAGCAGGCCCAGCATGAACAAGCCGAGTAAGCCGCGGCGTAATTGCGTATAGATGAATTGCATGGTGTTGCTCCTTGGTTCAGGGGTGAATATGGGGTTGCGGCAGGCGCGCCACCTGGCGCGTGCCGCGCTGCGCCTGCTTGGCGCGGTACATGGCTTCGTCCGCCGCGCCGACGAGCGAGATGGCATCGATGGCGTGATCGGGAAAGACGGCCACGCCGATGGTCAGCGAGCTGACGATGCTGTTGCCAGTGGGCAGTTCAATGGCTTGCGCCATGGCGGCGATGATGTTGTCGGCGATGTGCATGGCGTCGCTGCTGTTGCGCAGCGGCTTGAGCACGATGGCGAATTCGTCGCCGCCCAGGCGCGCCACCAGGTCGCCTTCGCGCAATTGCTGCTTGATGCGCGCGGCGATCGTCACCAGCACGCGGTCGCCCGAGGCATGGCCGAAGGTGTCGTTGATGTATTTGAACCGGTCGCTGTCGAGGAACAGCACGGCCACCTTGCCATTGCCGACCCGCGCGTCGAGGATGGCGCGTTCCAGCTCCGCTTCCATGAAGGCGCGGTTCGACAGGCCCGTCAGGCTGTCGTGGTTGGCGCGGTGCGACAGCGAGGCGTGTTCCTTCTGCAGATGGCTTTGCCATGCTTCCAGTTCGTCGAGCAGGGCGTTGAAGTCGTCATTGATCTGGTTCAGTTCGGCAATATTGGCGGGCGGCACGCGCAGTTCGAACGAGCGGTCGCGCCGCACGCGGTGGGCCGTTTCCGCCAGGTGGCGCAGGGGCGACGTGATTTCCGTTTCCATGCTGCGCGACAGGCGCACGGCGACGACCAGGCTCAGCACCAGGCAGGCGAGCAGGCAGGACAGGCCGCTGAGCAGGAAGGGCAGCAGGCTGCGGCTGTGCGGCACCAGCTTGATGCTGCCGATGGCCTGGTCATTGCGCATGATGGGGAAGGTCAGCGAATCGGGCAGCATCCAGCCCGTCAACGCACGCTCGATGTAGTAGCGCGTGCCGTGTTCGCCCCGTTCCCAGCGGGCCAGCACCTTGCCGGCCTGGTCGCTTACCTGGGCCTGGTCGATATCTTCATTGACGCCGATCAGGGCCAGCGCTTCCCTGGCGGCCATGGAGTCGCCAAAGACGACGGCCCCTTCCACCGTGTAGCTCATCGAACGGGCCACCAGGCGCAGGTTCTGGTCCGAATACACGCGCAGGGCCAGCAGCGCCACGGCCGTCAGGGTCAGGCCGGCAGCCAGCACGGCGATCAGCGACACGCTCAGGTGGGCGCGCCGCAGCACGCTGTCGAGCGTGCGGCGGGGCTGGCGGGCAGGTTTGTTGCTCATGCGGGCGTTCATGGCGGCGGTCCCTTGCGACGTGCAATTTGCAAGGCGTTCGGATGCACGCGCAGGCCGCTGCGGGCGATGGCGTCGAGGTTGACGTCAAAACCAATCTGCGCCTCGGTCAGGCGCAGACAGAACATGGTGCCCACGGTACAGGACGTGCCCGGTTCGGCGACCGATAGAATCGGTTTGCCGATGATCTGCGCCAGCAGGTGCTCGCGTTCGCTCTCGGGCAGGCTGCTCAGGTAGACGACGTCGCATTCGCTGGCCGCGCTGGCCATCGCCGGGCTTTTCACGCGGATGCGCTGGCTCAGGCTGGAGGCGGGCGTGTCGACGATGGCCGCGCCGTAGCGGGGTGCACCGAGCATGCAGACGCGCACTTCCTGGCGCGCCACGGGCCAGCGCACATAACTGATGATGCCAAACAGGACCTGGGCCACTTCGGCGGGACGCCTGGCATCGGCAGCCGCGCCCGTTTGCGCCCACGCCGCGCACGGCGCCAGCGCAGCGCAGGCGAGCAGCGAGGCCAGCAGCACGACAGCAAGGAGGACGGGCGGCGCGGGGCGCTGCCGGTGGCGAGGGGAGAAGGGCACGGCGTCGGTGTCTTTATGCAGGTCGGTGGATAGTCAAATAGTTACTCTGCAACACATACTCTACGGAAGTCCATGTTGAAAGTAAATCACGGCATGACGCCATAAAACCTTGCATTATAAACACGAATGTGGAAACTTGCATTCTTTGCCATGAGAATTACCTGATCAACATTGTTTCCTGCAACAGATCGTTGTTATTCTTCCAATGTCGCTTCCAGCAAGTCGATTTCGCGCAGCAGGCGCAAGTGGATGGTGTCGTCCAGCTCGCCCGAGATGCGGCGGCGGAACAGCTCATCGCGCTCCGCATTGAGCGCTTCCAGGCGCAGCGAGCGCTCGGCCCTGGCCAGTTCCTGCAGCCGCATCGCCTCGTCGTTGCTGCTCTCGCCATACGCGAGGCGGCGCCGGTAGGCTTCGATCAGGCGGTTGGCCGCTTCCGTGACGACTTGCTGCTTGTCATTCTTGTCGATGCCTTCGCACACTTTTTCCAGCCGCGCGATGGCTGCTTCGGCGGCAGCGGCGCGGGCATTGCGCTCTTCCGTCGAACGGCGCGCGGGCGGCGCGAAGACGAGGCCCTTGGTCAGCAGCGGCAGGGTGACGCTGGCCAGCAGCAGCGACAGCAAAATGATGCCCATGGCCAGGAAGATGACGAGGTCGCGCGCGGGAAAGCGCGTGCCGTCAGGCAAGAACAAGGGCAGGGTCAAAATGCCCGCCAGGGTCAGTGCGCCGCGCACGCCCGCGAACGACGCCACCAGCAGCAATCGCAGGCTGGGACGGGCCAGCAGCGCCGCATCCTTCGGTTCGCCGGCCACCTTCTTGTGGTGCTTGAACAGGGTCAGTTTCATGGAAATGAAGACCCAGAGGAAGCGCATGAAGGTCAGCCCCACCGTGATGGCGATGACGAACAGCGGCAGTTTCCAGGCGCTGCCGGCGCCGATTTCGGCCGATGCGGCCGGCAAGCCGGCAACGGTGGTGGGCAGCTGCGCGCCCAGCATGACGAAGATCACGCCATTCAAGACCAGCTGCACCGTATCCCACACGGCCTTGCGCTGAGTGCGCGTGGCGGCCAGCGGGCGGCCGATCAGGTCGGCGTAATGCATGGACACGCCCGCCGTGGCGGCGGCCAGGATGCCCGAGCCGTGGATTTGCTCGGCGCCCAGGTAGGCGGCGAACGGGATCAGGATGCTGATGAGGATTTGCAGGCCAGGTTCTTCGCCGACCTTGCTCACCAGCCACTTATTCGCCAGGCCCACGCCCCAGGAGATGGCCAGGCCGATGACGATGCCGCCGCCCGCTTCCTGCAGGAAACTCAGCGAGGCGGCGCCGATGGAAAAGCCGCCCGTCATCATGGCGCCCACGGCAAACGTGAAGCAGACGAGGCCCGACGCGTCGTTGAGCAGCGATTCGCCTTCGAGGATGTGCATCAGGCGCGGCGGGATCGGATTGCCTGCGGCGATCGCGGAGACGGCCACGGGGTCCGTCGGCGACAGGATGGCGCCCAGCGCGAAGGCGACGGCCAGCGGCACGCTGGGGATCAGCCAGTCGATGAAAAAGCCCATGCCCAGCACGGTAAACAGCACGAGGCCGATGGCCAGCATCAGGATCGAACGCGCGTCGGAAAAGAAGGCGCCCTTGGGAATGCGCCAGCCGTCGAGAAACAGCAGCGGCGGGATGAAGAGCAGGAAGAAAATGTCGGGATCGAGCGGCACTTGCACGCCAAACACGGCCAATCCCGTGCCGCCGGCGATCTGAATCAGCGGCAACGGCAGCTTGACCCAGCGCGAGCGGGCGAGAAAGCCGCACAGGACGACGGTCAGCACGAGGATGAGGATGATGGTAACGGTATGCATGAAGGAGCGGCGGCGTGCTGAAACGCTGATTATAAGGCGCAGCCCGCCTGCAGGCGGCATCTGCGTGTCATTGCGTACATACAACAAGTCACAATCGCGGTAAGATTCTCCCATTCATTGTCACAATCTGCCCTGCTGCTGCCGTCCGTGCGCGGCAGGCGCGTGCTTGGCCTTTTACCGGACTCCTGTTTTGCTCAAGAAAATCTTCACCGGCCTGATGCTGTCGCTGGCATTGCTCATCGTGGCGGCCCTGGCCGCGTATCTGTACTACTGGCGTCCCGCGCTGGCGCCCATCGATCCCCCTGCCGTCGCGGCATTTTCCCCGCAAGTGGTGGAGCGGGGCCGTATCCTGGCCGGCATGGGCAATTGCGCCGCCTGCCATACGGCCAAGGGCGGCGCCGAGTACGCAGGCGGCCACGGTCTGGCCACGCCGTTCGGCACGATCCATGCGACGAATATCACGCCCGACCGGCAAACGGGCATCGGCCGCTGGTCGCTGGCCGCCTTCCAGCGGGCCATGCGCGAAGGCGTGGGCCGCGACGGTGCCCATCTGTATCCCGTCTTTCCGTACACCCATTTCAATCTTGTTTCGGATGCGGACCTGGCGGCCTTGTACGCGTATTTCATGACGCGCCCGCCCGTGTATGCGGTGGCGCCCGCCAACAGCGTGCCTTTCCCCCTGAACTTGCGGCCGCTGCAGGCAGGCTGGAAGCTGCTGTTTTTCAAGCCGGCCAGCTATCAACTCAATCCCGCGCAAGGGCTGGACTGGAACCGGGGCCGCTACCTGGCCGAAGGCCTGGCCCATTGCGCCGCCTGCCACACGCCGCGCAATGCGCTGGGCGCCGAGCTTGCCGGCTCATCCTATCTGGGCGCGGCCATCGACCACTGGTATGCGCCGGCCTTGACCAGCGCCAATACGGCCCCGCTGCCGTGGACGCAGGACGAGCTGTACGCCTTTTTGCGCACGGGGGCGACGGCCCTGCACGGCGTGGCGGCCGGGCCCATGTCGTCCGTCGTGCACGAAGGCATGGGCGCCTCGCCCGACAGCGATATCCGCGCGCTGTCCGTGTATTTTGCCGGCCTGGCCGGTGCAGAGCAACGCCAGGTTGATACCGATACCGTGGTAAAAGCCGGCATCGCCCGCTCGCAGCGCGTCAGCCTGGTCGACAACGACCGTGGCGCCAGCCTGTACGTGGCCGCCTGCGCGTCGTGCCACTCGAACAGCGATGGCCGACCCGCGGCGCTGCGGCCGGAACTGAGCCTGAACAGCGCCGTCAGCGCGCCCGATCCCGCCAACCTGATCCAGGTGATATTGCATGGCTTGAGCAAGGACGAAGCCATGCCCGGCGTGCTGATGCCCGGCTTTGCCGCCTCGCTGACGGACAACGACGTGGCTCAGCTGGCCGCCTATTTGCGCCGCAGCCGCAGCCACCAGCCGGCCTGGACGAATCTGGAAGCGGCCGTGGCACGCGCCCGCGCTGGCAAGTAATTACTGAAAGACTCTATGTACAATATGACTGTGAATGGCCAGCCCTTCGGCACCGAGGTTGACGCCGAGACGCCCCTGCTGTGGGTGCTGCGCGACGAAGTTAAATTAAAAGGCACGAAGTTTGGCTGCGGCATCGGCATGTGCGGCGCCTGCACCGTGCACGTGGATGGCCGCGCCATGCGCTCGTGCATCACGCCGATTGCCGCCGTGGCCGGCTGCGCCATCACCACCATCGAAGGCCTGTCGTCCGATGGCACGCACCCGTTGCAGCGGGCGTGGCTCGCCACGCAGGCGCCCCAGTGCGGCTATTGCCAGTCGGGCCAGATCATGCAGGCGGCCACCCTGCTGAAAGACTATCCGCAGCCGACCGATGCGAATATCGACGCCGTCATGAGCGGCAACCTGTGCCGCTGCATGGCGTATGTGCGCATCCGCAAAGCGATCAAACTGGCGGCCGGCATGCAGGAGGCGCCCGGTGTTTAAGTTACCGAAAGAAAATTCAGCTGCCCGCCCCAGCGCGCTGGGCCGGCGCGGTTTCCTGATCGCCGCCGCCGGCACGGGGTTTACGCTCGCCTTCTTGCGCGCCGACAGCACCCTGGCCGCAGGCAAGGTGGCGTCCGTGCCGCCAAAGCAAAGCGTTGCGCCCGTGTTCGATCCCAGCATCTGGTTCCAGATCGGCCGCGACGGCATCGTCACCGTCAACATCGCCAAGGCGGAAATGGGCCAGCACATCGGCACGGCCCTGGCGCGTATCGTGGCCGAGGAGCTTGAAGCGGACTGGAGCAAAGTACGCCTGCACTACGTGGACACGGACCCGAAATGGGGCTTGATGGTGACGGGCGGCAGCTGGTCCGTCTGGCAGAATTTCGATCCGCTCAGCCGCGCCGGCGCGGCCGGGCGCCTCGCGCTGGTCGAGGAGGGCGCGCGCCTGCTGCGCGTGCCCGTGTCCGCCTGTCACGCGAGGCTGGGCGTCGTGCATGGCCGGGGGCGGTCGATCAGCTATGGCGACATCGTGCGCCGTGGCAAGCTGGCGCGCCAGTACACGCCCGAGCAACTGAAAGCCATCGTGCTGAAATCGCCGCCGCAGCGCAGCCTGATCGGCCAGCACGTGCAGGCGCTCGACATCCCCGCGAAAATCAATGGCACGGCCGTGTACGGGATCGATGCGGAAGTCGAGGGCATGCTGTTTGCGCGCCCGAAGATCCCGCCGACCCGCTACGGCGCGAAAGTGGTCTCCATCGACGATACGGACGCGAAAAAGGTGCCGGGTTATCTGCGTTCGTTCGCCTTGCAGGATCCCAGCGGCACGGTACCCGGCTGGGTCATGGTGGTGGCCGAAACGTATGCGGCCGCCATGCGCGCGGCCGAGCTGGTGCAAGTCAAATGGCGGGCCGGCGCGGCGGCCCACGTGGCTGAGCAGGATATTGTCAACTACGCGACCAAGCAGCTGGCCGACGCCAGCCTGGGCGCCCGCGTCGTCGATGACGATGGCGTGGAGCAAGCGTTCAACGATGCCAGCCTGCAGCTGGAGCGCCACTACACGACCAGTACCGTGCTGCATTTCCAACTGGAACCCGTGAATGCCCTGGCGCAGGAAATCGACGGCGTCTGGCACATTCATGCGGGCAACCAGTGGCAATCGTTGATACTGCCCGTGCTGGCGCAGGCGTTGAAGGTGCCGGAAAGCCATGTCATGCTGCACACCTATCTGCTCGGTGGCGGTTTCGGGCGGCGCCTGAATGGCGATTATTGCGTGCCGGCCGCGCTGGCGGCGCAAGCCGTGGGGCGGCCCGTCAAGATGATATGCACGCGGGCCGACGACGCCCGTGTCGATTCGCCCCGTTCGCCGTCCCTGCAGCATGTGCGCATGGCGTTCGACGACGCGGGCAAGGTGTCGGCGATGGTGCACGAGGCCAGCGCGGGCTGGCCCACGCAAGTGATGATCCCCGCCTTCCTGGCCAAGGATAAGCAGGGCCATCCGTATGACCCGTTCGCCATCGCCGGCGCCGACCACTGGTATTCGGTGGGTGCGCAGCGCGTGCGGGCCGTGTCGAACGACCTGGCCAACAGCAGTTTCCGCCCCGGCTGGCTGCGCTCCGTGGGCCCGGGCTGGACGAATTGGGCTGTGGAAAGTTTCATGGATGAGGCGGCGCAGGCGGCCAAGGTCGATCCGCTGGCGTTCCGCTTGTCGCTGTTGCAGGCGACGGGGCGCAATGCGGGCAGCGCGCCGAACGCCGTCGGCGGCGCCGCGCGCCTGGCCCATGTGCTGCAGCGCGTGGCGGACAAGGCAGGCTGGGGCACGGCCATGCCGCCCGACACGGGCCTGGGCATTGCCGCCACGTTTGGCCAGGAACGCGACATGCCCACCTGGACGGCGTGCGTTGCCCGGGTGAAAGTGGACCGCAGCACTTGCATGGTGAAAGTCGAAAAGCTGTTCATGGTCATTGATGCGGGCAGCATCGTCGATCCCGATGGCGCGCTGGCGCAGGCGGAAGGGGGCGCCCTGTGGGGCGTGAGCATGGCCTTGCATGAAGGCACGGCTTTCCTCAACGGCCAGGTGAAGGATACCAACCTGAATACCTACACGCCCCTGCGCATGGCCGATGTGCCCGAGCTCGACATCGAATTTGTTGCCAGCACGCAAACATCGACGGGCATGGGCGAGCCGCCCACGACGGCCGTGGCGCCGGCGATCGGCAACGCCATCTTTGCCGCCGTGGCCTCGCGCGTGCGGCATTTGCCGATCCGCCCGGAAGCCGTGCTCAAGGGGCTGGACCGGCACGGCGCCGTCTGATGGGCGCGCGTGGCGAATTTGACGTGCGCCGCGCGAGAACTGGCGCAGGCTGGTACACTGATGCTTGCCGATCAGCGCATTAGCAGCGTGATTTCAGCTTGATGTCAGCGTCATTCCAGCTCGATAGCGGAGGCAGCCATGCAAGAACAATTTGTCAGCATCACGGCCGATGAACTTCAAATGGACGGCGTGCTTGAAATGCCCGAGCGGCCCGTGGGCATCGTCCTGTTTGCCCACGGCGCGGGCGCCGATAGCGATTATCTGGGCGCTTCCAGCCACGCCACCTCCCAGGATTTTTTGCGAGCGGGCATCGCCACCTTGCGCTTCGACCAGGGCGGTGTCGAGCCTGGCGGCGGCAGCAATGGCCACGCGTATTTCGTGCGCAGCGATATCGTGCTGCTCGCGCGTCAACTGGAAAAAGCCCTGGGCTGGCTGCAAGTGGACCCGTCCACGCGGCGCTTGCCCTGCGGCCTGTATGGCTATGGCACCAGCGCGGCCGTCGTGATGCAACTGGCGGCCTGGCGCAGCGCGGAAATCGCCGCGCTTGCCGTCTGCGATGGCCAGGTGGAAATGGCCGGCAAGGCGGCGCTGGAAAACGTGCGCGTGCCGTCGCTGCTGATCGTGGGCGGACGCGACCCCGACGTGGCTGGCCTGAACCGCATGGCATTTGCCACCTTGCGTTGCGACAAGCAACTGGAACAGATCGCCGCGCCCAGCGGCCCCGACACGCGCCACCAGGCGGCCCTGCTGGCAACAGACTGGTACACGCGCCATTTCAACGGACATACCAGTACGACGCAGTAGCGATCGCCGTCCGCTTGCTGTGGAGGCAAGGCCTTGTCAGCTTGGCGAGCTGACATTGCGCCGTGGGGTGGGCGTCAGGCATTCACATTGCCAGGAAACCGCTTCATAGGTCAGATCCTTGACGTCGGGGGGAAGAGCTGCGTTCTCGAAAAGTTTCATCTTGTAGTAAATCGTGACTGCCCGCAGCGCTGTTTCCTTGAAGTCACGATGGCGATCGTATATGGCACGCGGGGTGATCTCAAAGCCGCGCTTGCTCATCTGCTCGTAAACTTCTTGCGTTGAGGTCCCTTCATTGAACTCACCCGTAAAGATGGGGATTTTTTTATCCTGAGATTGCTGCAAGACTTCCACTGTGCCGCCACATAGCATGCCAACCCAGCTAGCCAAGGAGCCTTGAAAAACCCGGAACCGTACGGTGTACGCATGCAAACGGGCAAAAAAAAGATGCACCTTGGCTGGGTTTTCTATTTCCGCAAGGTCAATGATGGCAAAGCTGTTTTTCGTACTGGCCATGTTATTGACATCCGTTTCTTTCCTCTTATTTTCGGATAACAGGCGGATCGTCTTATCCGAGATTTCCACGATTTTTCTGATGTTTTCCACGCTCACGTCTGCCGCTTGCGTGCCCAGTTTTACCTGGCGCCGTATGTGGTCGCGCAGCACATTGAATTCGCAAAGCAGTGCGAGGCGTGGCAGGAATTCCGGCGCATGGCAGGATGTCAAGGCGGCACCGGGATGCTTGACGCTTTTCAGCACGCCCATCCTGGACAACCAGGCAAAGCAATCGATGGGCGCGGCAACAAACTCAAAAGCAAACATGCGCTCCATCAATCGGTAACGCACGGTGGATGGTGCCTGTGCGTATTTTTCCAGCAAATTGTTCGTGATGTCGATGATCACGTCCTTGTCGCACGCATGGGCCTTACTCAGAACGGCAAGTACATACCCTTCAAAAAAGTTCAGCTTGTATCTTTCGCTTTCCTCAAGCCGCTCCATGGTGATGTCCTCGGGCAGTGGAGGAACATTGTCCGGATAAGTCTCTTTCAGTAAAAATAGCGAGTCGGACAATTCTGCTTCCATCAGGCACAAGACGCCATGTTTGACGACCTGCCGTTGTACGCCGGCCATGCCCTTGTCCGTAAGCTCACGATCCAGATCCTCGGCGAGACTCTTCAGCCAGCGACGTTCCTGGTTAAAAAGGCAATGCACCAGAATCTGGTTGAAGAATAATTGATCCAGCAGATCCAGGCCAGCCGTGTGAGATGCCGATATGCGGGCCATGCCCATGCTCCAAAGTGAAGGCGGCTCAGTGTCCGCCCTGATTGTAGTTCATGAAGGTTTGGTGCGGCACAGCTCAGGTGGCAGCGGCCGCCACCGCACCGGAAACCGCTGCTCCCAACGTCGCTCCTCCTGCGCCGACAACCAGCGTGCCCGCCGCCATGCCTCCGCCACCAGCCGCGAGAGCGCCGCCGCCCAAGGCTGCCAGGGACCCGTTGACTAGCGCGGCCCCAGCCGTGGTGCTGATCAGCGTTCCGGTACTGGCAGCCCCCAGCAAGCCTGTCGTGCCGATCACGCCGGCAATCGGGCCGGCAAACGCCAGCGCGGTACCACCGGTGGCGACCGTGGCGACACCGATCGCAATGGACTTGACGGGATTTTCCGCGATCGTGTCCACGGCAGAGCCTATGGCATCCACGGCTGCATCCATGATCTCGCCAATAAAATCAAACATACCCATGACCTTCTCCTATGTAGTGAGCAGAATATCGAGCAGAAAAAGACGGTCTTTTCCTGAACTGCTGCTCGCATTGTAGGAGCGCAGGTATTGCCGGTCTATTTGCTATTCGGGTGTACCGTTTTACACAATCAGGCATCTTGAAAAGCTTGTGGCAACCGAATCGGTCCCGGCAGTCTGGCGTGCAAGTTTGTGTCGTGACTAGCCAGGCTCAAGCTGATCCGATTCGTCACGGGCCGTGAGCGAGGAATCGAAAAAATCAGGTATTGATGGCGTTCGCGTGTTCCGGTGCCTTGCTGGCTTATGCCATCAGGGCGCGCAAGTTGCGCGCATGGAAGCGCACATGCTCTTCCATGAAGCTGGCGATGAAGTAATAGCCGTGGTCGTAGCCGGCATGGCGGCGCAGCCGTAATGGCTGGCCGGCGTCGCGGCACGCCGCTTCGAAGATGTCGGGGTGCAGTTGTTCGGGCAGGAATTTGTCGGCCAGGCCCTGGTCGATCAAGATGCCTTCGGGGAACAGCGGCGGCTGGCCCTGCAGGCCGCGCATCAGCGCGCTGGCGTCGTACTGCTGCCAGCTGGCCGCATCGCTGCCCAGGTAGCCCGTGAATGCTTTCTTGCCCCATGGACATTGGCTCGGTGCGGCGATGGGAGCGAAGGCGGACACGGAGCGGAACAGGTCAGGATTGCGCAAGGCCAGCACCAGCGCGCCATGGCCGCCCATCGAGTGGCCGAAAATGCCCGTACGTTGCGCGTCGATCGCCAGTTCCTGCTCCAGCAGGGAGCGCAGTTCTAGCAGGTAGCTGTACATCCGATAACGGCTGTTCCATGGCGTTTCGGTGGCGTCCACGTAAAAGCCGGCGCCCACGCCGAAATCCCAGGAGTCGCTTTCGCCCGCGATGTTCGCGCCACGGGGGCTGGTGTCGGGCGCGATCAGGATCAGGCCTTCCTCGGCCGCCACGCGCTGGGCGCCACCCTTGATCATGAACGTTTCTTCCGTGCAGGTCAGGCCCGCCAGGTAAAACAGGGCGGGACGCTTGGTGCCGGCCGTCGCGCCTGGCGCCGTGTCGGGAATGAAGGCCGAGAAACGCATGGGCAAGCCGATGGCTTGCGCGTCGTGGCGATAAAAGCGTTGTACGCCGCCAAAACAGGCGTGTTCACTCAACAGTTCCAGCATGAATTCTCCTCGTTAATGCCACAGTATAGCCAGAGCGGCGCAGGGCCGGCACGGGATCAGCCCAGTATGGCCGCTAATGCAGGCAAGATGTCTTGTGCCGGGGCATCGGTCTTGAATGCCAGCAAATGGTCGGCGCGCGTCTTGCCCATGTTAATGGCGGCCACGGGCTTGCCCGTTTCGGCCGCCATGCGGCACAGGCGAAAGCTCGAATACACCATAACGGACGAGCCCACTACCAGCAGGGCGCTGGCCGCGTGCATCTTGCTTTCGGCCTCGGCCGCGCAGGCGGCGGGGACGCCATCGCCAAAAAACACCACGTTGGGCTGCAGGGTGCCGCCGCAGCGGGGACAGACGGGCACGTGGAAAGTGGCCAGCTGGGACGGCTCGAGCAAGGCGTCGCCATCGGGCGCCGGCGTGGCCGTGGCGCCCAGCAGTTGCGGATTGTCGCGTTCGAGCTGCTCCTGGATCAGGCGGCGCGTGTGGCGGGCACTGCAATCGAGGCAGACGACGCCATGTATGCTGCCGTGCAATTCCGTGACGGCGGGGCTGCCGGCTTGCTGATGCAGGCCATCGACGTTTTGCGTGACCAGGCCGCCGACCTGCTGGCGCTGGGCCAGTTGCGCGATGGCCAGGTGACCGGGATTCGGCGTGGCGCGCGCCAGGGTCGGCCAGCCGACCATGCTGCGCGCCCAGTAGCGGCGGCGCACGGCTTCCTGGCGGCGAAAATCGGGTCCTTGCACGGGAGCATTGCCGCGCCGCACGCCTTCCGTATCGCGGTAGGCCGGTATGCCGGACGCCGTGCTGATGCCGGCGCCCGTCAGCAGCAGCACGTCGGGATGGCGCTGCAGGAACTGCGCCAACTGCCCGAGGGCAGGATCGTCGCTGGCGGACTGCTGGCTGACTGAGGAAAAGTTTTGCATGATGCGCCATGCTAACCGAAAAGCACGGCGCCGTTGCAAGGGCAACGTTTATTCCAGCTTCATGCCGAAACGCTGCAGCCGCGGCTGCCAATGCTCCTGGATATTGGCCGAGACGAGGATGCGCTCGGCCTTGCCGATCAGCAATTCGCGGGGCACGAAGCCGAAGTAGCGCGAGTCGGCGCTATTGTCGCGGTTATCGCCCAGCATGAGGAAATGGTCGGCCGGCACCGTCACGGGGGCAAAGCTGCGGGCCGCGCCCGCGATTTGCGGCAAGATCTGGATGCGGTGCTGCTCGGTCTGGTTGCGTTCGCTGATGCGCTGGGCCGTCAGCTGGCCCACGTGGGCGATGGTTTCGGGCGCCGTGTCGAGCGCCGTGTACTGGGCGGGCTGGCCATTGATGACCAGCTGTTCATTGCGCATTTCCACCGTGTCGCCGGGCAGGGCGATGATACGCTTGATCAATCGTGTGCCGTCTTTCGGGGAGGAAAAGGTGACGATGTCGCCCCGCTGCGGTTCGCCCAGGCGCTGCAGCACGATATCGGTGAGCGGCACTTTCAGGTTGAAGGCGAGGCGGTTGACGAAGACGACATCACCCTCGAGCAGGTTGGGGCGCATGGATGCCGACGGTATGGGATTCCAGTCCGCCACGGCCGTGCGGAACACGCCGAACAGCAGGAGAAACATCAAAAAACCTTTGTTGGCGCGCATCCATGTGCTCATGTCGGCTCTTTCGCTGGGCTGTGCCCGTGATGGTGAAGGGAAACGCCATGGTTGCTGGCGACCTGTTCACGATGCACGGCGAGGCTGAAGCCAGTCTTAAATAGGCGCACTGCGCAGGCAAATGGCAGGCTTGGCGTGACCGTTGTTGCGTGCACGCATCACCACGGCGGTTTCAAGGATGCCGGCACGATGGCGGCGGCAAAGATGACGACGGCCAAGGCCAGCACCAGCAGCACATGTTCGAACAGGCGTAGCCGCAGTTTCATGTTGGACTTGGCAAGGTTGGGAAGATTCCCGAGCCTTGACGTTATCAGTCCATCATGGTGCGGCTTTACGCTGTGACAAAGTCGCCCCCGATAGGAGAAAAGTCGCGTTGCTGCCAGAAAAATGCGGCGTCTCAGACCATGGCTTGCGTGTTGCGCCGCTCAAAATACAGCAAGTCCGACCAGGTATTCTGGAAAAACATGGCTTGTTCCGACTTGCCATATTGATGAAAACCGTTGCGCTGCATGACGGCGACCGAGCCCAGGTTTTGCGGCCGCGCCGTCGCTTCCAGGCGCCACAGATCCAGCGCGCCGAACGCTTCGTCCAGCAGCAGGGCCACCACGCGTGTGGCGTAGCCGCGTCCGCCGAACCGTTCGCCGATGCGGTAACCGAGCGCTGCCTTGTTGAAATAGGGGCGCGTGACGCCCGTCAGGTTGACCCTGCCGATGATTTGCCCGTCCAGCTTGGCCAAGTACTGGTAGGCGCGGTCTTGCTCGCGTTCGCGCTGCGCCTGCTCGATGGCGGCGGCGATGGCTTCCTGGTGGTAGTAGGACGGCGCGCGCGCCGTGACCCAGTTTTCAAAATACGCGCGGTTTTCCAGTTCGAAGGCCAGCAAAGCGGGAAGGTCGGCGCTGGAGGGCGGGTGCAGCTGAAGGCGGTCGAGGTCTGGCATGGGAGCATGTCGGAAAGCGATGCGCCATTATAATCAGCTGGCGCATTGCGCCGCACATCTATTTGAACTCATGAAGGAGCAGCATGCTGTCCCATATCTGCCTCGGCACCAACGACTTTCCCCGCGCCTACGCTTTCTATGCGGCCCTGCTGGGAGAACTCGGTCTGATCGAAAAATTTCATGATCCGGCCAAGCCCTGGGCGGGCTGGATGGCGAAGGATGCGCCGCGGCCCCTGTTCGTGCTGACGGCGCCGCATGACGGCTTGCCGGCCGCGCCCGGTAATGGCCAGATGACGGCCTTGCTGGCCGCCAGCCGCGCGCAGGTGGACCGCTGCTACCAGGCCGTGCTGGCGTTGGGCGCCGCGTGCGAAGGGCCGCCCGGCTTGCGTCCCCATTATCACGCCCATTACTATGGCGCCTATTTCCGCGACATCGACGGCAACAAGCTGTGCGTCTGCTGCCACGCCGAGGAATAACTCAGCGCGGTCCCCAGACGTCGTCTTCCGTCCAGCCCAGTTCCAGGAAATCCTGCGCCCGCTCATTCGCTTCGCCGGCGCAATAGAATTCGTCGAGCTGGGGCGGCGCGATGCGCGTGCCGGCCAGCATGGCGTGCACTTGCCCCCGGTGGTGGATCTGGTGCTGGAACAGGTGTGCCAGCAGGCGCTGGCGCGTGTCGACTTGCGGCGTATCGCGCAATATCGTCACGGGCCGCACCAGGTCCGTGTCGCACAGGCTGCGGCAATGGGCGATCAGGCGCTGGTCCGACGCGCGCTGCGCCGCATGCAGGGCCGCGCAATCGGTGAACGGTTCATCGTGTTCAAAGAAGACGTAGCAGTCGGCATGCGGTGCTTCGCCGCGCAGCTCGCGTTCGAGCGCATCGAGATAAAACCAGTCGCATGTGAGGATGTGGTTCAGGGTGAACTGAATGGTGGGGAAAAAACTGACGCGCGTGGCCTGGAATTCGGCCTGGGTCAGCTGTCCGCAAGCCTTCAGCAGGCGGTGGTTGGCCCAGCCGTTGTTATACGCCTGGCTGGTGAGGTAGTGCGCAAGTGGATTGTTCATGATGGATCGCTTGTCGGGCAGGGCAGGGTTCATACAATGCCACTTTAGCATGTTGCGGCAGATGGACAAAGCGCTCACGCCAGCCGCACCAGCGCTGCCATCATCAAGTAAAATCATGGAGCGGATTGCGCGATAGTGATGCAGATAGGGCTTGGATAGCAAAATGGGCTGGATAGGAAAATTACTGAACGGCGGCGACGAAAAAAACAAGCCTGCGGCAGTCGCGGCAGCGGCGGCTGCCGAGGCGACACGGCAGCCAGCCACCATCACCGAAATCGATGCCATGTACTACCGCTGGCTGGCGGCCGCGAGTGCGGCGCAGGCGCCGGAGGAGACCGAACAGCAGATTCTGGACGAATTGGCGCGCCTGGCCCGTGAACCGATCGCCGGTGCTGCGCTGGTACCGCGCATTCCAGCCATCATTCCGCAGTTGATGCGTACCTTGCAAGATGAAAACATGAGCGCTGCCAAGCTGTCGGCCCAGCTGGCCCAGGACGTGCTGCTGGTCGCCGAGGTCTACCGCGAAGCGAACCGGCCCTGCTACCAGTCGCGCTATAACGCCAGCCCGTCGATCAGCAATATGGAAGGCGCCATCATGCTGCTGGGGCAAAACGGCATGCGCATGCTGCTCGCCCGCGTCGCCTTCCGTCCCATCGTCAGCATGCAAAGCGGTGGGCTGACCGTGCGCACGGCGCCGCTGATCTGGCGCCAGTCCGAGAAATGTGCGCTGGCGGCCAGCCTGGTCGCGCCGGCCATGCATGCCAACGCCTTCGATGCCTATCTCGCGGGACTGATGGCCAATGTCGGCCTGGTGGTGGCATTCCGGCTGATCGACCAGATGCATGCGCCTGATGTCTTTCCCCAATCGGACGCCTTCATTGCCCAGGTGTTTGCGCAAGCGCGCATCTTGTCGGTGCGGATCGCCGAATTGTGGGAGTTTCCCCAGTCCGTGACCCGCGCGATCGGGCAGGTGGGGCAAGCCGATGCCGATCCGCAGGCGCAAGCGCTGGCGCTGGGCGAGCGCTTGAGCAAGCTGCGCATGCTGGCCGATACGGGCCGCTTCCCCGCCGACGATCCTTTCGTGACGAGCGGACTCGACAAGAGTGCTCTGCTGGCGTTTGGCAAACTGGCCGACGACGAGGACTGATGCCGGCCGCGTGCGGCCGATATCGCTCAGCGCGCAAAATACAGTTCGTGCAGGTGCTCGAGGTCGACCTCATCGGCTTTTTGCGACAGCGCGACTTTACCGCTTTGCATCAGGTAGACGTGATCGGCCACGCCGACGGCGCGCGCCGTATTCTGCTCGACGAGGATGATGGTGCGCTTGCCGTCGTTCAGGCGCGCGAGGATATCGAACAGTTCATTGACCACCAGCGGCGCCAGGCCCAGCGACGGTTCGTCGATGATCAGGAGCGACGGGTCCGACATCAGGCCCCGCGCCATGGCCAGCATCTGCGCCTCACCGCCCGACAATGACCCGGCCAGCTGCTTGCGCCGTTCGTGCAGGCGCGGGAACATGGCGTAGGCTTCGGCCAGGCGCGCCGGCATGTGGCTGCGGTGTTCCTTCGGAAACGCGCCCATGATCAGGTTTTCTTCCACGCTCATGTCGCGGAACGTCATGCGTCCCTCCGGAATCATGGTCACTCTCGCATCGATCATCTTCCACGTCGGCGTGCCGTTGATGGACTGGCCGTCGAGCGCGATGCTGCCCGCGCCCACTGGCAGCAAGCCCATGATGGCGCGCAGCAGGGTCGTCTTGCCGGCCCCGTTCGGGCCGATAATGGTGGTCAGCTTGCCTTTCTGGATCGACAGCGACACATCCCACAGCACATTGATGGCACCATAGCCGGCGCGCAGGTTTTCAACTTTAAGCATGGGTCGCCCCTGTATAGCTTTCGATGACGGCCGGGTCGCGGAAGACGGCGTCGGGCGTGCCGTCGGCGATCAGTTGGCCAAAATTGAGCACGGCCACGCGCTGGCACAGATTGCTGATCGTTTCGATGTCGTGCTCGATCATGACGATGCCCACGCCAAAGGCCGCGTGCAAGTCCTTCAGCATGCCCATGAAGCGGCGCTTGCCGTTCGTTTCCAGGCCGGCCAGCACTTCGTCGAGCAGCAGCAGTTTCGGGTTGGTGGCCAGCGCCTTGGCCACTTCCAGTGCTTTCAATTCCGTCAGCGCCAGTTCGCTGGCCGCGTCGCGCCCGGCCTTGTCCGCCAGGCTGGTGAAATCGAGGATTTCATCGATCTTGCGCATGTCCACCTTGCCCGTGCCGAAGCGCTGCGCCACGACGAGGTTCTCGCGCACCGTCAATTCATGCATCGGTTGCGGGATCTGGAAGGTGCGGCCCAGTCCCAGGCGCGCGCGCTGGTACATAGGCGTGGCCATGATGTCGCGTCCTTCGAAGCGGATGCCGCCGCTGGTGGGGCGCACGAGGCCTGAGATCGCATTGAACAGGGTGGTCTTGCCGGCGCCATTCGCGCCCACGAGGCCGATCACGTCATGGCTGGCCACTTTCAACGTGACGGAATCGACGGCCGTCAGGCCGCCGAAGCGCACGGATACATTATCGAGTTCAAGCATGTGCTTTCTCCTTCGCTTTGAACATTTTGCGTAGCAGCGGCAGCAAGCCGTTCGGACTGAAGACGATCATCGCCACCAGCAGCATGCCCAGCACCAGCTGGTGGCCCGTGGGGATCAGCGACTTGAAAATGAGCTGGTCGACCAGATAGACCACCACGGCGCCCAGCACGGGACCGAGTATCGTGCGATAGCCGCCGAAGATGGCCGCCACGATCGGCAAGGTCACCCACAGGCTGTTGAAGGCGTAGTCCGGTTCCAGGAAGTTGATGTAATGGGCGTTGAAGGCGCCGAACAGGCCAGCCATGAAGGCCGATACGAGCAGCATCGCGCCTTTCAGCAAGGTGCTGTTGACGCCGACTACGCGCGTGGCGTCTTCGCTGTCGTGCATGGCGCGCAGGGCGATGCCGTAGTGGCTGGCGCGGATGCGGCTGTAGGCAAACGCGCATGCCACCACCAGGGTCAGCACGACCAGGTAGGCGCCTGTCTTGCTGGCCAGGTCGAAGCCGAAGACGGTGGGCAAGGTGGGAATATTGTTGATGCCGCCGGCGCCGCCCGTCACCGAGCTCCATTCTGTCGCCAGGATGCGGAAGATGTGGGCGTAGGCGAGGATGGCCAGCGCAAAATACGGCCCGCGCAGGCGCAGCACGGGCAGCATGATGACGGCGGCGATGGCCGCGCCCGCGCCGCCCAGCAGCATGGCGGCAAACACGGGCAAGCCCAGTTTCACGGTGGCCAGCGCGGAGACATACGCGCCCACGCCGAAGAAGGCCGCGTGGCCGAAGCTGACCATGCCGCCCAGGTTACCCAGCAGGGCCCAGGACATGGCCACGCCGCCGATGACCAGGGCCGCCACCACCATGCTCATCACGTACTGGTTAGCGCCCAGGGCCAGCGGCACGGCGATATAGGCGGCCAGCAGCAGGCCAGCCGTGGAAATCAAAGTCGAGCGCTTCATCCGCGCCTCCGTTGTGCGCCGAACAAGCCGTTCGGCATGATGAACAGCACCAGCAGGAACAGCACCATGCCGGACAATTCCTGCAGCGCGGAGCTGGCCAGGGTGACGGTTAGCGCTTCGGCCACGCCCAGCAGCACGGCGGCCAGCAGCACGCCGGGGATGGAACCGATGCCGGCCAATACGGTGATGATGAAGGCTTTCACCGTCAGCGCGCCGCCGTAGGCCGGCTGGATCACGCCATAGCTGAACAGGGCGACGCCGGCGAAGGCGGCCAGGATGCCGGCGACTAAAAAGGACACGAGTTCCGTGCGGCCCGGGTCGATGCCCATCAGCTTGGCCGCGTCGCGGTTGCTGGAGACGGCGCGCACGGCGCGGCCATACCAGCTGGTCGACAGCCAGCGCCACAGGGCCGCCATCAGCACCAGGCTGACGCCAAAGAAAATCACTTCGCTGCGCATGCTGAAAAACGGGCCGATCTCGATACCTTCCTGCAGCCAGCTCGACGACGTCGAACGGATGTCCGCCTTCCATACGAGCAGGATGAAATTGGTGAGGATCACGCCGATGCCGTAGGTGAGGATCAGCGAATTGATTTCGCGGTCTTTCTTGATGCGGCTGACGATCAGGTACACGCCGACGGACGTGAGGCTGACGATCACCAGCGCGATGGGAATGGCGAACATGGGACCGAGTCCCAGGCCTGATTCCACGCTGTAGGCGATGTAGGCGGCCAGTAGTACCAGCTCGCCGTGCGCCAGGTTGATCACTTTCATGGTGCCGAAGACCAGCGCCAGTCCCAGTGCGATCAGGGCGTAGGAGCCGCCCTGCAGCAAGCCCGAATACAGGGCTTGCAAGATTAATTCTGTCATGTCGTCATCCCGTCAGGCCACCCTGGCGCAGCGCGAAGCATGCGCCATGGCCGCCGTTCATCGGTGCGCGTCCGTGCGGGCGCGCGCTTGTGCAGCGGGAGGCTGCCGTTTACCAGGGCAGGGCTGGGTAGGCCAGCTTGCCCGTCGCGTGTTCCTTCGGCCAGACGATGACCACTTTCTTGTCCTGGTGCTGCGCCATGCGGTGCACGAAGTTCTGGTTGTCGCCATTGGCGGCAAACTGCACGCGGCCGATCAGGGTTTCGCGGTCCGTCTTGCGCATTTCCTCGGCCACGCCGCCTTTCTTGATGGTGCCCTTGTCTGCCGCGCGCGCGATCGCTTCGAACAGCAGCATCGACTGCACATAGCCGAACTGGCCCAGGTAGTCCGGCTCCTTCTTGTACAGCTGCTTGTAGGCGTCGCTGAAGGCCTTGCCGTCGGCTGTCTTGAATTCCGTGGGGAATGGCAGCAGGGCCGTGCCGAACACGTTCGGCATCAGGTCGGGAAAGTCGGCCGCCATTTTCGGCGTGGCCAGCGACCACACGCCGACCATGGCCTTGATCTTCGGTTTGAGCACACGCGCGGCGCGGATGATGCCCACGTAATCGTTTTCGTAGCCGACCATGGCGACGACTTCCGATTTGTCCTGCAGCTTGATCTTGTTGATGATGGGCTTGAAGTCGGTAATGGCCGGATCGAACGAGTGCGTCGTCACTTTCACGCCCCTGGCCGCCAGGGCCTTTTCCACATCCTTGGCCAGGCCCGTGGTGGCGTCCTTGGTTGAATACACGATGGAGACGGACTTGGCGCCCACGTCCTGCAGCAATCCCAGCATGGCTTTTTCGTAGCCTGCCGTGTTATTGATGCGGAAAAAATTCTTGCGCCCGCTGGTTACCAGGCTGTCGTCCACGCCGCCCGAAGTGATGTAGACGAGGCCCAGTTTATTCGCCGTGTCCGAGGCGGGCGAGATATTGTTCGAGCCGTAGCCGCCCGTGATCGCCACCACGCCCTGGCTGGCCAGCTTTTCCACGGCGGCGATGGCCTTGGCGGGTGCCGATTCGTCGTCGACGGTGATGATCTTGATCGTGTGCTTGCCGTTGGTCTTGTTGAATACCTCGGCCGCGACCATGATCCCTTCCTGCATGCCGGCGCCGACGCGCGCCAGGTTGCCCGTCAACGGAATTTCCGCGCCGACCAGGAATTCGTCGGCGCTGGCCTGCGCCATCCAGGCGCTGGCAACCAGCGCTGCCATGGCGATGCGTGTGTAGGTGCGTTTCATCGTGTCTCCTCCGGTGATGTGGCTTGGTTTTATTGTCGGGTCTGGTACAACATGGTCAACTTATCGTGCATTCTGCGCCATTTGCCGCAGCTGCCCCTTTAAAATCTTGCCCGTGGCCGCCGCCGGCAGCGTTTCCATGACGATGATGGCGGACGGGCACTTGTACGGCGACAGGGTCTGCGCCAGCCAGGCCTGCAATTGTGCCACGCTGGCGGGCTGGCGCGGGTCCAGTTCCACGTAGGCGATGACGTCCTCGTTGCCGTCGTCCAGGGTGCGTCCCACCACGGCCGACTGCACCACGGACGGGTGGGCGTTCAGGGCCGTTTCCACTTCCAGCGGATACACATTGAAGCCGGAGCGGATGATCAGTTCTTTGGTGCGTCCCACGATGAACAGCGCGCCGTCGGGGTCCTGGCGCGCCATGTCGCCCGTATTGAGCCAGCCGCCGTCGCGCATGGTGGCCGCCGTCATGGCAGGTTCGCGGTAGTAGCCGGCCATGATGTTCGGCCCGCGTATCCACAATTCGCCCGCTTCGCCTGGCGCCACGTCCAGGCCGCGCACGTCCACCACGCGCACTTCCACGCCGGGGATCGGCATGCCGACGGAACTGTCATGGCGCGGCGCATCGAGCCGGGTCTGGCTGATGGTGGGTGCGCTTTCCGTCATGCCGTAGCCATTGTGCAGCGCGGTGCCCAGCAGTTTTTCCACCTCGTGCTTGAGCGACGGCGCCAGCGGCGAGCCGCCCGCATACGCAAAGCGCAGCCGCGTGGGCAGCGGCGTATTTGCGCCGCCCAGGGTTTGCAGCAGCTTGGCGTACATGGCCGGCACGCCCTGCACGATGGTCAAGCCGTCGTCCTTCAGGGCCGAGAGCAGGCCGTCGACGGAAAAGCGCGGCACCAGATATAAAGCGGCGCCCGCATACAGCGTGCCCAGCGCCACCGAGGCCAGGCCGTATACGTGCGAAATCGGCAGCACGCCGTAGGCGCGGTCGCTGCGGGTCAAGCCCCGCAAGGTGCTGGAGACGGCGGCGATGAACAGCAGGTTGCGGTGCGTGAGCATCACGCCTTTCGGCTGCCCCGTCGTGCCCGTCGTGTAGATCAGCGCGGCCACCTGTTCATTGCCGGGAACCGTGTCTTCCGCGATGGCTGCTTCGTTCATGCCGCCCGCCAGCAGCTCGCCCATGCCATCGACGGTGACGGCGCTGGCCCCGCGCCGCGCCGCATGGGCAGCCGCTTCCGGCGAGGCGCCGGCCAGGAACAGCACCCGCCGTGCGGAACTGTGCGTGGCGATGGTGTCGATTTCGCGCGCCGACAGGCGGGCATTGACGTTGACGATCCACGCGTCGATGTTGGCGGCCGCGAAGATCAGCGCCACCTGCAGCGCGCCATTTTCGCCTACCACCATCAAGCGGTCGCCGGCGCGCACGTCCAACTGGCGCAGCAGCAGCGCCGCATGTTCCACACTGTGCTGCAGCTGCGCGTAAGTCCAGTGGCGGCCACCTTCATGCAGCGCCGGCGCATCGGGCGCGCGCGCCGCCCAGTAGGCGGGGATGGCCGACAGGCGCGCCGGCAAGCCGGCCAGCAGGGAAGGGATGTCCATCGCGGCCTCCTTCACTTTTGCGCTGCCTTGATCATGTTGCGGGCGATGACGATTTGCTGGATCTGCGTCGTGCCTTCATAAATGCGGAACAGGCGCACGTCGCGGTAGAAGCGTTCTGCCGCATATTCGCTGATGTAGCCGGCGCCGCCGTGGATCTGCACGGAGCGGTCGGCCACGCGGCCGCACATTTCGGAGGCGAACAGCTTGCAGCACGACGCTTCCGTCGAAATGTCTTCCTTGTTGTCGCGCCGGCGCGCCGCGTCGAGCACCATGCTGCGCGCCGCATAAATCTCGGCCTTGCTGTCGGCCAGCATGGCCTGGATCAGCTGGAATTCCGCGATGGGCTGGCCAAACTGCTGGCGCTCCATGGCGTAGGCCAGCGCGTCGGCCAGCATGCGTTCGGCCGCGCCCACGCAGACGGCGGCGATGTGCAGGCGTCCCTTGTCGAGCACCTTCATGGCTGTTTTAAAACCCACGCCTTCCTTGCCGCCGATGATATTCGCGGCCGGGACAAGGCAATTTTCAAAGATGACGTCGCAGGTATGCGCGCCTTGCTGGCCCATTTTTTTATCGATTTTTCCCAGCGAGAGGCCTGGCGTATCCTTTTCCACGATGAAGGCGGAAATGGCCGAGGCACCCCGCTTGACGGGATCCGTGCGCGCCATCACGGTGAAGATGCTCGCTTCGGGCGCGTTGGTGATATAGCGCTTGCTGCCGTTGAGGATATAAAAGTCGCCGTCGCGCACGGCCGTCGTGCGCAACGAGGCCGCATCGGAACCGGAACCCGCTTCCGTCAGGGCGAAGGAGCCGATGATCTCGCCCGCCGCCAGCTTGGGCAGGTAGTGCTGTTTCTGCGCTTCCGTGCCATCGATGACGATGCCTTGCGAGCCAATGCCGTTGTTGGTGCCGATCAGCGAGCGGAAGGCGGGCGAGGTACGGGCGATCTCGAAAGCGACGCGCACTTCCTCTTCCATGCTCAGTTCCAGGCCGCCGTACGCTTCCGGAATCGACAGGCCGAACAGGCCCAGTTCGCGCATCTGCGCCACGATGGCGGGCGGTATCGTATCCGTTTCAGCCACCAGCGCCTCGTTCGGCACCAGCACTTCGCGCACGAAACGGGCGATGCTGTCGAGCAGGATGTTCAGGGTTTCTTCGTCGCGTATCATCGGTTTCCTCGGCGCTTTGATTTGAGCTGTCGTTGAGAGGGGGCGCGCAGTCTAACCGCGGCCCAGGTTTTTTTCCACTGTCTTGACGAGGGCCACCAGGCGCGGTCCCAGGTCCGATTCGAGTTTTTCGCGCGACAGCAAAAAGGCGGGGCCGCCGCAATTGAAGGCCATCACCTGTTCGCCGTCGGCGCCCAGCATCGGTACACCCACGGCATGCACGTCGTTCTGCCACTCGCCGGCCGAGATGCAAAAGCCCCGGTCCTGGTAATCCTTGAAGCCTTGTTCGATGCCGGCCTTGATGCGGGGCCAGCGTTCCGTCTCGTGCACCCTGGCGTGGTCCATCAGGTAGTCGCGTTCGGCCTGCGGCAGGATGCACAGCAGGGCCTTGCCCATGGCCGTCGTCATCAGCGGAATGCGCGAGCCGACGTCGAGGCGCAAGGTGACGTTGGCGCTGCTGCGGCACGTTTCCACGTAGACCATGCTGAGACGGTCGCGCGTGCCCAGCGAGACTGACGCCTGCGCGTGTTCCGCCAGTTCTTCCATCAGCGGGCGCGCCATCTTGCGCACGTCGAGATTCGACAGCATGCGATAGCCGAGGGCCAGCACGCCGGCGCCCAGCTGGTATTTTCCCAGGCTGTCCGAATAATTGAGGTAACCGAGTTTGGTGAGGGTATAGGTGAGGCGCGAAATCGTCGGCTTCGGGATGCCCGTGCGCTTGGCCATGTCCGCGTTCGACAGATAGACTTCGCCGGGACGGAAGCAACGCAGCACTTCCAGCCCGCGTGCCAGCGCGTTGACGAACTGGCGGTCCTTGCCTTCCTCGTCATCGCCGAAGACGATCAGTTCCGGATCTGCCGCGGTCTGAATATTTATCATATTTGCATTCATTGTCAGGTTCCCTGGAAATCAGTTTGCCTAGCCAACTGGAGCGTGTCAATCGTTTTGTGAAACATTCGTTCGCACAGCGAAATGCTGCAGTGCATGAAAAATACCCGCAAAATTGACCTGCGCAGCGGTTTTCGGCCTTGCTGCTTGAGCATCGCTATATACGTCTGTATATTGCGCTATTGACGACGGCCGCTGCAGAAGCGGCCGATTTTTTGCATGTCGCTATATAAGGCGATATATGACGGAAGAGAACAAGATGGCGATGCTGAAACAGGTAATGGCGGGCGCCGTGATGCTGGCGCTGGCGCAGCAGGCCGCCGGCAAGGAAGACGCGGATGTGGCGGCGCCGTTCGTGCTGGGCACGGTGACGGTGATCGGCCAGCGCGAGCAGGCTGGCGCAATGGAACAGCAAGTGGGGACGCAAGTGAGCCGCGCCCAGATGCGCCGCTTTAACCGCGACAACGTGAGCGACGCCTTGAATCTGCTGTCCGGCGTGTCGCTGTCGACCAATGTGCGCAATGAAAAAACCGTGGCCATCCGCGGCTTCGATGCGCGCCAGGTGCCGCTGTACATCGACGGCATTCCCGTCTACGTGCCGTATGACGGCTATGTCGATTTCAACCGCTTCACGACTGGCGACCTGGCCGCCATCCAGGTCGCCAAGGGCTACAGCTCCGTGGCGTATGGCGCCAATACCCTGGGCGGCGCCATCAACCTGGTGTCGCGCAAGCCAAGCGCTTTGACGGAAGGCGATGTGTCCGTGGGCTTCGGCTCGGGCAGCGAGCGCCAGGTGTCGGCCAATGTGGGCACGAACCAGGGCTTGTGGTATCTGCAGGCGGGCGTGTCCTACATCGACAGCGACGGTTTTCCCCTGTCGTCGGATTTCCGCCCCACGGCCACGGAAGATGGCGGCATGCGCAACAATGCGTATCGCAAGGACCACAAGCTGTCGTTCAAGGTGGGCTACACGCCGGTGGGCGGAGATGAGTATGCACTCAGCTACTACAAGCAGCATGGCGAAAAAGGCCAGCCGCCATCGACGAATCCCGTCGGCGCGCGCTACTGGCAATGGCCGTACTGGAACAAGGAAAGCGTGTATTTTGTCTCGCAGACGCACCTGGGTGCAGCTGAACGCCTGAAACTGCGCCTGTACCACGACAGCTACGACAATGAAATCGTCTCGTACACGAACGGCAGCTACGGCACCATCAAGACGAGTGGACAGGGCAGCGTCAGCGGCGGGCGCAGCATCTATAACGACCGCACGAACGGTGCTGCGGTGGAACTTGAATCGTTCCGCCTGGCCGCGCACAGCCTGCGCGTAGTGGCCAGCTACAAGGCCGACGAGCACCAGGAACGCGATGGCAAAGGCGCGCGCACCAGCTGGTACAAGGATGCCCTGTGGACCCTGGGCGCGGAAGACAGCATCGCCCTGAATGCGGCGACAGAACTGTCGCTGGGCGTCTCGCGCAATGCACTGCGGCCAGACACCGTCTACAGCGTCGGCAATGCCTATACCTTGCCAGGCAATCAATCTGCCACCGACCTGCAGGCGGGCCTGTTTCACAAGGTGACGCCAGAGTCGCGCGTATACGCCACCGTGGCGCGCAAGTCGCGCCTGCCCACCCTGAAGGACCGCTACTCGCAGCGCCTGGGCACGTATATCGAAAATCCGAACCTGCGCGCCGAGGAAGCGCTTAATTATGAAGTGGGATATCAAGGAAACGCGCAGGGCGCCAGCCTGGAAGCGGCGCTGTTCTTCAGCGACGTGAAGGGCAAGATACAGAGCGTGGCGAACGTCTCCGGCGTGCGCGCGCAAATGCAGAACGCGGGCAGGGCGCACATCAGCGGCATGGAACTGGGCTTGCGCGGCAGCGCCGGCGCCTGGCTGGACTGGGGCGGCAACTACTCGTACACGAACATGCAGAACGTCAGCGACCGCGCCATCCGCCTGACGGACGTGCCGCGTCACAAGTTGACGGCGCACGCCGTGCTGCACGCTTCGCGCCAGGTCGACGTGGTGGCCATCGCGGAAGTGAACAGCGGGCGTTGGGTCTCGAACACCGTGGAACTGGGCGGCTTTGCGACCGTGAACCTGAAGGCCGTGTACCGGCCTTTGCCGGCCTTGACCCTGGAAACGGGCGTGAGCAATCTGGCTGACCGCAATTACGCGCTGGCAGACGGTTTCCCCGGCGCGGGCCGCACGTGGCTGGCCAATGCGCAGTATCAGTTCTGATTTATTGAATGTTCCATAAAAGGACGCTGCATGTTGAAGAAAATATTCCTTGGCCTGGCTTCGGCCGCACTGCTGACAACGACGCCCGTGTGGGCCGACCCTGCGCCGGCGCGCGAGCACATGAGCCACGCGCTGGCCGTGACGGGCAAGGTGGCAACGCCATTGACCCTGACGGTGGCGGACTTGCGCCAGCTGCCGCCGGCCAATGGCGGCGAGCTCGCCGTCACCCGCCACAATGGCGACAGGGCCGAGACCATCACCAGTTATCGCGGCGTGCGCCTGCGCGACATCCTCGACAAGGCGGCGCTCGATGCGCCTGGCCACAACGACGTCAAAAAGCTCGCCATCATCGCCAAGGCCACCGATGGTTATGCCGTGGTGTTTTCCTGGGGCGAGCTGTATAACGCGCCGGCCGGCGAAGGCGTCATCGTCTATTACGAAAAAAACGGCAAGGCGCTCGACGAGAACGATGGCGAGATTGGCCTGATCTCGGCGAAGGATATCCGCACGGGGCCGCGCCATGTGAAGTGGTTGAACGCCATCGAGGTGCGCAAGCTGGTGGAATAATAAGAAGCGCCGCCGTGGAGCCATCCCCGGCGGCGGATTTTTTACATTGTCATTGCTTTCCTCATCGCCAGTCCCGCCACGTCGAACAATCCCCGCGCCTGTGGCGTCAAACCCAGCATGTGCATAGCCGCATGGATCATGCCGTCGAGCTGCACGCACTCGGCCGCCACGCCGCCGTCGCGCAAGCGCTGCGCATACGCCACCCCCTCGTCATGCAGCGGGTCGTACTCGCATACCAGCACGGTCGCCGGCGGCAAGTCCTTGAGCGAAGCTGCCTGTAGCGGTGCCGCGTAAGGCTGCATGCCGTCGGCCGGTTCGTTCAGGTAGGCCGACCAGCAAAAACGCATGGCTTCCCGCGTCAGCGAAAAGCCTTCCGCATGGCACTGATACGAAGCTGTGTCGAAGGCGAAATCGAGCGCCGGGTACAGCAGCAGCTGGTGCGCCAGCGCGGGCCCGGCCTGGTCGCGCGCCATCAGGGCGGCGGCCGCCGCCAGGTTGCCGCCCGCGCTGTCGCCGCCCACGGCCAGCCGCCGCGCGTCGATACCCAGCGCCGCCGCATGTTCGGCGACCCAGCACAAGGCCCGGTAAAAATCGTCGAGCGGCACGGGAAACTTGTGCTCGGGCGCCAGCCGGTAGTCGACGGAAAAGATCACGCAGCCGGTGGCGTTGGCCAGCGCGCGGCACGGATTGTCGTACAGGTCCAGCGAGCACAGACACCATCCACCGCCATGCGCAAAGACGATGGCCGGCAGCTTCCCGGCCGCGTCCGCGCCAGCCGGCACATAAGCGCGCACGGTCAGCGCATGCTCGCCGGGCAGCACGTAATCCTTGATGGCCGCGACGTCTTCCAATGGCCCGTGCAGCCGGCGCAGTCCCGTTTCCGTGGATGTGCGCAAGTCTGCCAGCGAGGCGGGCGGCGGTGCATCCTTTGTTTCCTCCAGCCAGGCGGCGATCAGCGGATCGAGGCTCACGTGGGCTCTCCTGCCAGGAAGGGCAGCAGGTGGGCGATGAACGCTTCCGGCTGTTCTTCCATGATGAAGTGGCCGCATTCGGCGACGATGGCGCCTTGTAAATTGTCCGCCTTGCCCTGCATGGTCAGCAGGGGCGCGTCGTTGGTCGCATGGTCTGCGCCGATGGCCAGCACGGGCATGGTCAGGCTGCGCTTGGCCCGCTCCAGGTTTTGCTTGATGGTTTCGGGTATGGCGCGGTAGTAGGCGAAACCGGCGCGCAGGGCGCCCGGCGTGGCGTAGGCGTCCGCATACACGTCGACGGCCACCTTGTCGCGGCGGTACGACCAGCGGTCGAAAATGAAGCGGATGTACTCGCGCTCCTTGCCCGCCGTGAGCATTTCCGGCAAGTCCAGCACCTGGTTGAACATGAAGTGCCACAGGAAGATGTTGTCGGACGGCGCGACAAAAATCGGCGGCGCGGGGGCCAGACCGGGAATGACGGCTTCCGTCAGCGCCAGTTTCGTCACGGCTTGCGGGAAGTCGCTGGCCAGCGCATAGCCGACCCACATGCCGATGTCGTGGCCGACGACGTCGTACTGCGCATGGCCCAGGGCCAGCATGGCGCGGTGCAAGGTGGTCGCCACGGCGCCCGTGTCGTAGCCGCCGGCCGGGCGGTCAGAGTAACCGCTGCCCGGCGGATCGATGGCGATGGCCTGGTAGCCGCTGGCGGCCAGCGCCGCCATCACGTGGCGCCACGCATACCAGGTCTGCGGCCAGCCGGGGATCAGCAGTACGGGCTTGCCTTCGCCGGCAATCACGCAATGCAGGCGCTGGCCATCGATGCGGACGTAGTCGTGAATGAAGTCGTTCATATGGTTTCCTTGATTAGTTGTGCCGGATGCCCAGCAGGGTATTGATCTGTTGCGCGCTGACGGGGGCGCCGGCGAAGTCGTCGAAGATCTTGTCGGTCACGGGAATGATGTGGGCGTTGATGAAGGCGACGCCTTCGCGCGCGCCCACCTCCTGGTCTTTCAGGCAGCACTCCCATTCCAGCGTGGCCCAGCCCGCGTAGTCGTTTTGCGCCATCTTCGAGAAGATTGCCTTGAAGTCGACCTGGCCATCACCGAGCGAACGGAAACGCCCGGCGCGGTTTTCCCACGACTGGTAGCCGCCGTAAATGCCTTGCCGTCCCGTCGGATTGAATTCCGCATCCTTCACATGGAACATGCGGATGTGGTCCTTGTAAATGTCGATGAATTCCAGGTAATTGAGCTGCTGCAGCACGAAGTGGCTGGGATCAAACAGCATCTTGCAGCGGGGATGACGGCCCACGCGTTCATAAAACATCTCGAAGCTGATGCCGTCATGCAGGTCTTCGCTCGGGTGGATTTCGTAGCACAGGTTGATGCCCTGTTCCTCGCACACGTCGAGGATGGGCAGCCAGCGGCGCGCCAATTCATCGAAGGCCGTTTCGATCAGGCCGGGCGGGCGCTGCGGGAACGGGAACAGGTAGGGCCAGGCGAACGAGCCGGAAAACGTGCCCATGTCCGTGAGGCCCAGGCGTTTCGACGCCATGGCCGCCAGCTTGACTTGCTCGATGGCCCACGCCGTGCGCGCTTCTGGCTGGCCATGCAGGTGTGCCGGCGCGAAGCTGTCGCACAACGCGTCATAGGCCGGATGCACGGCTACCAACTGGCCGAAGATGTGCGTCGTCAGTTCGCTGATGACGAGGCCATGGCCGGCCAGCATGGCGACCAGATCGTCGCAGTATTGCTGGCTGTGCGCGGCCTGCGCCACGTCGAACAGGCGCGCATCCCAGGCGGGAATCTGCAGGGCCTTGAAGCCCATGCCGGCCGCCCACTCGGCGATGGCGGGCAGGGTGTTGAAGGGCGCCGTGTCGGCGGCGAATTGGGCCAGGTGCAGGCTCGGTCCTTGAATGGTTTTCATATCGGCTCCTATTATTTGTCGATCGACAAAGAATAGGCGAAATTTTTTGCGCAGTCAAGGCGGCCATGCAAAATAAATCGCGAATGCGCTGCGGGTGCCAGGCGTTATACTGGCTGCCAGTTCGCAAGCAGAGGATAAAAATGGCAGGAAGACCGAGGGAATTCGACCGCGCGCTGGCGCTGGCAAAAGCGCGCGACGCATTCTGGACGCGCGGCTACGAGGGCGTGTCGATGGCCGACCTGGTGGCGGCGCTGGGCATCGCCTCGGCGCGCATCTATGCGGCGTTCGGCTCGAAGGAGCAGCTGTTCCGCGAAGCCGTGGAATTGTATGAAACGGGCGAGGGTGCGTTCGCCGTGCACGCGCTGGCGGCCAGCCTGAATGTGCGCGATGCGGTGGCGCGCATGCTGGAAGAAGCTGTGCTGCTGTACACGCGCGGCGGCCAGCCGCAAGGCTGCATGGTGGTCACGGCCGCCACGAATACGAGCGCCGAAAACGCGGGCATCGCCGACTGGCTGGCGCAGCACCGACGCGCGCGGACGCAAGCCCTCATCGAGCGCTTGCGCGCGGCGCAGCTGGCGGGAGAGTTAAAAGCGGAAGCGGACGTGCAGGCGCTGGGCGACTACTATGCGGCCTTGCTGCACGGCTTGTCGGTGCAGGCGCGCGACGGCATTCCCGCCGAACGGCTGCTGGCGCTGATACGGCCGGCGATGGCGCCTTTGGTGCTGGAAATGAAAAACTAGACTATCTTGCCGATAGTCGCTGCGGTCAGGTCTTGACGTCGATCAGGCTGCCCAGGGCCTGGTCGGCTGCCTTGACGACATTCGCCGACAGGTTGAAACCGGCCTTGTAGACGAGGTTATCCGTCAGTTCGGACGCGAGGCCCACGCCGTTTGGCCGGCTTTCGGCCGCCTTGGCCGCATTCGCATTGGCGCCGCTGACGCTTTCGCTGGCAGCCAGCTTGCGTCCTTCGACGGACAGGGTGACGCCCGTGCCGGCCGGGCTGGCTTCCTGGAACTGGGCTTGCTGCGGCTGGAAGCCCGGCGTATTCGCATTGGCGATATTGTTGGCGGCCACATCCAGCGCGCGCTGGTTGGCGGTCAGCCCCGAGGTACCGGTGGTAAGGGCGGATATGGACATGGCAACTCCTTCAGTGTGCGCCCAGTGTACTCCCGTCTACAGAAAAAGTGGTTGGTGCAAGGCAACAATTTGTCCTGCAGGTGGTTGCCGTAAAAAATATGTGCGTCACGTAATTTTTTTATATTGTTCTGTGGCATTTCACTGTCTAGACTGCCAGGGAAGTCATCCACGGAGTCCGCCATTTTCCACCTGTTTCGCCCCATTTTGCTGGGTTTGCTGCTCAGCCTGCCTTGTCTGCCACTGAAAGCCCAGCTTGTCCCCTCGCCGTTGCCGCTCGACGCTCGCCTGAACGAGCACGTCATCATGGTGCCGGCCGGCGACGGTTTGCGCGAGGTGCTGGAGACGACGGTGTTTCGTCCCGCCGGCCCCGGCCCGTTCCCCCTGCTGCTGATGAATCACGGCAAGCAGGTCGGCCCGGCCCGGCTGCAGCAGCGCGAGCGCTTTATCTATATGGCCACGGAATTTGTGCGCCGCGGCTATGCGGTGATGCTGCCCATGCGCGCCGGCTTTGCCCGTTCCACGGGCGCCTACCGCGATTTCGGCTGCGACATGCTGGGCAACGCCCAAGGCCAGGCGCGCGACATCCTGGCCGTGCTCGCGTATGCGCGCCGCCAGAGCTGGGTCGACCCGCAGCGCATCGTCGTCGCGGGCCAGTCGTATGGCGGCATGGCGGCGCTGGCGCTGGCCACCCGGGTGGTGCCCGGCGTGCGCGGCGTGCTCAATTTTTCCGGCGGCTTGCGCGTCGACATGCCCGGCTGCGATTGGCAAGGGGCGCTGGCGAAGACCTTCGCCACCCTGGGCGCCTATAACCATATTCCCAGCCTGTGGCTGTACGGCGCCAACGATTCCTATTTCGGGCCGGCCCTGGCGCAGCGGCTGTTTCGCTCGTTCACGGGTTCCGGCGGCCAGGCGCAACTGGTCGCCTATGGCCCGTTCAAGCGCGACGCCCACCTGACCCTGGGCAGCCGCGATGGGGTGGCCGTGTGGCTGCCGGCCACCGAGCACTTCCTGCAGAAAATCGGCATGCCGGTGCGCCAGGTCTACCGCGTGGCCGATGCGCCGTCGCCGCCCGCCACGCATTTCGCGCCGCAGGACGATATCGCCGCCGTGCCCTATCTGGAAGAGCAGGGGCGTGCGGGTTATCGCGACTTCCTCGAAAAAACCGCGCCGCGCGCTTTCGCCCTGTCGGCCAGCGGTGCCTGGGCCTGGGCCGAGGAGGGCGAAAGCCCCGATGTGCGTGCACTCGCTTCGTGCCAGCGTCGCAGCAGCGTGCCATGCCAGCTGTATTCGGTCGATGAAAGCGTCGTTTGGCCCGTCGACGGCGCCAGCGCGAGCGCCGCCGGCGGCGCGCAATAGGCTGCCGCGCACGATAGTTGTCGCCGAAACGGGGGATGGGCGAATATACTAGGGGAAAAGGGAGGCGTTGCGCTTCCCGTCCGCCCTTATCATCAGCGAGAATTCACCCTTATGGCGTCATCCCCAGAAAACCTCAGCATGGCCGTGTTTTGCGACTTCGAGAACGTCGCGCTTGGCGTGCGAGATGCAAATTACGAAAAATTCGATATCAAGCCCATCCTCGAACGCTTGCTGCTCAAGGGCAGCATCGTTGTCAAGAAGGCATATTGCGACTGGGACCGTTATAAAAGTTTCAAGGGCACCATGCACGAAGCGAATTTCGAGCTGATCGAAATTCCCCACGTGCGCCAGTCCGGCAAGAATTCGGCCGACATCCGCCTGGTGGTCGATGCGCTGGACCTGTGCTACACCAAGGCCCACGTCAACACCTTCGTCATCATCAGCGGCGATTCCGACTTTTCGCCGCTCGTGTCGAAACTGCGCGAAAACGCCAAGCAGGTGATCGGCGTGGGCGTCAAGCAGTCGACCTCCGACCTGCTGGTGGCCAACTGCGACGAATTCATTTTCTACGATGACCTGGTGCGCGAGAGCCACCGCACGGCCGCCAAGCGCGATGCGCGCGAAACCCCGGCCGCCAAGCGCTCGCCCGACGAAGAAGTGCGCCGCAAGGAAAAATACGAGTCGCGCAAGACGGAAGCGATCGAGATGGCCGTTGCCACCTTCGATGCGCTGGTCTCGGAGCGGGGCGACAGCGGCAAGATCTGGGCCTCGATGCTGAAAGAAGCGATCAAGCGCCGCAAGCCGGACTTCAGCGAGTCGTACTACGGTTTCCGCACCTTCGGCAACCTGCTGGAAGAAGCGCAGACGCGCGGCTTGCTGGAATTTGGCCGCGATGAAAAATCGGGCGCCTATGTCTACCGCAGCAGCGGCCTGGTGCCTGTCGCCGCGCCCGTGAACGGGGAAGCCGCCAGCGAAGCTATCGCCACCGGCGAGGCCGGCGCGGCGGCGGAAGAGGGCAATCATCGCGAAGGCGGCAGCCGCCGCGATTCGCGCCGCAATGGCCGCGGCGGCCGCAAGCAGAACGAACAACGCCGCGGCGAGTCCGTGCCACAGGCCTTCGTGCCGGTGGCCGACGCGGAAACAGTCGTCGAGCAGTATGCGCCGGCGCCGCAGCCGGAAGTACAGCACGAGGTGGCTGAAACGGTCGCCGAGGTGGTGGCGGAAGAAGGCAACGCCAAGCGCGGTTCGCGCCGCAATGGCCGTGGCGGCCGCAAGAATGGCGATGGCGCCCGCGAAGCGCGCGCCGAAGTTGTCGAAGTCGAGGTGGCGTCCGTGGTGGAAGCCATGCCTGAGCCGGTAGTTGAAGCGATCGTGGAAGCCGTCGCCGAAGCGAAGCCGAAGGCCAAGCCGCGCACGCCGGCCCGCAAGGCGGCAGCGGCGAAGAAGCCGGCCAAGAAGGCGGCTGAAGCCGTGGTCGAAACCATCGAGCCTGCTCCGGTCGAAGCGGCTGTCGTGGGCGAAGACAAGCCGGCCAAGGCGCCACGCAAGACGCCGGCGCGCCGCCCTGCACGCAAGAAGGCGGAAGAAGCTTGATTGAAACCCCAAAGCAAGAACTGGGGTCGGACCTTGAAGGTCTGACCCAGGCATTTTGCTGCGTTCCTGTCCACCCGGCTTAAGCCATGTACCACGGCGAACGCTTCAACAGCATTTCCCATACGGTGGGCGCCGCGCTGGCGGCCATCGGCGGCGTCATCCTGGTCGTCGTGGCGGCCCGCACGGGCGACCCGTGGAAAATCGTCAGCTGCAGCGTGTATGCGGCCATGCTGCTGACCTTGTACCTGACGTCCACCCTGTACCACAGCGTGCGCGGCAAGGCCAAGGCCGTGCTGCAGCGGCTCGACCACTGCGCCATTTACCTGCTCATCGCGGGCACCTACACGCCATTCATGCTGGTGACCCTGCGCGGGCCGTGGGGCTGGTCGCTGTTCGGCATCGTCTGGGGCCTGGCCCTGTTTGGCATCGTGCAGGAATATGTGTACGCGAAAGGCGCGCGCATCCTGTCGCTGGTGATTTACGTGGCCATGGGCTGGCTGATCGTCGTCGGCATCAAGCCGCTGCTGGCGGCGCTCGAGTGGAACGGCTTCCTGTGGCTGGTGGCGGGCGGCCTGTGCTACACGGGCGGCATCGCTTTCTATGCCACCGACCACAAGCTGCGCCATGGCCACGGCATCTGGCATCTGTTCGTGCTGGCCGGCAGTAGCTGCCATTTTGTCGCCATTTTGTTCTACGTTGCCTGACGTTGTTGCCTGCCCTCACTGTTGCCATGGTTCCATTATAATGGCGCGATATGTGAAGCGCAGGCAATAATAAGGCAACAATGGATATCACTTCGGACGACCTGAAAATCTTCGTCACCGTCATCGACAGCGGCACCCTGAGCGCGGCCGCCGTGCACCTGGGGCAAACCACGTCGGGCGTCAGCCGCGCCCTGTCGCGGCTGGAAGACAAGCTGGCCACCTCTTTGCTGACGCGCACCACGCGGCGCATGGAGCTGACGGAAGAAGGGCAGCTGTTCCTGGACAAGGCGCGCGCCATTCTCGCCTCGATGGAAGACGTGGAGGAATCGATCCGCATCCGCCGCCAGAAGCCGGCCGGGCGCCTGTCCGTCGATGCCGCCTCGCCCTTCATGCTCCATTGCGTGGTGCCGCACGTGGCCGAATTTCGCGCCATGTATCCGGACATCCGCCTGGAACTGACCAGCAACGACCAGATCGCCGACCTGCTCGAACACCGCACCGATATCGCCATCCGCATCGGCGCCCTGGTCGATTCGACCCTGCATGCGCGCGCCTTGACTGCCAGCCCGCTGCACGTGCTGGCCACGCCCGCCTACCTGGCGCGCCACGGCGAACCGGCCACGCCGGAACAGTTGTCCGGCCACGCGCTGCTGGGCTTTGCCCAGTACGACCTGGGCAACAACTGGCCGCTGCGCCACGAAGCGGGCAACAGCCTGCAGATCGTGCCCGCGCTGGCCGCCTCCAGCGGCGAAACCCTGCGCCAGCTGGCGCTGCACGACCAGGGCATCGTCTGCCTGTCCGACTTCATGACGAAGGACGACATCGCGGCCGGCCGCCTGGTGAAAGTGCTGCAGCCGTTCTATACGGGCTATCGCCAGCAGATTCACGCCGTCTATTACCGCAACACGCAGCTGGCGCAGCGCATCAGCTGCTTCCTCGAATTCCTGCAGCAGAAGCTGTAAGGCCCGCGCCGTATGTTCAGGACAGGACGCCGCTGTCCTGCATCGCCGTATGCAGCAGCGCTTCCACTTCGTGCGCGGGCAGCGGGTGGCTGAAGTAATAGCCTTGCGCCTCGTCGCAGCCATGGCGGCGCAGGTAATCTAGCTGCTCGGCCGTTTCCACGCCTTCGGCCACCACGCGCAGTTTCAGGTTGTGCGCCAGGGCGATGATGGAGACGACGATGGCCGCGTCGTCCGCGTCGCGCGCCACGTCGCCGACGAAACTGCGGTCGATCTTCAGCACGTCGATGGGGAAGGTGCGCAGGTAGGCGAAGCTGGAATAGCCGGTGCCGAAGTCGTCGATCGACAGCTGCACCCCCAGCGCCTTCATGTCATGCAGCTGGCTGACGGCCAGCGCCACGTCGTGCATGAACAGGCTTTCCGTCAGTTCCAGTTCCAGGCAGGCAGGCTGCAAGCCCGTTTCCAGCAGCACTTCGGCGATCGTGGCGACCAGGTTCGGTTCGTTGAACTGGCGCGCCGACAGGTTCACGGCGAGGCGCAAGGTATCGAGTCCCGCCGCATGCCAGCGTTTCACCTGCGCGCATGCTTCGCGCATGACCCAGGCGCCGATCGGCACGATCAGGCCCGTGTCTTCCGCCAGCGCGATGAAGCGCTGCGGCGCCACCATGCCCAGGTCCGGATGCTGCCAGCGCAGCAGCGCTTCCACCCCGACGATGCGCCCGCTGGCCAGGTCCACCTGCGGCTGGTAATGCAGCACGAACTGTTCGCGTTCTAGCGCGTTGCGCAGCGCCGTCTCGATGCGCAGGCGCTCCAGGGTGGCCTGGTTCATGGCCGTCGTATAGAACTTGATGTTGTTGCGGCCCTGTTTCTTGGCGCAGTACATGGCGATGTCGGCCTGCTCGATCAGGTTCTGCGTCTCGCCATTCAGGGTCACGTCGCCGGGCGCGTCGTAGCGCGAGATGTCGTAGACGGCCACGCCGATGCTGCAGGTGACGAAAAATTCCTTGCCATCCAACAATACCGGCTGGGCCACGGCATCCATCACGCGCTGCACGATGGCGCTGCTGAGCACTTCGTCCGCCTGTTCGCACAGGATGGCGACGAATTCGTCGCCCGACAGGCGCGCCACCGTATCGCTTTCGCGCAGGCTGGCCTGCAAGCGCGTGGCGATGGTTTTCAGCAGCAGGTCGCCAGCCTTGTGACCGAGGCTGTCGTTGACGAATTTGAACCGGTCGAGGTCGATCAACAGTACCCACAGCGCGCGGTTCTTGCGGCGCGACAGGGCCATCGCTTGCGCCAGGCGGTCGCGCAGCAGGGCGCGGTTGGGCAAGCCCGTCAGCACGTCGTGATGGGCGATGTGCTGGATTTGCTGCTCGGCCAGCTTGCGTTCCGTGATTTCGGAACCCGTGCCCCGGTAGCCGCGAAATTCACCGAGCTCGTTGAACAGCGGTTCGCCATTGATGCTGAACCAGCGCAGCTGGCCGTCGCGGTCGTGCATCGCATATTCGAGGTTGGAAAAGGGCAGGTGCGCTTCCAGGTTGGCGATATGCTGCTTGCCCCAGCGCGAATTGCGCATTTCCGGGTTGTTGTCCCAGCGCGTCATGCCGATGAAGCGTTCCAGCGGCATGTTCGACTTGTCCGTGAAGCCGCTGGTGATGTGGGTGAAGCAGAAGTTGGCATCCTGTTCCCAGTACCAGTCCGAGGACAGGGCCAGCAGGCGGCGGAAGCGCTTTTCGCTTTCCTGCAGGGCGCGCTCCGTGCGCTGGCGCGCCCGCACGTCGGCGCTGAGCAGCTCGTTGCTGCGCTTGAGGTCGGCCGTACGCTGCTCCACCAGCAGCTGCACGCGGCGCGAGCGCTGCGTCAGCGACTGCACGAAGGCGGCCGTCAGTGTGCTGAACAGCAAGCCCGTGATCAGGGTGAACAGGGAGCCCAGGTGGTCGGCCAGGAAGGGGCGCGGATGGGCCACCACGCGCACGTGCCAGGGCCGGCCGGCGGAAGCAAAGGCCCGGTCGTAATGGTTGTGATAGGCAAAGTGCAGCCAGCGGGGCAAGGATTCCCAGGCGCCGCCCCGTTCATCGGCGGGCGCCTGGCCATGCCGGAAGATCAATTGGCGCGGGTCGGCGCTGGCGTCCGCGTAGACGCTCAGTTCGAGCTGCGGGTCGCCCAGCAGATCGGCGCCGGCGAGGATTTTCTGCACCAGTTCCCCGGCCAGGATGACGGCCGCCGTATCGCCGATCAGCGCCGCGCGCCGCTGCTGCACCGTCTGCAGGGGCATGCCGTGGCGGTACACGGGATGCACCATGACGAAGCCTTGCTGCGGTCCCTGGGCCAGGGCCAGCAAGCCGGTGGCGGTGGTCTGGCCGCTGACGATCGCCTGTTCCAGCGCGCGCGCCAGCACGCCGTTCGGGCTGACGTTCAGCCCGAAGGCGGGGCCGTTGCCCTGCAAGGGTTCGAGGTAGTCCACCACCAGGTAGCTGGCGCGCGTCGTCGCGGGCACGACGACGCCATCGCGCATTTCCGTCATGGCGTAGTCGGGCACGATGCGCCGCAGCTCCGCTTCGAATGCCGCGCGCTGCGCATGCGGCACGACGCGGTGGAAATTGAAGGCCTGGATGAACGGGTGGCGCCGCAGCAGCGGCGTGGTGAAGTCGTGGAATTGTTCGCGCGTGACGGGCACGACGGCGGCAAACAGCTGGTTCGTCGTGGTCAGCACCTCGACCGCATCGTCGAGTCCCTGCTCGATGGCGGCCACCCTGGCGCCGGCGCGCTGTTGCAGGCTCAGGCTCATCTTGTCGTATTCGAGCTGGCTGATGGCGGCGAACAGCACGGCCGTCACGCTGACGCCGCAGGCAAAAGTCAGTGCGGCCGCGGCGGAAATCGACAATGGCAGGCGGCCACGCAGCATGGTTTTTCCTATCTCACTTCATGGACACTTGGGTTCGGCGGCGCCTGCCGGCCCCACGCAGGCCGTAGTTTGTCATAAACCACATCCAGCATGCTGATTTTGCACCAAAACACTGCAAATAAGCAACAATATCTATGGCCGGGGAAGGCGACTTTCAGTCGCTGCCCGCGCCTGACTGGCGGCGCAAACGCCACAATTGCCATGCCGGCAGCCAGCGGTTCAGGAATGCCAGACCGGCCATCCGGCGCCAGCGCACCAGGCGCACCACGCGCATGGCGCGCCCATCGCCGCTGTGACCCTGCTCAGGCTTGGCGGCGAAGACGATGCGGTTATTGCCGGCGATGCCGTCGAAGTGGCAGACGGCGCCGCGGAAGGTGAGCATCAGCCGCGCCAGCATGGCGGGGTAGTGCTCGTCATAACTGAACAGGTTGGCCACCAGCACGCCGCCGGGCAGCAGGGCGCGCAGGCAGTCCGCATAGAAGCGCGCACTGCCGAGGGCGGGCGGCAAGCCCGTTTCGTCGTAGCCGTCGAGCAGCAGCACGTCGGCACAGCCCGGATGCTGGCGGATGTAGCTGACGGCATCCGTCTCGATGATGCGCAGGCGCGCGTCGTCGGGCGGCAGCATGAACTGCTCGCGCAGGGCGATCACGTCGGCGCGCAGTTCCAGCACCGTGATGCGCGTGTCGGGCAGGTGGCGGTGGCAGAATTTCAGCAGCGAACCGCCGCCCAGTCCCACCATCAGGATGTGCCGCGGGCGCGGCACGAACAGGGTAAAGCACATCATGGCGCGCGCATAGCGCAGCAGCAGATGGTCGGGGCGCGACAGCAGCATTTCGCTCTGGATCATGCCCGGCTGGAATTCCAGGCGGCGCCGGTCGCCACAGGTATGCACCTGCGGGGCAAGTGGGGTGGTGCTTCTGCTTTCCGGCATGGGACGACTTCGCTGAGTAGGCTGGGGGAGATGCTTTGTTGCATTCAGAGAAATCTGATAAGCTCCCGTGAGCATACCCGATTAATCCGCGCCGAGCATGCGTATATCTACGGCGCGCGGCGGCACGGCCGCGCAGTCGGGCACCATGGAGACAAGCATGTTTTTGGATCACCCCATCATTACGGCGACGAACAGTTTTACGGAGCCTGACCGCATCGAGCGGCTGACGCGCGTGTATGGCTACGCGGCGGCGCTGGCCGACCAGGCCGCCAATGTCGGATTCATTGAAAAAGTGGCGCAGATTCACGACCACAAGGGCACCCTCATCGTGTTCTGGCACGAGGCACCCAACGAAGTGGAAAAGCAGTATTTCGTGCAGGCGTGGGCCAGCAAGATCGGCGACGGCAGCACCAATGTCGAACACGAAATCTGACCTGGCGCGCCGCGCCTGCGCATCGATAGCGTAGCCCATGGATATCAAGACCCTGGTACTGGCCCTGGCGCTCGGCAACCTGAGCCTGTGCGCGGCCCTGTTCTTCTTCGAGTACGAGCGCAAGAAGTCGCTCAGCATGTCCACCTGGGCGGTGGCCAAGCAATGCCAGGCCGTGGCCTGGTGCCTGCTGTATTTCCGCGGCGTGCTGCCCGATTTCCTGTCCATCCTGCTCGGCAACAGCCTGCTGTTTGCCGGCATGGCGCTCGATGCGGGCGCGCTGTGGCAGGCGGCCGGGCGCAGCGGCTGGCGCCGCACCGTGCTGCCGGCGCTGGGCCTGTCGGTGGCGCTGTTTGCCGCCTGCTACCTGTTCGACGTGGCGCCGCTGTTGCGCAGCGCCGGCGGTTCGCTGATCGTGGCCGGTTTCTTCCTCTCCGGCGTGGCCGCCCTGTGCCTGAAGTGGCGCGAGGCGAGCATGCTGCGCCGCTTCCTCGTCGTCAGCATGGGCATCCTGTCGCTGCTGATCGCCGCGCGCGGCGTGCTGGCCGCCGCCGTCCCCGGTTTTGACGCGGAGCTGATGCAACTGGCCGGCTTCGGCGCCCTGTACCTGATGATGCTGACGAACGCCTTCGGCTATCTGCTGCTGTCGCGTGAAAAACTGGGCGGCGAGCTGGCGCGCCTGGAAGTGCTTGATGCGGCCACGGGCGTGCCGAACCGGCGCGGCTTTTATCAGGCTCTGGCGCCATGGATGGCGCTGGCGCGCCGGCCCGGTTTGCCGACGGCGCTGGTGGTGCTCAATATCGACCACTTCAAAAGAGTCAACGACAGCTATGGCCATCCCGTGGGCGATGCGGTGCTGAAAACCATCGTCGACACGTGCCGCCAGCAGTTGCGCGACAGTGACCTGATGGGCCGCCTGGGCGGCGCCGAATTCGCCATCCAGCTGCCGCGCACGACCCTGGTCGATGCGCTGATGGTGGCCGAGCGCATCCGCGCCGCCGTCGAAGCGCTGCCCGTCAAGACGGAGCGCGCCGTGCTGCAGCTGACGGCCAGCCTGGGCGTGACCACCATCCGCGCCGAAGACAGCACCGTCAGCCTGTTCAAGCGGGCCGACGAGGCGCTGCAGGCGGCCAAGCAGGCGGGCCGCAACAGGGTAGTGGAAGCGCAGGGCGCCGGCACCCTGGACGTATAAGCCAGCTTATTTCTTGCGCGAGCCCAGCCAGCTCGGTTCCTTGCCGCATTCCTTGGGCAGGAACAGGGCATCGAGGCCCGGATCGCAGCGCCGGTCGGGCGCTTTCATCGGCTCGACGGTGAGCCATTCACTTTTGGGCAGTATCTTTTCTTCGCGTGGCGCCACGGGCGGCGCGGGCGGCAGGCTGTCTTGCCAGCGTGACTCTGACGCTGTTGCAGGCGCGGGTGCAGTGGCCCAGTCCGCGTCAACTTGCGCGGCGTCCGCTGGCGGCGTGTCCGCGTGCGCGGCGGCGCACAACAAGCTGCCCGTGAGGAAGAACGCGCGCATGGCTGTGCTGTTTAGGAAATCATGGTTTGTCCTTGGTCGGTTCCGGGAAGGCGGACCCTGCATTATGACGGCAGCCGGAAGCAAAAAGACAAGGAAATTGCAACGGCATGTTACCAAAGGAACTATAGTTGCTGGTATCAGGCAGGTGCACTGCGGCAAGGTGATTGAATGGTGACCCAGGCGCGGGGCTTCGTCACCGGAACATGTGCATTCCCTAACTTTCATTTAAGCTAGGCAAGTTATGCTGTGGCATGCACGCCGGGCTATGCTTGGTCAATCCGCACCGCTGTTCCCCTTTTTTACTCTTGCCAGGCCCATATGAAAATACTTAAATCCCTGCCTGTATGGCCGCTTGCCGCCCCGCTTGCCGGCTGGCTGTTCCTGTTCGGTTCCACCTTCGATGTCGGCGGTGCCTACCAGATCCTGCTGGTCGCTGGCCTGATCGGCAGCGTGCTGGCCGCCGTGTACCACGCGGAAGTGGTGGCGCACCGCATCGGCGAACCGTACGGTACCCTGGTGCTGGCGCTGGCCGTGACCCTGATCGAGGTGGCGCTGATCGTCTCGCTGATGCTGGCCGGCGGACCGGAAACGACGGGCCTGGCGCGCGATACCGTGTTTGCCGCCATCATGATCATCCTGAACGGCATCGTCGGCATCTGCCTGCTGCTGGGCGCCGGGCGCCACCGCGAACAGACCTTCGGCCTGCTGGGCGTGAGCGCTTCGCTGGCCACCCTGGCGGCCATCGCCATTCTGACCCTGGTGCTGCCGAACTACACGTCGAGCGCCGCCGGCCCGTACTACAATTCGAGCCAGCTGATCTTCATCGCCGTCATCTCGCTCGTCCTGTACGGCACCTTCGTGCTGGTGCAGACCGTGCGCCACCGCGATTATTTCCTGCCCAAGGAAGCCGTCGGCGACGAGGAGGTGCATGCTGCGCCGCCCACGCCCGCCGTCGCCTGGATCAGCGCCGGTGCGCTGCTGGTGTGCCTGGGCGCCGTGGTGCTGCTGGCCAAGTCGCTGGCGCCCGCGCTGGAGACGGCGATTGCCGCCATGGGCGCGCCGAAAACCCTGGTCGGCATCGTCATCGCCGCCATCGTGCTGTTGCCAGAAGGCCTGGCCGCCGTGCGCGCCGCGCGCGCAAACCGTTTGCAAACAAGCTTGAACCTGGCGCTCGGCTCCGCGCTGGCCAGCATCGGCCTGACGATACCCGCCGTGGTCGTGGTGTCGCTGGCCACGGGCCTGACGATTACCCTGGGACTCGATATCAAGTCGACGGTGCTGTTGCTGCTGTCGCTGATGGTGGCTACCCTGTCGCTGGGTACGGGCCGCACCACGGTCATGCAGGGCACGGTGCACCTTGTGATTTTCGCCGTGTATTTATTTACCACCATCGTGCCGTAGAACACCTGTCAAAACCTACTGCGCGTCGGAATCTGTGGTCTGCGATGCTCACTGTACTTTCGTACAGTTGCGCTTCTCAACCACAACTTCCTTCCGCTCGCTACGGTTTTGTCAGACGTTCTTAAACGTCACCGCTACGCGCCGTTTTGTCACAATCCTGTCACGCCGCTGTCATACGATGGGGGTAGTGTGGTAGGATTTTTAAATCGTTTAAATGATTTATATAGTTTAGCAACTGAGTTCGCCAACTTTTCCAGTTGGCATTGCAATGACAAGACAAGAGGCCAGTATGTATGCAGCGGTGGACCTGGGGTCCAACAGTTTTCGTTTACACGTCGGCAAGCATGATGGCGACACGATCCGCGTGGTCAAGAGCGTGCGCGACCCGATACGTCTGGCCGCCGGCCTGGACGCCAATGGCGACCTGACCGATGCGGCCATGCAGGGCGCGCTGGCCTGCCTGCAGCGCTTTCGCGCCATCCTCGCGGGCTTCGAACTCGATGCCGTGCGCGTGGTGGCCACGTCGGCCATGCGCGTGGCGCGCAACGGCGCCGTCTTCCTGCCGCTGGCCGAGCAAGCCATCGGCTACCCGATCGAGATCATCTCGGGCGAGGAAGAGGGGCGCTTGATCTACATGGGCGTGGCCAATGCGCTGGCCATACCCGGCGAGCGCCGGCTGGTGATGGATATCGGCGGCGGCTCGACGGAACTGATACTGGGGCGCGGCAACGATATCGAGCGGGTCGAGTCGTTCAGCCTGGGCACCGTCAAGCAAAGCCTGTCGTTCTTCATCGGCGGGCGCATCGACGCGCCGTCGTTCGAGGCGGCCATTTTGTCGGCGCGCAGTCATTTCGAGGATGCCGCGCCGCCATACCATCCGCAGCACTGGAAGACGGCCTACGGCTCTTCCGGCACCATCCGCACCATCGCCGACATCATCGCCCGCAACAAGCTCGGCGACGGCATGCTCACGAGCGCCAGCCTCGACGCGCTGGCGCGCCGCTTCATCGAACTCGGTCACACGAGCCGCATCGACATGCCCGGCTTGCGGCCCGACCGCGCCAGCACCATCGTCGGCGGCCTGGCCATCTTGATCGGCCTGTTCCGCGAACTGGCCATTCCCGCCATGACGCCGATCGAGGCGGGCTTGCGCATGGGCGTGATGTGGGATTTGTACCTGCGTTCGACCAAGCGCGACCGCCGCGAGCAGTCGGTGCAGGGCTGCATGGAGAAATTCCATATCGACCAGCAGCGCGCCGGCAGGGTGGCGGAGCAGGCGCTGGCCATGTACGCGCAGCTCAAGCCCACGTCCGACGCCCTGGTGAAATCCCTGCGCTGGAGCAGCCTGCTGCACGAAGTGGGCCTGGCCGTGTCGCAGACGGGCTACCACAAGCATGCCTCCTACATCGTGGAAAACGCGGACTTGCCCGGTTTTACCACGCGCGAACAGAAGACCATGAGCCGGCTGATCCTGGCGCAGAAGGGCAATTTGCGCAAGATCGGCGAAGTGCTGTCCGACCCCGATTTCGCCAAGGCCGTGCTGGCGCTGCGCCTGTCGATCCTGCTCATGCATGCGCGCATCGAAGCCGATTTCAGCGAACTGCGCCTGCGCATGAAGAACCGCATCGAGCTCGATATCAAGCGCGGCTGGGTGGCGCACCATCCGACCGTGTCGTTCTGGATCGAGAAGGAGCAGGAGTTCTGGGACGAGGTGGGGGTCGATTTCACCATCCGCGCCAGCGCGTAAGGGGACATTGGGTCATGCCATTGCACGACTTGATGTGTGGCAAGCAAGTTTTCAAAAAACAGTATATATTGTTTATATTATTTACTAGATTGGAAAATCCATGAGCAAAACCGTCCCGGCGAAAAAAGCCGACACCGCGCCCGTTTCGATGTTCCCCACCAGCGCCTCGATCAACGCGGCAGCGGCCAAGGCCGCACCGGCCGCCAAGCCGGCAGTGAAGCCTGCCGCTAAGCCCGCAGCCAAGCCGGTGGCCGCCAAACCGGCCGCAGCGAAGCCGGCAGCAGCGAAGCCTGCCGCCGCCAAGGCGCCAGCCGCCAAGCCGGCGGCCAAGGCCGTCGTCGCCAAGCCAGCCGCCAAGCCGGTCGCCAAGCCGGTCGCCAAGGCGGCAGTGAAAGCCGTTGCCAAGCCAGCGGCCAAGATTGCCGCCAAGCCCGCCGCCGCCAAGCCGGCAGCGAAAGCCGCCGTCAAACCGGTGGCCAAACCAGTCGCCAAGCCTGCGGCAGTGAAAAAAGCGCCGGCCGCCAAGGTCGCCGCCGTCAAGGAAAAAGCCCGCAAGCCGAAACTGGTGCGCGACAGCTTCACCATGCCGGAAGCGGAATACGAAGTCCTGGGCCAGGTGAAGAAAGCCTGCCTGAAGGCCGGTTTCGAGATCAAGAAAAGCGAATTGCTGCGCATCGGCGTGGCGCTGATCAGCCAGATCGACCTGGCCACCCTGCAAAACGTGCTGGCCGGCTTGCCGCAGCTGAAAACGGGCCGTCCGAAGAAGGATTGATGGCGCGGGCAGGGGCCGCCCCCTGCCTGGCCGTTCTGGTTTACCATGGGGGCCTGTGAAAGTTCCCCCATGGTTGCCATGTCAGAAGATACAGAGATCGAACGCGCCGGCTTCGTCGAGCGCGCCATCGTCCGCCACCAGGCGGGCGTTGCTACCCCCGCCATCGACCACGTCGCCGAGGAAATCCCCGTCGCGCTGGTCTTCAATGGCATTTCCCACGTCGTCATGATGGCCACGCCGCGCGACCTGGAAGCGTTTGCCTACGGCTTCGCACTGACGGAAGGCGTGGTCGCTTCCGCCGATGCCATCTTCGATTGCGAAGTGTTCCTGCGTGCCGACTCCGCCGAAGTGGCGTTGCGCATCGCCCAGGAAGATTTCGTGCGCCTGAAGGACCGGCGCCGCCAGCTGACGGGCCGCACGGGCTGCGGCGTGTGCGGCATCGACAGCATCGACATGCTCGACTTGCTGCCCGCAGTGCTGCCGCCATCCCTGATCCGCGTCGACCTGCCCACCGCGCTGGCGCGTGCCTCCGCCGGCTTGCGCGAGCACCAGACGCTGATGCGGGAAACGGGCGGCGTGCACGCGGCCGCGTGGTGCACGCCCGATGGCGATATCGTGCACGTGTTCGAGGATGTCGGCCGCCACAACGGCCTCGATAAACTGATCGGCCACCTTGCGCTGCACGGTATCGACATGCGGCGCGGCTTCGTCTTCCTGTCCAGCCGCGGCAGCTACGAGCTGGCGCGCAAGGCGGCGCGCATGCAGATTCCCTTGCTGGCGACGATCTCCGCCCCCAGTTCGCTGGCCATTGCCATCGCCACGCAGGCGGGCATGAAGCTGGCGGGTTTCTGCCGCCAGGATGCCTACGTCGATTACACGCCCGGCGTTACCTTGTAGCTTCCGCTGCGTTCCAGCAGCACGGGCACGGACTTCGACGTGGGCGTGCCGGCGCCGTCGGCCGTGCTGGCCAGCGGTACCAGCGCGTTCGTCTCGGGGTAATATGCGCCCAGGCAGCCGCGCGGGATGTCGTAGGCGACGAGACGGAAGCCGTCGGCGCGGCGCGCCACGCCATCGTCCCAGGCGCCGATCAGGTCCACCAGCTCGCCATCGGCAAAGCCCAGCATGGCGATATCGTCCGCATTGGCGAAGACGACCTTGCGCGTGCCGTACACGCCCCGGTAGCGGTCATCCATGCCGTAGATGGTGGTGTTGTACTGGTCGTGCGAGCGCGTGCTCATCAGGACCATCAGGCGCTTGCCATGGCGCGCTCTAGCACGGTGCAACGGCGTATCGAGGTCCAGCGGGGCGACGAGGAAGCTGGCCTTGCCGCTGGCCGTCTTCCACACGCGTTCGCGCGAAGCCACCGTCAGATGAAAGCCGCCCGGCTGCGCCACCCTGGCGTTGTAGTCGTAAAAGTCGTCAAACACCTTTTCGATGTCGTCGCGGATGCGCGCATAGTCGGCCGCATACGCGCGCCAGTCGACCAGGCTGTTGCCCACCGTTGCTTCCGCCATGCCGGCCACGATGGCCACTTCCGAGCGCAGCTGCGGCGAAGCGGGCGCATTGCGGCCGTACGAGATATGCACCATGCTCATCGAGTCTTCCACCGTCACGCCCTGCGCCACGCCGCCTTGCACGTCGATTTCCGTGCGCCCCAGGGTGGGCAGCAGCAGCGCTTCCTTGCCGATGACCAGGTGGCTGCGATTGAGCTTGGTGGCCACCTGCACCGTCAGCGCGCACTGGCGCAGGGAGGCAAAAGTCAGCGGCGTGTCGGGCGTGGCGGCCGCGAAATTGCCGCCCAGCGCGATGAATACCTTGACGTCGCCGCGCTGCATGGCTGCGATGGTGGCCACCACGTCGTGGCCGTGCGCGCGCGGTGGATTGAAGCCATACACCTGGCCCAGGCGGTCGAGGAAGGCCGCCGTCGGTTTTTCCTCGATGCCCACCGTGCGGTCGCCCTGCACGTTCGAGTGGCCGCGCACGGGACACAGGCCGGCGCCCGGCTTGCCGATCTGCCCGCGCAGCATCATCAGGTTCGACAGCATGCGGATGGCCGCCACGCTGTGCTTGTGCTGCGTCAGGCCCATGCCCCAGGTGGCGATGATGCGCTGGCCTTTGATGACAATGTCCGTCAATGCCTCGATCTGCGAACGGTTCACGCCCGATTCTGCCACGAGCAGTTGCCAATTCTCTGCGCGCAGATCGTCGCGGAAGGCGCCGAAACCGCTGCAGTGTTCAGCGATGAAGGCATGGTCGATGACGGCGGGCCTGCCTGCCGCCTGCGCCGCATCGTCATGCTCGACGACGCGCTTGGCGACGGCCTTGATCAGGGCGAAGTCGCCGCCCAGCGTCGGTTGCACGAACAGGCCGGCCAGGCGCGTGCTGCCCAGGGTCGCCATTTCCAGCGCGCTTTGCGGGTCCATGAAGCGCTGCAAGCCCCGTTCGCGCAGGGGATTGATGGAGACGATGCTGCCGCCGCGGCGCGCGCAGTCGCGCAGTTCGCCCAGCATGCGCGGGTGGTTGGTGGCGGGATTCTGGCCGAAGATGAGGATGGTGTCGGCCAGTGCGAAGTCGGCCAGGGTCACCGTGCCCTTGCCGATGCCCACGGTGGCCGGCAAGCCGCGGCTGGTCGCCTCGTGGCACATGTTGGAGCAGTCGGGGAAGTTGTTCGTGCCGTACAGGCGCGCCATCAACTGGTACAGAAAGGCGGCCTCGTTGCTGGCACGGCCCGACGTGTAGAAGGCGGCCTGGTTCTGGTCGGGCAGGGCGCGCAGGTGGCGGCCCACGAGGGCATAGGCGTCATCCCAGGAGATCGGCACGTAGCGGTCGCTGGCAGCGTCGTACACCATCGGTTCCGTCAAACGGCCGTGCTGTTCGAGCGCGTAGTCCGATTGCTCCAGCAGCTGCGTGACGGTATGGCTGGCAAACAGCTCGGGGCCGGCGCGGCGGCTGGTCGCTTCGGCGGCGACGGCCTTGGCGCCGTTTTCGCAAAACGCAAACGTGGAAGCGTGGTTGCGGTCGGGCCAGGCGCAGCCGGGGCAATCGAAACCGTCCGGCTGGTTTTGCGCCAGCAGCGCCTTCAGATTCTCGGGCGCGACCCTTTCCTGGCGTAGGCTGATGGCCACGTGTTTCAGGGCGTCCCAGCCGGCGGCCGGCTTGGTGTAGGGCGTGATGTGCGGTGCGTCCTGGTCTTTCATGGGCTCTTTCGGCTGGGCGAGTGTGGTAATTATGCACGATCCCCGAATGACATTGACTTGCGTCACGGAAATGACATTCGGCTGTCATTTTCCTGACATATTAGGCAAGTACGCTGGAGTCGTCTTGATCACAGGGATGAAACCATGCAAAACATAATCGCATCAAACGAAGCCAAGGCCCGTCCGGTCCAACTGGTGCTGAGCCAGGCCACGACATCGGCGGAATTGCGCGAAGTGCAGCGTTTGCGTTACAAGGTGTTTATCGAGACCATGGGGCTGACGTCGCTGGCCAACGCCGATGGCCTCGACAGCGATGAATTCGACGCGCACTGCGATCACCTGATCGTGCGCGACGCCGACACCCTGAAAGTGGTGGGCACCTACCGCGTGCTGAGCGCGGCCAAGGCGGCCAAGATCGGCCGGCTGTATTCGGAAAACGAGTTCGACCTGAGCCGCCTGAAGAACCTGCGCGGACGCATGGTCGAAGCGGGCCGCGCCTGCATCCACCCGAAATACCGGGGCGGCAGCGTGATCATGCTGCTGTGGTCGGGCCTGGCCGAGTACATGCGCCGCGAGCGCTGCGACTACCTGGTCGGCTGCGCCAGCATCAGCCTGGCCGATGGCGGCCATAACGCCGTCGCCGTGTACCAGGCACTGGCCGAAAAGCACATGGCCCCAAGCGAATACCGCGTCACGCCGCATCTGCCTTTCCCCATCCACCAGGTGGAAGCGGCGCACAAGCCGCAAGTGCCGCCGCTGATCAAGGGCTACCTGCGTTCGGGTGCGTGGATTTGCGGCGAACCGGCGTGGGATCCTGATTTCGAAAGCGCCGACATGTTCATGATGATGCCGCTGGCGAATCTGGACGAACGCTATGCGCGCCATTACGGGGTGGTGCCTGGCTGATAGCGGGGAATGATGCCTGCAGCTGGCCGGCCAGCGCCTGCACGGCGCTGCGCAAGCCGGTGTCCGGGCTGTCGTATGGCAGCAGTTCAAGCAGGAAGCGCAGCGGCGCCGTGATCGTTTCGGGTTCGCCGATGCTGCCGTGGCGCCGCACGGCGTCGTGGTACAGAGCCAGGAAAGCAGCGCGCGCGGGCGCGTCGAAAGGCTGGCCGTCCGGCACCTGCCACAGGGCCGCCAGCAGGGCGGCGCGCACGGGGGCGCCGGCGTCGATGGCGCGGTGTTCGTCCGCGTGGCGCTGGCGCGCATAGGCGATGGCGTCGTGCAGCAAGTCGCCCAGCTGCGGATCGAGCGCGCGCCAGGTGCCGCTGTCGCCATGGGCTTTCAGCAGCAGGGTCCCCGCCAGCACTTGAAAAATCAGGTCGCAGTCGGCCACGCCGGTGCGCCGCCGCGCTTCTTCCAGCGCGGCCAGGCAGGCATCCGTCATGGCGCGCAGGGCCGGTGCGCCGGAGTTTCCGTCGCGGCAGGCCAGGCGCGCCTGCAAGGCCCAGTAGCGTCCCAGCAGGGCCAGGCGCTGTGCCGTGGGCGCCAGCGCCACCAGCAGGTCGACATGCTGTTTTCCATCCTGCAGCAACTGGCGTCCCTGCGCCATATCGGGCACGGCCGGCACCTCGATGCCGGCGCCCGCATCGAGGCCGCACAGGGCCGCGCCCTGGCGTATTTCCAGTTCCGCCCAGTGCGCCAGCGCGCGCAATCCCACCTTGCCGTCGGCCGCGCTGTGCGCCGCCCGGTAGTGTTCGATGGCGCGCAGGGTGTTCTCCAGTCCCCCCAGGCCGGCGCGCGTGGCGGCCATGTTTTCGCGGATGTCGGCGCAGCCGAAGAAGCGCGCACGCACGGCTTCCTCGATGCTGCCCAGCTTTTCCTCGATGGCCGCGCGGCGCGCAGGATCGGCGCCCGCCAGGCGCGCGTGCAGGGTTTCCAGGTCGGCCAGCAAATGGCCGTGGTAGTGGTAGTCGGGCGCTTGCCAGGGCCGGCTCTGGGTGTTCGGAAAGCGGTAGCGGTCGTCGCCATACGCCTGGTAGGCGCCCCAGGTGTTCGAGGCCGGGAACTGCAGGTAGGCCGCCTCGCGCGCCAGGCGCACGGCGTCGCCGAAATATTCGCCGCTCAGCATGGCGTGATAAAAGCTGTGCGCGAAGATGCTGGCCGCCTGGTCGTCGATGCGCCAGCCGGCCGCGATCACGGCTTGCGAACCCATTTCAATGAAGGCCGTGGCCAGGCTGGCGGCCAGTTTCGACCACGGCGCGATGGCGTCCGGGCGCATGTCGCCCAGGTGGCAGCAATTGATGAAGACGAATTGCGGCACGCGCTTCAATTTACCCACCTGCGCCGCCGTCAGCCGCGTCTTCGGTCCCAGCACCAGGCCCGTATGGGCGATGCCGGGGCCGGCCACTTCGCCGTGGCCGGCCAGGTGGATGGCGAAATAGCGCTCGTCGAACAGGTGCACGAGCACGCGCTGGGCCTGCGGGCGCAGCAGCTCGCGCACCTGGTAGCCGTACGTGCCGAACATGTGCGCCACGTCCTGCGCCTCGGCCTGCGCGGCGGGCAGCTCGGGCAGGCCGGAATCGGTGTCGCCGATCACCAGCACGCTGTTGCTGGGCGGGCTGACGGCGGACGGCTGCTCGCGCAGGCTGGCCAGCTGGCGCACCATGCCGATGCGGGTCGACAGCGGGCTTTCCTCGCTGCCCGCCTCGTCGCGCATCAGTTCCCACGGATAGATGGCGGCGCTCTGGTCGACGGCCAGGATCAGGCCGCGCATTTCGGGGATGGCTGCCTTCAGGCCATTGGGCAGCATCAGTTCGTACAGGGCGCGCGACAGGCCCGGTTGGTCGGTGGTGTTGTCGGTGGCATCCATGATCAGGCCATCGACGGCTTGCCGCTGGTTCGGTTCCTCGTCGACGCTGTTGTGGGCGCGGTCCGTCAGCACGGTGAAACGCAGGGCGCCGGAGAGATCGGCGGCGACGATCTGCACGCGGCGCCAGCCATTGTCGCCGCTCAGGCTGGGCAGGATGCGCCGGTAGCCGCCGGGGCTGTGGCGGATGCGCCGCTCGAACGTGAAGCTGCCCTGGTAGCGTGCTTCTGCCATGATCTGCTCGATGGCCACGGCGGCGGCGATGGCGCGCGCCTCGGATTGTTCATAGATGGCGATGTGGCCGATGCGGCACGCCATGCCCGCGTCTTCGAGGCGCCGGTTGGCGCTGCGCGCGCCGTCGATCAGGGCCCGCGCGCACAGGGCGATGCTCAAGCCGCCGTAGCCGGAACCGGACAGCAGGCTGGCCACGCGCAAGCCGTGTTCGCCCATCGGCGGCGCGGCCACGTGGCCGGCGGCGCGCACCTGCAGGCAGACGCACGCGTATTCGAGCAGGCCGCCGGCAAAGGCACGCGCCAGTTCGCCCGGCGTCAGTTCGCCCAGCGCGCCCAGGCCGATGACGATGGCGCCGCCGGGACGGCGCGCCGCATCGGGCTGCAATACCACGAGGGCGGAGTCGGGGCGTTGCGGAAAGCGGCCCAGCGCGTGGATTTCCTGCAGCTTGCCCGCCAGCAGGCGGTCGAGAAAACTCATGCTGCCGCGCAGCGATTCGGACGCGTAGCAGCCGCTCATGACGGGCGCGTCGGCCGAGGCCATGCTGCCGTGGATGACGGATAGGCTCAGCCGCGGCGCGCGGCTTTCCGGCGCGCTGGCCGGGCCGGCGGCGCCGATGGCCGCGTCGAGCAATTCCTGCGGCTGCGGGTACAGCGGCGTCGCCTCGGGCACGTACGGATGGAAGCGGGGCGGGGCGCCGCCGGGCGCGTGCGGCGGGTGGCGCGGCAGGGCGGCGGCATGGCCGTTGTCGAGCAGCTGCGCGATGGCCGGGTAGGTTTCCTTTTGCAGCAGCAGATCGCCATGCGCCACGGGCAGGTAGCAGGCCGCCACGCCGTCGGGCACCGCGCCTTGCCAGGCCGTGCGGCCATCGCCGTCCGGCGACCAGGCCGTCTCGATGCCGCCGTTGCGCAGACGCAGCGCCACCGGCGTGGCGGCGCTGCCCGCCAGGTAGCTGCAAAGGCGGGCCTCGAGCGGGGCCGTTTCCAGCAAGGCGACGGTGGCGCGCGCCGCCGCCAGCGCTTGGGCCTCGGGCGCCTGCCAGCCGCCGGGCAGGTTCGCTTGCGCGTCGCCGACGGCCAGCTGCACCCATGTATTGGCGTCGAAATAATCGACACCGCCTGCCGCCTGCGGCCACGGCAGCATGTCCAGCACGCCGGGAAAGGCGCGCACGAAGCCGAGAAACTGGCGCCGCGTGTGCTTCCAGCCTATCCAGCAGGCCAGCATCTGCACCAGCCGGTCGCGCCCCAGCAGCACTTGCACCATCGCCTGCGTGCCGCGGTTGGCCGTGCCCACCTGCAGCAATCGGCTGCCGGGCAGGGCGCCGAAGCGCTGCCAGCGGTCTTTCAGCGCCAGGCGCGCCACCAGCCCGCCCATGCTGTGGGCAACGATGCGCAACGGTTGGCCGCGCTGTTCCGCGTCGCGCATGGCGTCGTCGAGCACGGGCAGGAAGGCGCGGCACGACTCTTGCAGCGACAAGCGCCAGTCATAGGTAAAGGGCCGCACTTCCTGGCTTTGCGCGAGAAAGCGGGCAAACGGTTCATAGCAGGACTCGATCCAGCCGGCGCTGACGATGTGCGGCTGGCCCACTGCCAGGCGTTCGATGCGCCCTTCGACCAGGTTGACTGGGTCGAACCAGATGCGGTTGCTGCCCACTTGTAGATGGCTGCCCATGATGTCGGGCAACAGCAGCACGATGGGCGCGTGCGCACGCCGTTTCGGCACTTCGCCGCCGCGCGCCAGCGGGCCGTGCTCGATGCCGGGCAGCGGCTGGTAGGCTGCCTCGTCGCCGGTGAGCGCCTGCACGGCGGCCGCGCTGGACGGCGCGCGCTCGAAGTAGTTCAGGTGGTGCGTGTGCGGCCCGCGCAGCAGCAATTGCCGCACCGGCGTGCTGCGCGTGGCGCCGCCGGCCATCGAGGCGCAATTGACCACCAGGTCGTTCTGCCCGCCGTACAGCTGGTCGCCGAGGCAGTCGCCCAGCCAGCCCAGCAAGCCATCGCCGCTGCAGGCGCCGGCCAGCACGTGCAGCGGACTGGACACGCGCACGTCGGGCGCGTTGAGCAGCGCCACCAGCGGCGAGTCGGGCATCATCGCTTCCAGGCCGGGCAGGATGCGCGCGTCGCAGCGCTGCTGCACCACGGCCAGCAGGAAGGCCATGGCGCCATCGGGAACGCCGCCGTGCAGCAGCAGGTTGAACATCACGCTGGCCCAGCGGTCGAGGCGGCCCGACATCAGGGTGGTGCCGCGCGCCGGGCAAGCCACGCGCACGAAGCGGGCGATGCGGATGGCGCGCGTCTTCAGTTCCACGCTGAGCGCGCGCAGGCGCGCCGCATCCTCGTCGTAGCCGCCGCGTCCGCCCAGCCGCGCCTGCGCCGTGAAATGTTCGATATCGTGGCTGTTGAACGCTTCGCCGCCCACGGTGTTTTCGCTCAACCGCTCGAGGCCGTCGCCGGCCAGGTCGACGGCGCCGCGGCTGTCGATGCGCTGCGCGCGCGCCAGCAATTCGCCCACCAGGCCGCCGCGCGAATGGGCCAGCAGGTGCAGCACGGCGCCGTGCGGCAGCTGGCGCACGAGGGCCAGCGCATTCTCGATGGGGCTGTCGCTGAGGCTGCGGTGCTCATAGCCGTAGATGCGGTTGCCGTACTGCGCCGCCAGTTGCGGTGCCAGGCCGTTGCGCCACAGGCCGCCAAAGCTGCGCTGGGTCGACGAGGCCGTGCCGTGCAACAGCAGCATTGCCGGTTCCGGCCCGGCGGGCAGGCTGGCGACGGCCGTCATGCTGCCTGCCTCGATGCCGCAGCGGTACAGGCCCAGGCGCTGTTCCAGCTGGCGGTCCTGGAAGGCGCCCGCCGCCGCCAGCGCCGTCATGGCGGCGGCGCCGCAGCGGTACACGCGCACGGCCCGCAGCATCCAGGCGCCCAGGCCGTCGCGGCTGGCGCCGGGCGGCTGGCGCGCCGCCTGCGGGCGCAGGGCCAGCCCCACTTCGATGCTGGCGGGCGCACCGTCGCGCGCCACCGTGGCCGGCCCCAGGTAGCGTGGCAGGTCGAGGCTGCCCGCCAGCAGCGAGCTGCCGTCGCACAGCAGCAGTTGCGCCACATCGTCCGGACCGATGTCAAGCATGGTGCGGCAACTGCCAATGCCGCGCGCGCTGGACAGCACGTGGGTTTCGGCGTGCCAGCCGGGCGCGGCGGGGCAGTCGCCGGCGCTGGCGAGGGGATCGCGCGTGAGCGTCAGGCGCAGCACGGGCGGCGCAAGGGGATCGCTGGACATGCGGTTGGGATCGCTGGTTAAAAGCTGACCTTGATGCCTGCGGGGACTATGCGTGTTGTGTCAGATCAAGTTTGAGTGGAAATGCAGGGGGGGGAGAAGCCGGGAGGGCTGGAGCGGCAGGGCAGAGAAACGGTCAGCATGGTTTGGGCTGGGTCTCTTCGCTATCGTGCTCGGATGTTGTGCGGTGAGCGAACTACGCGAATTGTATGGCAAAAGTTCATTGCGCCGGGAGCCTGGGGTACCTGGCATGGCATTACAACAGCGGGCAAATTAATGGACTGGCGTGGCGGACAGTTCCTTCAGTTCGCGGATGGTGATGTCCGATTTTTCATGCATGCGCAATAAAATCGTTGCACCGACCGACAGTTTGCCGTGTCGAATCTTGCTGATGATGGGAGGCTGAACTTCCAGGACACGGCACAATTCCGCATCATTTTTCAAGTTCAACTTCTCGATCAAGGTATCGAGCAGCTTGTTGGGGACAAAACTCGATGGTTCGAGCGCACGCGCCCGGTTCATCGCTTCAATCATTTCCAGCTTCTTTTGCCGAACGTTCATTTACTCCTCCTTCAGGTTATGCAAGGGACGAGACCACTGTATGCGGTCCCGGCTAAAGTTCGTCATCGCAGTACGGCTGTCTGAGGTGACGTGACAACATGCGCGTTACAACATTGATAACCAGGCAAGTGTTTTCAATAATACTACGATAACAAAACTTGTGACAGATGGTCAGTTAAATTAACTGATTGTTTGATCAATTTGGCTGACCGTTGTTGTATTTTGTAAGCCGCTTTTCGTTAGAATCATGGTCCGGTCCGCCATTTCAGCGGCGGCCAGCGAATGCGTGACCATGATGGCGCAACTGCCGTTGGCCTTGATTTCGGCGCGCAGCAATTGCAGGATGCTGTGCGCCGTGTCAGGGTCGAGGTTGCCGGTCGGCTCATCGGCCAACACCAGCGCCGGTTTGTGCACGAGCGCGCGGGCAATGGCCACGCGCTGCATTTCGCCGCCCGACAACTGCTGCGGAAAGTCGCCGCCGCGTCCGCCCAGACCGACGGCTTCGAGCATGCTGGCGGCACGCTCCTGGGGCAGTCCGTTGAGCAGTAGCGGCAGGGCCACGTTTTGCAGCAGGGTCAGGTGCGGCAAGACGTGGAAGGCCTGGAAAATAAAGCCCATGCGGGCGCGACGCAGCCGGGTCGCGGCGGCGTCATCGAGGCTGGACATGGCAATGCCGTCCACCAGGATAGGGTGCGCTTCGGCACCCGCATCGGGCGTATCGAGGCCGGCGATCAGGTTCAGCAAGGTCGACTTGCCCACGCCCGAATCGCCCATGATGGCGATGAATTCCCCGGCCTTGAAGCGGCAGGAAATGTTGGCCAGCACGGGACGGGCATTGGCATAGGACTTCGACAGATGGCGCAATTCGAGCATGGTGTTAACGGCTATCGTAAAGGGAGGCACGCGGGGGAGAGGGGGGCCTGGGAACTGCAATGGCGCGCGGATTGTTTGGCCGGCAATGTGTAGTATACGACAGGCTTATGCTTTTTGCTTGGTAATACCAATGTTGTGTGCACGCTGCCGGTTTGACCTTAAGTTACCTGCCGCACGGCTGGCTTATGCGGATTCCGCTATGATGGAAAAAAGTCATCGGCAAGGCGCCTGCAAACCGCTATGGCAGGGGCGGCGCGCCCGGTGGCTGACCGTGCAAGCCCTTCGTGAACCTAACATTGACGACGCCAGCCCATGACCATGCCACTTGCGCAACAGCAGTCCAATTTGTATCCCGCCAGCAACGCAGAAGCGGCCAGCGCCACTCCTGCCACGATAGCCGAGATTAGCAGCGGCCTCCTGGCGCGCGATGCCTGGACGTCGCCCAAATACCTGTACGACGCGCTCGGTTCGAAACTGTTCGAAGCCATCTGCGCCTTGCCCGAGTACTATCCGACGCGCACGGAAGCGGCCATCTTCGCCCGCCACGGCGCCGAGATCGCCCACGCCGTGGGGCCGGGCAGCACCCTGATCGACCTGGGCGCGGGCAATTGCGCCAAGGCCGCCAGCCTGTTCCCTTTGTTGCACCCGGCACAGTATGTGGCCGTGGATATTTCCTACAATTTCCTCAGTGAATCGCTGAGCCGGCTGCAGCAGCGCTTTCCGCACATCGAGATGACGGGCCTGGGCCTGGATTTCTCCAGCCGCCTGGACTTGCCCGACAGCGTGCGCGACGCGCGGCGCCTGTTCTTCTACCCCGGCTCGTCGATCGGCAATTTTGCGCCTGAGCAAGCGACCGCCTTTTTGCGCCGCCTGCGCGCGAATGCGGACGGCGATGGCGGCCTGCTGATCGGCGTCGACCTGATCAAGGATGACGCCATCCTCGACGCCGCCTATGACGATGCGCTGGGCGTCACGGCCGCCTTCAACCTGAACATGCTGCGCCACGTGAACGGCCTGATCGGCGCCGACTTCGACGTGCGTGCGTGGCAGCACCACGGCTTTTTCAACGCCGACGAGCGCCGCGTCGAAATGCACCTGGAGGCGCGCAGCGAGCAGCTTGTGCATTGGAAAGGCGGCCAGCGGCGCTTTGCGAAAGGCGAGCGCATCCATACAGAAGACAGCTACAAATACACGCGCGCCACCTTCGTCGGCTTGCTGGAGCAGGCCGGGTTTTCCACTGTGCAGGTCTGGACGGACCCGCAGCAGTGGTTTGCCGTCATCTACGCGCGGGTTATCAGGGATTAAGAAACAGATGCTGATCGATCACTATAACAAGGTGCGCCAGCACTCGCTGCTGCTGGCCGAACCGCTGTCCGACGAGGATTGCGGCGCCCAGTCGATGCCGGACGCCAGTCCCGTGAAATGGCATCTCGCGCATACGACCTGGTTTTTCGAAACGTTTATCCTTGAAAGCATGGAAGCGGCGTTCGCGCCCTTTCACCCGGCCTTCCGCGTGCTGTTCAATTCCTATTACAACGGCGTGGGCGAGAAGCACCCGCGCGCCCAGCGGGGCTTGCTGACGCGCCCCGGCATGGCCCAGGTGCGCGCTTACCGGGCCGACGTCGATGCGCGCATCGCGCGCCTGCTGGCGGGCGAACTGGCGCGCGACGAGCGCGAACGGCTGACCATGCTGCTGGCGCTGGGTCTCGAGCACGAACAGCAGCACCAGGAGTTGCTGTTGACGGACGTCAAGCACCTGCTGGCGCAGAGCGCCCTGTTTCCCGCTTACCTTGACACTGCGCCTGCGCCTGCGCCAGCGCAAGAACACGCGCAACCCACGGCCTGGCTTGCCTTCGACGGCGGCCTGGCGCAGATCGGCCATGCGGGCGATGGCTTCTGTTTCGACAATGAATTGCCGCGCCACCCGCAATACGTGGCGCCGTTCGAACTGGCCAGTGCGCTCGTGACGAATGGGGAATTTCTTACCTTCATCGAGGCGGGCGGCTACCGCACGGCGCATTTGTGGCTGGCCGAAGGCTGGGACTGGGTCCGCAGCCAGCAGCTGGCATGCCCGTTGTACTGGCAGCGCGACGAGGCGGGACACTGGCAGGAATTCACCTTGTTCGGCTTGCGCCCGCTCGACCTGCAGGCGCCGGCCACGCATCTGTCCCTGTTCGAGGCGGACGCCTATGCGCACTGGGCCGGCGCGCGCCTGCCGACGGAAGCGGAGTGGGAGCTGGCGGCGCAAGGCGTCGCGCTGCAAGTTGGCCAGCTGCATCCGGCCGCCAGCGCGCCGGGAGCGGGCTTGCGGCAAATGTTCGGCCACTGCTGGCAGTGGACCAGCAGCAGCTACGCGCCGTATCCGGGCTACCGCACGGCGCCGGGGGCGCTCGGTGAATACAACGGCAAGTTCATGCTGAACCAGTATGTGTTGCGTGGCTCGTCCTGCGCCACGCCGGCCGGCCATGCGCGCGCCAGCTACCGCAATTTCTTCCCCGCCGGCGCGCGCTGGCAATTTTCCGGCATCCGCCTGGCACGCCAGGTGGAATAGCCCGCTTAGTTCAAGCGCGGGGCGGACGGAGCAGGGCGGGGCGCAGCCTTGTCCTTGCCGCCTTGCTCCAGCTTGAACTGGCTGACGAGGGTTTCCAGTTCGCCCGCCTGTTCATGCATGGCCGCCGCAGCCGCGGCCGCTTCCTCGACGAGGGCCGCGTTTTGCTGCGTCGTCTGGTCCATCTGCATGATGGCCGCATTGATCTGCTCGATGCCTTCGCTTTGCTCGTGGTTGGCGACGCTGATTTCACCGACGATGGCGCTGACCCGGCCCACGCTGGCCACCACTTCATCCATCGTGGCGCCCGCCTGGCTGACCAGCTGCGCGCCCTGGCCCACGCGGTCGACGGAGTCGGCGATCAGTTCCTTGATTTCCTTCGCTGCCGCGGCCGAGCGTTGCGCCAGGTTGCGCACTTCGGACGCCACCACGGCAAAGCCGCGTCCCTGCTCGCCGGCTCGCGCCGCTTCCACGGCCGCGTTCAGGGCCAGGATATTCGTCTGGAAAGCGATGCCGTCGATGACGGCGATGATGTCGACGATCTTGCGCGACGATGCATTGATGGCGTCCATGGTGCCGACCACTTCCGCCATGGCCGAGCCGCCGCGCTGCGCGATGGCTGACGCCGAGCGGGCCAGGCTGTCGGCCTGGCGCGCATTGTCGCTGTTGCTGCGCACGGTGCCCGTCAGTTCGATCATCGACGAGGCCGTCTCTTCGAGCGCGCTGGCTTGGGCTTCCGTGCGGGCCGACAGGTCGGCATTGCCGCTGGCGATCTGGCTCGACGCCACGGCAATCGTGCCCGTGCCGCCGCGCACTTGCCCCACCAGGGTGGCCAGGTTGGTGTTCATGTCGCGCAGCGCCTGCAGCAGCTGGCCCGCTTCATCCTTGCCGTCGGCCACGATTTTGCTGCTCAAGTCGCCTCCGGCCACCGCTTGCGCCACGCGCAAGGCGTACGCGATCGGCGTGGTGATCGAGCGCGTGACCCGCCAGGCAAAGAGCACACCCAGCAGCAGGGCGGCCGTGCCCAGGCTGGCCATCAGCACATTGGCTGCGGAAATATTCTGCTGGATTTGCTGGCCGCCCTGCACGACCACTTCGCGCTGGAGTTCATTGAGGCGGTTCACGGACTTTTGCAACTGGTTCAGGGCGGGCAGGGTATCGTCGCGCACGTGCACGGCCGCTTCCGCGCGCTGTCCCGCCACCAGCAGCTTGTCTGCCTGGCTGAACGAGACGACATAGGCCTTGCGCTGCTGCTTCAGCGTAGCCAGCAGTTCCTTGCCTTCAGGCAGTACAATCAGGCGGTCGAGGATGACCAGCGCATCGGTGATGGTGGCCTTGTTGGCGTCGATTTCGCCATGGATGGCGCTGGCGCGTGCCGGATCTTCATGGATGAACAGTTCCAGCACCAGGGCCGCGTTCGAGCGCGTGGTGCTGCGGATGGTGGCGATGGCGTCGGCCTTGGCCCAGTCTTTCTCGATGATGGCTTCGCTGAGCGCGCCGATCTTGTCCAGGCGCAGCAGGCCCGTGCCCACCAGCACTGCCATCAGCAGCAGCACCACGCCAAAACCGGCGCCCAGGCGCACGCCTATCTTCATATCCGTCAATTTCATACTGATTCCCTCGGTAGCTAATGATCTGTCTCCGGTGGTCTTGTTATGAAACGATTATACGGCTGGCGATACCTGATTTGCACTACTAATTGCTCTACAGAAATGAAAAAGCGGCACGGCGATCAAGCCGTACCGCTTTTTCTCCCTATGAGGGATGCTTGATCCGTGTTCAGGCGGCGCTGGCAGCCACGTCGGCCGCTGTTGTTTTTTCGGCGTCCGTCTGCTTGATGCGGCGGTTCACGGCCGACAAGACAGCCTTGAACGAGGCGGTGACGATATTGCTGTCGATGGCGGCGCCGAACAGGGTCGGGCCGTTATCGAGGCGCAATTCCACGTAGCAAGCCGCTTGCGCGTTGGCGCCGGAGCCGATCGAGTGCTCATGGTAATCCATCAGCTTGATGTCGAGACCGAGTGCGTTGACGAAGGCATCGATGGGGCCGTTGCCGCCGCCCTGCAGGGCCAATGGCGTCTGGCGGTGCGACAGGCTGATGTCGATCTGCACGGATTCGTCGCTGCTCGTGTCTTCCACCATGCGGTGCGAAGCGTAGGCGTACGGCGCCGTCTGCTCAAGGTATTCCTTCTGGAAGATTTCATGGATATCCTGCGCGGCGATTTCGCGGCCCGTGGCATCGGCCACGGCTTGCACGGCGCGCGAGAATTCGATCTGCAGGCGGCGCGGCAAGACCAGGCCGTATTCCTGTTCCAGCAAGTACGCCATGCCGCCCTTGCCGGACTGGCTGTTGACGCGGATCACGGCGTCGTAGCTGCGGCCCAGGTCGGCCGGGTCGATCGGCAGGTACGGCACTTCCCAGATGCTGTCCGGTTGCTGCTTGGCGAAACCTTTCTTGATCGCATCCTGGTGCGAGCCGGAGAAGGCCGTAAATACCAGGTCCCCCGCATACGGGTGGCGCGGGTGGACGGGCAACTGGTTGCACTCTTCCACGCATTTGCGCACGCTGTCGATGTCGGAGAAATCGAGGCCCGGGTGTACGCCTTGCGTGTACAAATTCATCGCCAACGTCACCAGGTCGACGTTGCCCGTGCGCTCGCCATTGCCGAACAGGCAGCCTTCCACGCGGTCGGCGCCTGCCATCACTGCCAGTTCGGCCGAGGCGACGGCCGTGCCACGGTCGTTATGCGGGTGCACGCTGATGATGATGGAATCGCGGCGCGCCAGCTTGCGCGACATCCATTCGATCTGGTCCGCATACACATTGGGCGTGCTGCATTCCACGGTCGATGGCAGGTTGATGATCATCTTGTTGGCCGGCGTCGGCTTCCAGATGGCGCTGACGGCGTCGCAGATATGCTTGGAGAAATCGAGTTCCGTGGTCGAGAACGATTCCGGCGTGTATTCAAAGCCCCATTCCGTTTGAGGATGCTGGGCCACCAGCTGTTTTACCAAGGTGGTGCCGGTGGTGGCGATATTCGTGATTTCTTCGCGCGACATGCCGAACACGACCTTGCGGAACACGGGCGCCACGGAGTTGTACAGGTGGACGATGGCGCGCTTGGCGCCGACGACGGATTCCACAGTGCGGCGTATCAATTCTTCACGCGACTGTGTCAGCACGATGATGGTGACGTCGTCCGGGATGCGGCCTTCATCGACGAGCTTGCGCACGAAATCGAAATCCGTCTGCGATGCCGATGGGAAACCAACTTCGATTTCCTTCAGGCCGATGGCGATCAGCATTTCGAAGAACCGCAGCTTCTTTTCCGCGCTCATCGGCTCGATCAGCGACTGGTTGCCGTCGCGCAAGTCGGTGCTCATCCAGATAGGCGGTTTGCTGATGATCTGGTTCGGCCATTGACGGTCGGTCAATTTAACGGGAGGAAAGGCGCGGTATTTGGAAGCTGGGTTTTGCAACATCATGATCGGGTACTCCTGAAGATAGGGGGAAATCAATGGTTGTGGCGCAAGCTTGCCGGGCGGCCACGAGACACTAGGCCAGGCAAGCGATCGGTAGCGGTAGCAGAGCGGCTGCGATGCCAGCGGGGGCGGTCGCAGTGGGGATTACGTGTACGAATGGGGATGGTGCAAACATCATCAAACCTTCCAGGGTTTTTGAAACACGCCGGCGTGTGGCCAGGCGAAGCAAAGCGGCAAACTTATGCGCGTGCTAGGTGTAGTCGCGATAGCGACAGCAGGGAAGGGGATGGATGTTTGAAGGAGGACATGCACTCAATGTAAGGGAAGTCGGGCCGGGCTGTCAAGCGTTTCCGTGCTACACGTAAAGCACGTGCGCTGCCACGTCCGGCATTTCCTGTGCCATGCGCGCCAGGATGCGCTGCAGGATGGCGGCTTCGCCGGGCAGCCGTGCCGCGAAGGCTGGCCACCCGCGCAGCTCGATCTGTTGCGGCACGTCCACCAGGCCCGTGATGGCATCCCAGAACGCATCCCAGTTCATGCCATAGAAGGAAGGGAAACCCAGTGCGGCCGCCAGGGCCGCATGCAGCTGGCGCGGCGAGTTGATGTCGCTCAAGTCGATTGTCACGAGGGCTTGTCGATTCATACTATTTCCTTGAGCAAGTTCCGCAGGTTTTCGCGCATGCTGCTGACTACCGTTTCGTGCTGCGCCAGGATGGCGGGCGCATCCTTGAATGGCTCAGGGTCGAGGTACAGGCGCGGCAAGTCGGCTACGGCCACGCCACGCGGCCCGCCGCGCAGGATGTCGCCGGCGTGGCTGGTGATGGCGCTCACGCTTGCCTGGATGCGCGGTGTGGGGGCCTCTGCCAGGCAGGTACCTATCGCTTGCTCGAGTTCGGCGTGTGGTGGCGCTTGCGACAGCACTGGCGCGGCGATCCGTTCCAGCGGGGACATGTTGGCGGCCGGCATGCGATAGGCGTACAAGGTATCGAGCGCCATCAGCCGGTGCGGGCCGCCACGCCGCAGCCATTCCAGGATGCGGGGCCATGGCGTGCCCAGCAGGGCAGCCGCCACGCCCCATTGCCCGGCCACGGGCGAGCCCACGTTGGCGTCGATCCAGGCGATGGCGTCCGGATTGCCCGTGTAGGCCAGCAGGATGGCGTTCGGCGAGCGCAGCGCGGGCGCCTGCGTGGCGAGGATGGCGGTCAGCCAGGTGAGGGCGCCGTCGGGCGGCTGTTGTGATAACTGTTGCGCAAACGGTTCGCTCAGGGCGCGGCTGTCGGAAAATTGATATTCGTCGGACATGTTGATCAATTCGGCGAGTGAGGGGAGGTTGGGGCGATTTGGCATGCGAAGCAGCTACCCAAGGGGAGCTCTTCGCTTGGCCAATATGCCGGACGCTGTTAGTGCTCCAATTTTTGGCAGCGTGCGGAAAATTGCATGGCGGCGCTGTTTTCAAAGGGGGAATTGAACTCGCCCTTTACTTGCGTCAAGTCGCTGTTAAAGCGCATGGTCAGCGGTCCGCTGGACGGCCCCGCGTCGTACGTGCAAGACAGGCTGTCGCCGCTTTGCCGACAGCCGTAGAAGTTACCTGCTTTACCGCGCCCGTCAATCAGGTGGGTGCCTTGTGCGCCGTGCCGGTCGGGGGCGTCGAAGCTGAGTTCAATCGTGTGCTCCTCTTGATCATTGGGAATCTGCAACTTTCCCGTACACGTAAAGCTCTCCATTTTTGCCGCGATGCTATCTGGGCGCTCCGTCGCCGCGACGGCGTTGGCGCAGGCTGCACCCAGCAGGACGGCAGCGAGCAAGCATGGGGGCGCGATGAGGCGGAATAGGTCTGTTTTCATAAGTCGCCAAATGGAGGTGGGGAGGGGGAGGCCAGGCACCAGTCTAGCAGCCGGAGGGGTGCGCACGGTTCGGAGCATTGTCATTTGTAAACATTTAAGACCGCCTTCAGTGCGGGTCGCCCCGCTTGCGCTACAATCGGCTCTCCTTTATTGCCACTGCCGCGCGCGGTTCCCCCTCTCCACCATGTTCCCTAAACGCCTGACCCTGCTTGCCCTGGCCGCCTTCGTGCTGGCCGGTTGCGATACCACCGCCCCGAAACCGATACAAGTATTGACGCCACCCGAGCCCATCGTCGTCACGCCGCGCAAGATCAAGATTGGCCTTGCCCTGGGCGGCGGCGCGGCGCGCGGTTTCGCGCATATCGGTGTGATCAAGGCGCTTGAATCGCAAGGCATCCAGGCCGATATCGTCACCGGCACCAGCGCCGGCAGCGTGGTGGGTGCCATGTATGCGGCAGGCAATTCCGGCTTTGCCCTGCAAAAGATGGCGTTCGACATGGACGAGGCGGCCATTTCCGACTGGGCCTTGCCCCTGTTCGGCAAGTCGTCCGGCGTGCTGAAAGGCGAAGCGCTGCAAAGCTATGTCAACAAGGCCGTTGGCGGCGTGCCGCTGGAAAAACTCAAGATTCCATTCGGCGTGGTGGCGACCGATCTGAAAAATGGCCAGCCGATCCTGTTCCAGCGCGGTAACACCGGCATGGCCGTGCGCGCCTCGTCGGCCGTGCCCGGCGTGTTCCAGCCCGTGACGATTGCCGGCCACACCTATGTCGATGGCGGCCTCGTCGCTCCCGTACCCGTGCGCTTTGCGCGCGACATGGGCGCCGATTTCATCATCGCCGTGAATATTTCGTCGCAAACGGATACCCAGAAGGCCATCAGCTCGATGGAAGTGCTGATGCAGACGTTCGCCATCATGGGCCAGCGCATCAATCAGTTTGAATTGAAAGATGCGGACGTGGTGATCCAGCCCAGCCTGGGCACCATGAAGGGCAACGATTTCAACAGCCGCAACCAGGCCATCCTGGCGGGCGAGCAGGCGACCTTTGCCGTGATGGCGCAGCTCAAGCAAAAGCTGAAAGCGAAGCGCGAGCAGTAAGGAAGAGCGCCGCTGCGCATTTCGTATACAATTTTGTTTCAACATAACAAGGATGCACCATGCAATCGAAACCGATTTTGACCCTGGACGACGTAAAGAAAATCGCTGCCGCCGCCGAAGCGGAAGCGGTCAAGAATAACTGGGCGGTCACGATCGCCATCGTCGACGACGGCGGCCACCTGCTGTGGCTGCAGCGCATGGATGGCGTGGCGCCGATCTCGTCGCACATCGCCCCATCGAAAGCCAAGACGGCCGCACTGGGCCGCCGCGAATCGCGCATCTATGAAGAGATGATCAATGGCGGCCGCGTGTCGTTCCTGAGCGCGCCGGAAATCGACGGCTTGCTCGAAGGCGGCGTGCCCATCGTGTTCGATGGCCACTACGTGGGCGCCGTCGGCGTCTCGGGCGTCAAATCGGCGGAAGATGCGCAAATCGCGAAAGCGGGTATCGCGGCGTTGACAGCCTAAGTAGTAACCGATATTGCTTTGCAAGCCGCCCCGCGCAAGCCGGGCGGCTTTTTTCATGGGGCAGGGGATTTATGTTGCTGCGCAAAAAAATGCCGGGGCTTCTGTATTTTCTTCCTTGTGGAAAAGCTTCCTTTTGGTTATAATTCAAAGGTTTAGCCAATCACACATATACCGTAGCGACTACCCATCCCCTCATTCAAAATGACCGTTGAAACACCCTGAGTGCATCTGGCTCGGGTACATAGGCGGTCGGTCTGACGTGGCGCAGCTACGGTAACTTTATCAGGAGTTGCCCTTGCCGCCATTTTTTTCTGGCCCTGCCGTTCCAGCCATATTAGCGCTTGCTGATGGAACGATCTTTAAAGGTTTTTCGATCGGTGCCGCCGGTCATACCACGGGCGAGGTTGTTTTCAACACCTCGATGACCGGGTACCAGGAAATCCTTACCGACCCAAGCTATTGCCGCCAGATGGTCACCCTGACCTATCCGCATATCGGCAATACGGGCGTCAATCCGGAAGACGTCGAATCTTCCAAGGTACACGCCGCTGGCCTCATCATCCGCGATCTGCCATTGCTGGCATCCAATTTCCGTTCCACCCTCTCCCTGTCCGATTACCTGAAAGCTGAAAATATCGTCGCCATCGCCGGCATCGATACACGCAAGCTCACGCGCATCCTGCGTGAAAAAGGTGCGCAGGGCGGCGCCATCCTCGTCGGCACGCAAGGCAACGAACCGTCCGCCGCGCAAGCGCTGGAACTGGCCCGCTCCTTCCCCGGCCTGGCCGGCATGGACCTGGCCAAGGTAGTCTCAAGCAAGGATGCCTACGAATACCGCGAAACGGAATGGACCCTGGGTGCAGGCTATGGCCAGCTGGCTGACGCGGACGCGAAATACCACGTGGTCGCCTTCGACTACGGCGTCAAGCGCAACATCCTGCGCATGCTGACGGCGCGCGGCTGCAAAGTCACCGTGCTGCCCGCGCAAGCGACGGCCGCCGACGCCCTGGCACTGAACCCGGACGGCATCTTCCTGTCGAACGGCCCCGGCGATCCGGAACCGTGCGATTACGCGATCGCGGCCACCAAGGAACTGATCGAGAAGGGCATCCCGACCTTCGGCATCTGCCTCGGCCACCAGATCATGGCAATCGCTTCCGGCGCAAAGACGCTGAAGATGAAGTTCGGCCACCACGGCGCCAACCACCCGGTGCAGGACCTGGAAACGAAACAGGTCTTGATTACCTCGCAAAACCACGGTTTCGCAGTCGACGCGGCAACCTTGCCTGCGAATTGCCGCGTGACCCATGAATCGCTGTTCGACGGTTCCCTGCAGGGCTTTGCCCGCACGGACAAGCCTGCCTTCTGCTTCCAGGGCCACCCTGAAGCGTCGCCGGGCCCGATGGATGTTGCTTACCTGTTTGACCGCTTCATCAACTTGATGGCTGCGGAGGAGAAAAAGAAAAATGCCTAAACGTTTAGATATTAAAAGTATTCTGATTATTGGCGCTGGCCCGATCGTGATCGGCCAGGCCTGCGAATTCGATTATTCCGGCGCGCAAGCGTGCAAGGCCCTGCGCGAAGAGGGCTACAAAGTCATCCTCGTCAACAGCAATCCTGCGACCATCATGACGGACCCGGAAATGGCCGACGTCACTTACATCGAGCCGATCACCTGGTCGGTCGTCGAGCGCATCATCGCCAAGGAGCGTCCTGACGCGATCTTGCCGACGATGGGCGGCCAGACGGCGCTGAACTGCGCGCTGGACCTGTTCAACAATGGCGTGCTGGCGAAATACAACGTCGAACTGATCGGCGCATCGCCGGAAGCCATCGACAAGGCGGAAGACCGTTCGAAATTCAAGGACGCGATGACCAAGATCGGCCTTGGTTCGGCCCGTTCCGGCGTGGCGCACTCGATGGAAGAATCGTGGGCCGTGCAGCGCACGCTGGGCTTCCCGACCATTATCCGTCCATCGTTCACCATGGGCGGTTCCGGCGGCGGCATCGCCTACAACGAAGAAGAATTCGAAACCATCTGCAAGCGCGGCCTGGAAGCTTCGCCGACGAAAGAGTTGCTGATCGAAGAATCGTTGCTGGGCTGGAAAGAGTACGAGATGGAAGTGGTGCGCGACAAGGCGGACAACTGCATCATCATCTGCTCGATCGAAAACCTCGACCCGATGGGCGTGCACACGGGCGACTCCATCACGGTAGCGCCTGCGCAAACCTTGACGGACAAGGAATACCAGATCATGCGCAATGCCAGTCTGGCAGTGCTGCGCGAGATCGGCGTCGACACCGGTGGTTCGAACGTGCAATTCTCGATCAACCCCGTCGATGGCCGCATGATCGTCATCGAGATGAACCCGCGCGTATCGCGTTCGTCGGCCCTGGCATCGAAAGCGACGGGCTTCCCGATCGCCAAGATCGCCGCCAAGCTGGCCGTCGGTTTCACCCTGGACGAGCTGCGTAATGAAATCACGGGCGGTGCCACGCCGGCATCGTTCGAGCCGTCGATCGATTACGTCGTCACGAAGATTCCCCGTTTCACGTTCGAGAAATTCCCGACCGCCGACCACCACCTGACGACGCAGATGAAATCCGTCGGCGAAGTGATGGCGATCGGCCGTACCTTCCAGGAATCGTTCCAGAAAGCCTTGCGCGGCCTGGAAGTGGGCGTGGACGGCATGAACGAAAAGACCAAGGACCGCGAAAAGATCGAAGAAGAACTGGGCGAGCCTGGTCCTGAGCGCATCTGGTACGTGGGCGACGCGTTTGCCCAGGGTTTCACCCTGGAAGAAGTGCACCAGCTGACCAAGATCGACCCATGGTTCCTGATCCAGATCAAGGAAATCGTCGACCTGGAACTGTGGCTCGATACGCAGAAGCTGGAAAACCTGGACAAGAACACCTTGTACAAGTTGAAGCAGAAGGGCTTCTCGGACCGCCGCCTGGGCTTTTTGTTGCAGACGACCGACACGGCCGTGCGCCAGCAGCGCCATGCGCTGAACATCCGTCCCGTCTACAAGCGCGTCGACACCTGCGCGGCCGAGTTTTCGACCGACACGGCGTACATGTATTCCACGTACGACGAAGAGTGCGAATCGAATCCAACCGACAAGAAAAAGATCATGGTGCTGGGCGGTGGCCCGAACCGTATCGGCCAGGGTATCGAGTTTGACTATTGCTGCGTCCACGCCGCCCTCGCCATGCGCGAAGACGGCTACGAAACCATCATGGTCAATTGCAACCCGGAAACCGTGTCGACCGACTACGATACCTCGGACCGTTTGTACTTCGAGTCCCTGACCCTGGAAGACGTGCTGGAAATCGTCGCCATCGAAAAACCGGTCGGCGTGATCGTGCAGTACGGCGGCCAGACGCCTTTGAAACTGGCGCTGGACCTGGAAGCGAATGGCGTACCGATCATCGGCACCTCGCCCGACATGATCGATGCGGCCGAAGACCGCGAGCGTTTCCAGCAAATGCTGCACAAGCTGGAACTGCGCCAGCCGCCTAACCGCACCGCGCGCACGGAAGCCGACGCGCTGGCGCTGGCGCAGGAAATCGGCTACCCGCTGGTCGTGCGTCCATCGTACGTGCTGGGCGGCCGCGCCATGGAAATCGTCCACGAGCAACGCGACCTCGAGCGCTACATGCGCGAAGCCGTCAAGGTTTCGCACGATTCGCCGGTGCTGCTGGACCGTTTCCTGAACGACGCCATTGAGTGCGACGTCGATTGCATCTCCGATGGCGAAACGACGTTCATCGGCGGCGTGATGGAACACATCGAACAGGCTGGCGTCCATTCGGGCGACTCGGCTTGCTCGCTGCCACCATACTCGCTGGCGCCGGAAACCATTGAAGAACTGAAGCGCCAGACGGCGCTGATGGCCAAGGGCTTGAACGTGGTCGGCCTGATGAACGTGCAGTTCGCGATCCAGAAGCAAGAGATCGATGGCGAAATGAAAGACGTCGTCTTCGTGCTGGAAGTCAATCCGCGCGCGTCGCGCACCGTGCCTTTCGTCTCGAAAGCCACGGGTCTGCAACTGGCGAAGATCGCCGCGCGCTGCATGGTCGGTCAATCGCTGGCCTCGCAAGGCATTACGCAGGAAGTCGTGCCGCCTTACTTCAGCGTCAAGGAAGCCGTGTTCCCGTTCGTCAAGTTCCCTGGCGTGGACACCATCCTGGGCCCTGAAATGAAATCGACGGGCGAAGTCATGGGTGTAGGCCTGACCTTCGGCGAAGCGTTTGTGAAATCGCAACTGGGCGCCGGCGTCAACCTGCCAAAATCGGGCAAAGTCTTCATCAGCGTGAAAGCGTCGGACAAGCCGCGCGCCGTGCAAGTGGCGCGTGACCTGGTCGAGTCCGGTTTCACCGTGGTCGCCACCAAGGGTACCGCCGCCGTGATCGCTGCTGCCGGCATCGCCGTCACGCCAGTGAACAAGGTGATCGAAGGCCGTCCGCACGTGGTCGACATGATCAAGAACCATGAAATCGTGCTGGTGATCAACACCGTGGAAGAAAAGCGCAGCGCCATCGTCGATTCGCGGGCCATCCGCACTTCGGCCCTGGCGTCGCGCGTGACGACCTACACCACCATCGCGGGCGCGGAAGCGGCCGTCGAAGGCATCCGTCACCTGGATGAGCTTCGTGTGTACGATTTGCAAGGCCTGCACAAGACCTTGAACTAAGTGCGTTTGCAGTGGCCGCCGTTAGGCGGTACACTGCATGCTTATCAACCACAGAGTTCCGTGCAGAGCAGCGCGCGGCCTCTGTGGTTTTCACTTGGTAAGTCCGTTAACCGTGGCACAACACGGAAAACGGCGCCGATAACTAGCAGATAGTAGAGATAACATGACCTCAGTCCCATTGACCAAATACGGCGCAGAACTCTTGAAAGAAGAGCTGCATCATTTGAAGACCAAGGAACGCCGCATCGTCATCGATGCGATCGCCGAAGCGCGTTCGCACGGTGATCTGTCGGAAAACGCCGAGTACGATGCCGCCAAGGAACGCCAGGCATTCGTCGAAGGCCGCATCGCCGAACTCGAAGGCAAGCTGGGTGCAGCGCAAATCATCGACCCGACCGCGCTCGACGCGGAAGGCCGCGTGGTGTTCGCCTCGACCGTGAACCTGGAAGACCTGGAATCGGGCCAGAAAGTCACGTACCAGATCGTCGGCCTCGATGAAGCCGACCTGAAAATGAACAAGGTTTCCGTGACGTCCCCGATCGCCCGCGCGCTGATCGGCAAGTACGCCGGCGACGTGGTGGAAGTGCAGGCGCCATCCGGTCCGCGCGAATACGAAATCCTGGAAGTGCTGTACATCTGATGCTCCCCCGCGTGCGCATCCTCGTTGCCACCCTGTGGGCCGGCAGCTTGTGGACCATCGGTTTCATCGTGGCGCCGACCTTGTTCGCTTCCTTGAGCGACCGCGTGCTGGCAGGCAATATCGCTGGCAGCATGTTCCGCGCCGAGGCCTGGCTGTCGATCGTTTGCGCCTTGATACTGCTGGCCTTGCTGCAATGGGCGCCCGGCGCGCTGGAACTGAAGCGCCGCCGCCTGCTGGGGGCGCTGGTGCTGTCCATGCTGGTGTGCACGCTGCTCAGCCATTTTGGCATCTCGCCGCTGATGGCCGAACTCAAGGCGCAAGCACAGGGTTCCTCCGGCATCATGGACGAGGCCATGCGCAGCCGTTTCGGCATGCTGCATGGCGTGTCGACCTTGATCTTTGCCGTGCAAAGCCTGCTGGCGGGCGTGCTGATCTGGAAGCAGCAATAATTGCTGTTGTTTGTCGGATTACGCGCCAGGCGCTAATCCGACCTATCGGTCGATATCGTAGGTCGGATTAGCGGCGCCCTGGCGCCGTGTAATCCGACAAGCGCAATTGCAATAAAAAAGCGGAGCAGGGAAGATCCCGTGCTCCGCTTCTTGTTTCAACAGCCTTGCGGCTGCTGAACGACAGGCTTACTTGCTGCCCAGTGCGCTTTTCTTGGCGCTTTTCTGACGTGGCTTGGCACGCTTGATGGAACCGCCTTCGGTAACGCGCTCATTGCCCTTGATCATGACTTTCGTCACGCTCGGGCGCTTGGTGCCGCTGGCGCTGGCCTTGACGATGGTCACTTCGCGCATGCCTTTGCCGGCGCTGACCTTCTCCTTAACCACTTCTTTTTTCGGACGGTAGATTACCAGCAGTTTGCCAATATGTTGTACCGGGGCGGCGCCGAGATTGCCGCAAATCGTATCGTACATTCCGACGCGGGCTTCGCGGTCGTCGCCGAACACGCGGACTTTAATCAGGCCGTGCGAATCCAGGCCAAGGTCGATCTCTTTGAGGACAGCAGGTGTCAAGCCCGCTTCGCCAATGATGACGATAGGCTTCAGCGCGTGTGCTTCGGCGCGCAGTGCGCTGCGCTCTACGGGTGTAAGTTTTAGCATAATAATATTTAGTAATTCCCTTAAAAGCAGTATTCTACGCGAATGGCAAAGAAGAAATTAAACAAAAACTGGTTGCACGACCACATAAATGATCCTTATGTGAAGTTGGCGCAAAAAGAGGGCTACCGCGCCCGGGCAGCATACAAGCTCAAAGAAATCGATGAAGACGAGAAACTGATCAAACCTGGCCAGGTGATTGTCGACCTTGGTTGCACTCCTGGCAGCTGGGCCCAGTACACGCGGCGCAAGCTGGCCGGCAAGGACGGCGGCGGGGTCAATGGTACCCTGATTGGCCTGGACATGCTGGAAATGGAGCCCATCGCCGATTTCCACTTCATCCAGGGCGACTTCCGTGAAGCGCGCGTGCTGCGCCAGCTGGAAGTGGTGTTGCAGGGCCGCAAGGTCGATCTGGTCCTGTCGGACATGGCGCCCAACCTGTCTGGCATCGCCACGGCGGATGCCGCGCGCATGGAGCACTTGATCGATCTGGCCATCGAATTTTCGCAATTGCACCTGAAGCCGTCTGGCGTGCTGCTGGTGAAATGCTTCAAAGACATGGGTTTCAGCCAGATCGTGGAGAAATTCCGTGCTGAATTCAAGGTCGTGGTGCAGAAAAAGCCCAAGGCCAGCCGCGATAAATCGTCGGAAATCTTCCTGATGGGGCGTGGAATCAAGAATCCGCTGAAAAATGCCGTTGAAGAAGATGATTCCGCCCTTGATATTTAAGCGTGAATCCGCACATGGGAACGAGAAGTGCAGTAGCGTCTGATGGTATAAAAGCCTAAATTGTTTATACTGCATTTTTTTGCGTGAACGCGATTTTTTCGCGCGCACGGATCGGCGGGCTTTGGCACGGCCCGCTTATTGCGAGTAAAATCGTGTTTCTAGCTATAGGTAAAGAGATGCGCACTGCATCCAAGGAGTCTTCGTGAATAACATGTTTTCCAAATCTGCCATCTGGGTAGTCGTATTGCTGCTGTTGTTCATGCTGTTCAAGCAATTCGACAGTCATGGCGCCACAGGCGGCAGCAAGGCCATCGCTTATTCCGATTTGCTGGATGAAGTCAAAGCCAAGCGCGTCAAGGATGTCGTGATCGAAGGTTCGTCGATCACCGCCAAGCTGATGGACGACACCAAGGTGCGTACCACCGCCACCAGCCTCGACAAGGGTCTGATCGGCGACCTGCGCGACAATGGCGTGCATTTCGATGTGCGTCCGCCTGAGGAAGCGTCTTTCCTGCAAACTATTTTTGTTTCCTGGTTCCCCATGCTGCTGTTGATCGGCGTGTGGGTATTCTTCATGCGTCAGATGCAAGGCGGCGGCAAGGGCGGGGCATTCTCGTTCGGCAAGTCGAAGGCGCGCATGATGGATGAAGCCAGCAACACCGTCACCTTCGCCGACGTCGCCGGTTGCGACGAAGCGAAAGAAGAAGTCAACGAAGTGGTCGACTTCCTCAAGGATCCGAGCAAATTCCAGAAACTGGGCGGCCGCATTCCCCGCGGCGTGCTGATGGTCGGTCCTCCTGGCACGGGTAAAACCCTGCTGGCGCGCGCCATCGCCGGCGAAGCCAAGGTACCGTTCTTCTCGATTTCCGGTTCCGACTTCGTGGAAATGTTCGTCGGCGTCGGTGCCAGCCGCGTGCGCGACATGTTTGAAAACGCGAAAAAGCATTCGCCGTGCATCATCTTCATCGATGAGATCGACGCTGTCGGCCGTCACCGCGGTGCCGGCATGGGCGGCGGCAATGACGAGCGCGAACAGACCTTGAACCAGTTGCTGGTCGAGATGGACGGTTTTGAAGCGAACTCCGGCGTGATCGTCGTGGCCGCCACCAACCGCGCCGACGTGCTCGACAAAGCCTTGCTGCGTCCGGGCCGTTTCGACCGCCAGGTGTCCGTCGGCTTGCCCGATATTCGCGGCCGTGAACAGATCTTGAACGTGCACATGCGCAAAGTACCTATCGGTACCGACGTGAAGGCCGATATCCTGGCCCGCGGCACCCCTGGTTTCTCGGGCGCGGATCTGGCCAACCTGGTCAACGAGGCAGCCCTGTTCGCGGCACGCCGCAGCAAGCGCTTGGTGGAAATGATCGACTTCGAAGATGCGAAAGACAAGATCTACATGGGTCCTGAGCGTAAATCGATGATCATCCGCGAGGAAGAGCGTCGCAATACGGCTTACCATGAGTCCGGTCACGCCGTCGTCGCCAAGCTGCTGCCGAAGGCCGATCCCGTGCATAAAGTCACGATCATGCCGCGCGGCTGGGCCCTGGGCCTGACGTGGCAGCTGCCGGAACACGACAATCTGTCCGCCTACAAGGACAAGATGCTGGAAGAAATTTCCATCCTGTTCGGTGGCCGTATCGCCGAAGAGATTTTCGTGGGGCAAATGTCCACCGGCGCGTCGAACGACTTCTCGCGTGCCACCAAGCTGGCCCGCTCCATGGTGACCCGCTTCGGCATGTCCGACAGCATGGGCGTGATGGTCTACGAAGACAGCGAAAACGAAGGTTTCTTCGGTGGCGCCACCAAGACGATCTCGGAAGCGACCCAGCAAAAGGTCGATGCTGAAATCCGCAACATTCTCGACAAACAATATGCTTTGGCGCGTACCTTGCTGGAAAGCAACCGCGACAAGGTCGAAATGATGACGAAAGCCTTGCTGGAATGGGAAACCATTGATGCAGAGCAAATCAATGACATCATGGCCGGCCTGGAGCCGCGTCCGCCGAAAGTCATTCCGCCACGCCGCAATGCGGGCGACAGCGGCACGGGCGGCATCTCGCCAAACGTGACGGCACCAGCCTGATAAGGGCCGCCCCGACCGGCGGCGCGCTATCAAAAGGGTAAGGAGCAATCCTTGCCCTTTTTCGTTGGCGCGCCAGATTTCCCTGAAGACTACAAAGATTTACATGCGACATTATTTGCAATTCGGCCGTTTCGGCTTCAACCTGCAGGGCACGCAGGCGCTGGTGATGGGCATCCTGAACATCACGCCCGACTCGTTTTCCGATGCGGGCCAGTATCAACACCTGGAGTTTGCCATCTCGCGCGCCGAGCAGATGATTGTTGACGGCGTCGACATCATCGATATCGGCGGCGAATCGAGCCGTCCCGGCGCGCCACCGCTGCCGCTGCAGGACGAGCTTGCGCGCGTCATGCCGGTGCTGTACGCCTTGCGCGACTGCGACAAGCCCCTGTCCGTCGACACGTACAAGCCCGAAGTGATGCGCGAAGCCATCCTGGCGGGCGCCGACATGATCAACGACATCAACGGTTTCCGCGCGCCGGGCGCCATCGAGGCCGTGCGGGACAGCGACTGCGCGCTGTGCATCATGCACATGCAAAGCGTGCCGCAAACCATGCAGGACCAGCCACAGTACGAAGACGTGGTGCGCGAAGTCATCGACTTCCTGCGCGAGCGCATCGACACCCTGACGGCGGCCGGGATCGCCCGCGAACGCCTGTGCGTCGATCCCGGTTTTGGCTTTGGCAAGACGGTGGAGCAGAACTATGCCTTGCTGCGCGCCACGCGCCAGTTGCGCAGCGACCTGAACCTGCCTGTGCTGGCCGGGCTGTCGCGCAAGTCGATGATAGGCGCCGTCACGGGACGTCCCGTCGAGCAGCGCCTGGCCGGCAGCGTTGCCGGTGCGCTTGCTGCGGTAGCGCAAGGTGCGGAAATCATCCGTGTGCATGATGTGGCGGAAACCGTCGATGCACTGAAGGTATGGCGCATGGCGCACTGAGCCTGTAAGATTTATTATAAACAACAAAAAGAGAAAACTATGACGCGTAAATATTTTGGCACCGATGGCATCCGCGGCCTCGTGGGCACGGCTCCGATCACCCCCGATTTCGTCATGCGCCTCGGTTATGCGGCCGGCAAGGTGCTGGCCAAGTCGCAAGGCGGCAAGGCGCGCCCGACCGTGCTGATCGGCAAGGACACGCGCATTTCCGGCTATATGCTGGAAGCGGCGCTGGAAGCGGGCCTGTCGGCCGCCGGCGTGGACGTGATGCTGGCCGGCCCCATGCCGACCCCGGCGATCGCTTACCTGACGCGGGCGCTGCGCCTGGCGGCCGGGGTCGTCATTTCCGCCTCACATAATCCGTACCATGACAATGGCATCAAATTCTTTTCCGGCCAGGGCACCAAGCTGCCTGACAGCGTGGAACTGGAAATCGAGGCGGCGCTCGACGAACCCATGACTTGCGTGCCATCGGACAAGCTGGGCCGCGCCAAGCGCCTGGATGACGCCCAGGGCCGCTACATCGAATTTTGCAAGAGCACCTTCCCGAACGAGCTGGACTTGCGTGGCCTGAAGATCGTCGTCGATTGCGCGCATGGCGCCGCCTACCATATCGCTCCGCACGTGTTCCATGAGCTGGGTGCGGAAGTCGTCGCCATCGGCAACAAGCCCGACGGCTTCAATATCAATGCGGGCTTCGGCGCCACGGCAACCAAGGCCATGGCCGAAGCCGTCGTCGAGCATGGCGCGGACCTGGGCATCGCGCTCGATGGCGACGCCGACCGCCTGATCATGTGCGACGCCACGGGCCGTATGTACAACGGCGACGAGTTGTTGTACGTCATGGTCAAGGATCGCCTGGCGACGGGCCCTGTGGCCGGTGCCGTCGGCACGCTGATGACGAATATGGCGCTCGAAGTGCTGTTCAAGCAGCAGGGCATCGGCTTTGCGCGCGCCAAGGTGGGCGACCGCTACGTGCTGGAAGTCATGAAGGAAAAGGGCTGGATACTGGGCGGCGAAGGCTCGGGCCATTTGCTGTGCCTGGATCGCCACACGACGGGCGACGGCATCGTCTCCGCGCTGCAAGTGTTGTCCGCGCTCAAGCGCAGCGGCCAGAGCCTGCAGCAATGCCTGGCCGAACTGGTGCTGTTCCCGCAAACCCTGATCAACCTGCGCGTGGCGCCCGGTTTCGACTGGCAGAAAAATGCCGCCATGGTGGCCGAGAAAGAACTGGTCGAGGCCGAGCTGGGCGACACGGGCCGCGTGCTGATCCGCGCTTCGGGCACGGAACCGCTGATCCGCGTCATGGTGGAAGCGAAGGACAAGGAAAAGGCCGAGAGCATGGCGCGCCGCATCGCCGATAAAGTCGGCGCTTAAAGGGGCAGGCACGGGGCAGCGCCGATAGTTATTTCCATCTAATTCGTCTATGGCAATTGACGAAATTGGGTGGGGGCGTTATTATCTTGTCTTCGGAGTGTGGCGCAGCCCGGTAGCGCACCTGGTTTGGGACCAGGGGGTCCAAGGTTCGAATCCTTGTACTCCGACCAAAGTCATAAGCGGGCTGTCAGAAATGACAGCCCGTTTTCTATTCCGCGCTGGCATTTCATCGCTGGCGCGCATGGATTAAAATACTGCACCTTTCCGCCCATCGTTCAACGGATAGGACAACGGTCTTCTAAACCGTGAATGGGGGTTCGATTCCCTCTGGGCGGACCAGTTTCATACTGGCCACAAGTCATTTGGCGGCAAGCTGCCGCAACATACCTCATCTTTCCACCTCATTGCATTTCCGCGCACCTGTTCAGGGCTGCGCAAACAGCACCACGCTCAACAAATACAACAGCGGCGCCGCGCACAGCAGCGCCGAGCATGCCGAAATGATTTTTCTGTTGGCCAGTCGTGCCAGGCGCAGCCGTTCCCGCACGGGCAGGTGCTGGCGGATCACGCTGCGCGCGCGTGGCTGAAACGGTTGTTCATGCATGTGTACTCCCTCGTCGGTCAGCAGTGGATGCCGTCGAGCATAGCGAGGGGCGTCTAAAGATGGTGTAAAAAGCGGGACTTTCGCCGCAACTGCGGCGTAAACAGGCCGCTGGCGTTGAGGGCGGCAGCGGGCGCCGGTGCGCCGCTGCCGCTGATGAGGCTTACTTTCCCTGGCGGCGGCGTGCCATAAAGCCCAGCAGACCCAGGCCGGCGAGCAGCATGGCATAGGTTCCAGGTTCCGGCACGGCGGAAATGAAAGCCCGATAGTTGCTCAGATCCTTGGGCAGACCCGAGATCGTGAAGGTGGTGCCGGCAGCCACGGGAGCGGCCCAGTGGAACACCAGTTCGCCCTGGCCGAAGTGGATGGCCAGGTAATCATAGGCGGCCGCGCTCGTATACGAATTGACGCCGCCGCTCACGTCTGCCGTGGTGCCGGCAGTGCAGCCCGAGGTGGCGCTGTCGCAAAACGACACGGCGGCGCCCAGGCTGGTGCCGAACACACCATTGATATAACCCTGGATGTCCGAGGGGCTTTGCGGCACGAGATTATCGTCATAATATTTCACCTGCAGTGCCGGCGATGGCGAATAAGTGACGGTGCTGCCGTCAATGACGAAACCGCTGGCCGGGCCCACGTCCACCCAGGTGGCGGCTTGGGCCGCACTTGCCAGTACGGTCATTGCGGCCAGCATGGATGCCCTGATGGCAATGCTCTTTACGCTTTTCATGAAAATCCCCTTGTGCTTGAGACAGTCGCTTCATGGTGTTGGGAGGCGTCCCTGCATACCGGGGAAGTCATCCCATTGCCCGTTTTTAGCTGCTTTTAGTTCTTTCCTGCACGTAGCGAGTACGCAAATGCAAGCTTACTCTTGATGTAAATTAATACAATTTAAATAATACTATTGGTTTTGTTGACAACATCGCATGCGGCTATGTCCGCTTGTGTTAACGCAAGACAACATGACGTCAGGAAATGGCGTGACAAGGCGCGCCAGCTTGTGCTAGCGGCGTTTCGGCTTTTTGGGAAGGAGAGGGGAGGCGGGTGCTTCAGTCGTTGTTGTTGCTGACGCCAAACAGGCGATCCTTAGCGTTGAGCAACTTTTGTACCTTGGCGCCCATTTTCATCAGCTGCGCCATCGATTCGGGCGACAGGCGCTGCAAGTCGTCGAACCAGGTATTGGCCAGGTCGACCAGTTCATACATTTCGCGCATGCGTTCCTGCGCATATTGATCCACCGGTTCCGTGGCCGGCGCCAGCAGCGCTTCGCGCAGCACCGTCAGGGTAGGCGCCACTTCGCGGCGGCGGCGCTCGGCGGCCACCACGCGGAAGATTTGCCACACATCGCCCAGCGAGGAAAAATACTCGCGCCGGTCGCCAGGGATGCGCGACTGGCGGATCAAGCCCCAGCCCTGCAACTCTTTCAGGCCGATGCTCACGTTCGAGCGTGAAAAACTCAGGTGTTCCGCGATTTCATCCGCGTGTAAAGGGTGCTCCGCGACAAATAACAAGGCGTACACTTGCCCTACGGTACGGTTAAAGCCCCAGCGGCTGCCCATCTCGCCGAAATGGCTGACGAAGGTCAGGATCAGCGGCGTCATTTGGATATGTTGAGTTTTCATAATTATCTGAATTTTTTCACGCCATACTGGTGGGGTCAATTGATATATGTCATGTTTCGCAGTATTATACAAAATATCGAATTTACAGAAAATTCTGAAAACTCAAGAAGTATAGAAGATGCCGACCACGCCCTTGTCCTTGCCCCGCTTTATTCTTCCCCGTCTCCCCAGCCTGGCGCAAGGCGGCGCCGCCTTGCTGTGGCTGCCGCAAGCGGCCTTGCTGGCCTGGGCCGTGCAAGCCATGCAGGGCGGCGCACCCTGGCGCGCGGCCCTGCTGCCGGCCGCTGGCGTGCTGCTGCTGGGCCTACTGCGCGCCGGCTGCGAAGCATGGGGCGCGCGGCGCATGTATACGGCGGCGCGCGCGCACCTGTCCACCTTGCGCGCGCAAGTGGCGCAGGCGCTGGCGCAGCGTTCGCCGCTGGACCGCCAGCGTGCCCAGTCGGGCCAGGCGGCCAGCGTCATCGCCGAGCAGGCCGAAGCCATCGTGCCGTATCTGGTGCGCTACAAACCCGCGCGCTGGAAAGTCATGCTCGTGCCGCTCGTGATCCTTGCCGTGGTGACGCCGCTGTCGTGGATCGCCGCCTTGATCCTGCTCATCGCCGCCCCCTTGATTCCCGTCTTCATGGCGCTCGTCGGCATGGGCGCGCAAGCGGCCAGCCGCGCGCAGATGGTGGAAATGGGCAGCATGAATGCCTTTCTGCTGGACCGCCTGCGCGGCCTGGCTACCTTGCGCGCGCTCGACGCCGTCGACGCCACGGCCGAACGGCTCGATGCCTCGTCGCAATCCGTGCGCCGGCGCACGATGGTGGTGCTGCGCATCGCCTTTTTGTCGTCGGCCGTGCTGGAACTGTTTTCCGCGCTCGGTGTGGCCATGGTGGCGGCCTTCATCGGTTTCTCTCTGCTGGGCAGCATCAATTTCGGCACCTGGGGCCGCGAGCTGAGCCTGGGGCAGGGCTTGTTCATCCTGCTGCTGGCCCCCGCGTTCTTCGAACCGCTGCGCGAACTGGCCGCCGTCTGGCACGACAAGGCGGCCGGCGAAGCGGGCCTGGCCGGTTTGCACGACCTGGCGGCTGATGGCGTGCCCCTGCCTGGCGCCAGCGTGGAAGTCGCGGCCGTTTCCGCCGCCGCCATGGCCGTGGCGGCGGCGCCCGCCGTGGAACTCCGGCAACTGCGCTTTGCCCATCCCGGCGAGGCGCCCGTGTTCGACGGCTTCGAGCTGACCGTGCGCGCCGGCGAGCACGTGGCCCTGCTGGGCGCCAGCGGCGCCGGCAAGACCACCTTGCTGTCCCTGCTGGCCGGCTTGCTGCCCGCCAGCGGCGGCGACATCCGCATCGGCGGCGTGCGCCTGACCGACAGCACCGTCAATACCTTGCGCCAGCGCATGGCGTGGATGGGCCAGCGTCCGCACGTGTTTGCCGCATCCGTCAGCCAGAACGTGACCCTGGGCCGCGTTGGGGCGAACCTCGCGCAAGTGACGCAGGCGCTGCACCTGGCCGACCTGGCTAGCGTGGCGCAGGCGCAGCCGGCCGTCATGCTCAGCGATGGCGGCCAGGGCTTGTCCGGCGGCGAAGCCGTGCGCCTGGCCCTGGCCCGCGTGGCCCTGCATCCGCATGCGGATTTGCTGCTGGTCGATGAACCGACGGCCCATCTGGACAGCGAAACGGCGGCGCGCGTGACGGATGCCTTGCTGGCATTGGCAAAAGGCAAGACGATGATCGTCGCCACGCACGATCCGGTGCTGGCCGGCCGGCTGCAGCGCACGGTGCAGGTCGCTGCTCCGACGCAGGAGTTGCGCGCATGAAAAACTCACTTAGCTTGAACCCCGTCCTGCGGCAATTGCTGCTGGCCCAGCCCCGCAAGCTGATCGTGGGCGCCTTGCTGGCGGCCCTGACGGCGGTTGCCGGCATGGCGTTATTGGGCTTGTCCGGCTGGTTTATCACGGCCACGTCGATTGCCGGCCTGCACGCCTCGACGGCCATCGTGTTCGACGTCTTCGGCCCGTCGGCCGGCATCCGCCTGCTGGCCATCGGCCGCACGGGTTCGCGCTATGCGGAGCGGCTCGTCACGCACGACGCCACGTTCGCCGCGCTGGCCAGCATCCGCGTGCGCCTGTTTCGTGGCTGGTCGCGTCCGGAAGCGGCCAGCCGCTTGCTGCGCCAGCCCGCCAAGCTGCTGTTCCGCCTGACGGCCGATATCGACGCGCTCGAATCGCTGTACTTGCGCCTGCTCGTGCCCGCCTTCACGGCCCTGTGCGCGGCCTTGCTGGCCGGCGTGGCGCTGGGCGTGATGCAGTGGCAGCTGGGCCTGGGCTTATCTGCATGGCTGCTGGCCGCCGGCGGCGGCATCAGCTGGCTTGTGGCGCGCGGCGCCCGCCGTCCCGCCATCGTGCGCTCGCGCGCCATCGAAAAACTGCGTTCCGGCACCATCGACCTGGTGGCGGGCCAGACGGATCTCGTCATGGCGGGCCGCATCGACGCCCAGTGCGCGGCGCTGGGGCAGATCGACCGTTCGCTGGCGCAAGCCGATTTTGCCCTGCTGCGCCTGGAAACGGCGGCCGGCGCCGCGTATGGCGTGGCCGGCAGCACGACTCTGGCTGGCGTGCTGCTGGCCGTGGCCGCGCTGGTGGAACAGCAAACGATGAGTTTGCCGCTGGCGGCCCTGGCCTTGCTGATCGCCCTGACGGCCGTGGAGCCATTTGCGGGACTGCGCCGCGGCGCGCTGGAAGCGGGACGCATGCTGCTGGCCGTACGGCGTCTGGCGACGCGCCTCGATGTTGAAGAGATCGCTGCGCCGCCGGCTGACAGCGCACCGGGCCTGCGCCTGGAACGCGTCAGCGCCGCGCATGCGGGCAGCAATAATGCCATCTTGCATGACGTATCGCTGCACATCGCCGATGGCGAGCGCGTCGCCTTGATCGGCCCCAGCGGCGCGGGCAAGTCGACCTTGCTGGGCATCGCCGCGCGCGAACTGGCGCCCTTGTCGGGCAAGGTGGCCGCGCCGCGCGCCTGCCTGTTTACGCAGAAGACGGAATTGTTCCAGGACAGCTTGCGCGACAACCTGCGCCTGGCCGACCCGTCCGCCAGCGATGCGCAGCTGTGGGCGGCGCTGCAGTCGGCCGGCCTGGACGACGAAGTGCGCGCGTTTGCGGGCGGCCTCGACACCATGCTGGGCGAGGGCGGCCTGGGCTTGTCGGGCGGCCAGGCGCGGCGATTGGCGCTGGCGCGGCTGTTCCTGCATGAATCGACCTTGTGGCTGCTGGACGAAGCGACGGAAGCGCTCAATGCGCAGACGGCGATTGACGTGCTGCAGCGCCTGCGGGCGCGCAGCGCAGGGCGCAGCTTGCTGATCGCAACCCACTTGCGGCGCGAAGCGGCGCTGGCGGACCGGCTGGTCACCTTGCGCAATGGCTACATCGTGGGCGACGCGCGCCGTGGCACGGATGCCTTCGAGACTGCTCTGGCGGGCTTGCGGGCGGACTGACGGGCAACCGGTCAGTATTGGAAAGGTAGCAAGTTTACACACAGTAGGGTAACACCAAGGAAATCATATGGACTTCGATATTGTCGCTTTATCCAGACTGCAGTTCGCGCTGACAGCTCTGTACCACTTTATATTCGTTCCGCTGACGATCGGCCTGTCAGTGCTGCTCGCCATCATGGAGACGGTCTACGTGATGACGAACCGTCCCATCTGGCGTGACATGACCAAGTTCTGGGGTGTCTTGTTCGGCATCAACTTCGCCATGGGCGTGGCGACGGGCGTCGTCATGGAATTCCAGTTCGGCATGAACTGGAGTTATTACAGCCATTATGTGGGCGACATTTTCGGCGCGCCGCTGGCCATCGAAGGCTTGATGGCCTTCTTCCTGGAAGCGACCTTCGTCGGCCTGTTCTTCTTCGGCTGGGACAAGCTGTCGAAGCGGGGCCACCTGGTCACGACCTGGCTGGTGGCCATCGGCTCGAACTTCTCGGCGTTGTGGATCCTGATCGCCAACGGCTGGATGCAAAATCCCGTCGGCGCGGCCTTCAATCCGCAAACCATGCGCATGGAAGTGACGGATTTCGGCGCCGTGCTGACGAACCCGGTAGCGCAGGCGAAATTCGTGCACACGGTGTCGGCCGGGTACACGGCAGCATCGATTTTCGTGCTCGGTATTTCCGCCTGGTATCTGCTGAAGGGCCGCCATGTGCAGCTGGCCAAGCGCTCGATGACGGTAGCCGCCTCGTTCGGCCTGGCCGCCACCTTGTCGGTGGTGGTGCTCGGCGATGAAAGCGGCTACCTGTCGTCGGAACACCAGAAGATGAAACTGGCCGCGATCGAAGCCATGTGGACGACGGAGCCGGCCCCTGCCGCCTTCACGGCCATCGGCTTCCCCGACGCGAAAGCGCGCGAGACGTATTACGCCGTGCACATTCCGATGGTGATGGGCTTGATCGGTACGCGTTCGCTGACGACGGAAATTCCCGGCATCGAGCAGCTGGTCGACCGCGGCGAGCTGCTGATCCAGGATGGCATCAAGGCGTATGACGCGCTGCAAACCATCCGCAGCGTGGCGCCAGGCGCGCCCGTGCCGCAGGACGCGAAGGACGTGTTTGAATCGAAAGGCCAGTCCATGGGCTATGCCTTGCTGCTGAAACGCTATGTCGACGACCCGCGCCAGGCCACGCCCGAGCAGATCCGCAAGGCCGCGCTCGATACCGTGCCGCCCGTGGGGCCATTGTTCTGGTCCTTCCGCGTGATGGTGGGCCTGGGCATGTTCTTTATCCTGTTGACCGGCACCTTCTTCGTGCTGTCGACGCGCCGTACGCTGGACAAGCACCGCTGGCTGCTGAAGCTGGCCGTGTTCGCCATCCCGCTGCCGTGGGTGGCGATCGAGGCGGGCTGGATCGTGGCCGAAGTGGGCCGCCAGCCGTGGGTCATCGAAGGCGTGCTGCCGACGGCCGTGGCCGTCTCTAACCTGGGCGCGACGACCTTGCTCATCACCATTGCCGGCTTTGCCGCCATCTATACCGTGCTGTTGATTATTGAAATGAAGCTCATGCTCAAGGCCATCCGCAAGGGGCCGGAAGAGACGGCGCCGGCCCCCGTGCCAGCGGCCACAGCCATTCATACTCAACGCGCCTGAGGAGGACCAGACCATGATTTTGCATGAAATGATTTCGTATGAAACCCTGCGCCTGATCTGGTGGCTGCTGATCGGCATCTTGCTGGTGGGCTTTGCCATCACGGACGGCTTCGACCTGGGCACGGGCATCTTGCTGCCGTTCGCCGGCAAGACGGACCTCGAGCGCAGAGTCATCATCAACAGTATCGGCCCCGTGTGGGAGGGCAACCAGGTGTGGCTGATCCTCGGCGGCGGCGCCATCTTTGCCGCATGGCCGCAGCTGTACGCCGTCTCGTTCTCGGGCTTTTATCTGGCCATGTTCGTCATCCTCGTGGCGCTGATCGTGCGTCCCGTGGCGTTCAAGTTTCGCAGCAAGCGCGAAGATCCGCGCTGGCGCGCCCGCTGGGATGCGGCCCTGTTCGTGGGCGGCTTCGTGCCGGCCCTGATCTGCGGCGTGGCGATCGGCAACGTGCTGCAAGGCGTGCCGTTCCGTTTCTCGCCGGACATGCACATCTTCTATGACGGCACTTTCTTTGCGCTGCTCAACCCCTTCGCCTTGCTGTGCGGCCTCGTCTCGGTGGCCATGCTGGTGATGCACGGCGCCACCTGGCTGCAAGTAAAAACGGACGGTGCCGTGGCTGAACGCTCGCGCCGCTACGGCAGCGTGGCGGCGATCGCCACCGTCGTGCTGTATGCGCTGGCCGGCGTGGCCCTGTGGCTGTGGGTCGATGGCTACCGCGTCACCAGCGCCGTCGTCGTCGATGGCCCGTCGAACCCGATGCTGAAAACGGCGCAAGTGCACGTGGGCGCCTGGTTCCTCAACTTTGCCGCCCATCCGTGGACCTGGATCGCTCCTGCGCTGGGCTTGCTTGGCCCCTTGCTGGCGTTCGCCTTGCTGCGCGCGCGCCGCGAAGTGCCCGCCTTGCTGGCCAGCGCGGCCAGCATCGCCGGCATCATCCTCAGCGTGGGCGCGGCCATGTTCCCGTTCATCCTGCCATCGTCGATCGACCCGCGCGCCAGCCTGACGGTGTGGGATTCCTCGTCCAGCCACATGACCCTGTTCATCATGCTGGTCGTCACGGCCGTCTTCATTCCCCTCATCGTGGCGTACACGACGTGGGTATATAAAGTGCTGTGGGGTAAGGTTGATGCAAAAGCCATCAACGACGACAGCGGTCACGCTTATTGAAACACCTAACCAAACCTACTGCGCGTCGCACTTTGCGGCCGGCGATGCTCACCGTACTAGAGTACGGTTGCGCTTCCCGGCCACAATCGCTGCCGCTCGCTACGGTTTTGTTAGGTGTCGTTAGTTTGATATTAAAAACGATCAAGCTGGAATTGAAGAAAGGAATTAACTATGTGGTATTTCGCCTGGATACTGGGTCTTCCGCTGGCGGCGACTTTCGCCGTGCTCAATGCGATGTGGTATGAAATCGCCGATGGCGACACGACGCCCGAGCAATACCGCGACACGCCGAAGTAGTCGCGTGCCGGCTTGACTTGCCCCGCCCGGCGCTTGCGTGCCCGGCGGGGCAGTTTTATTCGGGATGTGGCCGGTGACCGTCAGGCCGGCGCCTTGTTTGCCGGTTTCGGGGTGGCCACGGCAATCGGGTCGCTGGCCGGAAAGCTTTCCTTCAGCGCTTCGTCAAGGATTTCCTCGGCATGGCTTTCGCTCACTGGCGTGGGTGAATCGCGCTCAGGCGGCGGGGCGGGTGCGGTGGCGGCGTTGGTGCTCGAATGCATGATGATCTCCTCGCGGTGGTGCGCCATGCTGCCGAGGTGGCCGTGGCGCGTGCTGCTGTTTCCAGCCTAGCACATCGCGCAGGAATGGCGCGCCGGATGCGCCTGCCGAAGCGATGAGGGCGGCGTCTGCTACACTGCGCTCCACTTTTATCGACGGAACCGCCATGACCTCCCTTTCCCTGCCATATCGCGCTACCGCACTTGACGCCTGTGCCTGGCTGGCGCAACAGACGGGCACGCCGTGGACCCTGGCGCGTCTGCTGGAGCAGGGCGGCTTGCCGTACGTCTGGCTCGATTACAGCGAAGCGTGGGCCGAGCTGTTCCATGACGGCGTGACGCGCTATGCGGCGCCCGTCGTGTTCATCGGCGACAAGCAGCACCTGGCTTCGGGCGCCGATGACGTGTGGCTGCGTTTTACGCGCGATTCGAGCAACATCGCCATCGAACTGAAGGCGCCGGGACTGCGCGTGCCGCTGGACGGCCTGCATTTCCAGGAGCGCGATCTGTTGCGTTTGCTCAAGGAGTTGCAGCGCCCGCAGCCGGCCGAAGCGGAAGCGGAGAAGGTGCCCGTCGTTCTGCCCAGCGCCCTGAAGGGCCTGGGGCGCGAGCAGATCTTGATGGCCTTTGCCGGCGTGGGCAAGGTCGACCTGGAGCAGGGGCTGGCCAGCGGCGTGGGTATCTTTGGCGACGATGGCGCGCGCGTGCGCAAGAATTCGCGCGGCGGCAAGAACAGCCACCTGTGGCATCCGGTGACCCTGGCATTCGGCTTGCACGACGTGCACCGCGTGCCGATGGCGCATCTGAAAAAGGCGTTCGCCACGCAACCGTTGCTGCGCGAGTGGAAGGCGGACTGGCTGGAATCGCTGCGCTTGCTGGGCGAGTAGGCCTACAGCTCGATCGGTGCGACTTCCGTGCCGATATCGGGCGCCGCGTAATGCATGCTGAAATACACGAAGGCCCCGATATTGATGGCGACCGTGAGCCAGAACAGCACGCGGAACGAGCGCTTGCTGGATTTGTGGCGCAGCCATTGCTGGGCCAGTACGGCGCCGGGCCAGCCGCAAAGTAGTCCGAGCAGCAGCAAGGTGCGCTCCGACGTGCGCCAGCGGCCCTCTTTGGCGGCCGACTTGTCGATCGCATAGGCAACGAAGCAGCTCAGGCTCAGCACGCCATACACGAGGGCGACCAGGGCGGGGATGTGGAAAAAGAACGTGGCCAGCAAATACACAACGACAAAGAACAGGATGACAAGGTAGGGCATAGGATGTGTTTGCTTGAGCGAAGGGCGTCAGTATCCCACAAGGGGCGCCATGCCGCAGCCTAAAACAGACAACCTTGCGCCGTATCTATTTGAACAGCGCGGCGCCGGGCGTGGCCCGTCTTCAGCGCTTCGCGGTCGCTGGACAGGGAAATGCCTTCCAGCGCCAACAACGTTTCCTTCGCATGCAGGCCGCCCGCAAAGCCCGTCAACTCGCCCGTGGCGCCGATGACCCGGTGGCAGGGGGCGATGATGGAGATGGGATTCTTGCCATTGGCGGCACCCACGGCGCGTACGGCGGCGGGGCGGCCGATCTGGCGCGCGATCTCGCCATAGCTGCGCGTCTGGCCGTACGGTATCGTCAGCAGCGCGCGCCACACTTCCTGCTGGAATGGCGTGCCGGCAAAGTCGAGCGGCACGTCGAATTGCTGACGCGTGCCGGCGAAATATTCAGCGAGCTGGCGCGCCGTTTCTTGCAGCACGGCGCAACCGTCATCGACGCGCATCGCACCCAGGCGCACCCGGTTCGGCTTGTCGTTTTCCCACAGGATGGCGGTCAGGGCTTCCCCGCGCGCCACCAGGGTCAGCTCGCCCACGGGCGAGGGCACCACGATGCAGTCGTATTCCATGTTTGTTCCTCGGTCAGATGGCGCCAGTGTAGCAGGATGGCGGCATGCCGCATATTGCGTGTAGGATGGCGTTTTCGGCACGGAGCACAGGCTTTGACGACGATCCCTACTTATGACGATATCCGCGCCATTGCCATGCGGCTGGTGCACGAACGCTATCCCACGGCCATGGCGGCCATCATCGGCGGCTCGTTCGCCACGGGCCGGCAAACGGCCACTTCCGATATCGACTTGCTGCTGCTGTTCGACCACGTCGACTGCGCCTGGCGCGACACGTTCGTGGCCGAAGGACGCACGGTGGAACTGTTCGGGCACGACGTGGCCACGTTCACATATTTTTGCCATGAGATGGACGCGCCTCGCGGCACGGTGCCGCTGGCGATGATGGTGGTCGAAGGGGAAAACATCGTCGCTGCCGGCGACGCCTACGCCCGGCTGCATGCGCTGGCGCACGCCATCGACACGGCCGGGCCGCCCGTGCTCGACGTGGAAAACCTGCAGCGCCGCCGCTATGCCATCACCACCGCGCTGGAAGACCTCGTCGACAGCACGCACCCGGGCGAGGCGCTGGCCGTCGCTTGCCAGCTGTACGAAGCGCTGGCCGACCTGCGCTTGCGCGCGGCCGGCGAATGGAGCGGCGGCGGCAAGCATCTGTTCCGGCGCCTGCAGACATTTGACGCCACGATCGCCGCGCAGCTCGACGGCGCGCTGCGCCTGGTCGCCAGCGACTTGCCGGCCGGCCAGCGTGCCTTCGAACAAGTCGCCGCCGCCGTGCTGGCACCGGTCGGCGGTCCCTTGCTCGCAGGCTTTACCTTGCCCGCGCCCGCGCACTGGCGTGCTTAAAACGCCGTGCGCACGGACAGGCTGATGTTGCGCGGCTCGCCCCAGAACACGCCGTCGAAGAAGCCCACGTTGCGGTAGTACTTTTTGTCGAGCAAGTTATTCACGTTCAGCTGCACGCTGGCATGCTTGCTGAGCGCGTAGCTGGCCATGGCATTGACCAGCGCGTAGCCCGCTTGCGGGATGTTCGTGATCGCGTTCGATGGCGGGCGGCCATACCACGATTCGCTGTAGGTGGCGCTTTGCGCCGTCATGCTGGCGCCCGCCCTCAAGCCGGCCAGCTTGCCGTCGAAACGGTAGCTGGTGGCCAGGCGCAGCAAATGGCGCGGCTGCGTGGTGGCGGCGCGGCGGCCATCGGCCTCGGCCGCATGCAGATAGGTATAGCCGCCGCTCGCTTCCCAGGCGGGCGTGATCTGGCCGGCAACGTCGAACTCGACGCCCTTGGCCGTCACGCCCTTGCCGTTGGCCACCATGGCCTGGCCGCCATCGGGCAGCAAGAAGCCGGGCGGCACCGTGCGGTCGAGTTCCGCCAGGTTCTTTTTCTTCGTCTGGAACAGGGCGGCCGACGCGTTCAGCTTGCCTTCATAGAATTCGCCCTTGACGCCCAGTTCCGCATTGTCGCCTGTTTCCGGCGCCAGGAACTTGTTGTTGCGGTCCTTGCTCGATTGCGGATTGAACAGCTGCGTGAAGCTGGCGTAGGCGGCATACTGCTTGTTGATGTCGAATACGGCGCCGACATAGGGCGTCACTTCATTGCGCGTCTCGGCAAAGTCGCTATTGTCCGTGTGTACGCCGCGCGTATCGTAATTGCGCGTGTCCGTGCGGTAAGTGCTCGTGCGCGCGCCGATGATGACATGCAGCGGATCGGCCAGGCGCAAACGCGTGGCGACATAGCCGCCCGCCAGGCGCGTGACGGTTTCCGAGTGCGAGCCGTCCGGATGGAAGACGGGGCGGGGAATGTTGCCCGTCCAGCTGCGGTAATCGGGAACGAAGGCCGGGTAATCGATGTCCGCCTCGCCTCCCAGCGAACGGGCGCGCTGGTTGCCGCCGTTCCAGCCGACGATGGCCGTATGCTTGCGCCCCAACAAGGTGAACGGGCCGCTGGCGTACAGATCGAAATTGTCGTTGGTGGTCTTGCCCGGACCATAAGCGCCTGTCCACAGGAGCATGCCTGCGCCCGTGGCCGGGTCTGGATGGCCGCCACCCGCATAGGCGACCGTGGTGCGGTTCGTGCTTTCCGTGCGCGCGTAGCCCAGGTGCATATTCCAGTTGCCGGGCAGGCGTTGGTCCAGCGACGTGAACAGCGTGTGCTGCTTGTTGGCCCAGGTGCTCCATGGCGTCGTAAGGCTGGTGTTGCGCGGCAAGTTCGCCAGGCTGCCATCCGTATTCCAGTAAGGCACGGCGCCCCAGGTGGCGCCCGTGGGCTTGTTGTCCTGGAAGTCGACACCGGCCGTCAGCAGGGTGCCGGGGCGCAAGTCCGCCTCGACGATGACCATGCCGACCGTCTTGCGCTCGTGATACATGTCCAGGTAGGAATCGCGTTTTTGCCAGGCCAGGGCCGTGCGCGCCCGCACGCTGCCCTCCGCGTTCAGCGGCGTGGACAGGTCGGCTTCGAAGCGCTGGTCATCCCAGCGGCCCATGATCAGGCCGGCGCTGGCCTGGAACTCCTTCGTGGGCCGCTTGCGTATCATGTTGATGGTGGCCGACGGGTCGCCCATGCCGCCCATCAAGCCCGTGGCGCCGCGCACGACCTCGATGCGGTCGTACAGGATCGTGTCTTGCAGCGGCGCATTGCCGCCGCGCGCCATGCCGTCGATCTGGAGATTGTTGATGCCGAAGCCGCGTGCATAAAACCGCGTGCGTTCCGTGTCGTTCTGGCCCACCTGGATACCCGTCGTCTGCGCCAGTGCCTGGTCCAGCCGCACGGCGCCCAAGTCGTCGAGCAACTGGCGCGTGATGACGCTGACCGATTGCGGCGTCTCGCGCAAAGTCAGCTCCATGCGCGTGGCGCTGCGCGCTTCGCCCGCCGTGTACGATTGCGTGCCTTCCGTCGTCGCGGCCGACTGGCCCAGCACGGTGATGGCCGGCATGGTGACGGCGGCCGCGGCCGCGTCGGCAGCCTGTGCCTGCAGGGCCACGCCGGCGGCAAGGCTCAGCAGGGCAAGGTGTAACAGATGGGGGAGGGGGCGCAAGGCGGGCTGGCGCGAAGAAGGGAGGACTGTCGTTGATGGCATCATTTTCCTGGAATATTTTTAATCGTGAGTGTTCCTATCTCGTCTGGCGAGGTGCGCAGTAGCTGGGGGGATGGCGTGACGCTGGCCCGTGGTCTGGCTTGGATAGCAGTTCCACCGCAAGGCCCGGCGCGGACGGGCAGTGGAAAGGAAGGGCGCGCGATTCCCGTCAATTTCTTGAATAGGAATCATTATCGATATAGGTGATATTTGCCAAATAATCAAGCATGCGCACCAAAACTGTGCAGAAAGCCCATGGCGGCGTAACGTCCGGCCTTCTGCGATAATGCAGGCGCTGACAAAATATTTTTCTCATTGAAAGAAATGCATGCGTACATGGATCGCTTCTGCCGGCTGGTTGTGTGTCGTGTCGCTGGGCCAGGCTCAGGACCACGCGCCGCCGCCGGTTGTTCCTGCACAGCTGCAAAGCGCCAGCGTGCCGCCCGCCGCCGATACCGTGTCGCCACCCCTTGCGCCAGCCACATCCGCAGCGTCAGCGCCCGAGGTAACGGCGCCCGCCGAGGAAGCCTTGCCTGCGCAAACGGTGACGATCACGGCCAGCAGCGACGCCAAGGCGCCGCGCGTGCGCTTCACGGCTTACCGCGAGAGTTATCTGACGGCCAGGAAAGTGTGGCAAGTATCGAGCGGCAGCGTGGTCATGGCCCTGCGCCTGATTCCTGCCAAGCTGAGCGCTACTATTGACGACGTGCGCGTGGCCTTGCAAGGCAATGGCGCGCCCATGCCGATCAAGGTATCGGACGGCGGCGTGTTTGTCGTGCCGCTCAACGACGATATCGCCGCGCAGGATGGCACTTTCCTGGTGAACAAGGGCAGGGGCGAACTGACGGCGAATATCGTCCTTCAGCCCGCCGTGGCGCGCGATGCGTGGAACGTCACGCGCGTGGGGCAAGTCTTGCACGACGCCCGGCGCGCCGTGCGGGCCATCACGCCGTGGTACAAGCGCCCGTTCGCCAGCGACGTGCAATCGCTGGCCTTTTGCGCGGCCGAGCGGGGCAGCGCCTTGCAGTTGATGGATGGCGAGCAATTGATTGCCACCTTGCCCATGAACGAAGCGGCCGTCAACGACATCAACCAGCCCGTATTTTGCAAGATTTTCGATGGCGAAGACAAATACCCGGGACACTACCGCGTGGTCATGCCCGAGCAGGCGACGGTGCTGCTGCTGTAGGGGCTAATTCGGCTGGCGCTGCACCAGTTCCAGCGCTGCCGCCAGGGCCAGGTCCATGGTGGCCTGGTGGAAGATCAGCCATTGCGGCAACAGCGACAGCGCATGGCGTCCCTGTTCCAGGTCGCCTTCATCGACGGCGGCCCAGGCATGGTGCAAGCCGCTGAGCACGCGCGCATGCTGTTCGCGGTGGTTGGCCAGCGAGGGAAAGGCGATTTGTTCCATCAAATCCTCTTCCTCGCGGAAATCGCGTTCGACGGCCGCAATCAGCTCGCGAAACGCCACGCTGAAATGCTGGTCGCCCAACTGCTGCAGCCGCGCCAGCTCCTGAAACAGCGCCTCATGCGCCTCGTCGATGACGGGAACACCCAGCGCCATCTCATCCTTCCAATGCGATTTACCCATGCCGATGCTCCCGGTTAAGTCCGTCGCGGTGCAAAGCGGACTGTTCCAGTGTGGGCGCAGCGAAGAGGGAAATCCATGACCTGGATCAAAAGTATGGTGAAGAGGGGGCGAGGAAAACAAAGCAAAAACAAATGGATGTAGGAACCAATTTCCCCTCCGTAATAAAGCGGTTTCAGCGATGCGCCGCGTTACCGAGCGCCGCTGAAAAACGCCGCTGGCAAGGCGCCGTGCCGAAGGCAGTACGAATGTACGACGAGGCACGGCAACGCGGTCAGCGGTGTTTTCTCAGCCACGCGTCTTATTGCCGAGGCCAATGACTCCACATGGCATGCGCATCGACATTGGGCACCTGCAACTGCTGCCCTGCGGATAGCTGCATCGTATCCCTCAACACGAGGGGGGCAAGCATCAGGGCCGACAGGGCAAGGCAGGCCAGCACTTTGAGCGTCAACATGGTCGTCTCCCGGTGTCCCGGCGGCGGCGCGGGGATGCGGCGCCTGCCGGTCACTTCCTTATGTACTACCCTGCTTGCAGTTTAGTTCACCTGGTCGTAACTTCAACTTATTGCTGTGGTGCACTGCACCAGTTACCGCTCTATTTTGCCTTGCGGCTGCGCCGTGGCTTGCCTGCGGGAGGCAGGAGGGAATCGAACCACACTTGCGTCAACTGCCGCGTATTTTTCGCCGCCTCGCGCTTGACGGCGGCCGTGGCGTGGCCGCGCGCCGTGTTGGCGATGCGGTTGGCCGCGCTCAGGTACATGCTCATCCAGGGGTTTTTCATGGTTAGTCTCGCAGGCAGTGGGTGGGAATGCCTCCACTCTAGTCCGATGGCTGGTGCTGACCGTGCGCCTGCCCACATAGCCGGGCGGTACTGGCGATAGGCTGAGCCAGATCAATACACGTCGCGGCGGTAGCGGCCGGCCGCCAGCAGGGTGTCGAGGCCATCCTGGCCCAGCACTTCTTGCAGTACAGCATCGATTCCTGCCGCCATGCCTTGCAGGCTGCCGCACACGTAGATGATGGCGCCTTGCGCCAGCCACTCGCGCAGTTCGTCTGCACTGGCGCGCAGGCGGTCTTGCACGTATTGCCGAGTGTCACCATCGCGCGAAAAGACCCTGTCCAGGCGCCCTAGGTGGCCAGCGTCGAGCCAGCCTTGCAACTCTTCGCCGCAGATGCTGTCAAAAGCTTGCTGGCGCTCGCCGAACAGCAGCCAGTTGCGGGCCAGCCCCGCCCGCTGGCGCGCGCGTAAATGCGCACGCAGGCCGGCCAGGCCGGAACCGTTGCCGATATAAATGCAGGGCACGTCGACCAAGGTGGGCGCGAAGGCCGGATTGGCTTGCAGGCGCAAGCGGATATTGGCGCCCAGCGGGGCGAAGCGCGTGAGCCAGCCGGAACAGACGCCACATCCCTGGTTCTCAATGCCTGCATGGCGTTCCTGGCGCACCAGCAACTGCAGTTCGCCATCGGACGGCAGCGAAGCGAGCGAATAGCTGCGGGGCGCGTGCTGGCCGTGATGCGCGTCGCCCTCGCTGCCGTCCGCGTTGCAAGCGATGATTTCGGCCAGCGCGCCCGCTTCCCAGGTGGCGCCGGCCGGGCCCGTCAAGGTGATTTCATGCAATTCGCCGCCCAGGCTGCCCGGGTTGAGCAGCACGCGGCGCGCCAGGCACCACTCGGCATACGACGCTTCTTCCTGTACGCCGATGGCGTCGATGGCGCTGCCGCTGCAGCGGGCCAGCGCTTGGGACCAGTCGGCCAGGGCGGCGGGGTCGTGCTTGTCCACTTCGATCAGCGGGAATAATGCATGGGCGCCCAGCGCTTGCAATTGCTGCGCCAGCGCATGGCCAAAGCCGCAGAAGGCGCTGTAATGGCGATCGCCCAGGGCCAGCATGCCGAATTCCAGGCCCGCCAGCGGCGTGCCCGATGTTGCGTGCAGCAGGCGCGCGAAGCGGCGCGTGCCGTCCGGCGCCTCGCCTTCGCCAAAGGTGCTGGCGACGATCAGCGCCCGTTCGTACTGGCGCAATTGCGCGGGATCAAACCGGTCCAGCGACTGCACGTCGACGTCCACGCCCGCCTGCTGCAGGGCGCGCGCGCTTTCCAGGGCCAGGCGCTCGGCCTGTCCCGACTGGCTGGCATAGGCGACGAGGGTGGGCAAGCCGGTATTTTGCTTGTCCGCTGCGCCGGCACCCAGCATGGCGCGCTGCGCTTGGACTGCCCGTTTTGCCTTGCGGCGGACCAGGTACAGCATCCAGCCCGTGATGGCGAACAAGGGCAGGCCCAGGCTGGCCAAGGTAACGATGATGCGGCCCGGCAAGCCGAAATACGTGCCCATGTGCAGCGGATAAATGATGTTGACGAGGCGCGCACCGAGACCCTGCTGGCCGTACGGCTCGTTTTCCGTGACCGTACCGTCGGCCGGCAGGATGCTCATGCGGCTGCGCGCCCGCTCGTGCGGCGCGTCGCTGTCCAGCCACGTGAATTGCACGGCTTCGCCGGCGCGCGTGGGCAGGCGCACGCTGGCCAGGGTCCAGCCGGCGGCGTGCTGCTGGAAGCTGGTCCAGGCCAGGCTGATGTCGACGGCGGGCGCTTTCTCCTTGCCGCCGCCTTTTTTCGCGGGCGCCTGTGCCATCCTTGGCGGCTTGCCGGCCCAGGCGTCGATATTGTCGCGCACCACGTCATAGCTCCAGTAAATACCCGTCAGGGTCAGGGCCACGTAGACGACCAGGCACCAGGTGCCGGCCACGGCGTGCAAATTCCACAAAAAGGAGCGGCCCTTCAGGGCGGGATCGAAGGTCAGCCATGTGCGCCAGTCCAGCGGACGGCGGGGCCAGCGCAGATACAGGCCCGACAATGCCAGGCCCAGCAGGCACAGGGCCAGCGCACCCGCCACTTGCCGGCCCGGATCGCGCGGCAGCAGCAGCCAGCGGTGCAGCGATTCCGTCCACTCGAAAAATTCCGCACCCGCCAGCGCAGGCTGGGTCGCGCCCGTGTACGGATGCATATAGATGGACTCGCCGCGCCGCTGGCCGTTCTTCGGCGCGAAGAATAAACGGGGCGCGGCGCCCGCTTGCGCATACATGGTGATCGACGCCACGCGCTGGCCGTGTTCGGCTGCGGCAATGCTACTTAACTGGGCCGGCGTCAGCGGGGCCCGGGTTTCCAAGGACACATGTCGCACGCCGGGGTTCATCACATCGAGTAATTCCTCCTTGAAGGCCAGGGTAGCGCCGCTCAGGCCAATGATCACCAGCACCGTGCCGGCCGTGATGCCGATGAACCAATGCAATTGAAACCACACCTGCTTCCAGGTCCAGTGCCAGCGCCGTTGTTGCGGGGCGGCGCTCGACTGACGCACTGCGGACACGGCGTCGGTGCTGGCGCGCAACTGGGGGAGGGAGGAAGTGGTCATGGCGGCTTTCGATAGCGCCGCCATGCAGTGCGTCAGGCATGGCGGGAAGAAGGAAGGCTGGTATTTTAACGCAAACGAGAATCATTCGCAAATGATGGCAGCCTGTGTTCGCGGGGCGGGGGCCATCCTCGTTTGCCTGATTGGTCGTCATAGGCGCTACAATAGGGATACTGTTCACTAGTTCCCATTGCTGCCATGACCACTTCCACATCGAATCTCGTCGTCACTCCATCCGCCCACCCCTTGTCCGACGCCGAGCGCGCCGCACGCATGGTCAATCCCGCCTTTGGCCGCATCTTCACCGACCACATGGTGGTGATTCCTTACCGTGACGGCAAGTGGCAGCAGGGCGAACTGAAGGCTTACGGCCCGCTGATGCTGGACCCATCCGCCTCGTCCCTGCACTACGGCCAGGCCATCTTCGAAGGCTACAAGGCGTTTGCCCAGCCGGACGGCAGCATCAAGACTTTCCGCCCGGAACAAAACGCGGAGCGCTTCAACCGCAGCGCCGCGCGCCTGGCCATGCCGGCCATTCCTGTCGAGCTGTTCCTGGAAGCGGGCGACGCGCTCATTTCGCAAGACCGCAACTGGGTGCCGAAGAACACGGGCGAGAGCCTGTACATGCGTCCGCTGATGATCGCTACCGACCCGTACCTGGGCGTGCGTCCATCGGAAGAATACCTGTTCGTGCTGTTCGCCTCGCCGGCCGGCGCCTACTTCCCGAAAGGCGTGAAACCCGTCACCGTATGGATCAGCGAAGACTTCGTGCGCGCCGCGCCGGGCGGTACCGGTGAAGCCAAATGCGCGGGCAACTACGCTGCCAGCCTGATGGCCCAGTCGCAAGCGCAAGAAAAGGGCTGCGACCAGGTCGTGTGGCTGGACGCCGTGCACCGTGAATTCATCGAGGAAATGGGCGGCATGAATTTGTTCTTCGTCTACAAGGATGGCGAAAAGATCACCGTCGTGACGCCGGAACTGACGGGTACCTTGCTGCCAGGCATTACCCGCCGCAGCCTGCTGGAAATGGCGAAAGACCTCGGCTATGCGACGGAAGAGCGTAAATTGTCCGTCCAGCAATGGCGCGACGACATCGCCTCGGGCCGCATGACGGAAGTGTTCGCCTGCGGCACGGCCGCCGTCATCACGCCGGTGGGCGTGGCCAAGGCCAATGGCTTTGAAATGACGATCAACAACAATGAAAACGGCGCCGTCACCCTGGCCCTGCGCGAAGCGCTGCTGGGTCTGCAGCATGGCACTGCGGCCGATACGCATGGCTGGATGCATAAAGTTTGTTGATGCACTCGTTTGACTGATACCGCGCCGGCACCCAGTTGCCGGCGTTTTTATATCCTGAAGGAATATGATGAAAATTCACTCTGTCCTGCCCGCGCTGGCCGCCGTTTTCCTCAGCCTGTCCACTGGCGCCGTCCATGCGGCTGATGCCAGCTGCGCCATTCCCCGCAACGTCAGTTACTACGATTACGACGTCAAGCCGTCGGACGAGAAAAACACGTGCTACAAGCAAAGCACCAACGTGCCCACCGATTACTTCATGCTGGCGCTGTCGTGGTCGCCAGGCTTTTGCGACAGCCAGCGCCGCCGTGGCGCCGTGTCGAAAAAAGCCGCCTTCCAGTGCGCCGAGAGCAACCAGTTCGGCTGGATCGTGCATGGGCTGTGGGCGCAGTCGAACAATCCCGCCACGTGCGAAGACATTTCCGTGACGCCGCCGCGCAAGACGGACATGCATCCGCGCTATTGCAAGGGCAATTTGCCGAAACTGGCGCCGTCCGACATCCTGCCCTACATGTGCATGCAGCCGGGCGAAGCCTTGCTGCAGGGCGAATGGGAAAAGCATGGCGCCTGCGATTTCGATACGGCGAAGGAATATTTCGAGAAGGAACGCGAACTGTTCCAGGCCTTGAAGTTGCCTGATTCCACCATGCCAAAGAATGAGCTGTTCCAGTGGATGAAGCAGCATAACCCGCAGCTGAAAGGCCGCTGGCTCGGCTATGAAAAGCATTCGGGCGAATTGCGCATCTGTTATTCGAAAGATTTCAAGGTCATCGATTGCCAGAAGTGATGGACCTTGCCTGCCCGGCAGAGTCCGCCCATCCATGCTAGTGTATTGCCCGGATCAGCAAGATGAATAGGTCGTTTATGCAGCAGACTAGGCAGCGGCACACGCAAGCCGTCATGGTAGGCGAGGACGGCTTGCCGCCCGGCGCCCGTTTATGGGCCATGCTGGCGCTGGCCATCGGCGTGGGCATGGCCTCGCTCGATACGGCGATCGCCAATACGGCCTTGCCGGCCATCGCCAGCGAGCTGCACACGACGCCGGCCGCCTCCGTCTGGATCGTGAACGTGTACCAGCTGGCCATGGTGGCGACCTTGCTGCCGTTCTCCGCACTCGGCGAAATCGCCGGCTACCGGCGCGTGTTTATCTCCGGCATGTTCTTGTTTACCTTGGCCTCGCTCGCCTGCGCACTGGCCTGGTCCTTGCCATCGCTGGTGGTGGCGCGGCTGTTTCAAGGCGTCGGCGCCAGCGCCATGATGAGCGTCAACACGGCGCTGCTGCGCGCCCTGTATCCGAAACATTTGCTGGGTCGCGCGTTTGGCAACAATGCGCTGGTGGTGGCCGTCGCGTTCGCCATCGGGCCAACGGCCGCGTCGCTGATCCTGGCGACGGCCTCGTGGCCGTGGCTGTTCGCCATCAATGTGCCGCTGGGCGTGGCCGGTTTTTTCCTGGCCAGCCGCATGCTGCCGGCCACCAAGTTGTCTGGCCACACGCTCGATGCGCGCACGGCGCTGTACAACGTGGGCGCCTTTGGCTTGCTGATCCTGTTGTTTGGCGATGCGGCCCATCACGCGGCCCTGTCGACCTTGCTGCCGGAACTGGTGGCCGTGGCGGTCTTCTTTGTCTTGCTGCTGCGCCGCCAGGCGGGGCATGCGGCGCCCATGCTGCCGATCGACCTGTTTCGCCGTCCATTGTTTTTGCTGTCGTCGCTGACGGCCATCTGCACGTTTGCCGCGCAGGGGCTGGCCTTTGTCTCGCTGCCATTCTATTTTGAAGTGACACTGGGCCGTTCACCCGTCGAGACGGGCTTCCTGATGACGCCATGGGCCGTGCTGGTGGCCGTGATGGCGCCTTTGGCCGGGCGCCTGAGCGACCGGTATTCGCCGGGCGTGCTGGGCGGCATCGGCCTGGCGGCGCTGGCTGGCGGCTTGCTGACTCTGGTGTGGATACCGGCCCACCCCAGCGTGTTCGACATCGGCTGGCGCATGGCCTTGTGCGGCATCGGCTTCGGCTTTTTTCAGGCGCCCAATCTGAAAGCCATCATGGGCAGCGCGCCGCCCGAACGGGCCGGCGGCGCCAGCGGCGTGGTGGCCACGTCGCGTCTGATCGGGCAAGCCACGGGTGCGGCGCTGGTCGCGTATTGCTTTACGGTCTCGGCCAGCCGGGGCACAACGTATGCGCTGTGCCTGGCGGCAGGGTTCGCCGCCGTGGCCAGCATCGCCAGCTTCTCGCGCCTCGTGGTGGCGCAGCCGGCGTGGCTGCAAGGCAAAGGCAGTTAAGCGCCTAGACGTCGATGGCCTTGTCCGACTGCATGCGCTTGCGCAGTTCGAACTTCTGGATCTTGCCCGTCGACGTGCGGGGCAGGGGACCGAAATAAATGGCTTTCGGCACCTTGAAACCGGCCAGGTTGTTCTTGCAAAAGGCGATCAATTCCGCTTCCGTTACCGTGCCGCCCTCGCGCAGTTCGACGAAGGCGCACGGCGTCTCGCCCCATTTCTCGTCCGGCTGGGCGATGACGGCGGCGGCCAGCACTTGCGGGTGGTGGTAGAGCGCATCTTCCACTTCCACGCTGGAAATATTTTCTCCGCCGGAAATGATGATGTCCTTGCTGCGGTCCTTCAGCTTGATATAGCCGTCCGGATACATGACGCCGAGGTCGCCCGTGTGGAACCAGCCGCCGGCGAACGCTTCCAGCGTCGCCTTTTCATTTTTCAGATAGCCCTTCATGCAGATGTTGCCACGGAACATGATCTCGCCGATCTGTTCGCCATCGGCCGCCACGGGCTCCATCGTTTCCGGATCGAGCACGGCCACGGCGCTTTGCAAGTGGTAGCGCACGCCCTGGCGCGATTTCAATACGGCGCGCTCTTCCTGGCTCAAGGCCGCCCACTCGTCCTGCTCCGCGCAGATGGCGGCCGGGCCATACACTTCCGTCAAACCATACGAGTGGATCAAGTCAAAGCCCATGGCTTCGATCTTTGCCACCATGGCCGCTGGCGGCGGCGCACCGGCCACCATGCCGCGCACGGTCCAGGCTATGCCCTCGCGCCAGTTGGCCGGTGCGTTGGCCAGGGCCGCGTGCACGATGGGTGCGGCGCAATAGTGGGTGATGCGCAATTCGCGCATCAGGTCGAACACGAGCTTCGGTTCGAACTTGCGCAGGCACACGTTCACGCCGGCGCGCGCAGCCACGGTCCACGGGAAGCACCAGCCATTGCAGTGGAACATCGGCAAGGTCCACAGATACACGGCGTGCTTGGGCATGTCCCATTCCAGGATGTTCGACAGGGCGTTGAGGGCCGCGCCACGGTGGTGGTAGACGACACCTTTCGGATCGCCCGTGGTGCCGGACGTGTAGTTCAATGCAATGGCGTCCCACTCGTCCGCCGGCGGCTGCCAGTCGTAATCGGGGTCGCCGCTGGCCAGCAAGCTTTCATAGTCGAGCTCGGCAAATGGTTCCACTTCGGGCCCCAGCACGTCGTTGACCTGGATCACGCGCAAGCCGGGAATCTGCGCCGCCATCTGGCGCGCCAGTTCCGCAAATTCCGTGTCGGCCAGCAAGACTTTCGCCTGGCCATGGCGCAGCATGAAGGTCAATGAGGCCAGGTCGAGGCGGATGTTCAGGGCATTGAGGACGGCGCCGGCCATGGGGACGCCAAAGCTCGCTTCCACCATGGCGGGCGTGTTCGGCAACATCACGGCCACCGTATCGCCCGTGCCCACGCCCAGCTTGATGAGGCCGGAGGCCAGGCGGCGCGTGCGCGCATACGTCTCGCGCCACGTCTGGCGCAGGCTGCCATGTGCAATTGCCAGGCGATTGCCATATACTGCGGCTGCCCTGGCGATATAGTCGAGCGGGGTGAGGGCGGCGTAGTTGGCGCTGTTTTTGCCGAGGCCGGTGTTGAAATCAGCTGTCATGCTTGTCTCCTGGTAAAAGAATCTTGTAGCTCCCTGTTTCGGGATTGATACCGGTTAGCATAGCACCGGTGCTGGAAAATCACTGTCATCTTAGTGACAGGTCTGAAGGATGGAATGGATAGCAACGATAGTGTAGAACGTGCGATGCCCGAACTCGACAGCCACGACTGGTTCGCGGTCCTCGATGTCCGGCATCAGACCCTGTTGCGTGCCGGCAGCGTGCTCCGGCATTACGAAGCGGGCGCCGTCATCACGCGGCGCGGCGAACCGTCCGCGCACTGGATCGGCGTGCACACGGGCTTGATCAAGCTGGCCGTCTACAACGCCGATGGGCGCGGCGCCACGTTTTCCGGCGTGCCGGCCGGCGGCTGGTGCGGCGAGGGCAGCGTGCTCAAGCGCGAACTGCGCCGCTACGACGTGGTGGCCGTGCGTGCGTCGAGCATCCTCCTCGTGCCGGTGGATATGTTCCATCTGCTGCTGGCCGAGAGCCTCTCCTTTAACGCCTTCGTCATCCGCCAGCTGAACGAACGCATGGGGCAATTCATCGCCACCATCCAGAACCAGCGCCTGCTGGCCGTCGACGCGCAAGTGGCGCAAGCCATCGCGCAGCTGTTCCACCCCATGTTATATCCGCGCACCTCCAGCGTGCTTGAGCTGTCACAGGAAGAAATCGGCTTGCTGACCGGCATTTCCCGCCAGCGCGTGAACCAGGCGCTCGGCCATCTGGCCGAATTGAAACTCATCAGCATTGCCTATCAGTCGATCCGCGTCGTCGACCTCGACGGCTTGCGCCGTTATGGCGTAGCGTCGCTGTGATGACAGACCGGACGCGCGATGTGTGGCATGCTGGCGGCTCGTTCACCATATTGACTTGACGCATGGCCCTCGTTTCCGATCATCCCTTGCACTTGCTGGGCTTGCGCTTTCCGCTCCGGCTGCGCGTCACCGTGCGCCAGGGTTACGTGACCTTGCATAATGAAATCACGACCAAGAAACTGGCCAGCGGCGACAGTTTCGTCGTGCCCGCCTTCTTGCGCTTTGCCTGCGACGTGATGCCGGGGCGGGGCAAACCGGCCGTGTTCACCCTGGCGCTGGAAGACGATGAGCCTGATGGCGGCCACGGCGGCGGCAAGCGCTGGAGCCAGGCGCTGGCACAGCATATCTTTGATACGCCGCAAGGCAAATGGACGGCGGCGCGACTGGCCACCCTGTGGCAAGTGACGCCGCACAAGGCCCGCGCGCGCCTGTTTGCCGAAGGCGAGGCATTGCTCAGCCTGGTGCGCGAGCAGCGCCTGGCGCATGCGCTGCACACGGCGGCGCAAGCGGGCGCCGATGGCGAAGATGGCGAGCGCGACCTGGCGCAAGTAGCGGCCGGCTCCGGTTTTGCCTCGATCCCCGCGTTTTGCGACGCCTGCGTGGACGTGGCCGGGGTGCGCCCCAGCCTGTTCCTGCGCGGCCAGGCGCCCGGATAGCCAGACTCCGTTATAATCGGACCATGGGATATTTATTGAAGCGCAAACAGTGGCACATGTGGTTCGCCTGCCTGGCGATACTGCTCAATGCGCTGTCGCCGTCCCTGTCATATGCGTTTGCCTCGCAGCATGCGAACGCGAACAATGCCGCCGTCGACATCTGCTCGGCCAGCGGCGCCGTCTACACGCAGGCCGATCTGGCGCCTGCCGCCACATCCACCACCGGTTCCGTGCTGCACCACATCGAGCATTGCCCATTCTGCATCAGCCATGCGGGCAGCGTGGGCCTGCCGCCGCCGTCTTCATCGCCGCTGCCCGTCATCACGGGCCACGACGACTATCCGCCCTTGTTTTACCAGGCGCCGCGAGCCCCGTTCGCGTGGCTGGCCGCCAGCCCGCGCGGTCCCCCTTCGGCTGCCTGAACTTACCAGTCACGCCTTCCACGTCTTAACTGTCTCCACTACGCCCATCGGGCCAGAATGCCATGAAACGTCGTCTTTTCCTTCTCGCCGGCACGGCGGGATTGCTCACGCTTGCCGCTTGCGAACAAGCGCCGAAACCCCATTACAACGGCCTCGACTTGACGGGAGGCGATTACAAGCCCGACTTCAAATTGAGCGGCCCCGACGGCAAGGTGTATACCCTGGCCGACTTCAAGGGCAAGTATGTGATGGTCTTCTTTGGCTTCACGCAATGTCCGGACGTGTGCCCGACAGCCCTGTCGCGCGCGCTGGAAATCCGCCAGAAGCTGGGGCCGGACGCGGATAAGCTGCAAGTGATCTTCATCAGCATCGACCCCGAACGCGATACACCAGAGTTGCTGGGCGAGTACATGCGCGCCTTCGACCCCAGCTTCCTCGGCTTGCGCACGGACCCGCAGGCGACGGCGCAGACGGCCTTCAATTACAAGGTTTTCTACCGCCGCGTGCCCAGCGGCAGTTCGTACACGATGGACCACACGGCCATCAGCTATGTGCTCGACACCGAGGGGCGCATGCGCCTGGGCTTGAAGCACCAGTTGACGGGCGACGAGTGCGTGCAGGACATCAAGACCCTGATGAAATCGAAATACACCTTATAACCATTGCGAGGAAATAATCATGACCCATTTGAAAACCCTGCTGGCCACGGCCCTGGCCGTGCTGTCCTTCTCCGCCGCTGCCCAGACCTCCGTGCAGATCACCGACCCGTGGGTGCGCGCCACCGTGCCGCAGCAAAAAGCCACGGGCGCCTTCATGCAGATCACGGCGCCGAAAGCCATGCGTTTGCTGGAAGTGCGCTCGCCCGTGGCCGGCGTGGCGGAAATCCATGAAATGAGCATGGCGGACAATATGATGCGCATGCGCCAGGTCAAGGAAATCGCTTTGCCAGCCGGCAAGGCCGTCGAGCTGAAGCCGGGCGGCTACCACGTCATGCTGCTGGAACTCAAAGGACAGGTAAAGGCGGGCGACAAGATCCCGCTGACCCTCGTCGTCGAAGGCGAGGACAAGCGCCGTGAAACCATCGAAGTCAATGCCGTGGCCCGTCCGCTGGGCACCGCCTCGGCTCCGATGCCGGCGATGAAGCACTGATCGCCATCATTCTGGCCAGAAGCCCGGTTCGCCGGGCTTTTTTGCGCCCGCCTGAAAGTTAAACGGTTGTTTGATATAATTTCGCACAATATTAAACAGCTGTTTAAACGATGGGAATGGCATGACGCAAGACAAGGAAAGCGAACCGGCGCGCACGCGCATCCTGCAGGCGGCGGTCCAGCTGTTTGCCGATGAGGGCTACAAGCTCGCGTCCGTGCGCAGGATCTGCGAGGCGGCCCGCGTCAACGTGGCGATGGTCAATTATTACTTTCATGGCAAGGAAGAGCTGTATCTGGCCGCCTTCGACGATGCGCGCGAACTGGCGCGCGCCTCGGCTGCGGACGTGGCCGCCGCCAGTGCGCAGGCGCAGCTGCCGCCCGTGGAACAGTTGCGTCTGGCTATCGAGGCGCTCGTCTCCGACATGCTGCGCTCCGGTTCCGCATCCCTGTTCAGCCGCCTGGTGGCGCGCGAACTGATCGAGCCGACGGCGGCCATCCACAAGCTGGCCGAGCGCAATGTGCGGCCGCAGCATGCGCTGTTCACTCGCCTGATCCGTGGCGTGGTGGGGCCGGCCATGCCCGACGACGTGGTGCAGAAATGCGTGTTCAGCGTGATTGGCCAGGTGGTGTTTTATGCCCGTTCGCGCATCGTGCATGAGCTGGTGGTACCTGAAATCACCTATGACGCGGCGGGTATCGCCGATATCGCCCGGCATGTCGCCGCGTTTTCGCTGGCGGCCCTCGACGGCTTGCGCCGCCAACATCCTGCGCAGGCGGTCGCATGAAGACGAGAAACCTGACCCTCGTGCTGGCCGGGCTGGCCATGCTGGGCCCGTTCGCCACCGATACCTTCTTGCCGTCGTTCCCCGCGATCGGCACGCATTTCGACGTCAGCAGCGTGCTGGTGCAGCAGACCCTGAGCGTCTACCTGGCCGCGTATGCCTTCATGACCTTGTTCTACGGCACCTTGTCCGATTCGTTTGGCCGCCGTCCCGTGATCCTCGCTTCCCTGCTGATCTTTGCGGCCGGCTCCATCGGCGCCGCGTTTGCGCCCAGCTTTGGCTGGCTGCTGTTCTTCCGCGGCATGCAGGGCGCCTCGGCGGGGGCGGGCAGGGTCATCGGCCAAGCCATCGTGCGCGACAGCCTGTCGGGCGCGGCCGCGCAAAAGATGCTGGCCAATATCATGATGGTGTTCGGCATCGCGCCCGCCATCGCCCCCATCATCGGCGGCTGGCTGCATGTGGCCTACGGCTGGCAATCGACGTTCGTGTTCACCTTTTCCGTCACCGTGCTGCTGTTGCTGGCCTGCCTGAAAGGCTTGCCGGAAAGTTTGGCCGTCGAACAGCGCCAGCCTTTTCATCCGGGCAACATCGCGCGCAATTACTGGCTGGCCTTGCGCCACCGGGCTTTCCTCTTGCGTTCGCTGTCCGTCGCTTTCGCCTTTGGCGGCTTCGCCCTGTACATCGCGTCGGCACCGCATTTTATTTTGGAACTGCTGCGCCTGCCGGAAACGGCGTTCGGCTGGATGTTCATCCCCATGGTGGCGGGCCTGGTGGGCGGCTCGGCGCTGTCGGGCAAGCTGGCCCACGCGGTGAAAAGCACCGTGCTGGTGCGCTGGGGCTTGCTGGCCATGGCGGCCACGGGCGCGCTCAATATTGCTTACAACCACTGGTTCGCGGCCAGCATCCCGTTCGCCGTCGTGCCCGTAATGCTGTACGCGTTCGGCATGTCGCTGGCCTTGCCGGGCATGACCATGTCGACGCTCGACATATTCCCGCAGATGCGGGGCCTGGCCGCCTCCTTGCAAAACTTCGTGCAAATGCTGGTGTTTGCGCTGGTGTCCGGTTTTGTCGCACCATTGCTGTTCGACAGCGCATTCAAGCTGGCGCTGGGGCAAGCCTCGGCCGTGGCGCTGGCCGCGTTTTTCTGGTGGCTGGGCACGCGCCAGACCGCGGCGCTCGGTGCGACTGGGGTTGTTAAAACGGCATGATCGAGGTTTGAAAAGGTAGGCATGCTTCCTGCTTTGTTACACTGTGACAATCAGACCCGCAAGGGTCTAAGCAGTTTTGCAACTTTACCTTTGGCTCTCATGCACCTGATTAACTCCAGTTTGAACCACGCCTTGCGCGTGCCGCTGGCTGCGGAAATCCACTCGCGGCCGTTTTTGCAGCTCGACGCCCCCGAGCTGATCACTCATCTGGCCGTGTATAAAGATGACAGCGCGGCGCCCGGTGCGTCGAATATGGCGGCCCAGCACGCCACCTTGGCGGCCCTGTGCACGCATTTCGGCGTCACGCCGCCCGCTGCCGAAGCCAAGTATTTTTATTACGACTTTGGCCGCTTCCGCCTGAAATGGGAATGCCACACGGAATTTGCCACGTTTACCTTCGCCGAGCATCCTGGTGCCGCCTTGCCTCTGGAACAGGCGTTCGAGCGCATGCCCCTGGAGCAATTGCCGCAGCAATGGCTGGTGGGTTTGAAGGGCAAGCTGATGGTGGCCGCCCACGTGGTGCTCGAGCAGGCGACCGAGCCTGCCGAGATCTTCATGCAGGGCTTGTCGCGCGTGTTCGAGGGTAATACTCTGGCCGGCAGCAAGGTGCTGCAGGGCGGCGAATTGTGGACGGATTTCACGATCCAGTCCGATGGTTTCAGCCGTTTCGTCATCCGCGATGCGGGCATGCGTTCGCAGCAGTCGGGCCGCCTCGTGCAGCGCGTGCTGGAAATCGAAACCTATCGCATGATGGCCTTGCTGGGCCTGCCCTACGCCATGCAGGCGGCGCCATCGTTGAACGCCATCGAAAATGAGCTGGCCACCCTGGCCGCCGCCATGGTCGACACGGACGACGCACCGGGCCTGGCAAAGACGGACGACGGTGTCTCCGAGCAAGGCTTGCTCGACCGCATCACGCGCCTGGCCGCCCGCATTGAAAAGCTGTCACTCGACAATAGCTACCGTTTTTCCGCCTCGAAAGCCTACATGGGTCTCGTCAAGGCGCGCATCGACGAGTTGCGCGAAGTACGCATCGAAGGCATCCCGACGGTCGAGGAATTCATGGACCGCCGCCTGACACCGGCGATGAACACGTGCGAAGCGATGGCCAGCCGCCAGGAAGCGATGGCGCAGCGCATTGCCAATACGAATGACTTGCTGCGCACGCGCGTGGGCATCGTGCAGGAATTGCAGAACCGGCAAATCCTGCAATCGATGAACGCGCGCGCGGCGCAGCAGCTGCGCTTGCAGCAAGCCGTGGAAGGCTTGTCCGTGGCGGCGATCTCGTATTACGTGATCGGCCTGTTCAGCTACACGGGCAAGGCGGCCAAGGTGATGGGACTGCCCGTGAATCCGGAAATCCTCGTCGGCGCCCTGGTGCCGTTCGTGGCGGCCGCCGTCTGGCTGGGCCTGCGGCGCATGCACCACAAGCTGCACGCGGACTGAACAGGACGACGCTGCGCTGTCATATTTGCTATCTTTCAACATTTGACCGTCAGGTGTTTTGAAAGGAAGTTGCGTGCTACCGAATGTTGGCGATGTTTATAGTGTGTTTTCGTCCGAGCTGCAGCAGTATGTGGCTTGCCAGGTCACCCGCATCAAGGATGCTTCCTCGTCCAGGCCCGTAGCTGCCGTGCTGGAGCTGGACTGGACCGGCGACGCCTTGCCCGATGCGGCGGCCGTGCAAGCCATGCGGCCGCTGCTGTGCGATTATTTCTTTTGGAATAATCGCCACGACCACTGCTATGCCACGGCAAACGTGCCGCCTGGCCATACCCTCGTGGGCAATATCGCGCCGCTGGTCGATGTGGAAGTCAACAGCTACCGCAGCGGCTGGAACGTGGGCGACAGCGTGCTGCGCCAGCGCAACTGGGAGCGCATCGATCCGCTGCGGCGCCAGCAATTCAAGGCTGCGTCGGACGAGCGTGAAGTGACGCTCGGCGGTCAGGTCTTCCGGCAGGACGCGACGAAAATCAATGACAGCGTCTTGCAGGCGCTGGGCGACATATCCGAGCTGGAACAACTGCCTTGCCTGATGTCCATCGAGACCAGCGAAGGCACGCAAGACTTGATGGAGTTTATCCAGGGCAATCCCTTCATCAATGAGCTGCAGTGGCAATCATCGACGGTGCATGCGCTCGATTTCAGCGGCAGCGGCTTGAGCCGTTTGATCCTGCAGCCCGATGGCGTTACCAGCCTGGTCTTGAACGAAGGCTTGAGCTTGCTCGCGTTGCGCGGCGCGCCATCGCCGGCGCTGCGCATCGACGATGGCGCCGATGGCCGCCATCTGACACTGCAGTGCACGCAGACGCTGGCGCCGTTCCACGGCCTCGGCCAGCTGGGCGGCCTGTCGCTGGTCAGCATGAAGGAAGTTGACCTGGCGCAAGTGGCGCGGCGCTTTCCCCATCTGACGGCCTTGCGCATCTGGGGCAAACCGGGGCTGGCGTCGCAGATGGCCAGCCTGGCGCAGCTGAGCCAGCTGCGGATGTTCACCGCCTATGACCTGTTCGGTTACACGGCGGAGGAATTCCCATCGGCCACGCAATTGCCGCAGCTATCGGCCTTGTGGCTGACCAGCTTGCCTGCTGATGTGGCCAAGGCCATCAAGACCGGCTACAAGAGGGCGGCGGCGCTGGGGCTGGACTTGTCGGTGTCCAAGGCGCGCAAGCCGGAATGGCTGGCGGACAACCTGCTCAACCCCTTCCGCGACTGGGATGGCCGCGAACATATTTCTCCTGCGTATGCAAAAAAGGCGGCGCTGGCCTACAAGAACATGCTGGCCGTGACGCGCGGCATCGATGCCGCCATGGACGCGACGGCGGCCGCTGCCGCGCTGGAGGCGATGGTCGCCGCCTATGTCGATGCATTCAACAAGATCGAGCGGCGGGCAAGCATCATCGAGACGGTCGAGCGCGAGGAAATCTACTCGGTGCTGGCGGAACTGCTGGCACAGCTGCGGCAGCAACTGGGCGGGCAGGGTGCGGCGCTCGTCGATGAGACGGCCTTGCTGGACTTGTTCGACCGCTCGCGCGAATTTTAGTTTTTCACGAACTAGAAAAAAAGTTCTAGACATTGAGTTCTAGAATCGGTATTCTGGCGGCATGTTAAAAAATACCTCCACTCCCCATCCCACGGCCGCCGAACTGGACCTGCTGCGCATCTTGTGGCAGCGCGGCCCGTCCGACGCCCGCACCGTGTATGACGCCCTGGCCGCCGAGCGTGCCGACGCCAGTTACGCCACCGTGCTGCGCCAGTTGCAGCTGATGCATGGCAAGGGCTTGCTGAGCCGCGATGAAAGCCAGCGTCCGCAACTGTATGCTGCCGTCGAAGCGCAGGAAAAGTTACAGACCAGCTTGCTCAAGGACTTGATCGGCAAGGTGTTTTCCGGTTCCGGCAAGGCGCTCGTGCTGACGGCGCTGCGCGAACACGTGAGCGACGCGGAACGCTTGGAAATTGAAAAAATCCTGCGCAGCAAGGATGGCGGCGCGCCATGAACCTGGACATGGGCTTGGGCATTGAGTTGGGCAAGCTTGTCCCTGCGCTGGGCTGGGTCTTGCTGTATTTCGTCTGGCAGGGCGTGATCGTCGGCGCCGTTTCCGCCGTATTGCTGTGGTTGCTGCGCCACGCCAGCGCGCGCTGGCGCTACGCCGTCTGCGCGCTGGCGCTGCTGCTGTGCCTGGGTATTCCCTCGCTCCACCTGTTGTCTCTGCTGTCGGGCACATCACTGGCCCAGTTGCCGATGGCCGCGCCGCCTGCCTGGCGCGCCGCGCTGCAAGCGTGGATGCCGGCCCTGGTGCTGGCCTGGAGCGCTGGCGTTGGCCTGATGAGCTTGCGCCTGTGCCTGGGTCTGGCGTGGGTCGGCAAGCTGCGCCGCCAGGCAGTGGCGGCCCCGGCCGTCTGGCAGGCGCGCCTCGATGCGCTGGCGCAGCGCATGGGCTTGCAACGGCGGCCGCCGCTGAAGCTGCATGCGGGCCTGTCCAGCCCCGTGACCGTGGGCTTCTGGCGCCCCGTCATCCTGCTGCCGGCCGCCTTGCTGAGCGGCATGCCCGTCGCCTTGCTCGAAGCGCTGCTGGCACATGAACTGGCCCACGTGCGGCGCTGGGATTACCTGGTCAACCTGCTGCAAAGCGTGGCCGAGGCGCTGCTGTTTTTTCACCCCGTTGTCTGGTGGCTGTCGGCGCGCATGCGGGCCGAGCGCGAACAGGTGGCCGATGCCCTGGCCGCGCAAGCGCTGCAAGATCCGCAGCAGCTGGCCACGGCGCTGCATGCGCTGTCCTTGCACACTGCCGCGCCGCAGCATGCCGGCCTGCTGATGTCGGCCCGGGGCGGGGCATTGCTCACACGCATCGAACGCTTGATGACACCCGGCCTTGATACCGGCAGCTGGAAGATGGCCGTGCCCGCCTTGCTGCTGGCCTGCGCCACCTTGCTGCTGCAGACGCAGGGCAAGCCTGCCGTCAGCGGGGCGACCCTGGCCGCAGCCGCCGTCGGCATGCTGGACTTGCCCGTCAGCGCCAAACACATGCTGGTGTTCGATGACGCCAGCGGCAAGGTATTGATGGCAAAAGACGCGGACGCCGTCGTGCCCATCGCCTCGATCACCAAGCTGATGACGGCCATGGTGGTGCTCGATGCGGGCCTCGACCCCGATGAACAGCTGCGCATCGTGCGCGCCGACGGCGATGTGTCCTTGCAGCGCCACAGCCTGCTGGCCGATGGCGCGGCCGTGTCGCGCGGCGCGCTGTTGCAACTGGCGCTGCTGCCATCCGAAAACCGCGCCGCCGCCGCGCTGGCGCGCACCTATCCTGGCGGCAGCGCGGCGTTTCACCAGGCCTTGCAGGCGAAGATCCGCAGCCTGGGCTTGCGCCACACCACCTTGCTGGACCCCGTCGGCAGTTCGCCGGCGAATACGTCCACGGCCAGCGAGGTGGCGAAGATCGTCGCGGCCGCCGCGCGCTATCCGGACATTGCGCGCATCACCAGCCATCCGCAAGCGAGCGTGGCCGTCAATGGCAAGACTCGCACCTTGCACAACACCAACCCGCTGGTCGGTGGCAAGGGCTGGGACATTGTGCTGTCCAAGACGGGCAGCAGCCACGAGGCGGGCAGCTGCCTGAGCATGCGCATGCGCAGCGGCGGCAAGCACGTCACCGTCGTACTGCTGGACGCCGACGGTGCGCAGCGGCGCTCGCTTGACGCCGGACACATCCGCGACACTCTGGCCGACAGGACCGGCCGCATGTATTGATACCCCCCCGGGCGCGCCAGTGCGGGCGCCCTTCTTTTTTACACTCTGGAGATGAAGATGACACTATTGGCGAAGTTGATGCTGGCTACGGTTGCGACCATGGCGGCTGGTACGGTGCAGGCGAAGACGCCGGCGACTGTGCAGGATAAGCCGGTTAATTGCGACAATTGCAAGGAATGGAACGCGCCCGTCAAGCCATTCAATGTCTTTGGCAATACCTGGTATGTGGGCACGGGTGGGCTATCCGCCGTGCTGGTGACGAGTCCGCAGGGCCATATCCTGCTCGACGGCGCGCTGCCGCAATCGGCGCCCCTGATCGTGGCGAACATCAAGGCGCTGGGCTTTCGTATCGAAGATGTGAAATACATCCTCAACTCCCACGCCCATTGGGACCATGCGGGCGGCATCGCCGCGCTGCAGCGGGCCAGCGGCGCCACCGTGATGGCCAGCGCGGCCGCCGCCCCGGTGCTGCAAAGCGGCACCAATGGCAAGGACGATCCGCAGTACCAGGCCAATCCTGTCGTGCATGTGGCGAAGGTGAGCAAGGTCGGCGTGGTGGCCGAGGGCGATACCGTCAAGCTGGGACCGTTGGCCCTGACGGCCCACATGACGCCGGGCCACACCCCCGGCGGCACGACGTGGACGTGGACGTCGTGCGAAGGCCAGCGCTGCCTGGACGTCGTGTATGCGGATAGCCTGAACCCATATGCGAGCGGCGATTTCCGCTATACGGGCAAAGGCGCGGGCAAAGGCGGCACGCCCGATATTTCGGCCTCGTTCGAAGCGAGCATCGCCAAGGTGGCTGCCTTGCCATGCGACATCATCATCCCCGTGCATCCGGGCACGACGGACGTGCTGGGCAAGGCCGCCAGGCGCAGCGGCTCGGACAATCCCCTGATCGACGCCAACGCCTGCCGCGCCTATGCGGCCGAAGCGGGCGGCTTGCTGGCCAAGCGCTTGGCGAAAGAGCGGGGCGAAGCGGCGCCTCTCGATGCCAAGGGCACCGCGCATGTGCATTAATTTTTTTACTCTGCCGTCTGGCGCTGTTTGTGCAGGCGTTTCAGGAACACTGTCATTTCCTTGACGGCTTGCAAGTCGCCTTGCTGCTGGGCCACTGTCACGCCGGTGGTCCACGCGGCCTGCGCTTCGTCCAGGCGGCCCAGCTGGTGCAAGGCCTTGCCCAGCAGTTTCCAGGCGGCGGAATAGCCGGGCTGTTGCACGGTGGCTTGCGCCAGATGCAGGGCCGCTTGCTCGGCGTCATGGTCTTTCAGGCAGGCATCTCCCAGGCCAAAGCGCAGCAGCGCGTTGTCGCGCCCCTGCGCCAGCCGTTTTTCCAGATTTTCACGCATCAAGAGTCCCGTTAATATGCAAGTTTATTCTTGCATATTAACGTTTCCGCTTGCAAGTAACAAGCCCGCGTTCAATCCTGCACCTCCACCACGAGCTTGCCGCGCGCGCTGCCGTCGATTTGCGCCGCGTGCGCATCGTGCGCCGTGTGCAAGGTAAAGCGGCGTGGATCGAGCCGCACCTGCAGCTTGCCAGCCTCGATTAACTTGTTGGCTTCGCGCAAGATGGCGCCATGGCGCGCGTGATGTTCACCGCTCAACAGGGGCAGCAGGGTGAACACGCCCGAGTACGTCGCCGCGCGCGCCGTCAGCGGGCTCAGCGCGAACGTGCCCCAGCCCAGGCAGCTGACGACGTGGCCGCCGTAGAGGCGTGCCGCCTGGAAGCTGGCGTCGAGGGTGCCGCCGCCCACCGTGTCGTAGACGATGTCGAAGCCGGCGCCGCCAGTATGTTCGGCCACGTAGTCGTCCACCGTGCTGGTCCGGTAATCGATGAAACGGGCGCCCAGCGCTTCGATGGCATCGCGGCTGGCGGCGCTGCCCGTGGCATACACCGTGGCGCCAAGGGCGACGGCGAGCTGCACGGCCATGTGGCCCACGCCGCCCACGCCGCCATGCACGAGCACGCTGTCGCCCGCCTTCACGTGGGCGCGGTCGACCAGCCCTTCCCAGGCCGTGATGAAGACGAGGGGCAGGGCGGCCGCTTCGCGCATGCTCAGCCCAAGCGGCACGGGCGCCAGCAGGGCTGCATCGAAGACGCCGTACTCGGCCAGCGAGCCCTGGATGCCGCCGATGCCGCCGGCCATGCCATACACTGTTTCTCCACTATGAAAAGTCGTCACGCCATCGCCGACGGCCGCCACTGTGCCGGCCACATCGATGCCGAGGATGGCGGGCAGGCGGGGCCGGGCGTGCGGGGCGGCGCCGGCCGCGATTTTCGTGTCGAGCGGATTGACGCCGCTGGCGGCGATGCGCACGAGGACTTGCCCGGGGCCGGGCTGCGGCACGGGAACGTTTTCGATGCTCATGGGGGTGGCAAAGGTGGTGAGGACGAGGGCTTGCATGGGGTTCTCCTGTGGTTGATGCCCCAGTCTAGGCGGGGCCGGCACAAAGAAAAACGGGACGCGGCCCCATGCACTATTTCGATATCGTGGATAATCATAGTCAAACAGGAGGGGAATGCATGGACAGGCTGGAAGCGATGCAGGTGTTTTGCGCCGTGGTCGAGGCGGGCGGTTTCAGCAAGGCGGCGCAGCGCCTCGGTATTTCGACCTCGTCCGTGACGAACCAGGTGGCGGCGCTGGAAAAACACTTTGGCGTACGGCTCTTGCAGCGCACCACGCGCAGCATGTCGCTGACGGCCGAAGGCCAGCAATGCCACGCACAGGCGCGCCAGATGCTGGCCGATATGGCGGCGCTGGAGACCAGTCTTGAACAAGCGGCAGGGAAACCCTCGGGCAGCTTGCGCGTGGATATGCCCAGCAGCATCAGCCGCAACCTGGTGGCGCCCGCCTTGCCCCGCTTTATGGCCGCTTATCCCGACATTTCCCTGCGCCTGACCGTCAGCGACCGCCTGGTCGACATGGTGGAAGAGGGCATCGACGTGATGTTGCGCATCGGCGAACCGCAGGATTCGTCACTGGTCGCGCGCAGCCTGCTGAACATGGATTACCTGTGCTGCGCCTCGCCCGCCTTTGTTGCCCGGCACGGCCTGCCGCGCACGCCGCAGGAGCTGGCCCAGTTTGCCTGCCTGCATTTCCTGTATCCGAAATCGCGCCAGGTGCGGCCCTGGCTGTTCCAGGCCGAGGCGGGAGAGAAGGGCGATGCGGCATATGCGCACACGCCGCCGGCCGCCTTGGCCTTCGACCATATCGAGTCGATGATTGCCGCCGCCCAGGCCGGCTGCGGCATCGTCCAGGCGCTGTCCGTTTCCGTACAGCAGCCGCTGCGTGAGGGCAGCCTCGTGCCCGTGCTGCAACCGTTCCGCACGCGCGGGCCGGACCTGTGGGCGCTGTTCCACCCGCGCCAGCTGCGCGCGGCCAAGGTGCAAGTGTTCGTGGAGTTTTTGGCGCAGATGTTTGATGAAGACTTTAATGAGAATTGATTATCAATTATAATGCAAGCCTATTGCATTGAATTGCCCATTTCAGGAATCCCATGTCCGTGTTTTTACGCCGCCCCGTGGCGCTTTTGCTGGCCGCCGCCAGCCCCCTGGCGCTGGCCGCCGAACCTGCCGCCGACCAACCCGACGCGCAGGACGTCGTCACCGTCAAGGCAGAGCGCCAGCATTACCGCAGTTTGTCCGCCACGGGCGCCACCAAGACGGATGCCTTGCTGATGGACTTGCCGCAAAGCGTGCGCGTGCTGACTGGCGACCTGCTGCGCGACGCGGGCGTGACGACTTTGGCTGGCGCGCTGGACCTGGCCAGCGGCATTGCAAAACAAAGCCCGCTGGGCGGCCTGTGGGACAGCTACGCCATGCGCGGCTTCACGGGCGACCCGAATTTCGGCTCCGACTACATGGTCAACGGGTTCAGTTCCAGCCGCGGCTACAACGGCATGCGCGACGGCGGCAATACACAGGCCGTGGAAGTGCTGAAAGGCCCCGCGTCGGCCCTGTACGGTCGGGGCGAGCCGGGCGGCACGGTGAACATCACGACGAAAAAGCCGAAGTTCGCGCCCGAAGCCAGTGCCGATGTCTCGCTCGGCAGTTTCCAGACGCGCCGCGCCGCCGTCGACTTGACGGGACCCTTGAGCGGCACCATCGCCTACCGCCTGAACGCGGCGCATGAAGAGGGGCACAGCTTCCGCGATACGGTGAAAGTCGAGCGCAGCCTGTTTTCTCCCTCCTTCCTCTGGCTGCTGGGCGAGCACACGACCGTGTCGTATGAAATCGAAGCCGTGCGGCAGCGCGCGCCATTCGACCGCGGCGTCGTCGCCGTGAATGGCAGGCTGGGGGCGGTGCCAGTGTCGCGCTTCCTGGGCGAGGCGGGCGACGGGCCCATGACGGTCAAGTCGCTGGGGCAGCAGCTGTTCATTCACCACGCGCTTTCCGACGCCTGGACGGTGCAGGCGGGCGCTTCCTACCGCGACAGCGAATTGCGCGGTTATTCGACCGAGGCGAACAGGCTGCTGGCCGATGGCCGCACCTTGAACCGCCAGCGCCGCCACCGCGATTTCTCGGCCACCGACGTCTCCGCCCGCGTGGAGGTGCTGGGCAAGTTCAGGACGGGCGCGCTGGCGCACGAGGTGCTGGCCGGCGTCGACGCCTATCATTTCGACGACCACCGGGTGCAGCTGCGCCGCAATCCCTCGGCCGCGAATGCCTATGCCATCGATATTTTCAATCCCGTGTACGGCGGCAAGGCCGATCCGCTGGCCCTGTCCATCGATACGCAGGAAGGGCAGAGGGCGCGCGGCCTGTATGCGCAGGACCAGATCGACCTGGGCGCGCAATGGAAGGCGCTGGTCGGCGTGCGCCACGATAGCTACACGCAGGACGTGACGAACAATCGCCTGCACGTGAGCAACCGCCAGTCGCTGTCGGCTACCAGCCCCCGCGCTGGCCTCGTCTACCAGCCGTCGAAAGCGTGGTCGCTGTATGCGAGCGCGGCCAAGGGTTTCCGGCCCAACAGCGGCATCAGCATAGCCAACCAGGCGTTCCCGGCCGAGCGCAGCCGCTCGTATGAGCTGGGCGCCAAGCTGGAAACGGGCAAGCTGACGGGTACCGTGGCCGTGTACGACATCCGCAAGAGCAATGTGCTGACGACCAATCCCGCCAACACGGACTTCGCCATCGCGGCGGGCGAGGTGGGCAGCCGGGGACTGGAGCTCGACGTATCGGGCGAAGTGGCGCGCGGCTTGCGCGTCTCGGGCGCCTATGCCTACACCAACGCCACCGTCACGCGCGGCGACAATACGATCGTAACGGGCAGCCGCTTCGCCAACGTGCCGCGCCATAGCGCCAATCTGCTGGCCACGCAGCAATTCGCGCTGGGCACGGGCACGGCCAGCGTGGGCGGCGGCGTGCAATACGTGGGCGAGCGCCCGGGCGACGTGGCCGTCAGCAGCAAATTTACCTTGCCGGCCTATACGACGGCCAAACTGCTGGCATCGTACTCGCCGAACCCCAAACTGCGCCTGGCCCTGAACGTGGAAAACCTGTTCAACCGCAGCTATTATGCGAGTTCCTATAGCCAGCTGTGGGTGGCGCCGGGGGCGGAGCGTACGGTGACGTTGAATGCGCATTACAGGTTTTGATGTATTTACCCAACAGCAAAGTGCTGGGGGGCGGACCTTAAGGTCCGACCCCAGTTTCTGCCGTTGGGGTACGCACGCTACTCTTACCCTTACATTAAAAATGAATAAATGACTGCTTCCCTGACTTCCCCCGCCACCCTGCGCGCCCGCATCGCCGTCATCGACGTCATGCGCGGCCTCGTCATGCTGATCATGCTGTTCGACCATGTGCGCGAAACGGTGTTCCTGCACCACCAGGTGGGCGACCCGATGGATGCTGCCCACGTCGACCCGGCCCTGTTCTTCACGCGCCTGGCGGCCCACGTGTGCGCGCCCATGTTCGTCTTTTTGACGGGTTTGTCGGCCTGGCTGTATGCGCATCCGGCCGCCGGTCCGCGCAGCGCCAGCGGCTTTTTGTTCAAGCGGGGCTTGTTGCTGGTGGTGCTTGAACTGGTGTTCGTCAACTTTGCCTGGATGGGCACTTTCACGCCGGCGATCCTGTATCTGCAGGTGATCTGGGTCATCGGCCTGGCCATGATGGCGCTGGCCGTGCTGCACAAGCTGCCGCTGAAAGTGCTGCTCGTGCTGGGCGTGGCGATCATCGCGGGACAGCATTTGTTTACCTGGCTGCACGCGGAAGAGGGCAGCCTTGGCTACTATCTGCTGACGGTGCTGCTGCAACGCGGTTATCTGGTCGCCGATGGCGCCATGAAGATCAAGGTCAGTTATCCGCTGCTGCCATGGATAGGCGTCATCGTGCTCGGCTATGCGGCCGGGCCCCTGTATGCACGGGGATTGTCTGCCGACCGGCGTCGTCGCCTGCTGCTGGCGCTGGGCGGCGGCAGCTTGCTGCTGCTGGCCGTGCTGCGCGGCTTCAATATTTACGGTGAAAACCTGCCGTGGGTGGCCGGCGACACGGCCTTGCGCACGGCCATGAGCGTGCTGAACTTCACCAAGTATCCGCCGTCGCTGGACTTCCTGCTGTTCACTCTGGGCCTGGGCTTGCTGGGCATGGCCTGGCTGGAAAGCGTCGATAACTGGTTCACGCGCGCTTGCGCCACCTTTGGCGGCGCGCCCATGTTCTACTATCTGCTGCACCTGTACCTGCTGCTGCTCATCGGCACTACCTTGACGGCCGTGCTGGGCTCCAATCACGGCGCCCGCTATGGCGTCGAGCACATCTGGCAAGTGTGGCTGATCGCGCTGGCTCTGATGCCCGTGTTGTACTTTCCTTGCCGCGCGTTCGCCAATTACAAGCGCACGTCGAAGCAGGCCTGGGTGCGCTACTTCTAAGCTCGCCTATTTGCAGTAGAGGCGGTCAATGCTGTGCGGCGACGCCAGGTAATGCCGCGTCTGCCAACCGATGGCCACCCGGTAGGCGCACGGCGGATCGAGCGCCACGTTGACGGGGAAGCCGCCATTGTTGCCCGACAGGTGAAGCCCGCCCGCGCCGCCACGGAACAGATAATTGCTGGACGGTGGTGGCGGCGTGAAGCTGGCGGCTGGCAGCGGTGGCGGCGGGTGCGTGATGCCGTTGTTGTTGGAAATCGTGACATTGAAAAAGCGCAGATGCGGGTGGTCTATCGTGTACAGGATATGCACGAGGCCGCCCGCGATGGGGTTGCAGGCATTGCTGCGCAGCTCTTCCAGGTCCAGCGCCACGATGACGGGCGAGTTGTCGAAGACGATGGAATCGAGCCCGTCCGTGGCCACGAGGGCCATGCTGACGCCGTCGCGCACTTCGAAGCCCAGGCGATAGCGGCGTATCGGTTCGCTCTCGGCCGCCGTCAGGCTGCGGCCCGCGTCGAGGATGGGCAAACCGCCCGGCAGCTTGGCCGGATGCAGGCTCGTGATGGCCGGCGTATTCACGGTCAGCAAGTCAAACGTGCGCAGGAAGATGTTGGGCGCCACGTTGACGATGGCCGTCGTGCCGTCGCGCATGTCCACGGTGACGGGCTTGCCGTCCACCCGTATCCAGCCGCCCGGCTTCAAATCGCCCGCATCGATGATGACGGGCGCCGAATCGCCGAGGCCCAGCCCGTTCGTATAAAACACATAGCCGACATGCGTGCCGAGGATTTGCGTCAACGGCGCCAGGCTGGCGGGCGCCACCGAGGGGATGGCGGCCGGGTCGTCGCTGCCGCCGGGCCAGGACCATTCGCCGATCAGGAAGCGGTATTCGAGCGGGTTGGCGGGAATGACGCTGTTGCGCAGCGGGCAATTGCCTTTCAATGTCACGCCGCCGGCGAACACATACGAGGCGCCGGCGCCGCCCGCATAGCCTTGCGCGGAAAAGCCGGCCAGCGAGGGAAACGGGTGGATGTCGAAGATTTCCACCTGCTGCCAGTGGGGCACGCCTTCCACGTCGGGCGGCAAGACTTCTTTCGAGCACAATTCCACGCAGAAACAGTGACCCACGTTTTCGCGCCCCGGCTGGCGGCCGTTGGCCTGCGTTTCCGACAGGATGGTGACGCTACCCAGCTGCGCCGTGAAATACACGTCGGGTCCGCTGGCGAATTCCACGTTGATGAACGGAGAAAAGGGCGTGAGCGTGAAGTCCGACGTCAGGTAATCGATGCGGAAGCGCCCGCTGGCGTCCGTCACCGCGACGCCGAGCGCATCGTCCTGCAGCCAGTCGGCGTCGAATGCCCGCACGGTGGCGCCGGCGATCGGCGCGTGGGGAGCGTCGCAGGTGCGCAGGCGGCCGCAGATGGTCCAGGCGCCGAAGCGGGCGCGCACGAGGCACCAGAAGCGTTGCGGCAGGCAATAGTCCCAGATGGCGAGGAAGTCGTTCTCTGCCTGGCGCCAGCGGGGCTGGATGGTGGTGATGGAAAACTGCAGCGGCACGGGGTCTTTCGGCCCCGGTTTCAACTGCGGCACGGTAGGGCACAGGATATCGACTTCGACCGCCTCGCCCTGATAATCGCCTGCCAAGGTGAAATTGTAGTTGCCGTCCTCGTCCGTGCGCGCTTCGGCCAGCAGGAACGGTGCTTTCGCCTGCACCTCTTCTTCCGTGAGGATGGCGAAGGTTTCCTTGGCGCTGGCCATGGCCAGGGCCGTGACGTTTTGCGACTCGCGCGGCCGGTACAGGCGCACGATGACGTGAGACAAGGCTTCAGGACACTCGGCACAGATCAAGCCGCATAGCTTGCCCCGCAGGATATAGGCCATGATGGCTCCCTTGCTGATGTGGACGGCGCGCCGCCCGGAATGGCGGCGCTGTTACCAAGCTAGCAAATGAGCAGCGGTCGGGCTTGATCCTGCGTAAAGTATGGCTATTTGATCAGCGCCAGCACGTCGCGGAAGCGCGGGTGCTTGCAGTCTCGCAGCCACTCGAAGGCCAGCATCTCCACCGTCACCAGATGGGCACCGAGCTTGCCCAGGCGGGCCAGCGCCGCGTCGCGGCTGGCCCCCTGGCGCGAACCGACGGCGTCGATGGCGATGATGACCTCGTATCCCAGCTCCAGCAGGCCGATGGCCGTCTGCAGCATGCACACATGGGCTTCGCACCCCGTGACGACGATCTGTTTGCGCCCGGCGGGCAGCATCTGCTGCAAGCCGTCAAAACAGGCGCCGAAATGCGTCTTGTGCAAGGTCCGTTCGCACAGGGCGGCGATCTCTTCCACGTTCGGCCCCAGTCCCTGGCGGTTCTGTTCCGTGCCCAGCACGGGCACGTCGAGCAGGCGGGCGATCTTTGCCAGGCGCAGGTTTTGCGCCAGCACGAGGCCCGCATCGTGGATGGCCGGCATCAGGCGGCCTTGCAGGTCGACAATGACCAGCACGGCCTGGTTCGCATCCATCAGCATGGCGTTCTCCTTATTAGTATGTGGCGACAGTGTAGCGCGCCGCAGCGTGCTCAAGCTGGCCAGCTGGGCGTGGCCGTTTCGCCCATCAGGTAGGCATGGTTCAAATCGATGGCGCTGCGCAGGTAATTCCACAGGGCGCTGACCCTGGCGATGTTGCGCCGCTCGCTGGGAGAAATCATCCAGAAGGCGCGCAGCAGGTCGATCTCGCCGTCGAGCACGGGCACCAGTTCGTTCGACTGCTGGGCCACGAAGCAGGGCAGGATCGCCAGCGCCTGGCCCGCGCGCGCCGCGTGGTACTGGGCGATCACGCTGGTGCTGCGAAACGCGCGCAGGGAGTCGGGCGCCACGTTGTCCATGTAGCGCAGTTCCGAACTGAAGACCAGGTCATCCACGTAGCCGATGATCGGGTGCTGCGCCAGTTGCGCCACGCTGGTGATCGGCGCGTGGCGCGCCAGGTAGGCTGGCGTGGCGTACAGTTTTAATCGGTAGTCGGACAATTTGGTCACCACGTACGGGCCGGACAGGGGGCGTTCGATGGAAATGGCCACGTCCGCCTCGCGCTTGGACAGGCTGACAAAACGGGGCACGGCGATCAGGTCCACGCTGATGTGCGGGTACCGCCCGCAAAACTGCGCCAGGTGGGGCGCCAGCACGATGGCGCCGAAGCCCTCGGTGGCGCCCAGGCGCACCTGGCCCGACAGCAGCCGGTTATGTTCGCCCAGTTCCTCGGTGGCGGCAAACACCGTGCTTTCCATGGTTTCCGCGTATTCCATCAGGCGATGGCCCTCGGGCGTCAGCTGGTAGCCCACGTAGTTGCGGTCGAACAGCTGCGTGCCCACCTGCTCCTCGAACTTGCGCATGCGCCGCGACACGGTGGAGTGGTCGATGCCCAGCTTTTTCGCCGCATCGACGAGGCCGGCGCTGCGCGTCAGTTCCAGGAAGACCCGTACATTGTCCCAATCGAGCATGGCAAACCCTCTCTGTGCATTTTTGCAAAGGAATTATGCATTAATTTCACTTGAGCGCATATTTTTACACATGCAGAATGCATCTACACATATAAGAAAACCCCATCCACCTGGAGACACGCATGAAAAAAACCGTTCTGGCCATGGGCGCGCTGGCGCTTACCCTGTCCTTTGGCGCGCACGCGCAGATTTCCGATGGCGTCGTCAAGGTCGGCATCCTGACCGACATGTCCGGTCCGTATTCGGCCATGGGCGGGCGCGGCTCCGTCGTCGCCAGCCAGATGGCCGTCGAGGATTGTTTGAAGGCCGAATGCAAGGGCATGAAGATCGAGATCCTGTCGGCCGATCACTTGAACAAGGCCGACATCGCCGCCTCCAAGGCGCGCGAATGGATAGACCGCGACAAGGTCGACGCCATCGCCGATCTGACCAATTCCTCGGTGGCCCTGTCCGTGCAAAAGCTGATGAAAGAGAAGGGCGGCATCGCCATGTTCAGCGGCCCGGCCACGGGGCGCCTGACCAATGAAGACTGCTCGCCGAACGGCTTCCACTGGATGTTCGACACGTATTCGCAGGCGGCCGGCACGGCGGCGGCGCTGACCAAGCTGGGACAAAAGTCGTGGTACTTCGTCACCGTCGATTACGCGTTCGGCCACTCGCTGGAAAAGGACGCCAGCGATGTCGTCAAGCGCAATGGCGGCACCGTCGTGGGCGCCGTGCGCCATCCGCTCAACGCTTCCGATTTCTCGTCCTTCCTGGTGCAGGCGCAAGGCTCGAAAGCGCAGGTGATCGGCCTGGCCAACGGCGGCGCGGACACGGTATCGGCCATCAAGCAGGCGCGCGAGTTCCGCATCGGCAGCGGCAAGGACCAGCGCCTGGCCGCCTTGCTCGTGTTCCTGTCGGACGTGCACGCGCTGGGGCTGGACACGGCCCAGGGCCTCGTCTACGCGGACGGTTTTTATTGGGATTACGACGACCGCAGCCGCGCGTTTGCGAAACGCTTTGAAGCGCTCAACAAGGGCGCCAAGCCGACCATGGTGCAGGCGGGCGTGTATTCGAGCGTCTATCACTACCTGAAATCGGTGGCGGCCGCCAAGAGCGACGACTCGAAGATCGTCGCCGACAAAATGCGCCAGCTGCCGATCAAGGACGCCGTCATGAACAACGCCTCCATCCGTCCCGACGGCCGCGTGATTCACGACATGTACCTGGTGCAGGTCAAAACCCCGGCCGAATCGAAAGGCGCGTGGGACTACCTGAAAGTGCTGTCGACCATCCCCGCCGACCAGGCGTTCAAGCCGATGGATGCGGCCGCGTGCAACCTCGTTAAAAAATAATCACGGAGTCAAACAATGAACCAAGCCCTCACCCAAGTCCCTGCTGTCCCCCTGCACATCGGCGGCAAGCACCACGCTTCGACCAGCACCGAATGGCGCGACGTCATCAACCCGGCCACGCAGGAAATCGTCGCCAAGGTGCCGTTTTCCACGCCGGATGAAGTCAACCTGGCCGTGGCCACGGCCAAGGAAGCATTCAAGACCTGGCGCAACACGCCGCTGGCGGCGCGCATGCGCATCATGCTCAAGTACCAGCACCTGATCCGCGAAAACATTGGGACTTTGGCCGAACTGATCACGCGCGAGCACGGCAAGACCTTGCCCGACGCGGAAGGGGAAGTGATGCGGGGCCTGGAAGTGGTGGAGCACGCGTGCTCGATTGCCACCTTGCAGCTGGGCGAGATTGCGGAAAACGCGGCCACCGGCGTCGACGTCTACAACATCTACCAGCCGCTGGGCGTGGGCGCCGGCATCACGGCCTTCAACTTCCCCGTCATGCTGCCGTGCTTCATGTTCCCGATCGCCATCGCCTGCGGCAATACCTTTGTATTGAAACCGTCGGAGCAGGATCCGTCCTCGTCGATGTACCTGGTTGAACTGATGTACCAGGCGGGCTTGCCGGCCGGCGTGCTGAATGTCGTGCATGGCGGCGCGGACGTCGTCAACATGCTGTGCGACCATCCCGACATCAAGGCCGTCTCCTTCATCGGTTCCACCCATGTGGGCACGCATGTGTACCGCCGCGCCAGCGAATCGGGCAAGCGCGCGCAATCGATGATGGGCGCGAAAAACCACTGCGTGGTGCTGGCCGACGCCAACAAGGAACAGGCGATCAATAACCTGATCGGCGCCGCGTTCGGCGCGGCCGGCCAGCGCTGCATGGCCAATTCCGTCGTGGTGCTGGTGGGCGAGGCCCGCTCCTGGCTGCCGGAAATCGTCGCCCGCTCGCAAGCGCTGAAAGTGGGGCCGGGCAGCGATCGCACGGCCGACCTGGGACCGATGGTGTCCAAGGCCGCCATGCAGCGGGCGGAAAATCTGATCCAGGCGGGCGTGGACGAAGGCGCGCAACTGCTGCTCGATGGCCGCGGCCACAAGGTGGCCGGCTACGAAGGCGGCAACTTCATGGGGCCGACGATTTTTTCGAAGGTGGCCGCATCGAACTCCGTCTATACGCAGGAAATCTTCGGCCCCGCCATGTGCGTCGTCGAGACGGACACGCTGGATCAGGCCATCGCCTTCATCAACGCCAACCCGAACGGCAACGGCACGTCGATCTTCACCTCGTCCGGCTGGGCGGGGCGCAAGTTCCAGAACGAGATCGACGTGGGGCAGGTGGGCATCAACGTGGCCATTCCCGTGCCCGTCGCCTACTTCAGTTTCACGGGCTCGCGCGCGTCGAAACTTGGGGATCTGGGTCCGAACGGCAAGCAGGCCTTGTACTTCTGGACGCAAACGAAGACCGTCACGGCGCGCTGGTTCGCCCCGGACGACGGCGGCAGCGGCGTCAATACCACCATCTCGATGAAATAAGGGGACGCCATGGGCACCAATATCGTTTTCATCGGCCTGGGGAACATGGGGCTGCCCATGGCGCAAAACCTCGTGCGGGCCGGCCATGCTGTGACGGGTTTTGACCTGGTGCCGGCCAGCGTGCGGCAGTTCGCCGACGGCGGCGGCCTCGTATCCGATGACCAGGCGGCGGCGATCCAGGCCGCCGATATCGTCATCACCATGCTGCCGGCCAGCCGGCATGTTCTCGGCGCGTATCTTGGAGACACGGGCATTCTGGCGCAGGCGCGGCCCGGCACCTTGCTGATCGACTGTTCGACGATTTCCACCGAGGCGGCACACCAGGTGGGCCGCGCGGCGCAGGAGCAGGGCATGCCCATGCTGGACGCGCCCGTCTCGGGCGGCACGGCGGGCGCCACCAACGGCACCTTGACCTTCATGGTGGGCGGCGAAGCATCCGCGCTGGCGGCGGCGCGGCCCTATCTGGACGTCATGGGCAAGGCCATCTTCCACGCGGGCGGCTCGGGTTGCGGCCAGACGGTCAAGATCTGCAACAACATGCTGCTGGGGATACTGATGATCGGCACCAGCGAAGCGATACGCCTGGGCGTGGCCAATGGGCTCGATCCCAAAGTGGTGTCGGACGTGATGGCAAAAAGCTCGGGCCGCAACTGGACCCTGGACGTGTACAACCCGTGCCCGGGCGTGGCCGAAAACGTGCCCGCGTCGCGCGGCTACACGGGCGGCTTTGGCGTCGACCTGATGCTGAAAGACTTGGGCCTGGCCGTGGAAAGCGCGCTGGCCAGCGGCGCAAGCGTGCCGCTGGGCGCCTTGTCGCGCAATTTATACAGTTTGCACAGCAAGGCGGGATCGGGCGCGCTGGATTTTTCCAGCATTTATCAACTGCTGGGCGAAAAAGCTTAAGGTTGTTGTGCCTGCAGGGCCGCCAGGTCGGCCCTGGCTTTTTCCAGCTTGCCTTCCAGCTTGGCGATCTTCTTCGGCTGTTTATTGGCTTCCTGGGCCAGGCGCAGCGAACGCTCCGTCTGGTTGACTTTCGCCTGCGCCTTGACGATTTTCTTGTTGTTGCGTTCGACCAAGGTGCTGTCGCGGCAGTGGGCGTTGACTTCATCGAGCGCGCGCGTGAGGCCCGCGACCTTGTCGGACAAGCCCTGTTCTTTGGCCTGGCGCAATTCGCTGCGGATGCTTTCGCGCTTGGCGGCGCAGCCGGCCAGCTGGGTGTCGGCGGCGCTGGCGGCTCCGCTTGCGGCGATGGCAAGGAGCAAGGTCAGGGCGGTTTTCGATAGATGGTTCATAGTGTTCCTGTATCAGTGGTGGGCCCGTGCAATGTAAGCCCGCCGGTGTGCCCTGTCAAACTTCCCGTACCGTGCGCGCCTTCTTGGCGAGCCATCGGCTACCATGCGTGTTTTCTTCTTTCCGACACCGTCGCATGCCCAAGAAATTACTCTGTCTGATTCCTTTTCTGCTGCCGCTGCCCGTCCTGGCGCAAACCTCGCCCACCTTGCTCGACCTGCAGCTGATCGCCATCAAGGCCAGGGCGGATGTGGCTAGCCATAGCCCGCAAAGTATCGCCGAATTTGCCGAGACCCGGCGGCTGGCGGAAACGGGCGACGTGGAGGCGCAGCTGGACCTGGCGCGCATGCTGCAGCTGGGCGTCGGTACCCCGCAAGACACGGCGCAGTCGATGGCCTGGGTGCGCAAGTCGGCCGAGGGCGGCTATGCGCCGGCGCAATCGGCTTTGGGCCTGGCCTATGCCGTGGGTGGCAAGGTACCCATCGACCGTGTGCAGGGAGAATACTGGCTGCGCAAGGGCGTGGCGCAGGGCGACGCACTGGCGCAAACTATCCTGGCGCTGGAATTTATCGATGGCGGCAGCAGTGCCGAAGAACAGGCGCTGGCCATCACCTGGCTGAAGGCGGCGGCGAACGAGCAGCACTTTGTGCCCGCCTACAATGCGCTGGGCGAGCATCTGATGCGCGCCGCCACCGATGAGCAGCAGCGCGGCGAGGCCTTCCACTGGTATGACAGATCGGCGCGTGAAAAGGAGCCGGCCGGCATGCGCAACCTGGCCCGCGCGCACGAACTGGGCCTGGGCGTGAAACAGTCGGACAAGCTGGCCCTGGTGTGGTACGAACGGGCGGGATGGAGCGACGACGTGCCCGCCATACGGCGCATGGTCGATGTGTACGTCAAGGGCGAACTGGGACAACAGGCGAATGCCGAAGACGCCGCCGGATGGCGCGGCAAATTGGCTGAAAAGGAAAACAAATGAAGACCATGTTGTTCATCTTGAGCCTGGCGCTGGCGCAGCCCGTCCTGGCGCAACAGGCAGCCACCAAAGCACCGCGCCAGCATCCGGCGCTGGCCGAATTCGACACACACGGCCTCGATGACATGCGCGCAAAGGTGCAGGCCGTGATCAACCGCCCGGCCGACCTGTCGCTGGACAAGGTCGCCGCCTTCGAGAAAGCGCGTATCGCTGCGGAAGCGGGCGACACCGCCGCCCAGCTGGAACTGGCGCAGATGCTGCATGAGGGCGAGGGCACGCCGCGCGATGCCGACGCCGGCCTGGCCTGGATGAAGAAATCGGCCGAAGGCGGCTATGGTCCGGCGCAGGCATTCCTGGGCGTGGCTTATACCTTGGGACAGGGCATGGCCATCGACCGCAAGCTGGGCGAATACTGGTCGCGCCAGGGCGCCGCGCAAGGCGTGGAACTGGCCAACTTCATGGTGGCGCAGCACTTTGAAAACATCCACAGCAGCGCGGAAGAACAGGCGCATGCGCTGCACTGGCTGAAGTTTTACGCCGAGAATGGCTTCATCCCCGCCTACAATGAAATCGGCTACCGCCTGATGATGACGGCGAAGGATGATGCGCAGCGCAAGGAAGCGTTCGGCTGGTACATGAAGTCGGCCAAGGCGCTCGATCCGTCCGGCTTGAACAATGTCGCGTACTCGTATGAGGTGGGGCAGGGCGCACCGCAGAGCGACGAAGCGGCCTTGGGCTGGTACGAGATGGCGGCCATCGCCAAAAGCCCGCCGGGGCAGACGGGCTTTGCGCGGCTGCTGGAGCAGGGCCGTGGCGGCCCGACCCGGCAAGGGCCGGCTCCTAAACCGTTCGCGTTGTACCTGCTGGCCGCAAAGCAGGGCGATGCTGAAGCCATCGAACGGCTGGTCAAGGTGTACGATAAGGGCGAACTGGGACAGGCGGCCGACCCCGCGCAGGCCGCACTGTGGCGTGAAAAGCTCAGGCTGGCCAAGACGCCTTGACCGGGCATGACGGCGCGGAAACGGCATGCTATCATCATTGTTATCGATAACAATATCATGAGAGAACCATGAATCCCGATTTCCGCTCCAAGGCGATGCTCGAAGCGCATATCCTGCACACGATGCACTTTTATCACCCGCGCGCCATTGACCCCAGCGGCGGCTTTTATCATTTCTTCCTCGACGATGGCACGGTGTACGACGCCAGCACGCGCCACCTGGTCAGCAGTACGCGCTTCATCTTCAATTACGCCATGGCGTACCGCCGTTTCGGCGGCGACGATTACCAGGCGGCCCTGCGCCACGGCGTGGCCTTTTTGCGTGACGCGCACCGCGACCCGGCCACGGGCGGCTACGCCTGGCAACTGTCATGGAAAGACGGCGTCAAGACTGTAGAAGACGGCGCCAACCACTGCTACGGCCTGGCTTTCGTGCTGCTGGCCTATGCCCACGCCTTGCAGGCGGGGATGCCGGAAGCGCGCGCCTACCTGGACGAAACGTTCGAATTGATGGAACAGCGCTTCTGGCTGTCCGAACACGGCCTGTACGCGGACGTGGCCAGCGCCGACTGGTCTGCTCTGGATGGCTATCGTGGCCAGAACGCCAACATGCATGCGTGCGAAGCGATGCTGGCCGCGTTCGAAGCGACGGGCGAGGCGCGCTATCTGCACCGTGCGGAAACGCTGGCGCACAACATCACCGTGCGCCAGGCGGGCCTGGCGCACGGCATGATCTGGGAACACTACACGCCCGACTGGGCTATCGACCGGGATTACAACCTGCACGACAAGAGCAATATCTTCCGTCCGTGGGGCTACCAGCCCGGCCACTTCACGGAATGGGCCAAGCTGCTCTTGATCATGGAGCGGCACGCCAAGTTCATGGCCGGTCCTTCCGACTGGCTGCTGCCGCGCGCGCGCGAACTGTACGACACGGCCCTGGCCAGGGCCTGGGATGGCGCGCATGGCGGCATCCACTACGGTTTCGGCCCGCACGATGAAATCTGCGATGGCGACAAATACTTCTGGGTGCAGGCGGAAAGCTTCGCCGCAGCCGCCGTGCTGGCCGCGCGCACGGGCGACGACGCCTACTGGCAAAGCTACGACAAGATATGGGACTACAGCTGGAAGCACTTCGTCGACCATGAACACGGCGCCTGGTACCGCATCTTGACGCCCGAGAACCAAAAAATCAGCAACGAGAAAAGTCCGGCCGGCAAGACCGATTACCACACCATGGGCGCCTGCTATGAAGTGCTGAACGTGATTGGCGGTGCGGCATGAGCACCTCTTTTCCAACTTTTGTCTCGGCTGGCGAAGCGCTGACGGACATGCTGCGCACGGGTCCGGACACCTGGAGCAGCCAGGTGGGCGGCTCGACCTGGAACGTGGCGCGCGTGATGGCGCGCCTGGGCGTGCCCAGCGCGTTTGCGGGCGCCGTCAGCCGCGACGTCTTTGGTGACGCGCTGGCCGCTGCCACCGACGTGGCGGGCCTGGACATGCGCTTCCTGCAGCGCCATGCGAAGTCGCCGCTGCTGGCCATCGTGCATGAACTGCATCCGCCCACGTATTACTTCATCGGCGACGACAGCGCCGACCTGCATTTCGACGCGGCGCTCTTGCCTGCCGGCTGGATGCAGGGCGCGCAATGGGTGCATTTCGGCGGCATCAGCCTGGCGCGCGAACCGCTGGCGGGCAAGCTGGTGACGCTGGCGCAGGAACTGAAGGCGGCTGGCGTGAAGATCAGCTACGACCCGAATTTCCGCATCATGATGGATGAACGCTATGACGCGACCCTGCGCCGCATGACGGAGCTGGCCGACGTGATCAAGGTGTCCGATGAAGACCTGGTCGGGCTGTTCCGCCACGGCGACATCGATGGCGCGTTTGCCATGCTGCGCAGCTGGAATCCGCACGCCACGTATTTGTATACGCGCGGCGCGCAGGGCGCGGCGCTGTACCGGGGCGAGCAGACATGGCAGGCGGCGCCGCCCGTCATCGAGGTGGTCGACTCGGTGGGGGCGGGCGACGCCAGCATCGGCGGCTTGCTGTACAGCCTGATGTACCGCCCGGATGCCGACGGCGGCCAGCACCTGCGCTTTGCCGTCGCGGCCGGGGCGGGTGCCTGCCTGGCCGCCGGTGCAGCGCCTCCTTCGGTGGAGCTGGTGCAGTCGCTCGAGACACGCACGGTCGTCAGTTAAGTCAGGCTTGGCCTGATCTGCATCAACAAGGTAGCCGCATTTACGCTTGGCCTACCTTGTTGCAAGCAATGCTCCTACATGGCTACCGCAGGGCACTGTCTACAATGTCTACTTCGTGCTGACATTTGGAGACAACATCATGGCCACCCAATCACCTCAGGCAGCTTCCGTTTCCCAAACACAGGCAGGCATGCCGGACATGGACGCGATCGAGCTGCTGACGCAAGACCATCAAACCGTGAAAGAACTGTTCGAACAGTATGAGGGCTTCAGCGACTGTTCGCTCGTCAGCAAGCGCAAGCTGGCCCTGAAAATCTGTGAGGAACTGAGCAAGCATGCGATGGCGGAAGAAGAAATTTTCTATCCTGCCGTGCGCGAGGCCAGCCGTTCGAACGAAGACTTGATCGATGAAGCCATCGTCGAGCACGCATCGGCCAAGGAATTGATCGCGCAAATCGTCGCCATGGCGCCCGGCGAAGACTTGTACGACGCCAAGGTCAAGGTGCTCTCCGAGCAGATCGATCACCACGTGCTGGAAGAGGAGAGCGAGATTTTCCCGCGCGCGCGCGATGCGGAAATCGACCTGCAAGCCATGAGTAGCCAGATCGCGGCGCGCAAGGCGGAAATCGAGCTGCCAGACATGCAGGCCTGAGCCCCATGGATGCGCGTGCCTAGCGCGCGCGTCCCGTCGACGCCCGTTCCATCAGGGTAAACGCCATCAAATGATGCGTGGCCGTCGCCGTTTCCCCGGCGCGGCGCTGGCGGATTTCGTCGATGACGAGGCTGACGGCGGCGCGCGCCATGTCGGCGATGGGCTGGTGGATGGTGGTCAGCTCGGGCCAGACGGTGGTGGCGACGGGCGTGTCGTCGAAACCGCACACGCTCAATTCCGCCGGCACCTGCAAGCCCATGCCGTGCGCCACGGCCAGGGTGGCGGCGGCCATGTCGTCGTTGCTGGCGAAGATGGCGCTCGGGTGCGGTGCGTGCGCCAGCAGCTGGCGCGCCGCGTCCAGTCCCGATCGATACGTGAAATAGCCTTGCGCCACCCTGTGCGGCGCTACCTGCAAGCCCGCTTCCCGCATGGCGTCCTCGAAGGCCTGGCGGCGCAGCAGGGCGGGCGTGTGCGCCGGGTCCCCTTCGATGAAGCCGATGTCGCGGTGGCCCAGTGCGAGCAAGTGGCGCGTCATGGCCAGCGCCCCTTCGTAGTCGTCGATGCGCACGGCCGAGACGCCGGGCGAGGGGCGCGCCGTGGCCACGGCGATAGCGGGGATGCCCATCTGGTTCAGTTGCGCCAGCACGGCGGGCGAATCGCACAGCGGTGGCGGCACGAGGATGCCATCCACGCCGGCGGCCACCAGGCAATCGATGCCGGCGCGCTGGCTGCCCTGGTCTTCGCAGCGTTCGAGCAGCAGCTGGCCGCCGCCCTGGCGGCACTGGTCCATGGCGCCGACGAGGAATTCGCTGAGAAACGCGGCGCTGGGGTTGCTGTATAACAGGCCGATGCGCAGGGTGCCCGTGCGGGCGGCTCTGGCCGCCAGGTTGGGCTGATAGCGCAGGCTGGCGATCGCCGCCTCGACCTTGTCGCGCGTGGCCGTGCTGACGCTGGCGCGCCCGTTGATCACGCGCGATACCGTCATGGCCGACACGCCGGCCACGCGCGCCACGTCGTGCACGGTGGCCCCGCTGGCGGCGTCTGGTGCGGCGTGCGCCGCCTTATTCGAGGTGACCACCGAATTTCAGCTTGCCGCTGATGCGCATGCCGTGCAATTGACCCTCGTCCAGCTCGGCGGCGCTGGTGCGCTGCGCCGTGTCGCGCCGCGCCAGTCCCACCGACAGGATATCGAGCATCATCAGCTGCAGCAGGCGCACGATCATGGGCACGAAATTGAGGTTGCCTTCCGGGTGGTTCAAGGTCAGCAGAACGTCGGCCAGCTTGGCCAGCGGCGAACCGCTGGCCGTAATCGCCAGCACGCGCGCGCCGCAGCCCTGCGCCACCTTGACGGTGCGCAGCAGGTCGGGCAGGGCGCCCGAGCGGGAAATGACCAGCGCCACATCGCCCGGTTTCAGCATGGCGGCGCTCATTTCCTGCGCCTGCGGGTCGGCAAAGAAGCTGCTGACGATGCCCAGGTTGAGCAGCTTGTGCTGCATGTCGTCGGCCACCACGCGGGCGCTGCCCACGGCCAGCAGTTCCACGCGCTGCGCGCCGCGCAGCAGTTCGATGGCCGCCGTCAGCGCTTTCACGTCGAGCATGTCGCGCATGGCCAGCGCGGCCGAGGCATTATTGCCCAGCACCTTGCGCGCCAGTTCCGCGTCGGAATCCGAGATCTCCACGTGGCAGTGCGCCACCGTGATGGCGCCGCCCGTCAGGCCGGACGCCAGCTTCAATTTGAAGTCGGCCAAGCCCTGCACGCCGATCGAGCGGCAAAAGCGCATCACGGTCGGCTGGCTCACGCCCACCCGCTGGGCGATTTCGGCGATCGGCAGCGTGAGCATGGCGTTTGGTTCTTTCAAGACCCAGTCGGCCACCTTGCATTCCGATGGGCTCATGCGCCCGCGCGCCTGGCGCACGGATTCGAGCACGGGCGCGCCGGTATGGGCGCGCTTGAGCTTTTGCGCCAGGATGGCGGCGATGCCGAGGAATGTCGGCAGTTCGGCCGTGATCAGGAAGGTGGGAATCTGCGCCAGGTATTCGTTCAGGCGGCCCTTTTGCTCGAAGCGGGCGCGGAACTGCGACTGTTCGAACAGGGGACCCAGGCGCGGCACGATGCCCCCGCCTATATAGATGCCGCCCAGCGCGCCCAGGGTCATCGCCACGTTGCCGGCGATGGAGCCGAGGATGGCGCAAAAGCAGTCCACCGCTTCGAGGCACACGTCGCATTCATTGTTCAGGGCGCGGCTGGTGATGTCGGCCGCCAGCAGCGTCGGCGCATCGGGTTTGCCGGCGCGCTCGGACAGGGCGCGGTAGATCAGTTCAAGCCCCCGCCCGGAAGCGAGGCGTTCGGCCGAGACGTGCGACAGCTCGCGCCAGGCGAAGGACAGCACGTCCATCTCGCGCTGGTCGCACGGAGCGAAGCTGACGTGGCCCCCTTCGCTGCCCAGCGCGATCCAGCGGTCTTCCGCGGGGATCATGCCCGACACGCCCAGGCCCGTGCCCGAACCAAGCAAACCGATGACGCTGTCGGCGCGCGCCATGCCGCCGCCGATCTGCTGGCGCTGGTCGGGCCGCAGGTAGGGCAGGGCCATGGCCAGCGCCGTGAAGTCATTCACCACCAGCAAGGTATCGAGACCCAGCGCGGCGCGCATCGCCTCGATCGAGAAGAACCAGTGATGGTTCATCATGCGGATATTGTCGTCGTCGATGGGATTGGCGATGGCAATGGCCGCATGGCGCACGCGCGCCGAACCGGCGGCGCGCGCTTCGTCGCTGTCAATATATGCGGTGATGGCGTCGAGCAGCGACGCGTAGTCGTCGCAGGGCAGCACGGCCACCGCTTCCAGGTGGCCCTGGCGTGTTTCCAGCACGAAGCGGGCATTGGTGCCGCCGATGTCCGCCAGCAGGCGGGGGCCTTCACTGAAACGCTCCGCCGGATCGCTGCCTGCTACTTCCATTTTTTCATCAATTTTCATGGCGGTGCCTAGTCTCGTATGCGTGCGCGGTCGTGGCCGCGCACTGTCGTTATGGCAAAAACCAAGGATTTTAATTCGTATACGTGCCGCGTGCCGAAAAATGCGGGGTGCTTGCCCAAATGCCTGTCCACCGTGCCGGATGCGGTGGCGCCAGCGGAAAAAAAACAGGGCAGTCAACCCGCCTGTCGGTACGCAAATAAAGTGTCGCAGAGTAGTCGTAGGATTACAACATAATATGTTGATATTTGTTCGTAGTATAGTTACTATGTCCCTGCTGGAAAGAATTCTGGCCAGTACATTCGGCCACGAATGACTAGATAAAAAATAACTACTGAGGAGACTTACCATGCTGCATCGCAACATGTTGAAGGCCGTGTTGAAGACACTGCCAGCTGCCATCGTCTTGGCCATCGCCAGCGGTTCCGCTGCCGCCGATCCAATGTACCCATCCGACGCCGAAGGCTTCCACGGCTACCTGCGCGCTGGCGCCGGCAGCAATACCTCGGGTGGCGGCGGTTCGCAAGGCTGCTTCGGCCTGGGTGGCAACACCATGAAATATCGTCTGGGCAATGAGTGCGACGCCTACACGGAATTCGGCTACACCAAATCCGTCGCCAAGTCCGGCGG
>NZ_JBNYXU010000005.1:0-442939 GCF_051380835.1 Janthinobacterium aestuarii
CATTATTTCTTGTGAACATTTGATATTTTAAGTTTTACGACAATCCGAAGATCATCGCTGCACTACATCAAATGCCCACACTTATCGACTGTTAATTGTTAAAGAACTGTATTCGGTGCCACTTTCGCGCTATCGACAAAGCGTTGTGTTTGTCAGCTGCGAAGAAGGAAGAGTATGAAGCGTTTGCAGCATTTCGTCAACTCCTTCTTTTCTTGCTCATCGCCGTTTCCGGTGATCCTCAACTGCCGCAGTGACTGCGTCTCATTGGGGAGGCGAACTATAGCAAAGCGCCCCGGGAGTAGCAAGGCTTTTCCCGGGTATTTGCGGCCAACTGCTACAATTTCGCCCCCTCAGCGCAAATTCGCGTCCCACCATAGAAGATTCACCATGAAACAACAAGCTCAAGGATCAGGCCTGACCCTGAAACGGGCTGGCTTTACCACTGGCTTCGGCGTGCTCGCCGCCACCCTCGGTTCCGCAGTCGGTCTCGGCAACATCTGGAAGTTCCCCTATCTGACAGGCGCCAATGGCGGCGCCGGCTTTCTGCTCATTTATTTACTCGCTACCTTATTAGTGGGACTGCCCGTGATGATCGCGGAAATCACCCTGGGACGCCGGGCCAAGGTCAATCCCATCTCGACCATGGAGCAGCTGGCACCGAAGGGCAAGCCCTGGTGGCTGGTCGGCTTCATCGGCATGATCGCCGCCTTCCTGATCATCGCGTTTTACTCGGAAGTGGTGGGCTGGGTGTTTGCCTATATTGCCAAGGCCATCGACGGCTCCATTCTCAGCAACGACAAACTGGTGACGGAAGCGGCCTTCGCCTCCCTGATCAGCGATCCCCTGCAATCGCTGTTGTGGCAATGGGGCGTGCTGCTGTTTATCGGTGGCATATTAATGCTGGGCGTGACCAAGGGCATCGAAGCGATCGCCAAGAAACTGATGCCGCTGCTGTTCCTGCTGCTGCTCCTGCTCTGCGCGGTCAGCCTGTCGCTCGATAAGGCGGGTGAGGGCCTGGCCTTCCTTTTCCGTCCCGATTTTTCCAAGCTGACGGCTTCCGTCGTGCTGACAGCCATGGGCCTGGCCTTCTTTAAATTGTCCGTCGGCATGGGCACGATGATGACCTACGGCAGCTATTTCCGCGATGACCAGAATATCCCCGTCACGACCTTGCGCGTGATGGCGGCCGACCTCGGCGTATCGATGCTGGCCGGCATCGCCATCTTCCCCGCCGTGTTCACGTTCGGTTTCGCGCCCAGCGCGGGACCGTCGCTGGTATTCATCACCATCCCGGCCGTGTTTTCGCAGATTCCCATGGGACAAGTGCTGATGGTGGTGTTCTTCATCCTGGCCGCCGTCGCCGCCACGGGCGCGATGCTGTCGCTGATGGAAGTGCCCGTGGTGATTTTCCATGAACGCTTTGGCTGGACACGCACCAAGGCCACCATCGTGACCATGCTGCTGCTGGCCGTGCTCGGTTCCGTATGCGCGCTCAGTAACAGCACCCTGGTGGACTTCAAGCTGTTTAACTTGAATATGTTTGATCTGTTCGACTTTGTCTCGTCGAATATCTTCCTGCCCGTGGGCGGTATCGCGATCGCCTTGTTTACAGGCTGGGCCTGGGGCAAGGACCATTTCATCGATGCGATCAGCAATCACGGCCAGTTGCAGAACAGAAAACTGGCACATGTGCTGCTGTTCCTGCTGCGCTTTGTCTCGCCCGTCTTGATCCTGATCGTGATGCTGAAGGGCCTGAAAGTCTTCTAGTCAGAGAACCCGGGTGTAGGTCTGGCGCACCAGCGCCCGGTCGCCGCAATCGAAATGCCACCATTCGCTGTTGATGCCAAAGAAGCCCGCCTGGAACATCGCCTCGCGCAAAAGGCGGCGATTGTCCACTTGCTGCTCCGTAATTTCTCCCCTTTCCAGCATCACCAGTTCCAGTGCCGGATGCGAGCGCTCACTCAAGTCGTCAAAACCGGTGCCCATATCCAGTTCCTGCCCGTCCGGCCCGACGATGGTGATGTCGAGCGCCATGCCGAACGAGTGAATCGAGCCGCGCGACGGTTCCGCGATATAGCCGAGCAACTCCGTTCCCTGCAGCGCATCCCATAGTTGCTGCTGCACCCGCTGCGGGCGCAGGGCGTCGAGCACCAGTAAATGATGGTCGGGCCGCCACTCGGCCAGCCACGCCACGGCCTGTTCCAGGGCGGAGGCCGCATCGCAGTGCAGCCAGGCGCAATCGATGGGGCTGTATAAGTCGCGGCCGACGAAATTGTCGGGCGTGGCGTAGCGCAAGTCGACGGCAATGCCGGCGATGCTGCTCAGGTGGCGAAATTGCGGATCGCTGCCGACCGCTTCCAATTGCAAACTTGCAACAGACATCAGACTCCTCTTTCCAGGCAATTGCGCGCCGCCACGCCGATGCTGTCGGCCAGGCGCCGCGCGCCATGCGACAGCGGCGAGTGGCTCGCCGTCAATAAATACAGTTGGATCGGTATCGTCGGCGCCCAAGGACGGCGCTGCAGCCGCTCGGGCGAACCGGACGCAGCCGTAAACGGATCGACCACGGCCATGCCGGCGCCCGCTTCCACGAGCGAGCGGGCGATTTGATAGGTCTGCACCACGGTACTAAAGACGGGGTGGATATCCTGCGCCTCACAGGCGGCCACGACCAGTTCACCCAGCGGATCGTTGTCGGCATGGCCGATCAGCTCGCCATTCAGGCCATGCGCCGTCAACGGTGTGCCGCAATCGGCCGCATGCCAGGTGCCAGCCGGCGCGATCACCGTCATGACGCCCTGCGCGATCGGTTCGGCCACGATGCCCGGATGACGCGGGTCTTGCAGCGATACGGCCAGGTCCGCCTCACCGAGGCGCAAGGTATTGACGATCTCGCCCGTGTGGTGGGTGGCCAGTTGGCAACGCGTGTGGGGAAAATCGCGCCGCCACTCCGTCATGGCAAACGGCAAGACGCTGATGGCGATCGTCGGCGTGGACACCAGGCGGATGGTTTCCACGGCATGGCCCTTCAGGCTGGCCGCCAGGCGGCGGATGCCCAATAAATCGCGGTTGAGCTTTTCCGTCTCGACAAACAAACGGTGCGCCTCGGGTTTCGGGTACAGCTTGCCCCGCACGCGCTCAAACAGCGGCATGCCCAGCTGCAACTCGCAATGTTGCAAGACCTTGGTCACGGCCGGTTGCGAGATATGCAGCACCTGGGCGGCGCCGCTGATGGTGCCAACTTGCATGATGGCGTGAAACACTTCGATATGACGCAGCCGCATGAGCTATTCCTTTACCTTGCCGTGGCCGCCTGGGCCGTCAACGTTCAGCATATAAGAAAAAGTCATGGGCTGGAACGGCTATGCTACTTTGCAACAACAGCTGGCGCCGGCGTCGTCAGCACTTCCAGCAGGGCCGCCGTTTCGCCGTCGGGCGTGCCGTCGAACAAAGTGTTGCGATATTTCATCTGGAAGGCGATCAGTACATTGCGCGTCGCTTCATCGAAAACACCCGTATTCGGCGTCGCATAGCCGTGCTGGGCCAGCTTTTTCTGGAACCAGACGGCGTCCGGTACTTGCTGCTCAAAAATGAGGCGCTGCGCGGCCACTCTGTTCGCATCGGGCCAGACGATCAGGCCCGCATCGGCCAGCTGGCGCCAAGGAAACAGCGGACCCGGGTCCTGTTTGCGCTGCGGGGCGATCTCGTTATGGCCGAGGATATTTTCCGGTGCGATGTTGTAGCGGGCCTGGATATCTTTCAACAGCGGAATCAGCTCATCGATCTGTGCCTGGGGAAACGGATACCAGAGGCGGCCTTCCGGCGTGTCCTTGTAGCCGGGGTTGACGATCTCGATGCCGATCGAGCTGACATTCAACTGTGTATACGTCTTCCAGTTACTCACACCCGCGTGATTGGCCTGGCGCGATTCGTCGACCAGCACGTAAAACTTCGGCTTGTCCGTGTCCGTCAGCAAATAATGGCTGCTGACCACTTGTTCCGTCAGGATCTTGATCGAGCGGGGCAGGTCGCTGACCGTGTAATGGATGACGATGAATTTGACGCGCGGGCTTTGGCTGCGCGCATTCAAGCTGTGGTCGAGGTGCGGCGCGGGCGTGGTACAGGCGGAGAGCAGGGCCACGAGCAGGGCGAGGGCGATTTTTTTCATGAAATATCCATGTTCGGGTTAATAAAATGTTCAGTATTGGCCTGTGTATTGAGCGCCGCCTTGACGGCTATCCTGGCCGCCGCGTCATGTGGACGGGCAACTTTCTGTTCCATCGTCAACGATACAGGCAACGCGGCGCGCATGGCTGACGCGATGGCCGGGTGCAATTGCGCCGCGCGGCCGGCCAGCACCACGGGACGCGGACCATGGCGAGATACCAGTGCCAGGGCCAGGCGCGCCAGTTCCTGTCCCGCGCGCTGCAAGATGTCCAGCGCCAGCGGGTCGGCATCGGCACTGGCGGCCACGGCCAGCGCCAGCCGGCCGATGGCGCCCCGGTCCTGGCCATACATGAAGGCGCGCGACAATGACCAGTCGCTGCCGCCCAGTTGCGCAAACACGGCCTCGGCCATGGGCGACGCTTGCCAACTGCCAGGCGCCTCGTCTTCGCGGCGCCAGATGTGGCGCAAGGCTTCGCGCGCGATCCAGTAACCGCCGCCGCCATCGTCGAGCAGCACGCCGCGCCCGCCTGCACGGTGAAACACGCCATCCGCATCGATCCAGGCGGCAATCGAGCCCGTGCCAGCGTAGACCAGATAACCTTCGCCTGGTTCAAAACTGTCGCGATAGGCGATATCGATATCGTTGCCCAAGCGGACATCGTCGGCGTCCAGCGCCAGCAACTCCGCCAGCATGTGCGCCAGCGTCACATCGTCGCCGCCAAAGCCCGTCAAGCCCGCCGCCACGGCGCGCGGCTGGCCAACGGCCAGCACAGCCTGAGACAATTTCGCAAACGTGGCGTGCACGGCTGCGCGGCCCGCATCGCTGCTCATTTGCAAGGCAGACAAGCCTTCCACGGCGCCGTCCGCCACGATGGCGCCATCCGCGCCAGCCAAAGCCCAGCGCGTTTGCGTGCCGCCCGCGTCGATGCCCAGCCCGAGCACGGCCATGTCAGTATTGATTGCAGGGAAGGAAATCATGGCATGAGTGTAAAGCCAAGCGGAGCTTGCAGGCATGAAAGCTTGCGCATGTTTCATGCCTGCAGGTTATGGACTAGCGAAGAAAGTTCAACAATTACTTGGCGGCGACCGTAAACGGTGCGCGCACGGTGACGCGGGGGCTTTCATTGCCGAGGCGGTCCACAGCGCTGACCACCACCGCATTGACTTTACCAATGGCATCGTCAACCAGGGTCAGCTCGCCTTGCACACCCGTGACCACGGTAAAACGCCAGTCTTCGCCGTAGCGAGCCCAGACCGCGTACTGCGCTACGGGTTTGCCGCCGCCCGCCGTCAATTTGATGTTCAGGCTGGTGGAATCGCGGCGCAGAGCCAGCACGGGCGTACCCGGTGCTTCCTTGCCCAGCCATGGCGTGGCGGGAATCAGGGCAGGGCTTTGATACACGCTCGCCTTGAGTTGCTCGCTGACACCCTTGCGGTTCTGCATCAGGGGCACCATGCTGAAATGCACTTGTCCATTCGCGCCGGGGCGCGTGCGCGTCACTTCGATCTGCTTGATGATCTCTTGCGGCGTGAAGGACTTGGCGGAATTGTCGATGCGGCTGGTGTACAGGCCTGGCCACACGTGGCGGCCATACGGATTTTGCGCCAGCCAATAGTCGAGCAGCACGCCAAACGCTTGCGGCGCCTGCGCCACGGGCCAGTACAGCTGCGGCGACAGGTAATCGAGCCAGCCCTTGGCCAGCCACAATTCCGCATCCGCATACAATTTATCGTACTGGCTGAAGCCGACGATGCCGGCAGGGCGGCGGTCCGGACGGCCGATGCCGAACGGGCTGATGCCAAAGCGCACCCAGCTCTTTTCGCGGTGGATGCCTGTATACAAAGCCTCGATCAGCTGGTTGACGTTCTGGCGGCGCCAGGAAGCGCGGTCCAGCTGGCCGCCGGCCAGCAGATATTGCTGCCAGGAAGGCTCATCGGGAAACGGCAGTTCGCGCTTGGCGCCGCCATTGCCCGCGTCCAGCGCGGCTGTTTCCGCACCGGCGCCGGCGCCAGGCGCATCGATCGGGTACGGGTAAAAGTAATCGTCGATGTGCACGCCATCGATATCGTAGCGGCGCACCACGTCGAGCACCACGTCCGTCGTGTGCTTGGACGCGGCGGCGTCGCCCGGGTCCATCCACAGGTAGCGGCCGTATTGCTTGACGGACGCCGGATTGGTGGAAGCGAAACTGTCGCGCGCCAGCGGCGACTTGGCCGTTGCGTGACGGGCCCGATACGGGTTGAACCAGGCGTGCAATTCCAGGCCCCGCGCATGCGCCTGCGCTACCCAGAAAGCCAGCGGGTCATACAGGGGCAGAGGCGGCTGGCCTTGCTTGCCGGTCAGGTATTCCGACCACGGCTCCAGCTGCGACGGGTAAATCGTGTCGGCGCTAGGGCGCACTTGCAGCACAATCGCGTTCAGATTCAGGGACTTGGCACGGTCGAGAATGGCCAGCGCTTCCGCTTGCTGCTTGGCGACAGGCAAATTGCTGCGGCTGGGCCAGTCGATATTGGCCACCGTCGAGACCCAGGCGGCGCGGAATTCGCGCGGCGCCGGCGGCGGTACTTCGCCCGTGATGTGCTGCACGGGCGGCACGGCTGGCAAACCCGCTGCGCCCGGCGTCACTGCGGAGGGCATCCTGGTGCTGGTACAGCTGCTGAGCAATGTGGCGGTGGCCAACGCGGCCAATACGCCGGCGCTGGCGCCCAGGCGTTTTTTGAAAGTAGACAACAAAACAATTCCTTGCAGTGGTGAAGCGCAGGTCTATCGGTGCGGGCATTTTACTGTGCGCCCGCCATCCATGCGGGCGCACGGTTCAAAAGAATCAGGCCTCGGCCTTCTTGCCAAATTCGGGATCGATCTTGACCAGCGCGGCCATGATGAAAGCAGGAATGGTGGCGATGCAGACCCAGATAAAGAAGTGCTGGTAGCCTAGCATTTGCTGGATCCAGCCGCTGGCCATGCCCGGCAACATCATGCCCAGGGCCATGAAACCCGTGCAGATCGCGTAATGGGCCGTTTTATGCGCGCCATCGGAGACCATGATCATGTACAACATATAGGACGCGAAACCGAAGCCATAGCCAAATTGCTCCAACGCAATGCCACCGGCGATCACATAAATGCTGCTGGGCAAGGCGGTGGCCAGGTAAACAAAGACCAGGTCGGGCAGGTGGACGGACAGCACCATGATCCACAAACAGCGTTTCAAACCGAAGCGGGAAATGATGAATCCTCCCAGCAAGCCGCCCAGGGTCAGGGCGATCACGCCGATGGTGCCATAGACGAGGCCCACCTGTTCCGTGCTGAGGCCCAGGCCGCCCTTGGCGACGGGGTCGAGCAGGAATGGCGCAGCCAGCTTGAGCAATTGCGCCTCGCCGAGGCGGAACAGCAGCAAAAAGCCCAAGATGACGAAAATATCCTTCTTCTTGAAGAAGGAAGCAAAGGTGGCGATGAATTCCTGCAAGGGAGAAACACCGGCGCCCTGGATGCTGGGGCGGTCGTCCTTCGGTTTCGGCAAGACAAAATAGTGGTACAGGAAGAGGGCGATGAACAGGCCCGCCAGAATGGCGAACACGACGGACCAGGCCAGCTGCACATTGCCCGTCGCATGCGTCAAATAGCCGGCCAGATACACGAGACCGCCCTGGCCGGCGATCATCGCCAGGCGATAGAAAGTGCTGCGCACGCCGACGAAGGCTGCCTGCTGGTGCTCTTCCAGGCCCAGCATATAAAAGCCGTCGGCGGCAATGTCATGCGTGGCGGAACTGAAAGCCATCAGCCAGAAGATGGCCAGGCTGATCTGGAAAAAGTGCGGCAAGGACGTCGTCAGGGCCACCAGCGCCAGCGCGGCGCCGATGACCAGCTGCAAGCCGACGATCCAGAAACGCTTGGTGCGGTACATATCGATGAAGGGCGACCACAGGGGTTTGATGACCCATGGCAAGTACAACCAGCTCGTGTACAGGGCAATATCGGTATTGCTGAAACCGTAGTTCTTGTACATGATCACGGACAAGGTCATGACCACTACATAGGGGATACCCTGGCCGAAATACAGGGAAGGGATCCACAGCCACGGCTTATTTGACGGCTTATTTGCGCGCGCCGCGGCGGTTTGTTTCACTAGCTCCATACATCCTTCTTTGTCTCCCAGACAGAAGAATGCCGCGCCATTGGATCACGCCGCCAGTGCCGCCCGCACACTGCCGTTCGCGCCGGCCAACAATGCCTGTGCCTGGTTTGTGTTGATTTTTTTGGTCAAGGCAACAATCGCCACCTTGACGTGATAGTGGCATTGCTCCAGCACGGTCCTGGCCTGCACTTCGCTGGCGCCGGTGGCGTGCATGGTCAGACGCACCGCCCGCCAGATCAGCTTGGCGTTGGTCGGCTTCAAGTCTACCATCAAGTTTCCGTAAGTTTTGTGCAAACCGACCATCAGGGCGCTGGAAATCGTGTTCAGGGTGATTTTTTGCGCCGTACCCGCTTTCAGGCGCGTGCTGCCGGATATGACTTCCGTACCCGTGTCGAGCACGATGCCGCATTGCGCCTCGTGCGCCACGGGGGCATCCACATTGTTCGCGATGCCTATCGTCAAGGCGCCCGCCTGGCGCGCGGCCAGCAAGGCGCCCAGCACATACGGCGTGGCGCCGGAGGCGGCCAGCAGGATCACGACATCATTTGCTTGCGGCTGCAAGGCCAGTAAATCCGCCTCGCCTTGCTGCAAATCGTCTTCCGCGCCTTCGACGGCCGTAAACATGGCGCCCGCGCCGCCGGCCAGGATGGCGACGGCCCGCTCGGGCGGCCAGGAAAACGTGGGATTGAGTTCAACGCTGTCGAGCACGCCAAGCCGGCCGGACGTGCCCGCCCCCACATACAGCAGCCGTCCACCGGCCGCGATGCGGGGCAGGGCGGCCGTGATGGCGGCAGCGATGTCGGGCGACGCCAGCCGCACGGCCTCGACAGCCCAGAACTGGTCATCGACCAGCGCCGCCACCAGCTGCTCCACCGGATACAGGTCCAGATCCGGATGCCGCCGGCTCGGGGTTTCAGTTTTCAACATGATTTCAGAACATGGTTGAAGGTGAAACCAGTTTAATACCAACGAGCAATATCAGCCATGAAAGGTTGGCGGGCGGGCATAACAGGAGTTTATGGCTGGTGCAGGAACGCGGTGTACTACATGTACTTCGATACGCTCCCGTTTGTGTCTATACTTGGGTTCGACGCCAACATCAACGACATCTCCATGATCGCTCGCCAATTGCTGTTCCTGTTTAGCGCCCTTGGCGCCATCAACGGCATTTTCCTGGCCGTCTATTTTTTCAGCCGCCGGCCTCGCTGCCTCGCCGACTGCATGCTCGGCGCATTGCTGCTGGCCGTCGGGGTACGCACCGCCAAATCTGCCTTCCTCTTCTTCAACCCGGTGATCGCACTCGAATTCCGCCAACTGGGCCTGTCGGCCTGCCTGCTGATCGGCCCCTTGACCTATCTCTATGTGCGCGCTTTTCTGGCCGGGCTCGGACAATTGCCTGCCGGGCAACAATGGCGTTGGCATCTCGGCTTGTCCTTCCTGCTGATAGGCATTGGCGTTGCCTTTCCGTATGCCGCGTATCGTTCTGTGTGGAACCTGTCGAGTCATGCCATTCATGTGTTCTGGCTAGGCTACCTGCTGGCGGCCGCCAGACTGCTCTGGCACAGGCGCCGGGCATGGTTGAACGACGGACAGCGGATGGCGACCAGCAACGTGCTCCTGCTGAGCGTCTTTGCAGGCAGCTGCGTCATGCTGGCGGCGTACGCGAGCACGCCGTTCACGTCCTATATCGTCGGTGCCTTGTCGTTCACCTTCTCGCTGCACGTCGCGGTCATGGTTTTTCTGCTGAGAAAAGAAACCTCGACGCCTGCCGAGCCAAAACAGAAGTACCAACATAGCCGCCTGACGCACGACGATGCGCTTGCCGTGCTCGCTGCGCTGGAACAACAGATGAGCGAGCAACAATCCTATCTGAATCCGAATCTGACCCTGGCCCAACTGGCCAAGCGGGCGGGATGCACGCAGGCGCAGGTATCGCAGGTACTCAATGACAAGCTGAGCAAGAGTTTCAACACCTACGTCAACGAATACCGTATCGCCGAAGCGAAACAGGTATTGACGGGCGGGCCGCAACTGAACATGGATACCGTTGCCGAGCGCTGCGGGTTCAATTCCAGTTCCACCTTCTACTCGACCTTCAAGAAAGTTACTGGGCAGACTCCCGCCAGCTTCCGGGCCCAATCCGGCCAGGCCGTCAGGGCCGTTTCCGCGTAAAACCGCTCCGGAATCGCCATTCCGGAGTCTGACATCCTGTTTGGCGACATCCATTCCCCTGCGCTTCGCTAAATTATCGACCATCAGCGATCTGAAATAGTCGTTGCTCCGATAAACGAAATTCTTCATGCAGGGTAAAACCATGATCCAGTTTTTAGTGCGAACAGTACTCGCCTGTTGCTTGCTTGGCATCGCCGCCGTCAGCGCCGCCGCCACCGCGGACCAGGACGAACATGCCATCCAGGAAACCGTACGCTGGTATCTGCATGGCACCAGCTTCAACGTGCAGGACGAGATCAAGCAGGCCTTCCATGCAAATTCCCGCCTTTATCTGGACGGCAAAGACGATGCGGAATGGGAGTTGAGCGGTCCCGAATACGCCAAACTCTTTAGCGACGAGAAAAAAGGGCAATTCAATGGGCGCCACGGGCGGCTGATCAAGGTGGAGGTGAACGGCAAGGTAGCCACCGCCAAGGCCGAGATCCACATTCCCGCACAAGGAGTCCGCTATGTGGATGTCTTCCTTTTGAAAAAGATCGCCGGCAACTGGAAGATCGTCAGCAAGTCGGCCCATCGCGAGCCAGCGGCACGCCACGCACGCAAGGTGCTGCTGGTCGTGTCGAATGTGCATCAATATCCCGGCACAAAAGTTAACGCAGGCAATAATTTTCCCGAGCTTGCCTATACCTATGATGCATTTCGCAAAGCAGGGTACGCGGTCGACTTCGTCAGTCCCGAGGGTGGCGCCGTTCCGTTGGAAATGATCGTCACGTCGGACGAGTTGCTCAAGAAGCATCTGTACGACAGTGATTTCATGTGGGCACTGGCCCATACCAAACCCGTCGCCGAGGTCAAGGCAGACGAGTATGCGGGCATGGCTTTCGTCGGCGGCGGCGCGGCCATCGTCGGCATCCCGGACAACAAGCCGCTGCAGGACATCGCCTTGCGTATCTATGAACAGCAGGGCGGGGTGATCGCGGCCATCTGCCATGGCACCGAGGGCATCAAGAATCTGAAGCTCAGCGACGGTACTTTCCTCATCCAGGGCAAGGTGCTCACCTCGTTCCCCGATGCGTTTCTCAACAAGGAATCGCCGGTATACAAAGCCTATCCCTTTTCGGCGGAAGGCAGCATCAAGCGCCAGGGCGGCATTTTCAGGCACGGCGCCAGCGGCAAGAGCCACGTCGAGGTCGATGGCCGGCTGGTAACCGGCATGAGCTGGGAGTCGTCCGTCGGCGTGGCGGAATCCATGATCCGCCTGATCCAGCAGTAAGTTTATGGCGCGCGGCGCATTTCCGCCACGAAATCGTAATGGTCGCTGCGGCAATACGAATGCGTGAGTTCCACCGCTTCGCCCGTCTCCAGGTAGGCGATGCGCGTGATGAACAGCACGGCCTGGCCATCGGGGATGCCCAGTTGCTTGGCCAGCACGTCCGTCGCATTCATGGCGCGGATGTGCTGCAAGGCGCGCACGGGGGCCTTCTTGATGCTGCTCAAGTACTCATACAGCGAGTCGCCCATGGCGTCCGGGTCCGGCACCACGCTGAACGGCAGCACGCTCACTTCATATGCCATCACCACGTCGTCGGCCAGGCGCAAGCGCTCAAGGCGCGCCACTTTCGTGTTCTGCGCCAGGCCCAGGCTCAGCTGTTCATCGCTGCTGGCGATGACGACTTCGCGCTTGAGCCAGCGCGAGCCGGGGCGGTAGCCGCGCTGCTGCAGCTGCTCGGAAAAGCTCGACAGGTTCGACAGCGGCTGCTCGATGCGCGGGGCAATATAGTTGCCCGAACCGCGGCGGCGCACGACGAGGCCTTGCTCGACGAGCTGGTCGATGGCCTTGCGGGCAGTCACGCGCGATACGTCAAGCAGTTCGGACAGGGTACGTTCGGATGGCAGGGCCTGGTCTACCTGGTAGCGGCCGTTGCGTACGTCATCGCTCAGCTTGCGGGCGATCTGCATATATAAAGGCGAATTGTCATTTAAATCGACCTTGAGTTCTACGCTGGTCTGGCTCATACAGTTCTCCTTGTCCTCCTAGTGTAATAGCGATGGCGCTTGTGCGTAGCCCGTCCACCCATGAATAAATGGAAAATGGCCATAAATAACGGTTATACATTTAAAAAAACAATGTTTTACCGTACGTATAGCTTTGCATTATAGATAAATAAGCAATTTTCATTGGCGTCGTGAAGCATCCCGCCCTATGCTGGCGATGCCTCCACTACGCCGTGAACAGGGAAACATGCACAATAAAATGACGGGTTTGCTGGGCTTGCTGCTGCTGGGCACGACCTGGAGCGCACTGGCCGCCCCGCCCGGTGGCGGCAAGGACCAGCAGCGCGCGCTCGATGCCACGCTATCGGCCATCGTCGATGATGCGGCCCACCCGCTGGCCAGCCTGTCCGTGCTGGCCATACGCCACGGCACAGTGTCATATCAGCAACAATTTGGCTACCGGCACATCGGTGCCACGCCGGCGGACAGCTTGCCCGTGACGCCGGCCACCCTGTTCCGCATCGCCTCGGTTTCGAAGATGATGACCACACTGGGGTTGATGCGGCTGGTCGAGCAGGGCAAGCTGAGCCTGGATCAGGACGTGGGCATCTATCTGGGCTTTTCCCTGCGCAACCCGCATTTCCCCCAGCAACCGTTGACCTTGCGCAGCCTGCTCAGCCACACTTCCTCGCTACGCGACGCGGGCGGCTATTCCTGGGGCCCTGAGCACAGCCTGCGCGACGTATTTACGGCCGGCGGCGATACGATGTGGGATGCGGCTGCCGCGCCGGGCCGCTATTTTACGTACGCCAACCTGAATTGGGGCGTGATCGGCACGGTGATGGAAAAAGTCACGGGCGAGCGCTTCGACCTGCTGATGCGGCGCTTGCTGCTCGATCCCCTCGACGTGCGCGGCGGCTACAACCCGGCCGCATTCCCGGAGGAAGACGTGGCAAACACGGCCACCCTGTACCGCAAACGCACCTTGGACACGGAAACCTGGCAGCCGCAAGGCCCCTGGATCGCGCAGGCCGACGATTTTCATGCACGCCCACCGTCTGGCCTGGCCAACTATGTGATCGGCAGCAACGCCACCGTCTTCAGTCCCACGGGCGGCTTGCGCATTTCCGCCGCGGGATTGGGCAAGGTCATGCAGATGCTGCTCGACGGTGGCCGCTACCAACATCAGCAGCTGTTGCAGCCGGCCAGCATCGCCTTGATGTTTGGCCGCCAATGGCAGCTGGCGCCCGATGCCAGCAATGGCGACAGCGAGCGGGGCCTGTACCGCGCCTGGGGCCTTGGCAACCAGCAATTCGATGCGGTGGCGGGGCAGGGCAACGGCTTGGTCGAAGGCGCCAGCTTCACGGCCGTAGGCCATCTGGGCGAGGCATATGGCCTCGTCTCCGCCTTCGTGCTCGATTTCCAGAACAAAAACGGCATGGTGATGCTGGTGGGCGGCACGGGCAGCGATCCCGAGCAGTATCCAGGCACGTATTCCGCCATGGGGCGCAGCGAGGAACGGATACTCACCGCGCTATACCATGGTGCGATGGAGAACAATCAGTCCTTGCATTGAAATGGTGCATTCCTGAAAGTTATGGCTGCACCATGATGTTTCATTGGCTGCGTTGGCGGCCAGCCTCTAAGCTCTTCCCGAATGCTCCCGCACCATGGGAGCGCAACGCAGCGAGGCAACATGCAGCAACAAGTCATCATCATCGGCGGCGGCGTCGTCGGTCTGACATCGGCCTGGTGGCTGGCCGAGGCCGGCTACAAGGTCACTTTACTGGAACGCAATGAACAAGTGGCGATCGCCGCCAGCTACCGCAACGGCGGCCAGCTCAGCTATCGCTATGTGGCGCCGCTGGCGGACGCGGGCGTGCCCTTCAAAGCCCTGCAATGGCTGCTGCAGAAAGACGGTCCGCTGCGCTTCCGCCCCGAGGCCGACTGGCGCCAATGGCGCTGGATAGCCAGTTTCCTGCGCAATTGCAACAGCGCCAGCAATGCCCGCACGACGGCCAAGCTGCTGCAACTGGGAGAATGGAGCCGCGCCGGCATGGCGCAACTGGAGTTGACCGTGCCGCCGGAAGCGTATGCCCGGCGCGATGCGGGCAAGCTCATCGTCTACCGCTCGCCCGCCATCTTCCAGCGTGCCGTGGCGCGGCCCGAGTCGGAAGAGGCGCGTGTCGTCCTGTCGCCGCTGGAAGCCGTCCAGCGCGAACCGGCGCTGGCCGCCTTGCAGGGTTCCCTGGCGGGCGGCATCTTTACGCAGGGCGAAGCGGTGGCCGATTGCCACGCCTTTTGCCTGGCGCTGGAAGCGCGCCTGCTACAGCACCCGAATTGTTCGCTCTTGTTAAAAGGCGAGGCGCGCCGCCTCGTCACGCAGAAGGGCAGGATCACGGGCATCGACACCAGCCTGGGCCTGTTGCAAGCGGATCACTACGTGCTGGCGGCCGGCATCCAGAGCCGCGACCTGGCCGCCACGGCAGGCATTTACCTGCCCCTGTATCCGTTGAAGGGCTACAGCCTGACGGCGCCCATCCGCGCGCAGCACCGCGCGCCCGAGATCAGCATCACGGATTTCGAGCGCAAGGTACTGTATGCGCGCATCGGTGGCGACTTGCGCGTGGCCGCCATGGTCGACATGGTGGGCGCCGACAACAGTATCGACTGGGGCCGCATCGCCGGCCTGACGCGGCTGGCGCGCGAAGCCATGCCGCACGGCGCCGATTACGACCAGGCCACGGTCTGGGCCGGCCTGCGCCCCGCCACGCCGAACAGCGCGCCGCTGGTGGGCGCCAGCAAAGTTGCGAACTTGTGGCTGAACGTGGGCCATGGCCCGCTGGGCTTTACCTTTGCGGCCGGCACGGCGCGCATCCTGGCCGACCTGATGGCCGGCAAGGCGCCGCCGTTCGCGCTGGACTTCCTCGCGCCTCAAAAATAGGCGGAGCGGCGGCAGCGGCGACCGGCGCCGCCGTTATGGCGGATAATTGCGGAACTTTTCAGTTCCCCTATTTACCAGCGCATGCTCACACCCTCGACATCTGCCGCCTGCCCCTGTGGCGGCGCCTCCTACGCCAGCTGCTGTGGCCCGTATATCGCGGGCGACGCCTTGCCGCCCACGGCCGAAACGCTGATGCGTTCGCGCTACACGGCGTTTACCTTGCGCGACGAACCGTATCTGCTTGCCACCTGGCATGCCAGCACCCGTCCCACCGATGCTTTATTTGCCGAAGAAGAAAAAGTCCACTGGCTGGGACTTGAGGTAAAATCTGCTTTACGTTTACGTCAACGTAAAGCAGAATCAGACGTTCAAACCGAAGAGACAAACCGCGACAGCGTCGAATTCGTGGCCCGCTACAAGGTCAACGGCCGTGTGCACCGCCTGCATGAAGTGAGCCGCTTCGTGCGTGAAGCTGGTGACGGTGGCATGCGCTGGTTTTATCTCGACGGCAGTTTTCCCGAATAGCGCGACCCGAGAGACCGGGCGATAATAAAAAGGAACCGCAATGCCGCACATCGAAAGCAAACTCAATCCGCGCAGTGAAGATTTCAAGGCCAATGCCGCGGCCATGCAAGCCATCGTCGACGATTTGCGCGACAAAGTGGAAAAGATCGCGGCCGGCGGCGGCGAAGCGGCTGCCGCCAAGCACCTGGCGCGCGGCAAATTGCTGCCGCGCGACAGAGTGCAGATGCTGCTCGATCCCGGCACGCCCTTCCTCGAGTTTTCCCAGATGGCGGCCTACGCCATGTACCAGGACGCCAAGGGCGTCGATGCGGCGCCCGCCGCCGGCATCATCACCGGCATCGGCCGGGTCTCGGGCCAGGAATGCGTCATCGTGTGTAACGACGCTACCGTCAAGGGCGGCACGTATTACCCGATGACGGTGAAAAAGCATTTGCGCGCCCAGGAAATCGCCGACCAGAACAACCTGCCCTGCATTTACCTGGTCGATTCGGGCGGCGCCAACCTGCCGAACCAGGACGACGTCTTCCCCGACCGCGACCATTTCGGCCGCATCTTCTACAACCAGGCGAATCTGTCGGCGAAGGGCATTCCGCAAATCGCCGTCGTGATGGGCTCTTGCACGGCCGGCGGCGCCTACGTGCCGGCCATGAGCGATGAATCGATCATCGTCAAGGAGCAGGGCACGATTTTCCTCGGCGGCCCGCCGCTGGTGAAAGCGGCCACCGGTGAAGTGGTGACGGCCGAAGATCTGGGTGGCGGCGACGTGCACACGCGCTTGTCCGGCGTGGTCGACCACCTGGCGCAGAACGATCTGCATGCGCTGTCGCTGGCGCGCACCATCGTCTCGAACCTGAACCGCACCAAGCCGCAGCAGATGGCGCTGCGCGAGTCCGTCGAACCGAAATATCCGACGCAAGAACTGTATGGCGTGATCCCCGTCGATACGCGCAAGCCGTTCGACGTGCGCGAAGTCATTGCGCGCATCGTCGACGGCAGCGATTTCGACGAATTCAAGGCCCGCTACGGCACCACCCTGATCTGCGGCTTTGCGCATATCTATGGGGTCAAAGTCGGCATCATCGCCAACAACGGCATCTTGTTCTCGGAATCGGCGCTGAAAGGCACGCATTTCATCGAATTGTGCTGCCAGCGCAAGATCCCGCTCGTGTTTTTGCAAAATATCACGGGCTTCATGGTGGGCCGCAAATACGAAAACGAGGGCATCGCCCGCAATGGCGCCAAAATGGTCACCGCCGTCGCGACGGCCGCCGTGCCGAAGTTCACGGTCATCATCGGCGGCAGCTTCGGCGCCGGCAATTACGGCATGTGCGGCCGCGCGTTTTCTCCGCGTTTCATGTGGATGTGGCCCAATGCGCGCATTTCCGTCATGGGCGGCGACCAGGCCGCTTCCGTACTGGCGACCGTCAAGCGCGACGGCATCGAGGGCAAGGGCGGGCAGTGGAGCGCGGACGAGGAAGCGGCCTTCAAGCAGCCGATCAAGGATCAATACGAACACCAGGGCCACCCCTACTATGCCACCGCGCGCCTGTGGGACGATGGCGTGATCGACCCGGCCGACACCCGCATGGTGCTGGGCCTGGGCCTGTCGGCCGCGCTCAACGCCGAGATCCCGGATACGAAGTTCGGCGTATTCCGCATGTAAGGGGAGAAGACCATGGAATTTGAAACCTTAAAGCTGGTCATCGAGGGTAATGTCGCCACCGTGACCCTGAACCGTCCCGACGTGCGCAATGCCTTCAACGAGACGACGATCGCCGAACTGGCGCGCGCCTTCGAGGGCCTGGGACGCAGCGACATGGTGCGCGCCATCGTGCTGGCGGCAAATGGCGCGGCCTTTTGCGCCGGTGCGGACCTGAACTGGATGAAGAAGATGGCCGGCTACACGCATGCCGAAAACCAGGCCGACGCGCTGCAGCTGGCGCAGATGCTGCGCACGATTTACCTGTGTCCGAAACCCGTCGTGGCGAAGATCCAGGGCGACTGTTATGCGGGCGGCATGGGCCTCGTCGCCGCATGCGATATCATTCTGGCTGCGGAAGACGTGCATTTCTGCCTGAGCGAGGTGCGGCTGGGACTGATCCCAGCCACTATTTCACCGTATGTCATCAAGGCCATGGGCGAAAACGCGGCACGCCGCTATTTCCTGACCGCGGAGCGATTCTCCGCCCAGGAAGCGCTGCGCATCGGCTTTGCCCACGAGGTAGTCGAGGCAAGCGCGCTGGACGCGAAAACGGCCGAGGTGCTCAAGGCGCTGACGGGCAACAGCCCGCACGCCGTGGCGCAAGCGAAAACGCTGGTGCGCGAGATCGTCGGCCAGCCGGTCGATGACGCGCTGCTGGCCGACACGGCCGAGCGCATCGCGCAGATCCGCGCCTCGGAGCAGGGACGCGAAGGCGTGCAATCGTTCCTCGACAAGCGCAAGCCGAGTTGGCTCATGGGCTAGCGCATGGACTAAGAAATCATTGGAGCAGTTTTGAAAGCAGAAAAACAATCGGGCTGGGTCGAACGCAGTCTGCGCAGCGTGTGGCATCCGTGCACGCAAATGCAGCATCACGAGACTGTACCGCTCATCCCCGTCAGCCATGGCCGCGGCGCCTGGCTGTACGACCACGAAGGCCGACGCTACCTGGACGCCATCAGCTCCTGGTGGGTGAACCTGTTCGGCCATGCGAATCCGCGCATCAATGCGGAACTCAAGGACCAGCTGGACCGCCTGGAACACGCCATGCTGGCCGGTTTCACGCATGAACCGGTGATCGAGCTGTCGGAAAAACTCTCCGCATTAACCGGCGGCGTGCTCGGTCACAGCTTTTACGCGTCCGATGGGGCGTCGGCCGTGGAAATCGCCCTGAAAATGAGTTTTCACGCGTGGCGCAACAGCGGCAAGAGCGAGAAACAGGAATTCGTCTGCCTGAAAGGCAGCTACCACGGCGAAACCATCGGCGCCCTCGCCGTCACCGACGTCGCCCTGTTCAAGGATGCCTACGGCCCCCTGCTGCGCGCCACGCAGACGGTGATGTCGCCCGACTTCCGCCAGGCAGCCGAGGGCGAGTCCGCCGAGGACGTGGCGCGCCGCGCGGCCGCCGAAGTCGAGCAGCTGTTCCAGCAAAAAGCGGACAAGATCGCCGCCATCATCATCGAACCGCTGGTGCAATGCGCGACCGGCATGGCCATGCACGACCCGCTGTATTTGTCCCTGATGCGCGCCCTGTGCGACCGCTATCACGTCCATTTGATCCTCGATGAAATCGCCGTCGGCTGCGGCCGCACGGGCACCTTCTTTGCGTGCGAGCAGGCCGGCATCTGGCCCGATTTCGTGTGCCTGTCGAAGGGCATCAGCGGCGGCTATCTGCCCCTGTCCCTCGTGATGACGCGCGAAGACATCTACCAGGCGTTCTACAGCACCGACGTGCGCCGCGGCTTTTTGCATTCGCATTCGTACACAGGCAACCCGCTGGCCTGCCGCGCCGCGCTGGCGACCCTGTCGATCTTCGAGGAAGACGATGTGCTGGCGGCCAACCGCACACGCGCTGAAAAAATCACGCGCGCCCTGGCGCCGCTGGCGCGGCATGAGCGCGTAAAACACTTCCGCCAGCAGGGCATGATCTGGGCCTTCGATGCGGTGGATGCGGCACCCGATTTTTCGCGCCGTTTCTTCAGCACGGCGCTGGAACATGAACTGTTGATGCGTCCCATCGGCTCCACCGTCTACCTGATGCCGCCGTACATCCTCGACGACGAGGAAATCGCGGGCCTGGGCCAGCAGACCCTGACCGTCTTCAATCATGTGATCGGGGCCTGAGATGGAACTGATCGCGCGATTGCAACAGCAGCTGCAAGGGCTGGAAGAGCGTAGCCTGATCCGCCGCCGCCGCACCGTCGACACGCCATGCGCGCCGCGCCTGACGGTCGATGGGCGCGCCATGCTGGCCTTTTGCAGCAATGACTACCTGGGCCTGGCCGCGCATCCACGCATCGTGGAAGCGCTGAAAGAGGGCGCCGACCTGTATGGCGCCGGCAGCGGCGCTTCGCATTTGATCAGCGGCCACAGCCGCGCCCACGCGCAGCTGGAAGAGCGGCTGGCCGCTTTCGTGGGCGCCAACCTGGAACAGGCGCGCGCCCTGTATTTCTGCACCGGCTACATGGCTAATCTGGCTGTGCTCACGGCCCTGTCGGCCGGCGATCCGGACGCCGAGATTTTCTCGGAAGCGCTGAACCACGCTTCGCTGATCGACGGCACGCGCCTGGCCCGCGTCAAGACGCGCGTGTATCCGCACGCCGACCTCGATGCCCTGGCGGCCCTGCTGGCGGCCAGCACGGCGAAAACCAAGATTGTCGTCACCGACAGCGTCTTCAGCATGGACGGCGACCTGGCGCCGCTGCCCGCGCTGCTGGCCCTGTGCGAGCGATACGGTGCCTGGCTGGTGGTCGACGACGCGCACGGCTTCGGCGCGCTGGGAGCCGATGGCCGTGGCGCGCTCGAACATTTCAATCTGCATTCGCCCTACCTCGTGTACGTGGGCACCCTGGGCAAATCGGCCGGCGTGGGCGGCGCCTTTGTGTGCGCGCACGAAGCCGTGATCGACACCCTGATCCAGAAGGCGCGCCCTTACATCTTCACCACGGCGGCCGCGCCGGCGCTCGCGCATGCGCTGCTGGCCAGCCTGGACATCATCGCCGGGGAAGAAGGAAAACAACGCCGGGCTCACCTGGCGGCGCTGGTGGCGCAATGGAACGACGGCTTGCAGCTGCGGCACTGGCAAGCCTTGCCATCGATAACCGCCATCCAGCCCGTCATCATCGGCGAAAATGCGGACATGATGGCCGTTGCCGCCCAACTGTACCAGCAGGGACTGTGGGTCGGCGCGATCCGCCCGCCCACCGTGCCGGCGGGGTCGGCACGCCTGCGCGTGACCCTGTCGGCCGGCCACACGGCGCAGGAAGTGGCGCAATTGATCAATGCAGTCAACACCCTGGAAAGGACTCGCTATGAGCCTTGATGATCCTATCGTGGCGGACGTGCTGGCGGATCTGGCACCGGCCGTGCAGCCGGCGCCGGCCACCACCGGCCTGCCATCGCGCTTTGCCTGTTTCGTCACCGGCACCGACACGGAGATCGGCAAGACCCTGACCTCGTCGGCCCTGCTGCACGCGCTGGTCGCGCGCGGCGTGCGCGCCTGCGGCATGAAGCCCGTGGCTGCCGGCGCCGAAATGCGCGACGGCGAACTGCATAATGAAGACGCCGACAGCCTGATCGCCGCCGGCAACGTCACCATGCTGCGCAGCCTGACGACGCCCTACATGCTGAAGGAACCGGCCGCGCCGCATATCGCCGCCGCGCTCGAAGGCGTCAGCATCGAGTCCGTGCCGATCCTGGCCGCCTACCTGGAAATCGCCGCCGCCTCGGACGCCGTCGTGGTCGAAGGCGTGGGGGGCTTCCGCGTGCCGCTCTCCCGCGATTTCGACTCGGCCGACCTGGCGCAGCAGCTCGATCTGCCCGTGATCCTCGTCGTCGGCATGCGTTTGGGCTGCATCAGCCAGGCTTTGCTGACGGTGGAAGCCGTCGAGGCGCGCGGCTTGACGGTGATCGGCTGGGTCGCCAACACCCTGGAAGTGGAAATGCGCTTCCTCGACGAAAATATCGATGCGCTGATCGAGCGCATCCCGGCGCCGCTGCTGGGCAGGGTACCGCGCCTGGCGCACCCGAGCGCGGAAGCGGCGGCCGCGTATCTCGATTTCACCGGCTTGCCTAACTGGCCGGCGCAGCAGTCATAGAATTACACCGAACACTTAACGTAGCTAAAAAATAGAAGCGAAGGAATCACCATGTCTTTAGTCCAAGAAGCAGCAAAAACCGTCGAACTGCACCGCCCTGCGGCGCGCATCACCCTGCCCGAAGCGGCCACCTGGCCCATCGATGATGTACTGGCCCTGTTCGACCTGCCATTCAATGACCTGATGTTCAAGGCCCAGCAAACCCACCGCGCCAACTTCCCCGATGGCGACGTGGAACTGGCGACCCTGTTGTCGATCAAGACAGGCGGCTGCGAGGAAGATTGCGGCTACTGCCCGCAGGCGGCCCGTTACGACACGGGCGTGGAAGCGAAAAAAATTCTCGATATCGACACGGTGCTCGACGCGGCCCGCCAGGCGAAAGCCAATGGCGCCACGCGCTTCTGCATGGGCGCCGCCTGGCGTGGCCCGAAGGACCGCGACATGGACAAAGTCGAAGAGATGGTCAGCAAAGTCAAAGCGCTGGGCTTGGAAACGTGCGCCACACTGGGCATGCTGGAAGAGGGACAAGCGGACCGCCTGAAAAACGCGGGCCTGGACTTCTACAACCACAACCTCGACACGGCGCCCGAGTTCTACGACAACGTCATCTCGACGCGCGAATACCAGGACCGCCTGGATACCCTGGGCCGCGTACGCGAAGCGGGCTTGAAAGTATGCTGCGGCGGGATCGTCGGCATGGGCGAAACGCGTCTGCAACGCGCGGGCCTGATCGCCCAGCTGGCCAATCTGAATCCGTATCCGGAATCGGTGCCCGTGAACCACCTGGTGCAGGTGGAAGGCACGCCGTTGTTTGGCCTGGAAGCGCTGGACCCGTTCGAATTCGTGCGCACGATCGCCGTGGCCCGCATCACCATGCCGAAAGCGCGCGTGCGTTTGTCGGCCGGCCGCCGCCAGATGGGCGAAGCCGTGCAGGCGATGTGCTTCCTGGCTGGCGCCAACTCGATTTTCTACGGCGACAAGCTGCTCACCACCGACAACCCGGAAGCGGAAGACGACCGCGTCTTGCTGGGCAAACTGGGCTTGCAGACGCGCGGCGCCATGCTCGAATCGGTACAGAAAGAGAAGTGCGGCTGCTGATGACAGCCTTGTCGGGTTACGCCGTTCCGGCTAACCCGACCTACGATATCCAGCCTCACCATGCGTAGGTCGGTTTAGCGCGTAGCGCGTAAACCGACAAACCAGCAGACAAGGTCCGCCAAGAGACAGCTGCCCCTTTTTGAGAGAATAGAGAGAGACCATGTTCACTAAAATCCTGATCGCCAACCGCGGCGAAATCGCTTGCCGTGTCGCCGCTACCGCGCGCCGCATGGGCATCCAGACCGTCGCCGTGTATTCGGAAGCGGACGCCAATGCCAAGCACGTCGCCGTGTGCGACGAAGCCGTGTTGATCGGCCCCGCGCCGGCCAAGGAAAGCTATCTGTGCGGCAACAAGATCATCGCCGTGGCGCTGGCGACAGGTGCGCAGGCGATCCACCCCGGCTATGGTTTCCTGTCCGAGAACGCCGACTTTGCCGACGCCTGCCACGCTGCGGGCCTGGTCTTCATCGGCCCGCCGGCATCGGCCATGCGCGCCATGGGTTCGAAGTCGGCCGCCAAGTCGCTGATGGAAAAGGCGAATGTACCGCTGGTGCCCGGCTACCATGGCGACGAACAGGATGCGGACTTTTTGCACGGGCAGGCCGACAAGATCGGCTACCCCGTGCTGCTGAAGGCTTCCGCTGGCGGTGGCGGCAAGGGCATGCGAGTCATCGAGCATTCCGATGATTTCAAGACCGCGCTGGCCTCGTGCAAGCGCGAAGCGATCAGCTCTTTCGGCGACGACAAGGTGCTGGCCGAGAAATACCTGTCGCGTCCGCGGCATATCGAAATCCAGGTGTTCGCCGATACACTCGGTAACTGCATTTATTTGTTCGAGCGCGATTGTTCGGTGCAGCGCCGTCATCAAAAGGTGCTGGAAGAAGCCCCGGCGCCGGGCATGCCGGCCGAACGCCGCGCGGCCATGGGCGAAGCGGCCGTCGCCGCCGCCAAGGCCGTCGGCTATGTCGGCGCGGGCACGGTGGAATTCATCGCCAACCAGGATGGCTCGTTCTACTTCATGGAGATGAACACGCGCCTGCAGGTCGAGCACCCGGTGACGGAAATGATCACCGGCACCGACCTGGTGGAATGGCAGCTGCGCGTCGCCTTTGGCGAACCGCTGCCGAAAAAACAGAATGAATTGACGATCCACGGCCATGCCATCGAGGCGCGCATCTATGCGGAAAATCCGGAGAAGGGCTTTTTGCCGTCGATCGGCACGCTGCGCCACATGCAGTCGCCATCGGCCGTCACGTTCGAACTCGGTGGCACGGTGGTGCCGGCCGCCGTGCGCATCGATTCGGGCGTGCGCGAAGGCGACGCGATCTCGCCATTCTACGACCCGATGATCGCCAAGCTGATCGTCTGGGGCGCGGACCGCCGCGAAGCGCTGGCGCGCATGGCGCAGGCGCTGTCCGACTACCAGATCGTCGGCCTGGCCAGCAATATCGCCTTCTTGAAACGCCTGGTCGAAGGCCAGGCATTTGCCAGCGCCGACCTCGATACGGGTTTGATCGAACGCAATCAAGCGTCGCTGTTCCCCGCCCTGCAGGCGGCGCCCGACACGGCCCTGGCGCTGGCGTCCGTCGCCCTGCTGCTGGAAGAAAAAGCGGCGGCCGAAACGCAATCGGCCAACCGCGCCGACCCGTGGGGCAATGCCCTGGGCTGGCGTCTGAACAGCACCCTGGGTCGCAGCCTGTCGTTCGCCGATGAATTCACGCAGGCGGGTGAGGGCAAGGCCTACGCGGCGCGCGTTGCCTACAAGGCGAATGGCTGGCTGTTCAACGGCCAGCCCTTGAGCCTGACGGCGCACACAGGCAACGAGCTGCATATCAAGCTCGGTGAGCGGGCCGTGCACGGCACCGTGCGCCGCGACGGCGAACAGTTCCACGTGTTTACCGGCGGCTTGCACCATACCTTGCATTACAACGATCCGATGGCGCATGCGGGCGAAGTGGAAGCGGAAGGCGGCCGCCTGACGGCGCCGATGCCGGGCAAGGTCGTCGCCGTGCTGGTGAACAAGGGCCAGGACGTCAAGAAGGGCGAGCCTCTGGTCATCATGGAAGCGATGAAGATGGAGCACACGATCGCCGCGCCGCACGACGGCCTGGTGGAAGACGTGCTGTATGCGGTCGGCGACCAGGTGGCCGATGGCGCGCCGCTGCTGGCCTTCAAGGCTGCCGCATAAAGGTAAGCACATGCGCATCCTGTTACAACGTTCGGACGGCAAGGAAGCGGCGTGGATCAGCGACTTCCGCGACTTGCTGCCCGAAGCCGACATTGTCTTCTGGCGCGAAGGCGAAGCGGTTGAACCGTGCGACTACGCCGTCGTGTGGCAGCCGCCCGCCGCCATGCTGCCCGAACTGGCGAATGTCAAAGCCATCTTCAACACGGGCGCCGGCGTCGACGCGCTGTTGAAGTTTGGCGACGCGCTGCCGGCCCACGTGCCACTGGTCCGCCTCGATGACGCGGGCATGGGCGTGCAGATGGCCGAATATGTAAGCCATGCCGTGCTGCGCCACTTCCGCCGTTTCGACGATTACGAGGCGCAGGGCCGCGCCGGCATCTGGCAGCCGCTGCCCGCGTTCGACAAGACGGATTTCCCCGTCGGCGTGCTGGGCATGGGCGTGCTGGGCACGCGCGTGCTCGAAGCGCTGGCGCAGTTTGAATTCCCGCTGCGGGGCTGGAGCCGCAGCCGCAAGCACGCCGATGGCGTGGCGTGTTTCGCGGGCGATGAGGGACTCGAAGCATTTTTGCGCGGCACGCGCGTGCTCGTGTGCATGCTGCCGCTCACGCCGGAGACGCACAACCTGCTCGACCGCACACGCCTGTCGATGCTGCTGCCGGGAGCCTATGTCATCAACGTGGCGCGCGGCGCGCATATCGCCGAACCGGATTTGCTGACGCTGATCCGCTCAGGGCATATCGCGGGCGCGACCCTGGACGTGTTCCGCAACGAGCCGCTGCCGCTGCAGCACCCGTTCTGGCAAGAACCCCGCATTACCATCACGCCGCATATTTCGGCCGCCACCCTGCGCCGCGAAAGCGTGGCGCAGATCGCCGCCAAGATGCGCCGCCTGCAAGCCGGAGACTCTGTCGCCGGCATCGTCAACCGTTTGCAAGGATATTGAGATGAACCCTACTACCAGTCTGCCCAAGCAGGTCAAGATCGTCGAAGTGGGCCCGCGCGACGGCCTGCAAAACGAGAAGGAAACCATCAGCGCCGCCGTCAAGATCGAACTGGTCGACCGCCTGACGCAGGCGGGCTTCGTCAACATCGAGGCAGCGTCCTTCGTCTCGCCGAAATGGGTGCCGCAGATGGCCACCAGCGCGGAAGTGATGGACAAGATCGCGCGCCGCGCCGGCACGATTTACTCCGCGCTGACGCCGAACATGCAGGGTTTCGAGGCGGCTCTCGCGGCGAAGGCCGATGAAGTGGTGATCTTCGGTTCCGCGTCGGAGGCGTTCTCGCAAAAGAACATCAACTGCTCGATCGCCGAATCGATCGCCCGCTTCGAAGGCGTGGCGAAGGCGGCCAAGGAACACGGCCTGCGCCTGCGCGGCAGCATCAGCTGCGCCTTCGGCTGCCCCTACCAGGGAGACGTGCCGCTGGACGCCGTGGCCGACGTGGTGGGCCGCATGCGCGACCTCGGTTGCGACGAGATCGACATCGCCGACACCATCGGCGTGGCCACGCCGCGCAAAACGCAGGCGGTGATGGAACGCGCGATTGCCGCCTTTCACGTGGGCGGGCTGTCCGGCCACTTCCACGACACCTATGGCCAGGCGCTGGCAAATATCTATGCCAGCCTGGAAACGGGCATCGCGATCTATCACTCGTCCGTGTCCGGCCTGGGTGGCTGCCCGTACGCCAAGGGCGCCACGGGCAACGTGGCCACCGAGGACGTGCTGTACATGATGCAGGGACTGGGCATCGCCACAGGCATCGACCTGGACCTGGTGGTGGACGCGGGGCAGTTCATCGCGCAGCAGCTGGGGCGCAAGGGATCGAGCCGTGCGGGTAACGCCATTGCGGCGAAGCGCGCCGCTGTGTAGGTCGGATTAGCGCGCAAGCGCGTAATCCGACGCCACCAGGGTCATGGCCAACACTGTTGTCGGGTTACGCGCTGCGCGCTAACCCGACCTACCCGACCTACCCCGACATACGTGAACCGTACGGACGAAAAAAAACCCAAGAGCCGAAACTCTTGGGTTTTTTTCTACAAATTTGGTCGGAGTACAAGGATTCGAACCTTGGACCCCCTGGTCCCAAACCAGGTGCGCTACCGGGCTGCGCCACACTCCGAAGACCAAGATAATACAGGCTGTATCGACTTCGGTCAAGGGTCAGGTGAAACTCTCTGTAAATTATTTACGCGCGGCACTGGGATGCATGTATTTTTCAACATGCCGGAAATATGCGACACTGGCTTGGCAAGTTTTCCCGATCAGACATGAAGGCGACGACGGCAATGGAGTTCAGGATAGAAACAAGCGGCGGCGGCCAGCCCATGCCGAACCGCCGCGGCATCTTGCTGGGCATCGCCGTGTCCTTGCTGCTGCATGGCGCATTGATCACTCTGTGGCGCCATGTGCAGCCGGCCACGCCACCGGACACGGCCCCGCGCGTGGAGTCGATCGCCGTGTGGATACGTCCGCTGGCCGCCAAACCGCCCCCGCCGCCTGTCGAAGTCGTCAAGCCGAAGCGCGAACCCAAACCCATCAGCAAGCCGAAACTCGCCACGGCCCGGGAAACGCCGGCGGCGCCCACGGCGCCAACATCGAGCCCGCAAGCCATCACGGTGGTGCCGGCATCACCGGCCACGCCGGCGGCCAGTCCCGATACCCTCACGCAAGAAACGCCAAAGTTCGACATGGAAGCGGCCAGGAAAACGGCGCGCAAGATGGCCGGCGAGCGCGATCCATCCAAGGTGGGCACGGCTGTGGGGCAAATCCCCGACAAGCCGCTGCAAACGGAAACCCAGCTGGCGCGCGACATCGCACAAGGCAAGCGCGGCGATTGCCGCACCGCCTACTCAGGCGCAGGCTTGCTGGCGCCCGTGTTGATGTTGTTGGACAAGAAGGATAGCGGCTGCAAGTGGTAATAGTTTAACAATCCACCCATTTTGGGTAGATCGCAATCAAATTATTCCTGCCCCTTCAACTGCAACGCCCGCTCATACAGGGCGTTTTTCTTGCGGCCCGTGATTTGCGCTGTCAAATTCGCTGCCTGCTTGACGCTGCATTCGGCCAGCAGGATATTGAGGATGCGCTCCGCTTCCACGTCTTCCGCGTCCTGCGCTTGCGTGGCGCCTTCGAGCAGGACGACGAATTCTCCCTTTTCGCGGTGCGCGTCGGCACGGATCCAGCTTTCCGCTTTGGACAGGGGGCAGCGGTGGATTTCCTCGAACATTTTCGTCAGTTCGCGCGCGAACACCACCTGGCGCGTCGGTTCGAACGCTTCCACCAGGGCCGTGGCGCAATCGAGGATGCGGTGCGGCGCCTCATAGAACACCATGGTGGCCGTCACGCCGCGCAGGCTGTGCAGCATGTTTTCGCGCTGCTTGGCTTTCGCGGGCAGGAAACCGACAAAGTAGAACTGGTCGTTCAACAGGCCGCTGGCGGAAATGGCCGTGATCGCCGCCGACGGGCCGGGCAGGGGCAGCACGCGCAGGCCGGCCGCGCGCACGGCGTCGACGATGCGCGCACCGGGGTCGGACACGGCGGGCGTGCCGGCGTCGGAAACGAGGGCGATGCGCTCGCCGGCCTGCAGGCGGGCGATCAGGGTTTGCGCCACTTCGCGCTCGTTATGTTGATGCGCCGCAATCAGGGGCTTGTTCAAGCCAAAGCGCGTCAGCAGGTGCGCCGTGTTGCGCGTATCTTCACAGGCGACGGCATCGGCAAGGCTCAGCAAATGCAGCGCGCGCAGGCTGATATCGGTCACATTGCCGATCGGCGTGGCCACTATATACAATGTTGCGATAGGATAGACCTGGTGCGCCGCCTCTGTCATGATGGGCAGGCTGGCGATGGAACTGATTTCTTGTACGGTCATTTTGGAGGTTAAATGCTTGCTAATAGTGTGAAGTTACTGCTTGTTTGTGCCGCGACCGGCATGCTGAGCGCTTGCAGCACGCCTTGCGACGCGCCCGGGCAATTGTGCGCGCCTATTGAATCTAACACAAGGGCGCTGCCGCCACCGAAGCCGCTGCCCGTGCCGCCCAAGCCGCCCGCGCCCGAACCGGTGACGTTTGCCGTGGCCGTACCCGATATTACCGCCTACGACGGCAACGGCGCGCCGCTGGCGCCCATCACCACCAAGCCGGCCACCGGCATGCCGCAAGACATGCCGGCCGCCACGGCGCCGGCGCCATCCGACGGCAAGGTCCACCACATCGGCCTGCTGCTGCCGCTGCGCTCCGCTTCCCTGGGCCCGGCCGCCGAACTGCTGCGCGCCGGTTTCATGGCCGCGTATGAGCGCGACCGCAGCGGCTTTGAAGTGACGGTGATCGACACCGGCGACGGCAGCAGCGACGTGCTGAACAAGTTTGCGCAAGCACAGGAAGAACAGGACATCGTCGTCGGGCCTTTGTCGCGCTCGGCCGTCACGGCCGTGGCCAACAGCGACCTGGTACGCAAGCCAACGATCGCCCTGAACCACCCCGACAACCGCGGCGAAGCACGCCTGCCGGCCAAGCTGCTGGTGATGGGCTTGTCGATCGAGGCGGAAGCGCGCCAGGTCGCCGCCTGGGCCGCCAGCGAACAGCCGGGCGCCAGCGCACTGATCCTGTCGGCCGGTTCGCCCTCGCAGCGCCGCATCAGCGCCGCCTTCAAGCAGGAATGGCTACGCCAGGGCGGCAAGATCGAGGCGATGGACTTGACGGCCACGAATGGCTACCTGAGCGATGCCGAGCTGGTACAGCTGCGCGCGCGCCTGGCCGCCACGCCGCCTGGCCTGCTGTTTGCCGCGCTCGATGCCGACCAGGCGCGCCAGCTGCGCGTGGCCATCGGCAGCGATCTGCCCCTGTATGGCACCTCGTCCTTGAACCCCGGCGCCGGACGCGGCGCCAGCGGCCCCGAGCTCGACGGCGCGCGCCTGCTGGACCTGCCATGGCAAGTCCAGCGCGAGCATCCGCAAGTGATGGTGTATCCGCAGCCGCCGCAACCGGCCGACACCCGGCTGACGGCTGACATGGAACGCCTGTACGCGCTGGGCATCGACGCCTTCCGCGTGGCGCGCGAAGTGGCGCTGCGCCCGAACGCGCCATTTACCCTTGATGGCGTAACGGGCCGCCTGGCCGTGCGCTTCGAGAATGAGCAAAGCGTATTCGAACGCACGGAACAGGCCGCCACCTATCAGCAGGGCGTGCTGGGCACCTGGCCACCGGCCGCGCCGGCGCCTGTCGCCGTGCCGCCGGCCCAATAAGGACATGCCATGCCACCCCTGCCTTTCCAGAATAAACAGGCACGGGGGCGGCAAGGGGAAGACGATGCGCTCGCGTATCTGCTGCTGCAAGGCCTGGTGCTGCTGGAGCGTAACTATCTGTGCAAGGGCGGCGAGCTGGACCTGATCATGCGCGATGGCGCATCGGTCGTCTTCGTCGAAGTGCGGCTACGCAGCAGTGCAGCCTTCGGCGGCGCCCTGGCCAGCATCACGCCAGCCAAGCAGCGGCGCATGGTGGTGGCCGCGCAAACCTGGCTGCTGCGGCAAAAAACCGTGCCGCCGTGCCGTTTCGACGCGCTGGCCATCGATGGCGGGCGCATCAGCTGGCTGAAGAACATCCTCGATATGTAAGCATTTTTAACAGTGCTTGTCCGCCATGCCGCGCGCCTGCACTATAATCGGCAGACTATGAATAATCAACGCATCCTCTCGCACTTCCACGAAAGTGCCGAACTCAAGATCCAGGCCGCCACCGTACTGGCGCAACCCATTGCGCAGGCGATCGACCTGATGTTTTATGCATTGTCCAACGGCAACAAGATTCTCGCCTGCGGCAACGGCGGTTCCGCCGCCGACTGCCAGCATTTCGCGGCCGAGCTGGTGGGGCGCTTCGAACGCGAGCGCTTTCCCCTACCGGCCCTGGCGCTGACGACGGATACGTCGATCCTGACGGCCGTGGCCAACGACTACAGCTACCGCGAAATTTTCTCGAAGCAGGTGCAGGCCTTCGGCCAGGCCGGCGACATCTTGCTGGCCATCTCCACATCGGGCAATTCGGCCAACGTGATGGCCGCCGTGGAAGCGGCGCTCGAGCGCGAAATGCGCGTCGTGGCGCTGACGGGCAAGGACGGCGGCGCCATCGGCAAGATGCTGACGGACGCCGACGTGCATATCTGCGTGCCGGCCGAGCGCACGGCGCGCATCCAGGAAGTCCACCTGACCACCATACATTGCATCTGCGACGGCATCGACGTCGCGCTATTCGGAGGAGACGTGAATGACTAAATTCGGTACTGGCCCAGGCTGGAAACGCGTACAACGCCCATTGGCCACCGCACTGCTGTGCGGCGCCATGCTCGCCTCGCTCACCGGCTGCATCGAATTGATGGTCGGCGGCGCGGTGATGGGCGGCGTTGCCGCAGCGGACCGCCGCACCCTGGGCGCCCAGACCGAAGACAAGTCGATCGCCCTCAAAGGCGAGTCGCGCATCCCCTCGATCACCGGCGACGTGGGCCATGTGAACGTCACCAGCTTCAACCGCCGCGTCCTGCTGACGGGCGAAGTGCGCGACGAGGCGATGAAAAATGCCGTCGAGCGCGAAGTGCGCAATATCGAGGGCGTGGAGTCGGTGGCCAATGAATTGATCATCGCCGGTCCGGCCAGCTACACCTCGCGCTCGAACGACGCGCTGATCACCACCAAGGTCAAGGCCAGCCTGGTCGACATGAAAACCATCTCGGCCGCCTCATTCAAGGTGGTCACGGAAAACGCCACCGTCTTCCTGATGGGCCGGGTCACCCAGCGCGAAGGCACGGTCGCGGCCGATGTGGCGCGCGGCGTGGGCGGCGTGCAGAAAGTGGTCAAGCTGTTCGACTACATTTCGGAAGCGGAACTGAAGCAGTTGCAGCCCGATCCGGCGCCGGCGCGCACCACCACCAGCAACGCCAGCGACACGGTGCAGCAATAAGCGCCTCCTCCGTTTGACCTACGGCTTTGATGCGGCGATATGGCTATAATGGCCGCATCGCCGCGCTTTTCAAGTAAAAACCATGTCAACTTCGCCATCCGCAAGCAAGTCCTGGGTCAAGCCAGCCCTGATCGCCGTCTTCGTGGCGGGCGTGGCCGCCGCCGCTTATCTGTCGCTCAATGACAAGCAAAGCGCGCCGGACGTGACGTTCCACGGCATCCATGGCGAGAAAATCACGTCGGCGAGCCTGCGCGGCAAGGTCGTGATGGTCAATTTCTGGGCCACCTCGTGCACCACCTGCGTGGCGGAAATGCCGGACATGGTCGACACCTACAACAAGTACAAGGGGCAGGGACTGGAATTCGTGGCCGTGGCCATGAAATACGATCCGGCCAACTACGTGCTGAACTTCGCCGAAACGCGCCAGCTGCCGTTCAAGGTGGCGCTCGACGTGACGGGCGAGGCGGCCAAGGCCTACGGCGACGTGGCCCTCACGCCCACCACCTTCGTGCTCGACAAGCAGGGCAAGATCCTCAAGCGCTACGTGGGCAAGCCGGAATTCGCGGAACTGCACAAGCTGCTCGAGACGGCCATCGCGGGATAACACGGCACAAAACCTTGTTGCCAAGTGTTATCAATCTGTTATAACCTTCCCAGGCGTGATCCCACTCACCTTGTGAAGGCCAGCCGTGCCCCTAGCCGCTCAATCGCTCGACCCGCAGCAACTGAAAACCTGGCTGCTCGCCACCGGCAACAAGGACGCCACCGCGTTCCGCCAGCTATATCACTCCACCTCATCGAAACTGTTTGGCTTCGCGCTGCGTATATTGCATAAGCAAGAGCTCGCAGAAGAAGCCTTGCAAGAGGGTTTCGTCACCATCTGGAACAACGCCGCCACGTATCAAAGCCATCTGGCGGCGCCGATGACCTGGATGGCCACCATCGTGCGCAACAAGGCGTTCGATGTGCTGCGGCGCAGCGACGATACCGTGGAAATCGATGCCGAACAGTTTGATAGCGAAGTCATGAATGCACTCCGAGACCCCCAGGCCACGCCGATCGAATCACTGCAACTGAGCGGTGACGCCAAGGCGCTGGCGTTTTGCATGTCCGCCCTGGAAGGGCTGCACCGGCAGGTGGTCGCCCTGGCGTTCTATCACGACCTGTCGCACAGCGAAGTGGCGCAGCAGATGTCGCTGCCGATCGGCACCGTGAAGACCTGGATACGCCGCAGCCTGGAACGGCTGCGCACGTGCCTGGCGAAACGGGAGGCATCATGAATATCCGCGGCAATGACACCCTGCGCCAGAAACTGGCGTCCGAATATGTGCTGGGCACCCTGAAAGGGGGCGCGCGCCGGCGTTTCGAAGGCTGGCTGCACAACGACGCCGACTTGCGCAATATCACCGCCGAATGGCGCCAGCGCCTGGAACCGATGGCCGAATTTGCCACGCCCGTGGTGGCGCCCAAGCGCGTGTGGCAGCAGATCGAGCAGCGCCTGCACCTGAAGCCGCAGGACGGCTGGTCCTGGTTCCGCGATTCCCTGTCGTTCTGGCGTTCGCTGGGCATGGCCTCGAGCGCCATCGCCGCGCTGCTGGTCATCGTCGTGGCCACGCGCATGATGGACGCGCCGCAAATCAGCTATGTGGCCAGCCTGACGGACGAGAAAGCGCAAACGGCCCTGCTGCTGACGGCCGACAGCCGCCACGGCGCGCTCGAGGTGCGCATGGTGGGCAACGCACCCGTGCCGAGCGACAAGGATCTGGAACTGTGGGCCGTGCCGAAGAGCGGCAACCCGCGCTCCCTGGGCTTATTGGCCGACAAGGGCAACGTGAAACTGGCCTTGTCCCAGCGCGCTATCGGCAACGACGTGGCCCTGCTGGCCGTCACCCTGGAGCCGAAAGGCGGTTCGCCGGATCCGAACGGACCGACGGGACCGATTCTCTACAAGGGTAACTGGGTGAAAATTTAAGCTTATTTTGGATACAGAATCATCTGCGTGCAGCGGAACAGGGCAATCGTCTTGCCCGTTTCCTTGCTTTTCACTACGGCATCCCACACTTGCGTGTTGCGGCCCTTGTGCTCGACCTTGGCCGTGCAGGTGAGCGTGCCTTCGCGGGCCGTGCCCAGGTGGTTCGATTTCAGCTCGATGGTCGTGAAGTTCGTCGCCCCTTCGGGCAGGTTGACGATGCAGCCATAGCCGGAAGCCGTGTCGGCCAGGGTCACCACGCTGCCCGCGTGCAAATAACCATTTGGCGCCAGCAGATGCGGCAGCACGGGCAATTCCGCCGTCAGCTGGCCGTCGCCCACTTCCGTGATGACGATGCCCAGGTGGCCAGGCAGGCGGCCCGTGCCGCGTTCATTCAACATTGCTACGGTGATGTCGGGATTGCTCATGCTGGTCCTTGTGCGGGTGAGACCGGGATACGCCGGAAAATACTATGATGATAGCAACTTTTCCCGCATCGGTCTGGCGACCGCTTATTTCCGGCCGCGCCGCCGTTTCCACCACACCAGCGTCCCCGTCAGCATGAACAGCAGCGGCATCAGGCCGAAGGCGGTAATAAAACTGCGGCCGGCCACGCCAAACGCCTGGCCCGAATGCAGGGGGAATTGCCAGCCCAGGAACACGTCTCCGGCCGGCGCCCGCAAGGGATCGCGTATGCGCAGAGGCAAGCCGCTGCGCGCATCCACAGTGATGCGCGTGGCGCCGTCACCCTCGGCGATCTCGCCGGGCTGGCGCACGCGCACGTCATACGGCTGGTCCTTGCTGGCCGGCAGCACGATGCGCGACACGCGCGCCTGCGGATACAGCTGTTGCGCGGCGGCCATGGCCTGGCCCGCATCGAGCAGGTCGCCGTCCTGCCGCAGATTTTTCAGTTTGGCCTTGTCCGGCGCCGTCGACACGAGCTCCACCAGCGGCACGATCAATTGCGGCAAATTGAAATAAATGCCGGAAAAGGCGAGCACGGCCAGCACGGGCGCGGCAAAAAAGCCCGCCGCCTTGTGCAAGGTGTAATGGAAGCGGGGCCAGGAACCGCCATGCGACACCGTCAAAGCGCGCTTGATCGCCGCCCACTGCACGCGCGGCCACCACAGATAGATGCCGCTCAAGGCCATCAGCAGCAACAGCACGCCCGAGATACCGGTAATGGTCTTGCCCACCTCGCCGGACAATAAATAGCGGTGCAAATGAAACATGCCCGACATCAGCAACGGGCGCGTGAGGCCGAAACGCCCCCAGTCGCGCTCGCCTTTGACTTGCAGGGTGTAGGGGTCGACCATCACCTGGCGCACGATGGCCTGGCTGAAAGGCGACGGTTTGCCGGCTTGCCGGTACGAGGCCACGTACACGTCGAGCGCATCGGCGGGTGGATTGAGCTGCGAGGGCTTGCCGTAGGCAGGGTCGGCCGTGAGTCCGTCCACCACCGCTTGCACCGTGCGCGGCGTCACCTGGAACACCTGGCCGGGCGCGGGCGTGCTCGCCTGCAACAAGTTCGGATTCAGATACGCATCGAGCTCCGGCATCCAGGCGATGGCGGAACCCGTCAAGCCCAGCAAAACGAACAGGGCGCCGAACCACAGGCCCGCATACAGGTGCAGCTTGGCGAACAACCACTTGATCGGGCGTTTGGACATGGGAAAGCGACTCGGGGAATTTTGGGCTGCGAAACGATAGCATGAAAGGCCCGGAGTGAAAATCATTATCAGCTGGCATGCTGTCGTGCCCGCCCAGCGCAAATCAATTGCAACAAGCGCTGACAACGGGGCGATTTTCTTGCTACTATGCGCCCATGTCTTCCCGCCAGCCCACCCGCAAGCTTGCTCATCACGGTGCCGCCGCCCTCGCGCGCACGCCGTGGCGGCTGTGCGTGGCGCTGTTCAGTGCGCTGGTCCTCGTGTTCCTGCTGTCGACGGCCGCCTCGCACCTGCACAAGACGTCGCTCGACGCGGAAGAGTGCGCGCTGTGCGCCACGGCCATCGACAAGGTGGCCGACATCGCCGTGCCGCCGGCCATCACCGAGCCACCACCCGCCCAGTTACTGCCATACCGCTTGCTGGCCATCGCGCCCGCCACCCTGGCGCCCATCACCGCCCTCGTTCTGCCGCCCGTGCGCGGCCCGCCTGCCGCCTCACTGTAGTTCCCACGCTGTTTTTCCTTTTTCAGGCTGCCCCTTGTCGCGCGATCATGCGCGCCGGGCCGCCTGGCGTTGACTATTTTGAGGTTCATCATGCAACACACACCACGCCTGAGCGCGCTGTCGCTCGCCCTTGCCAGCCTGTTTACCGTTTCCGCCCACGCCGCCGAGCCTGCCGAGGCCAATACCGATGCTGCTCCCCAAGACATGCAAAAGGTCGAAGTCACCTCTGCCCATCTGAAAAGCGCGCGCATCGAGCTGTCGCCGAAAGTTGGCACCACCATCTACAGCATCGACAGCCACATGGTCGACATGCTGGGCCAGGGCGACAACACGCCATTCAATGAAGTGCTGCTGCGCCTGCCGGGCGTGTCGCAGGATTCGAAAGGTTCCGGCGCCCTGCATGTGCGCGACGACCATGCCAACGTGCAATACCGCATCAATGGCGTGCAACTGCCGGAAAGCATCACCGGCTTTGGCCAGTCGATCGACACGCGATTGATCGACAAGACGGATTTCATGACGGGCGCCTTGCCGGCCCAGTTCGGCCTGCGCACGGCGGGCATTGTCGATATTGAAACGAAAGAGGGTGGCATGACACCGGGCGGGCGCATCGGCATCATGGTCGGCAGCCACGATCACGTGGAGCCGAGTGCTGAATTTTTCGGCAGCGTGGGCAAGTTCAATTACTACCTGTCCGGCAGCTACCTCGGTAACTCCCTGGGCGTGGAAAACCCGCAAGACACGCGCAGCGCCCTGCACGACAAGACGCGCCAGAACAAATCGTTCGGCAGCCTGTCGTATTTCCTCGATGACAATACGCGCCTGGGCGCCATGTTCGGCACGTATAACGGCCGCTTCCAGATCCCGAACAACCCGAATCAGACGCCCGCCTTCTCGCTTGATGGCCACAGCGATGCGCAGGCGGGCACGACCACGTTGCCGTCGTCGCAGCTCAATGAAAACCAGCGCGAGGTGAACCGCTTCCTCGTGCTGTCGCTGCAAAAAAGCCTGGGCGACGTCAATTACCAGGTGTCGGCCTTCCACCAGTATTCGGAACTGCACTTCACGCCCGATGCCATTGGCGACCTGATCTACAACGGCGTGGCCTCGGACTCGCGCCGCGCGAACAGCGCTTCCGGTGCGCAGTTCGACATCAGCTACAAGTTGCACCAGGACCACACCGTGCGCGCGGGCCTGGCCTACACGCGCCAGAAGACGACGAGCGACAACACGGTGGCCGTCTTCCCGGCAATCGACGGCGCGCAAACGTCCACCACGCCCATCACGGTGCTGGACAACAGCGGCAAGACGGGCACCCTGGCCAGTTTCTACCTGCAGGACGAGTGGCATATCAGCAAGCCTTTGACCCTGAACTATGGCGCCCGCTTCGACAAGGTCTCGGCCTACACGAGCGAGCAGCAATGGAGCCCGCGCGTCAACTTGGCCTACCAGATCGCGCCAGGCACGGCCCTGCACGCCGGCTATTCGCGCTACTTCACGCCGCCGCCGCAGGAACTGGCGGCGCAAGGCAGCATCGACCTGTATGCGAACACGACGAATGCGCCGGAAATCGGCCAGTCGGACAACGTCAAGGCCGAGCGCACGCATTACTACGACGTGGGCATCAGCCACCAGGTGAATTCAAAACTGACCGTGACGGCCGATGTGTACTATAAAAAAATCAGCAACCTGCTGGACGAAGGCCAGTTCGGCCAGGCATTGATTTTGACGCCTTTCAACTATGCGGACGGCTACGCCAAGGGCCTGGAGTTATCGGCCATCTACAGCGAGAAAAACTGGGGCCTGTTCCTCAACGCCAGCACGCAAAAGGCGCAGGGACGCAACATCAATTCGGGCCAGGCCCTGTTTGGCGCCGATGAGTTGAACTACATCAGCCAACACTATGTCTACCTCGATCATGACCAGAAATACACCTTGTCTGGCGGTGGACACTATCACTTTGGCGATTCGCAAGTAAGCGCTGACTTCCTCTACGGCAGCGGCCTGCGCATGACTCCGGACGGCGGCGCCCCGAATTCCGGCCATTTGCCAAGTTACTTCACCGTCAACACGGCGCTCACGCACACGTGGAAAAACACACCGGTCGGCAAGGTGGAAGGACGTTTGGCACTGATCAACCTGTTCGACAAATCGTATCTGCTGCGCGACGGTTCCGGCGTGGGCGTGGGAGCGCCGCAGTACGGTGCCCGCCGCAGCATCTATGCCGGCCTGTCGACCAGTTTTTAACCGTTACGCGCGAAGACAGCGGCAGGGAGCAACGCCTGCCGCTGTCGGTTGCCGTACTATTTCATGACTTATCCCCAGGTGATGCCTTCCTGGCCATGCGCCTGCAAATACGCATTCGCCTGGCTGAATGGCTTGCTGCCAAAGAAACCTCTGCTGGCCGACAATGGCGAAGGATGCGGTGCCGCCAGCACCAGGTGCTTGCCGGGATCGATCAGGGTGCGCTTGGCTTGCGCATAGCCGCCCCACAGGATGAATACCAGATGCTCGCGCTCGGCGGACAGGTGGCGGATGGCGCTGTCCGTCAATTTCTCCCACCCCTTGCCGGCGTGCGAACCGGCCACCCCGGCGCGTACCGTCAGGACGCTGTTGAGCAGAAACACGCCTTGCTCGGCCCAGTCGGACAAATCCGTGCGCGTGCGCGCCACGCCGACGTCGCTCTGCAATTCCTTGAAGATATTTTGCAGGCTCGGTTGCGGCGGTGTGCCATCGGGAATCGAAAAGCACAGCCCCATGGCTGCACCGGGCGTGTGATACGGATCTTGCCCCAGGATCACGACCTTGACTTGCTCGAACGGCGTCAGGTCGAACGCGCGGAAGATCGTTTTACCCGGCGGAAAACACGGCCCCGCCGCATACTCTTCCTTCACGGAAGCGGCCAGGTGTTCCCAATACGGCTGGGCAAACTCGCCCTCCAGCCGCGCCTTCCACGATGCGTCGATGCGTACGTCCATGCGTCACCTCATAACTTATCCGTCAACCATGCTTTTTCAGCATGCCAGTATAGGACGCTCAGCCGCATGAGGTGGGCACGATACGAACAAGCAAAAAAAAGCCGCCCGGCTCTGCAGCGGACGGCTTTGATACGGCGCAAGGTGCTTAGAAATTCAGCGCCGATTCCACGCCGGCGCTGTGCGCCTGTTCATCCGCGTGGTACGAGCTGCGCACCATGGCGCCGACGGCGGCGTGGGTGAAGCCCATCTTGTACGCTTCTTCCTCGAACATTTTAAACACGTCCGGGTGCACATAGCGGCGCACGGGCAAGTGGCTGTTCGATGGCGCCAGGTACTGGCCGATGGTCAGCATGTCGATGTCGTGCTCGCGCATGTCGCGCATGACTTGCAGGATTTCCTCGTCCGTCTCGCCCAGGCCGACCATGATGCCGGACTTGGTTTTCACGTCCGGGTACATGGCCTTGAAGTCTTTCAGCAGCTTCAGCGAATGCATGTAATCGGAACCGGGACGCGCTTCCTTGTACAGGCGCGGCGCCGTTTCCAGGTTGTGGTTCATGACGTCAGGCAAGCCATCCTTGAACAACAGCAACGCTTTTTCCAGGCGGCCGCGGAAGTCCGGTACCAGCACTTCGATGCGGGTATTCGGCGACAGGGCGCGCGTTTGCTGGATGCACTCGACGAAATGGCCGGCGCCGCCGTCGCGCAAGTCATCGCGGTCGACGGAGGTGATGACAACGTAGTTCAGGCGCAGCTTGGCGATGGTTTTCGACAGGTTGGCCGGCTCTTCCTTGTCCAGCGGATCAGGACGGCCGTGGCCGACGTCGCAGAACGGGCAGCGGCGCGTGCACTTGTCGCCCATGATCATGAAGGTGGCCGTGCCCTTGCCGAAGCACTCGCCGATGTTCGGGCAGCTGGCTTCTTCGCACACGGTCACCAGCTTGTTTTCGCGCAGGATGTCCTTGATTTCATAGAAACGGGTCGATGCCGAGGCGGCCTTGACGCGGATCCAGTCCGGCTTTTTCAGGCGCTCGACTTGCTCGATCGGAATGATCTTGATCGGGATGCGCGACGTCTTGCTGGCGCCTTTTTGCTTTTCGCTCGGGTTGTAGGCGGGAGCGGCGGGGGCGGTGCTGGAAATGGTCTCAGAAGTCATGGCTGCAAGCCCTTGAGGGGCAAAGTTTGGTTTGTTTGCTCAGGCATCCGCTGCCTGAGGCGCGCCTGCGGCGCTGTTTGCTTCGCTTACATCGAGTAATACGGTCAATTCATGGGCCAGGGCCCGCTGCACTTCGACCAGCGGCGCCACCACGCCCATGCTGCGCATGTCCACCGTCTTCAGGCCGGAATAGCCGCAAGGGTTAATCCAGGAAAACGGCGCCAGGTCCATCGCCACGTTGAGCGATACGCCATGATAGGTGCAGCCGTTGCCGCGCACTTTCAAGCCCAGCGCGGCGATCTTCGCACCCTTGTCTGGTCCGCCGGCAATATAGATGCCAGGCGCGCCATCGATGCGCTCGCCAGCGAGATTATACGCCGCCAGCACGTTGATGATGGCTTGCTCGATTTTATGCACGAACTGGCGCGCATACAGCTTGCCGCCCGGCTTGTTGCGGCGCAAGTCCATCAGCAGGTAAATCACCACCTGGCCGGGGCCGTGAAACGTCACTTCGCCGCCACGGTCCGTCTGCACCACGGGCACGTTCTCGGCGCCGGCCAGCAGATGGCCGCGGTCGGCCGCCAGGCCCAGAGTAAACACGGGCGGATGCTCGACGATCCACAGTTCGTCGCGCGTGTCCGTCGTGCGCGCGTCGGTAAAGGTGCGCATGGCGGCAAAGGTGGGCGCGTAATCGACGCGGCCCAGCTCGCGGATCAGCGCCGTTTCGGTGCGGGTGGTGGTCATGACAGATTCTGTAATCAGCTGCCGGCGCCCTGCGGACGCTGCGGCGAAGCCGTGATTATAAGCCAGGCGGCCATTTCATTCCGGGGCGGACTCTGGCACCAACAGCAATCTGCCCAATTTTTGTGCAGCATGGCGCACCTGGGCCAGGCTCAAGGCCGTGTAGCCGAGCAGCACGGCCGGCGCCAGCCTGGCGCTGTGGCAAAAATCACCAAGCGGCTGCAGCGCCAGCCCTTCCTGCGCGGCGCGCGCGCAAAACGCCCGTTCATCGCTGTCTGGCGGCAGCCACAGCACGCAATGGAAACCCGCCTGCTGGCCGGAAATCGTGTAGCGGCCGGGGGCGATCTGCTCGAGGCAGGCCAGCAACAGGTCGCGCCGCTCCTTGTAGGCCAGCCGCGCCTGGCGCAAATGGCGCACGAAGGCGCCTTCCTCCATCCAGGCGGCCAGCGCCAGCTGTTCCGTCACGCCCACGGAGCGGCCCGTCAACCGCACGATGCGCAGCAACTGCGGGCGCAGAGCGGGCGGCAGCACCATGAAGCCCACGCGCAGGCCGGCAAACAGAGTCTTGTTGAAACTGCCACAATAAATCACGCGCTGGTACTGGTCCAGCGCCTTCAGGGCCGCCAGCGGCGCGCTGTGGTAATTGAATTCGCTGTCGTAATCGTCTTCCACCACCCAGGCGCCATGGTCGTTCGCCCATTCCAGCAAGGCCAGGCGGCGCGTGACGGACATGGTCACGCCCAGCGGCGACTGGTGCGCCGGCGTCACATAGGCGAGGCAGGCGTCCGCGTGCGCGGCCAGGACGGCGCAATCGATGCCCTCGGCGTCGACGGCAATGTCCACGGGCACGGCGCCCGCGAGGGCGAACAGGGCGCGCGCGGCCGGATAGCCCGGATCTTCCAGGCAGACTTTATCGCCGTCGCGCACGATGCCGCGCGCCAGCAAGTCGATCGCGTGGCGGATGCCGGTCGTGACGACGATGTCTTGCGGGTCGCAGCGGATGCCGCGGTACTTGGCGAGGAAGTCGGCGATCTGCTGGCGCAGCTGGGGCAGGCCGGCCGGCTCGGCGCTGCACAGCTGCTCCGGCGTGACGGCGGCCAGCGCCCGCGTGGCGCACTTGGACCAGGCGGCCATGGGAAACAGGCTGGCGTCGGCGCGCCGCGCAACAAACGGCAAGCCGTCGCGCACGCCCGTCTCCGAAGCGGGAGCCGGCGCCACAGCCAGCGTGGCCGGAGCGGCATCGCCAAAGCCAGCCATCAAAAACCGTTCCGGCACGACGGCGCACACGCGCGTGCCAGAACCGGGCACGCGCGTCACATACGCTTCCGCGTGCAGGCGGTCGAACACGGTTTCGATGGTGCCGCGTGACAACTCCCACCGTTCGGCCAGGGTACGGCTGGACGGCAAACGGCTGCCCGCCGGCAGCATCTTCGTCAGGATGGCCGAGCGCAGCGCTTCATACGCGCCATCCTGCTTGTTGACGCCTTCCTTGTCGAGCCAGCTGGTTGGGCGAGGCAAGTCCAGGGCGTGCGGTGATTTTCCTCGCGGCATGATAATCGTCCAAGTGGTCCAATGAGTTTTCTGATGAGTGGCACTTCGCATTACACCACAACCAGCCTACTCTCACCGTTCCGGTGCGCCAGCGGGGTGCACGCTTGAAGGGATCGTATAAACAATGCAGAAACAAATCGCTGTATGGGCCTGGGGCGGCATCGTGCTGCTGCTGGTCTGCCTGTCGCGCATCAGCATCGACATCTATTTGCCTTCGCTGCCGGCCATGGCCGATGCCCTGCATGCCAGCGATGCGCAGTTGCAACTGACGCTGAGCCTGTTCATGGCCGGCTCGGCCGCCTCCATGCTCGCTTGCGGGCCGCTGGCCGACCGCTACGGACGCCGCCCCGTGCTGCTGGCCGGCACGGGCATTTTTGTGCTCGCCAGCATCGTCTGCACGGTGACCAGCGACGTCCACGTGCTGATCGCCGCGCGCGTGCTGCAAGCGTTCGGCGGCTGCAGCGGTACCATCATCGGCCGGGTCATGGTGCGCGACCGTTTCGACCCCGCCACGCAGGCGCGCATGCTGGGGAAAATCTCGATGGTGATGGGCTTGTCGCCTATCCTCGCGCCGCTGGCCGGCAGCGTGCTCGACGCGGCATTCGGCTGGCGCGCCGTGTTTGGCGTGCTGTGCCTGCTGGGAGCGCTGTCGCTGGGGCTGATCGCCGCGTATGTGCCGGAAACCAGGCCGGCCAGCGTCGCGCCACAGGGAAATACCCTGGCCCTGTACCGCCGCCTGCTGGGCGATGCGTATTTCTTGCGCTATGCGCTGGCCATCGGCTGCGTGTATTGCACGTATTTTCCGTTCATCGCGGAATCGTCCGTGCTGTTGCAAAGGGGTATGCATCTGTCGCCGCATGCGTATGCGCTGGTGTTCGCGCTGACGGTCAGCGGCTATATCGCGGGCTCGAGCCTGTTTCGCGCGCTGGGACCGCGCCTGGGCGCCGACCATATGCTGGGCGTGGCGGTGCTGATCAATGTGGCGGGCGCGGCCAGCCTGTTGCTGGCGGGTACGTTAGCGCCGCAGCACGTGGCGTCGCTGGTGGCGCCCATGCTGCTGGTGATGGTGTCGGTGGGCATGGCGATTCCCGCCTGCCAGCTGGCCGTGCTGCAGCCGTATGGCGACCAGGCGGGCAGCGCCTCGGGCCTGTTCTTCTTCGTGCAGATGCTCATCACGGCCGTTTGCGGCGCCGTCATCGCCGCCATCACGGACGGCAGCGAAAAGCCGCTGCTGTGGGTGACGGCGGCGGCCAGCGCGGCCTTTGCCCTCGTGTGGCGGCTGACTAAGCCAGTTGCGGCGACGGCACCTGCGCCAGCCACTGCTGCACGCTAGCGCGCTGCCACTGGGCCAGCGCATAGTCGCGCAGGGCAGGCGGCACAGGCTCGCCGCTCTTGATCAAACGCAACAGCATCAGGGCCAGGTCCGTGTCGGCGATGCTCCAGGCGCCGGCCAGGTAGTCACCGTGCACGAGTTCGCCCGCGATCTGCAGCAGCTTGGCGGCAGCTGCCTGCGCCGCCGGCGACAGCGGCGCATGGTCCGCGCGGGGCGGGTGGAACACGACGGTGGAATCGCACTCGTTGCGCAGCGCCAGCAGATCGCTGCGCAGCCACGCCTGCACTTGCCTCGCCCGCGCCCGCTGGCGCACGTCGCGCGGCAGCACGGATGGATAGTCGGGCGCGGCAAAGACGTCGTCGAGATAGTCTGCGATGGCATTCGATTCCGTCAGGATAAAGCCATCATGGTCGATGGCGGGCACGCGTTGCGTCAGGCTGAGCGTGCTGAACGGCGGCTGGCGCGCCGCGCCCGCGTCCAGGTCGACGTCCTGCACGGTGAAGGAAACCCGCTTTTCCCTCAGGGCGACAAAGGCGGACAGGGCGTACGGGCTGATGCGGTTGCGGTCGACATACAAAATGAGGGACATGGTGGGCCTTCCTGTGGATTAGTGAACAGCATTCATCATAAAGCGCCGTGTAAAGGTGACAAAACGAGTTATATTCGTTGCTATTGTTACTTCTATTCACATCAAACGTCATGTCCAGACTGCCTAATTTTTCAGCATTGCGCGCCTTCGAGGCGGCCGCCCGCCATGGCAATTTTTCGCGCGCGGCCGAGGAACTGCACCTGACGCACGGCGCCATCAGCCACCAGGTGCGCAAGCTGGAAGAGGAACTGGGCTTGCCGCTGTTCCTGCGCAATGGCCGCCACGTGACGGTCACGCCGCAGGGGCGGCAATTTGCGCTGGTGCTGGGCAAGGCTTTTACGGAGATCGCCACGGCGGCGCAAGCGCTGCGGCCCGCGCCCGCCAATACGCGATTGACGATCACGGCGATTCCCTCATTCGCGGCGCGCTGGCTGGCGCCGCGCCTCGGGCATTTCATCGAACGCCATCCCGGCATCGAAGTGGTGCTGCAAACGAGCGGCGCCTTGCAGGATCTGGAAAGCGAAGGCATCGACGTGGGGATCCGCTTCGGCCGCGGCCATTATCCGGGCCTGCTGGTGCAGCCGCTGATGGGCGACGTGTATTACCCCGTCTGCAGCCCCCTTTACCGGGGCGGCAACTTGCCGGCCACGCCGGGCGAACTGGCGCACGCGACCTTGCTGCGCTCGCTCGAACCGTGGCGGCCATGGCTGGCGGCGGCCGGCTTGCCATTGGCCGAGCCCGTGGGCGGCGTGCTGTACGAGGATTTGTCGATGCTGATACGCTCGGCCATCGACGGCGACGGCGTGGCGCTGGTGCGCCATGTGGTGGCGCTGCAGGAGGTGGCGGCGGGGCGGCTGGTGCGCCTGTTCGACATGGCCGTGCCCTGCGCCGACGCGTATTACCTGGTCAGCCCGCCCGCTGCGGCGCAGCGCGAGCCGGTGCGCGCCTTCCGTGCCTGGCTGGGCGAAGAAATCGCCGCCTTCCAGGCACGCGAAGCGCCCACCTTGCTTACATGACGATCTTGACCATCGGGTGGCCCGACAGCGCCGTGTACAGGGCGTCGAGCTGCTCGCGGCTGATGGCGCGCACGGTGACGGTCAGGCCCGTGTAATTGCCCTTGCCCGATGGGCGCTCTTCCATGCGGCCTGCGTGGAAAGTCGGATCGTGGCTGATGACCAGCTCGAGCATGGTCGGCGCGAAATCGACATGCGTCGGGCCCATGATCTTGATGGGAAAATCGCTCGGGTATTCGATCAGCGATTCGCTGGGAGGAATCGTCACTTCGGTCGGTGGGGTCGTTTGCATGGGAAATCCAATCAGTGCCGGTCAGAACAGGCAGCGCTTATCGCGCGGCGGCTGTATAAAAGCGTATTGTAGCCAACTTTGAGGGCGGCTGCGCCGGCCGCCATGGCGCAGACGGCAAGGCAAAAAAAAAGCCAGCTTTGTAAGCTGGCGAAAACTATTTCGTTTGGACAAAATAGCCGGAAAAATCGATGCTGTCACTTGGAGGATAAGCAGTGGTCGTACTGTAGACAAACGACGGCGGCTTTACCTCCGGTATGTGACGAACTGCGCATTTCGCGGCTTGAACGTCGATACGGCGCGACAGACGGCACCGCCGTCAGCGCTCCACTTCCTGCATCCGGCCACTGCGGCCGGGACCGCCGCGCTCGTTGTTACGCTCATGGTTGCGCTCACGCGGCGGATTGGCGCGCTCGGCACCGCGCGCCTCCTGGGGAGGACGGGCGGCTGGGGCCGGCATCGGCGGCGGCGCGGGCCGCGGCTGGGCCACGGGAGGCGGGGCAGGCAAGACAGGCGGCGCCGTCTGCAACGCTTCGCGGCGGGGGCCACGCTCGGCGCGGTGCCAGTCGGCGCGGGGCCGCTCCTCGCCACGCCACCCGGGCCGGGCCACCCGATCTTGCACGGGCGGCAAGGCGGGCATCGCCGGCATCAGGGGCTGCGGCGGCACCGGCGGCTGGGCCGGCATGGGCGGCCGGTTCGGCTGCATGGGACGCGGCGCCATGTGCGTCTGGCCATCGTCCGTCTGCAAGCGACCGGGGCGGTTGACCCAGTCGCGCCGGGGCTGCCTCGGCTCGACGGGACGCTGCCAGTTGCCGGCCGGCGCAGGCGCCGTGCTCAACGGCAAGCTTTGCATGACGGGCGGCGGCATGGTGGTGCGGTTGCGGCGCGGCACGTCGACCGTGCGCGAGCCGCCAAAACGCTCGCCCGGCAGCATCGTCATGCCTTCGCGCCGTTCGCGCTCGCCCGCCACGGGGCGGCGCCCTTCGGCCATCCGGTTGATGCGGCGTTCATACTCGGCGCTGGCGCGGTAACCGGGCACGTAGCGCTCGTGCGGCGACAGGGGAAACCAGCCGACGCCGGGGCGCTGGCCATGCTGTGGCCCGTTATGTGGTCCATGATTACCGCCGACCCAGCCCACCAGGGCCGGCGCCCAGGGCACGCGGCCACGTTCGCGGCCCGGGGCCCAGCCCCAGCGGTGGCCCAGCAGCACCCAGCGGCCGTAGTGCGAGGGCGCATATCCCCATGGCGCATTGTCGACCCAGGTCCAGCCCCACGGCGCGATCCACGTCCAGCGCCCGTCGCTGTACGGCGCCCAGCCGGCCGGCACCGCGCTGGGCAGCCACAAGGGGCCGTATTGCGCGTTGTCCTGCCAGGCGCCATAGCGGTCCAGCTCTTCATAGCCGGTCGTATCGTCGGTGACATAGCGCAAGGCCGGCGCGGCGGCGGGCAAGGCTTCGGGCCAGTTGTCGAACGCGATCCGCTGCAAGGCGCCCGTGCGCAATTCCTCGTCCGTCAGCTCGGCGCGCTTGCCGGCTCGTAAGGTCGCACTGCCCGTCGCGCCATCCACGTCGGCCGCACCATCGAGCACGCTGACAACGCTGGCGCCGGGTTGGCGCCCCGCGTCGATGCGCACCCAGCCCGGCTGGGTCAGGATCACGCGGGCCTGGGCCGTGGTCAGCTCGAAGCCGCGCAGCGCGTCGGGATTGCGCACGCGCACGCTGACCGTGCCATAGCTGAGGTGCAATTTGAAACTGTCGTCATCGAGCTCGCTCACTTCCAGCTCGGAATCGCCATCGAGGCGCACGGCGGCCGCGCCCACGCGAAATTCCGCCAGCGCGCCGCGCATGGTGCTCAAGCGGTTATCTGTCGTGACGGGCCAGTTCAGCAGGGCGTTTTGCGCATCGCCATCGCCGGCGCGCACCAGCACCTGCCCTTCGACGGTGGAAATGCGCCCCACGCGGGCGGGCGGATCCTGCGCCAGCGCCAGCGAGCACGCCGACGACAGCAGCACGGCGCAGATGGTTTTCAGCAGGGGCAGGGTCGGACGCATGGCGCGCTCCAGGCAGGACGCAGATAAAAGGAAGACAACAGGCCGATTACAGTCCTATCCGGCAAGTACCGCAAGCGGGCTTACAAATGTTTGCATATTGACTTCGTTCAGGACGCCGCCTGGCCACCGCGCTTGACAAAGAACAGGGCGGCGCCCACGGCCATCAGCAAGCCGCCAAAGAAACGGTTCTGCCTCTTCACGGCCTTGGCGTCATGGAAAAAGCGCTGCATCGACGAAGCGAGGAAAGCGTAGCTGTGCATGACGATCTGATCGATCGTGCACATGGTGACGGCCAGGATCAGCAGTTGCGGTAGCAGCGGCGAAGCGGGACTGATGAATTGCGGCAGCACCGCCACCATGAAAATGATGCCTTTTGGATTCGTCACGTTGGTCAGAAAACCCGTCAGCACGCGCCGGCCCATGGACGGCACGACGGCGTCGGCGTGCAGGTCGCCCGTCACCGCCACCTTGGCGCGCCACTGCGACAGGCCCAGGTAGATCAAATACAGCGCACCCACCGTCTTGACGATATTAAAGGCCACTTCGGAGGCCAGCAGCAAAGAGCCGACGCCGGCGCCGGCGATACCGAGCACCACCAGCAGCCCCAGTTGCAGGCCGAGAATCGTCGCGCTGGCCTTTTTCACCCCGTACGACAGGCCGTGCGACATCGACAGCACGGCGCCCGAGCCGGGCGAGACGGCGATGATGGAGGCGGCGACGACAAAGGTGATCCAGGTGGCAAATGGCATGCGGTTTCCAAAAAAAATGCGAATGAGAGGCAATTTTAACCCGGTCAGTGCGGCCTTGCCGGCCCGCCCTGAGGTAAGATCGCAGTCATGCCTTACCTGGGCCATCCCTTGCCGTACAACCAAGAATAACATCATGAAAAACAACACTTTCCTCGCTCCACGATTCCCTACCACCAAAGCGGGAGCGCGCTGAGATGGCCGGCTCCAGCCTGTTGGCCCTGCTCGACGACATCGCCAGCATCCTCGATGACGTTTCCCTGATGACCAAGGTGGCCGCCAAGAAGACGGCCGGCGTGCTCGGTGACGACCTGGCCCTGAACGCACAACAAGTGGCCGGCGTGCGCGCCGAGCGCGAATTGCCCGTCGTCTGGGCCGTCGCCGTCGGTTCGCTGAAGAACAAGGCCATCCTCGTGCCCGCCGCGCTGGCCATCAGTGCGTTTGCGCCGTGGGCCATCACGCCGCTCTTGATGGTGGGCGGGGCCTACCTGTGCTTCGAAGGCTTCGAAAAGATCGCCCACAAATACCTGCATCCGGACGACAGCCACAAGGCCGAGCTTGCCCAGGCGCTGCGCGACCCGCAGGTCGACCTTGTCGCGCTGGAAAAAGACAAGATCAAGGGCGCCATCCGCACCGACTTCATTTTATCGGCGGAAATCATCGTCATCGCGCTGGGCACGGTGGCCGCGGCCACCTTCGCCGAGCAGGTGGCCGTCGTCGTCGGCATCGCCCTCCTCATGACGGTCGGCGTGTACGGCCTGGTGGCCGGCATCGTCAAGCTCGATGACGCCGGCTTTTACCTGGCCGCGCGCAAGGGCGCGGGCGCGCTGATGGACGGCGTGCGCGGCTTTGGCCGCCTGCTCGTGTCGGCGGCGCCGAAACTGATGAAATTTCTCTCCGTCGTGGGCACCCTGGCCATGTTCATGGTGGGCGGCGGCATTCTGACGCACGGCTGGCCGTGGGCCAGCGGCATGCTGCACCATGCGGAAGCGGCCGTCGGCGGCGTGGCCGGCATCGGCCCCGTGCTGGCAGCCGTCACGCCCAGCCTGATCAACGCGGTGGCCGGCCTCATCGCCGGCGGCCTGGTGCTGGCCGGCGTCACGGCCGTGTCGGCTTTGTTGCGCATGGTCAAGCCAAGCAAATAAACTTTCTGGTCTGATGGGGCGGCAGGCGCATCCGTGCCCGCCGCCTCGGCCATGCCGCGGCGCCAGCCCGTCCATGGAGACCCTATGCAGACTTCCCCCATCCAACGTCCCAGCAGCGCCTTTATCGGCGCTTCCTGGGCGGCCTTGCTGATCGGCGCCATCACCTACCTGTCCGGCCTGTGGAACGCCACGATGGCGCTCAACGAGAAGGGCTATTATTTTACGATCCTGATGTACGGCCTGTTCGCCGCCGTCTCGCTGCAGAAATCCGTGCGCGACCGCGCCGAGGGCATCGCCGTGACGGGCATCTATTTCGGCCTGTGCTGGATTTCCGTGCTGCTGACCTTGCTGCTGCTGACGGTCGGCCTGTGGAACGCCACCCTGCAGAACAGCGAGAAAGGTTTCTACGCCATGGCATTCCTGCTCAGCCTGTTCGCAGCCGTGGCCGTGCAAAAGAATGTGCGCGACGTAGCGCGCGCCTCGGCCCTGGTGCCTGACGAGATGACGGGAACCTAAACAGCGCCAGCGCGTCTACCTTTATATCCACGTGGAGGCGACGATGAGCGACCAGCAAAAACGTTTGCAGATGGCACTGGAGGCGGCCGGCATGGCCATCTGGGATTCGCACATCGTCGATGGCCAGATCATCAACGGCATAGTCAACTGGTCAGCCAGGGGCGCCGCCTTGCTGGGCCTGGAAGAACGGCCCCTGACGCAGCCGTTTCGCAGCTTTCTCGACTTCGTCCATGTGGATGACCAAGGCCAGATTGTCGAGGTGATGCAGGAAGCCGTGCACCAGCGCGCCGGCTATGAACTGGAGTACCGTGTCATCTGGCCGGACGACAGCGAACACTGGCTGGCGGCCAAGGCGCAGGTGCACACGGATGCCGCCGGCCATCCCGAGCGCACCCTGGGCATCATCTGGGATATCACCGAACACATGCTGCGCGAACTCATGATCGCCGAAAACAAGGAGCTGGCGGAAGTGACGCTCAGCTCCATCGGCGACGGCGTCATGACCACCGACCCGCACGGCAAGACGCGCTACCTGAACCGGGTGGCCGAGCAATTGACAGGCTGGAGCAACGAGCTGGCGCAGGGCCTGGACATCGTTGAAACCTTGAACCTCGTCGATGAAAACACGGGCGAGCCGCTGGAACACGTGGCCATCAAGTGCCTGCGCCAGCGCCAGGCCATCGGCATTTCCACGCATGCCCAGCTGCTCACGCGCGATGGACGGCGCATCGCCATCGAAGAGTCGGCGGCCCCCATCTGGTCGCGCGACGGCGCCATCCTCGGTGCCGTCGTCGTGTTCCGCGACGTCAGCCATGAGCGCAAGCTGAGCCAGCAACTGTCGTGGCACGCCACGCACGACACCCTGACGGGCCTGATCAACCGGCGCGAATTCGAACGCCTGGTCGCCGGCGCCCTGCACACGGCCAAGCAGGATGGCCACGTGCATGCGCTGCTGTACCTGGACCTGGACCAGTTCAAGGTCATCAACGATACCTGCGGCCACGGCGCCGGCGACGTGCTGCTGCAGCTGCTGGCGAAAATGCTGCAGGCACAAATGCGCGACAGCGACATCCTCGCGCGCCTGGGCGGCGACGAACTGGGCGTGCTGCTGCCGCACTGTCCGCTCGACCACGCGCGCGTGATCGGCGAACAGCTGCGCCAGTCCATCCGCGATTTCCGTTTCGCCTGGGATAGCCGCAGTTTTGAGCTGGGCGTGAGCATCGGCATGGTCGAAATCAGCCAGGACAGCAAGTCCATGAGCGAGCTGCTGAGCGCGGCCGACCAGGCCTGCTACCTGGCCAAGGAGCAGGGCCGCAACCGCATCCATGTCTATCAGGAGTCCGACGTCATGCTGGCGCAGCGGCATGGCGAAATGCTGTGGATTTCGCGTCTGAACGAAGCGTTCGCCCACGATTATTTCCGCCTGTACGCCATGCCCATCGTGCACCTGCACGACAGCCCGGAATACCACGACGAAGTGCTGATCCGCATCCGCAACAGCCAGGGCGACCTGATCTTGCCCGGCGCCTTCATCCCCGCCGCCGAACGCTACGACATGATGCTGTCCATCGACCGCTGGGTCATCCGTGCCGTCTGCGCGCATATCGAAAGCGTGCGCGACAGCTTGCCGCCCTTGGCCGCGCTGGCGGAAAGCCAGCGCCGCGCGCCGGCCCAGTATTCCGTCAATCTGTCGGGCATGTCGCTCGCCGATGGTGGCTTGCTCGACTACATCACCGAGCAATTCGTGAAGTTCGCCATCGCCCCCGAGCAGCTCTGCTTTGAAATCACGGAAACGGCCGTCATCGCCAACCTGCCCAAGGCGCAAGTGTTCATGCGCCAGCTCAAGAGCATGGGCTGCCGCTTTTCGCTCGACGACTTCGGCAGCGGCTTTTCCTCGTTCGGCTACCTGAAGGCGCTGCCCGTCGACTACCTGAAAATCGACGGCGTTTTCGTGCGCGACATCGCCACCAACGCCATCAACCGCGCCATCGTCAAGGCCATCAATGAAGTGGGCCACGTGATGGGCTTGAAAACGGTGGCCGAATACGTGGAAGACGCGGAAACCCTGGCCGTCATCCGCGAGCTGGGCATCGATTACGCGCAAGGCTACGCCGTGGGCATGCTGCGGCCGCTGACGGCCGGTGTCGATTAACGCCACGCCGACTCCCCGCTCTGACTCTCCGCGCCGGCTGCGCAGCCGCGATACGCGGCCGATACGCGGCTGGCAAAAGACGCTCGCTGGCGGGAAAGGTGCCAGGCACGGCCAGCCCCCTCCAAAAAGCATATAGCATTGCTATCTATAAATGCATACAAGCACGACCAATCTGGAGGATTTTGATCTACATCAATAAATTTGCGCAGGCGACTCCTTACACTGATCTCCATTCTTGCAATCGTGCAAGTCTTACTCACCAATTAGCTATTCAACTGATCAGGAAGCCGCGACCATGCGACAAAATTTGCCAGTGACTAACCGTGAAGTCCTCGTCCTGGACGATCAGGCCATCGTGTCGAAAACGGATATGAACGGCAATATCGTGTATGTGAATCCGTACTTCAGCCAGGTCAGCGGCTTCAGCGAGGCCGAGCTGCTCGGCTCGCCCCAGAACATCGTGCGCCACCCGGACATGCCAGCCGAAGCGTTTGCCGACCTGTGGGCCTCGGTCCAGGCCGGCACGCCGTGGACGGGCCTGGTCAAGAACCGCTGCAAGAACGGCGATTTTTACTGGGTGCGCGCCAACGTCACTCCCATCCGCGAAGCGGGCAAGACCATCGGCTACATGTCCGTGCGCGTGAAAGCGGACAAGGACCAGGTGAAAGCGGCCGAGGAAGCCTACGCGGCCATCCGCAACAAGGAAGGCGGCAACATCGTCATCAAGCACGGCCAGATCGTGCGCCCGGGCCTGGCGCACCTGCTGCACAACCTGACGCACATGTCGCTCAACCTGCGCATCTGGGCCGCCACCTCCATCGTCAACTGTCTGCAACTGCTGGTGTGCGTCATCAGCCTGTTCGCCAGCGGCGGCAAGATCACCAATTACGCCATCTTCGGCGCCACCCTGTTCGGTTTCCTGATCAACGTCTTCCTCTGGTACACCTTGCGCATGTCCGTGCTCAAGCCGCTGGGCAAGGCCCTGAACGGCGCGCGGGCGATTGCCGCCGGCGACCTGTCGGGCAGTTTCGAAACGGACAGCACGGATGAAATGGGGCAATTGCTGCGCGCGCTGCAGCAGATGAACAGCAACCTGATCGCCACCATCCGCGACGTGCGCATCAACGTGGAAACCATGGCCGTGGCCACCAAGCAAATTGCCGTCGGCAATATGGACTTGTCGGGCCGCACGGAATCGCAGGCGGCCAGCCTGGAAGAGACGGCTTCGAGCATCGAGGAATTCTCGTCGACCGTGAAACAGAACGCGGACAACTCGGTGCAGGCGAATGAACTGGCCGTGGCCGCCTCGAAAGTGGCGGTGCAGGGTGGCGAGATCGTCTCCGAAGTGATCACCACCATGGACGACATCAACACCTCGTCGAAGAAAATCGTCGACATCATCGGCCTGATCGAAGGGATCGCCTTCCAGACCAACATCCTGGCCCTGAACGCGGCCGTGGAAGCGGCGCGTGCCGGCGAGCAGGGCAGGGGCTTTGCCGTTGTGGCGGGCGAAGTGCGCAACCTGGCGCAGCGCTCGTCCGTGGCGGCCAAGGACATCAAGCAACTGATTGAAATTTCCGTCGGCAAGGTGGGCGCCGGCATGCTGCAGGTGAACCGCGCCGGTGCCACCATGGAACAGGTGGTCAGCTCCGTCAAGCAGGTGACGGCGATCATGCAGGAAATCTCGATCGCTTCGCGCGAACAGAGCATCGGCGTCGACCAGGTCAACCAGGCCATCGCCCACATGGACCAGGTGACGCAGCAGAACGCGGCCCTGGTGGAAGAAGCCGCCGCGGCCGCCACGCGCCTGGCGGAAGAAGCGGCCAGCCTGTCGCAAGCCGTGAGCCTGTTCAATTTCGGCAAGATGCCGCCACCGCGCCGCGTCGCCACGCCCGGCGGCAAGTCAGGCGCCGCGAACGCCGGCAAGCCCGCCATGAAACGCCTGGCCGCCTAAACCTTTCAAGACTTCATACACATCATGCCTACACTACTCAGCAGTGCTTCCGCCGACCTGGACGCGGTCGTCGAATTCGACCCGGTCATCATCGGCAAGATGAGCCAGTCCGGCCCCCGCTACACGTCCTACCCGACCGCCGACCGTTTCAACGCCGACTTTGGCTATGGCAACTTCCTCGAAGCGCTGGCCGCCCTGCGCATGCGCGGCGGCCGCCGTCCGCTATCGCTGTACGTGCACGTGCCATTCTGCGACACCCTGTGCTACTACTGCGCCTGCAACAAGATCATCACGAAAGACCGCAGCAAGGCCGCCACCTATCTCAGCTATCTGAAACAGGAAATCGCCATGCAGGGCAAGCTGTTTGCCGGCATGAACCAGATCGAACAATTGCACTTCGGCGGCGGCACGCCCACTTACCTGAGCGAAAAGCAGATGGACGAACTGATGGCGCACCTGCGCCAGCATTTCGAATTCGCTTCCGATGAAGACGGCGAGTATTCGATCGAGATCGACCCGCGCACCGTGTCGCGCGAGCGCGTGTTCTCGCTGCGCGCGCAAGGTTTCAACCGCATCAGCCTGGGCGTGCAGGATTTCGACGCCGACGTGCAGAAGGCCGTCAACCGCATCCAGCCGGAAGCGGAAACGGTGGCCATCATGCAGGCGGCGCGCGACGCCGGTTTCCGCTCGATCAGCATCGACCTGATCTATGGCTTGCCGAAACAAAACCTGGAAACGATGACGGAAACCCTGCGCAAGGTGATCAATGCCAGCCCCGACCGCATCGCCCTGTACCACTACGCACACATGCCGCATCTGTTCAAGCCGCAGCGCCGCATCCTCGACGCCGACATGCCCGACAGCGCCACCAAGCTGGCCATGCTGGGCCTGTGCATCGCGCGCCTGACGGCCGCCGGCTATGTCTACATCGGCATGGACCATTTTGCCAAGCCGACGGACGACCTGGCCGTGGCGCAGCGCCAGGGCCGCTTGCACCGCAACTTCCAGGGCTATTCCACGCGTGCGGAAGCGGACCTGATCGCCTGCGGCGTGTCGGCCATCAGTTCCGTCGGCGCCGTCTACAGCCAGAATGAAAAGACGCTCGATGCGTACTACGAAAAGCTCGACGAAGGCGTGCTGCCGATCGCGCGCGGCATCAAGCTCGACACGGACGATTTGTTGCGCCGTATCATCATCCAAATGCTGATGTGCAATTTCGAATTGTCGATCGCCAGCATCGAGCAAGCGCACCCCGTGAAATTCCGCAGCTATTTCGCCGCCGAGCTGGACAAGCTGCGCGAACTGGCCCGCGACGGCTTGCTCGTCATCGAAGAAGACTGGCTGACGGTGACGCCGAAAGGGCGCTTGTTGATCCGCAATATCTGCATGGTCTTCGACCGCTACCTGACCATGGCGCGCGCCAACACGGCGCCCGACGCGGTGCAGCCGCTGCGCTACTCGAAAACGGTGTAGCACCGCGCGATGAACGCCCTCAGCCTCGTGCCCATGTTCCTCGTCGGCCTGGCCGGCAGCGTGCACTGCATCGGCATGTGCGGCGGCATCGTGGGCGCCCTGTCGCTGGGCGCAAGCGCACCGGCGGCGCCTGCGCGCCCGGTCATCGCCATCGCCGTGGCACGGCCGGCATTGCAGACCACCTTGCAAACGAACGTGCTGCGCCTGCTGGCCTACAACGGCGGGCGCATCGGCAGCTACATGCTGGCCGGCGCCATGGCCGGCAGCTTGGCGGGCGCGGGCATGCTGCACCTGGCTTCCCTGCAAGTGGCCGGCTACTGGCTGGCCAACCTGATGCTCGTTGCTTTGGGCCTGTACCTGATGGATGCCTGGCGCGGCCTGGCCCATCTGGAAGCGGCCGGCAACGTCGTCTGGCACCGCGTGCGCCCCCTGCTGAAACCGTTGATGCCCATGGATACGCCGTTAAAAGCGCTGGCCGTGGGCGGGCTGTGGGGCTGGGTGCCGTGCGGCATGGTCTACAGCGCGCTGCTGACGGCCATGATGCAAGGCTCGGCCCTGAACGGCGCGGCCACGATGGCCGCCTTCGGCCTGGGCACCCTGCCCACTTTGCTGGGCATGGGTTTGCTGGGCACGCGCTTGCGCACGCAGATGCAGCGCCGTCCCGTGCGCATCGCCAGCGGCTTGCTGGTGCTGGGCTTTGGCCTGCTGGGCCTGCTGCGCGCCGCGAATGGCGTCTCGCTGGGCTGGCTCGACGCCCTGTGCGTCACGGGCCATCCATGAAAAGACGCATGAAAACAAACTTATGAATGCTGTTTTACAACCCTCCGCCTGCTTCCATTGCGGCTTGCCTGTCCCCGCAGGCTCCAGCTGGAACGTCACCATCGACGACGTGCCGCGCGCCATGTGCTGCCCCGGCTGCGAAGCGGTGGCGCAAACCATCGTCGACATCGGCCAGAGCGCGTACTACCGCGACCGCGACGAATATGCCGTCAATGCAGCCGATGCGACCATGGTGCCGCCCGAACTGCGCCTGTACAGCAATGACGACGCGCAATTCGCGCGCGACGCCAGCAGCTGCGAAGCGACCCTGTCCGTCGAAGGCATCCGCTGCGCCGCCTGCGTCTGGCTGATCGAGCGCCAGCTGACGCGCCTGCCCGGCGTGCAGGCGGCCAGCCTGAACGTCGCCACGGAGCGCCTGTACGTGCGCTGGAGCCGCGCCCAGTGCGAACCCGGCGACATTCTGCAAGCCGTGCGGCAAGTGGGCTACACGGCCTATCCGTACGACGCCGTGCGCCATGGCGAGCGCCTGCAAAAAGCCAGCAAGACCCTGGGCCGCCAGCTGTTCGTGGCCGGCCTGTCGATGATGCAGGTGATGATGTACGTGGCGCCGGCCTACCTGGCCGAGGATGGCACGCTGGACGACAATATGGCCAGCCTGATGCGCTGGGCCAGTTTGCTGCTGACCCTGCCCGCCATCTGTTACTCCGCCATGCCGTTCTTCCAGGGCGCCTGGGCCAGCCTGCGCGCACGCACCCTGGGCATGGACGTGCCCGTCGCACTGGGCATCCTGGCGGCCTTCTTCGGCAGCGTGGTGGCGACCTTCACGGGCCGCGGCGAGGTGTATTACGACTCGGCCACGATGTTCATTTTCCTGCTGCTGTGCAGCCGCTATTTCGAGCTGCAGGCGCGCCGCAAGGCCGCTTCCGCGCTCGAACGCCTGCAGCACGCCTTGCCCGCCTCTGCCTCGCTGATGGCGGGCTTTCCCGACAACCGCGCCACCACCCTGGTGCCGGCCGGCAGCCTGGCCGTGGGCGACGTCATTCTGGTCAAACCGGGCGAAGCGATCGCCGCCGACAGCGTCATCATCGAAGGCACGAGCGCGCTCGATTTATCGCTGCTGACGGGCGAAAGCGCGGCCCAGCGACGCAAGACAGGTGAACAGGTGCCGGGCGGGGCCATCAACGCCAGCGCGGCGCTTATTGTGCGCGTACTGAAACCGGCGCGCGAAAGCACCCTGTCCGACCTGCTGAAACTGATCGAGCGGGCCGGCAGCGGCAAGCCGCAGATCGCGCAGTGGGCCGACAAGGTCGCCGCCTGGTTCGTGCTGGGCCTGCTGCTGTTCGCCGTCGCCGTGTTCGCCTTCTGGAGCTGGCACGACCCGTCGCAGGCGTGGCCCGTGGCCATTGCCGTGCTGGTCGTGTCGTGCCCCTGCGCCTTGTCCCTGGCCACGCCGACGGCGCTGGCGGCCGCCACCGACAGCCTGCTGCGGCGCGGCGTGCTGATCGTCCAGCCGCATGTCTTGGAAACCTTGCACCGCGCCACCCACATCGTCTTCGACAAGACGGGCACCTTGACCCTGGGCCGGCCCGTGCTGCGGCAAATCGAGGGGCTCGGCAGCCTGAGCGAAGACGCCTGCCTGCAGGTGGCCGCCGCGCTGGAAGCGGGCAGCGCCCATCCGCTGGCGCAGGCGATCCTGGCGGCAGCGGATGGGTTACCAGGACAGCAACTTCGCATGCATGCGGAACAGTTGCAGGAAGTGCAAGGCCAGGGTCTGGAAGGCATCGTCGATGGCGTGCGCTACCGCCTGGGCAATGCGGCCTTTGTCGCCGCCATCGCCGGACCGCCGCTGGGCGACACAGCCGTCGGCATGCAGGGCATGACGCCGCTGTACCTGGGCACGCAGGGGCGCTGGCTGACGCGCTTTTTACTCAGCGACGCACTGCGCCCGGAAGCGCGCGACGTCGTCGCGTATTTCCACCGGCGCGGCAAGCAGGTCGTGCTGCTCAGCGGCGACCAGGAAGCGCTGACGCAAAGCGTGGCGACGGAACTGGGCATCAACACGGCCTGCGGCGAATGCCTGCCCGATGAAAAGCTCGATTTCGTGCAGCAGTTGCAGGCGACGGGCGCCGTCGTGGCGATGGTGGGCGATGGCATCAACGACGCGGCCGTGCTGAGCGGCGCCGACGTGTCCTTCGCCATGGGTTCCGGCGCCGCGCTGGCGCAGGCGCATGCGGACACGGTGCTGCTGTCGAGCCAACTGGTGTCCGTGCTCGACACGGCGAAGACGGCCGCGCGCAGCATGCGCATCATCCGCGAGAACCTGGGCTGGGCCACCCTGTACAATCTGACGGCCATCCCGGCCGCCGCGCTGGGTTTCTTGAACCCCTGGCTGTCCGGCGTCGGCATGGCTGCCAGCTCGGCCGTCGTCATCGCCAATGCCCTGCGCCTGCGGAAAGCCTGAACATGGAAGCACTGTATCTCCTCATCCCCTTGAGCGTCGTGGTCGTCTTCATCGCCCTGTGGGTGTATTTCACGGCCTCGGACGGCGGCCAGTTCGACGATCTCGTCGGACCGGGCCTGCGCGTGCTGCAGGACGACGACACGCCGCCCCAGCCGGCGCCCGGCGAACCGCATCCCTGACCTCACCGGCACGGCCGGCGTCCCGCACGCCATGGCCGGCGCGTCTGCCCCGCCCTGATTGCAGGGATCTTGTATGGCTTTTTTAAGCGGAATTTGACCGAAATATCACTTTATTTCGATGCCAGTTCGCTACGCTTATTTCATCCGGGGAATTTTGATCCACATCAAAGTTTTTTCACGGTCAAACACTTACTCTCTGGCCACCATCATAAATAGTAATTCCAGGGAGAGTCTTTGTGGATCAATCGCTGAACTATAACTACAAGATCGTGAAGCAATTCGCGGTCGCTACTGTGGTATGGGGCATCATCGGCATGCTGGTTGGCGTTATCATCGCCGCTCAGCTGGCCTGGCCTGCCCTGAACCTCGACATACCATGGCTGACATACGGACGCCTGCGTCCGCTGCACACGAATGCGGTGATTTTCGCCTTCGGCATCTGCGGCCTGTTCGCTACCTCGTACTACGTCGTGCAACGCACCTGCCAGGTGCGCCTGTTTTCCGACAAACTGGCCGCCTTCACCTTCTGGGGCTGGCAAGCCGTGATCCTGTGCGCCGTCGTCACCCTGCCCATGGGCATGACGCGCGGCAAGGAATACGCGGAACTGGAATGGCCTATCGCCATCCTCATCGCCGTCGTCTGGATCGCCTACGCCATCGTGTTCTTCGGCACGCTGATCAAGCGCAAGGTCAAGCACATCTACGTGGCCAACTGGTTCTTCGGCGCCTACATCCTGGCCGTGACGATTTTGCACGTGGTCAATGGCGCCGTCATGCCAGCCTCGTTCACCAAGTCGTATTCCGCCTATGCGGGCGTGCAGGACGCCATGATCCAGTGGTGGTACGGCCATAACGCGGTGGGTTTCATCCTGACCGCCGGCTACCTGGGCATGGTCTACTACTTCATCCCGAAACAGGCCGAGCGCCCCGTGTACTCGTACCGTTTGTCCATCGTCCACTTCTGGGCGCTGATCTTCACCTACATGTGGGCGGGCCCGCATCACCTGCACTACACGGCATTGCCTGACTGGACGCAATCGATCGGCATGGTCTTCTCGCTGGTCCTGCTGGCACCAAGCTGGGGCGGCATGATCAACGGCATCATGACACTGTCGGGCGCCTGGCACAAACTGCGCACCGACCCGATCCTGAAATTCATGATCGTCTCGCTGTCGTTCTACGGCATCGCCACCTTCGAAGGTCCGATGATGTCGATCAAAACCATCAACTCGCTGTCGCACTACACCGACTGGACCGTTGCCCACGTACATGCGGGCGCTCTGGGCTGGGTGGGCTTCATCACCATGGGTTCGATCTACTACCTGCTGCCGCGCCTGGCTGGCCGCACGCAGATGCACAGCACGCGTCTGGTCGACGTGCACTTCTGGGTGGCCACCATCGGCATCGTGCTGTACATCGCCGCCATGTGGATCGCCGGCGTGATGCAGGGCCTGATGTGGCGCGCGGTCAATCCGGACGGCACCCTGACCTACACCTTTGTCGAGAGCGTGAAAGCAACGTATCCGTACTACGTGGTGCGCGTGGCCGGTGGCCTGCTGTACCTGTCGGGTATGTGCATCATGGGCTACAACACCTGGATGACTCTGCGCGGCAGCAAACTCCCCGTCGCCCGCATTCCGGAACTGAACGCGGCGCACGCCTGATAGGAGCAAAAGCAAATGAAATTTTCACATGCATGGATTGAGAAAAACCCCTGGCTGCTGATCGCCCTGGTCACGGTGGTGATCAGCATCGGCGGCGCCGTCGAGATCGTCCCCCTGTTCTTCCAGAAGAGCACGACGGAACCGGTCGCCGGCCTGAAGCCGTATTCGCCGCTGCGCCTGGCGGGCCGCGACATTTACGTGCGCGAAGGCTGCTACAACTGCCACTCGCAGATGGTCCGTCCGCTGCGCGCGGAAACGGAACGCTATGGCCACTATTCGGTCGCCGGCGAGTTCGTCTACGACCGTCCGTTCCAATGGGGTTCCAAGCGCACGGGGCCCGACCTGGCCCGCGTGGGCGCCCGCTACAGCGACGAATGGCACCGCACGCACTTGAACAACCCGCGCGACGTGGTGCCCGAGTCGAACATGCCGTCCTACCCCTGGCTGGCGAAGACCAAGCTGGTGCCTGACGAGATCGTGCCGAAGATGCGCGCCCTGAAACGCCTGGGCCAGCCGTACAGCGAGGAAGAAATCGCCGCCGGCCCCGCGCAGCTGCAGGACAAGACGGAAGAAGACGCCCTGGTCGCCTATCTGCAAGGCCTCGGTACATTAATCAAAACAAGGAATTAGCATGGCAATCGAAAACCTGTTTGACAGCGCCAGCAGCGTCATGACGGTGGTTTCCTTTACGACGTTCGTGGGTATTCTGTGGTGGACGTTCAGCCGCAGCAACAGCGACTTCGACGCGGCGGCACGCCTGCCGTTCGCCGACGAGGCGCTCGACTATCCGGCCGAAGCCGAGATGAACCTGGCGAAGGAGCATAACCATGGCTGACTTTACCAATGGCTTCTGGAATATCTACATCATCGTGCTGTCCCTGCTGGGCATCATCGGCTGCGGCGTGCTGCTGTACTCGCAGTCGAAAGTGAAAGTGGTCGCCGGCGCCCCCGCCGACGGCACCACAGGCCACGTCTGGGACGAGGACTTGAAGGAACTCAATACGCCGATGCCGCGCTGGTGGATGTGGCTGTTCTACATCACCATCGTCTTCGCGCTGGCCTACCTGTTCCTGTATCCGGGCCTGGGCAACTATGCCGGCAGCCTGGGCTGGAAATCGACGGGCCAGTACGAGGAAGAGCTGAAGAAGGCGGAAGCCGACTACGGTCCCCTGTTCAACAAGTACCTGAGCCAGGACTTGAAGACGGTGGCAGCCGACCCGCAGGCGCAAGCCATCGGCCAGCGCCTGTTCCTGACCTACTGCGCGCAATGCCACGGTTCGGATGCGCGCGGCAACAAGGGCTTCCCCAACCTGACGGACAAGGACTGGCTGTATGGCGGCGAACCCGACATCATCAAGACCACCATCCTGCACGGCCGCAATGGGCAGATGCCTCCGATGGGCGCCGCCCTCGGCTCCGAAAAAGATGTCGAGAACGTGGCCCATTATGTGCTGAGCCTGTCCGGTTCGACCTCGGATCCCGTCAAGTCCGTGCTGGGCAAAGCCAAATTTGGCGCCTGCATGGCCTGTCATGGCGCCGATGCGAAGGGTAACCAGATGCTGGGTGCGCCGAATCTGACGGACAAGGTCTGGCTGTACGGCGGCAGCGCCGATACCATCATGGAAACCGTACGCAAGGGACGCAGCAACACCATGCCGGCCTTCAGCGATTTCCTCGGCGAATCCAAGGTACACGTGCTGTCGGCGTATGTCTGGAGCCTGTCGAATCCTCAGACGCCCGTGAAATGATGTAATGGAACCTCAAGTCATCAAGATGTATGCGGCCCGCGAGCAGATCTACCCTCGCGAGGCCAAAGGACGCTACGCTACCTGGCGATGGGTATGCGTATGGCTTACCCAGCTCGCGTTCTACGGCTTGCCGTGGTTGACCTGGAATGGCAGGCAAGCCCTGCTGTTCGACTTGACCACGCGCAAGTTCTACATTTTCGGCGTCGTGCTGTGGCCCCAGGATTTCATCTATCTGGCGGCCCTGCTGATCATCTGTGCGTATTTGTTGTTCCTCGTCACGGCCATTGCCGGGCGGGTGTGGTGCGGGTTCTCTTGCCCGCAAACGGTATACACGGAAATTTTCCTGTGGGTCGAACGCCGCATCGAGGGCACGCGCAGCGCGCGTATGGCCCTCGACAAGCAGGGCCCGTCCGTGCGCAAGGCGTTCAAGAAGACGGCCAAGCACCTGGTATGGGGCGCCATCGCCCTGTGGACGGGCTTTACTTTTGTCGGCTACTTCACGCCGATCAAGGAACTGGCGCAATCGGTGGTCACCTTGAATTTCGGTCCCTGGGAATGGTTCTGGGTCTTGTTCTACAGCCTGGCAACCTACGGCAACGCGGGCTGGCTGCGCGAGCAGGTGTGCAAATACATGTGCCCTTACGCGCGCTTCCAGAGCGCCATGTTCGACCAGGACACCCTGATCATCACCTACGATGCCAAGCGCGGCGAACCACGCGGCGCCATGAGCAAGAAGGCCGGCCACAACGACAAGCTGGGCGATTGCATCGACTGTACACTGTGCGTGCAGGTGTGTCCGACCGGCATCGATATCCGCAACGGCCTGCAGTATGAATGCATCGGCTGCGCCGCCTGCGTCGATGCCTGCAACAGCGTGATGGACAAGGTCGAGCGGCCGCGTGGCCTGATACGCTACAGCACCGACCATGCGATGGAAAACAACTTCAATTCGAAGCAGATACGCCAGCGCGCCATGCGCCCGCGCGTCTTGATCTACACTTCCATCCTGGCCCTGATCATCATTGCCGTATGTACGTCGCTGGCCCTGCGCACGCCCCTGAAAATGGACGTGATCCGCGACCGCGGTTCGATGGGACGCGAAGTGGAAGACGGCATGATCGAAAACGTCTACCGCCTGCAGATCATGAACACGTCAGAGCAACGCCAGCATTTCAAAATCAGCGCTACCGGCTTGCCGGGCCTGACCTTGCTGACGCGCGAAGAAGTGACCTTGCAGCCGACGGAAACGCTGGGCTGGCCGATCCGTCTGCGCGTGCCGCACGGCGTCGGCGAGAAGGGCTCGAACAAGATTGCGATCGAATTGCAATCGCTGGACGACCCGTCGCTGCATGTGCGTGAAAGCGCGGTCTTCATCGTGCCGCGTTAATGCAGGAAGGCCGGTCCCCGCACGGGGGCCGGCCGTTTACACAGGAGAAATACCATGTCCGACAGTCTGAAACTGCAGCCTCCCGTTGCACCGTGGTACAAGCATCGCTGGCCATGGCTGCTGATGATCGGTCCCGGCCTGTCCGTGGTCGTCGGCAGCTTCATGGGCTATATCGCGTTTACGCAACCCGATGCGCTGGTGGTCGGCGACTATTACAAGCAGGGCAAGGCGATCAACCAGGATTTGAAGCGCGACACGATCGCCAGCGACCTGGCCATGGATACGAGCCTGGCATACGACGTGGCGCAAGCGCGCCTGACCGGTTCCGTGCACAGCTTCGGCAAGGCCTACCAGGGCCCGCTGCAGCTGCACCTGGCGCATGCGACTTTGCCGGAAAAAGATATCAAGCTGCTGGTGCAGCCCGATGCGGCCGGCAATTTCTCGGTCGCGCTGCCGATGCTCGAGCGCAGCCGCTGGCAAGTGCTGGTGGAAAACGACAAGCGCGAGTGGCGCCTGTCCGGCATCTGGACCTGGCCCGTGCAACGCAGCATCGCGCTGCATGCGGACGAAGAGTTATAAGCCTTACTTGCAGACGTCGGTACCGGCCGTAATGGCTTTCAACTTGGCTGGTTGCAATATTTCGATCTCGCGGTTCGAGACGCGCAGCCAGCCCTCCTTCTTGAATTTCGACAATAAACGGCTGACGCTCTCGATGGTCAGGCCCAGATAGTTGCCGATTTCCTCGCGCGACATGCGCAGCTGGAATTTGCTGCTCGAATAGCCGCGCGCTTCGTAACGCGACGCCAGGTTGACGATGAAGGCGGCAAAGCGCTGCGTCGCCTGCATATTGCCCAGCAACAGCATGACGCTTTGCTCGCGCGTGATTTCCTGGCTCATCATGCGGTGGAAATGCCGCAGCAGGGTCGGCATATTTCCCAGCAATTGTTCCAGGCTGGAAAACGGGATTTCACACACTTCGCTGTCTTCCAGCGCCACCGCATTACAGTGGTGGCGGTCGGCGCTGATGGCGTCCATGCCCAGCAGTTCGCCGGCCATCTGGAAACCCGTCACCTGCTCCTCGCCGCCCGGATTGATCTGGTACGTCTTGAAGTGCCCCAGGCGGATCGCGTACAGGTTCTGGAACGAGTCGCCGATGCGGAACAGCGAGGCGCCGCGCACGATCTTGCGGCGGCGGCCGATGATCTGGTCCAGCCTGTCCATGTCGCCCATATCGAGGCCCATCGGCAGACACAGTTGATGCATGCTGCAGGTCGAGCATCGCGCACGCAACGCTTCCACGTTCACTGTGGGCAAGGTTGGAGTGATTAGCGCTTCAGTCATGTCGGTACCTTTTAGAAAATGCAACAACAAGTTTACTGCATACCGGGTTGCCGTGTGCCAATTTCACCGCAATTTCGCTGAATAAACGACGTTCCGACTTTAATTATATGGCAACATCGTCAAAAGCCCATGCGGGTAGGGGCATTTGTGCGGCGGCGCTTGCCAAGCTGGGGTATTGATAGGAAAATTCCTGACAGCATTATCTGCCGCCTGTGCCGCCCGGTACTGAAAAGGAAATCATGAAGCCTCTCGGCATCAAAGCAAAAGTCGCGCTGGCCACCAGCCTGACCTCGATCGCCATGATCGCGCTGGTCACCATGATACAGGTGCAGCACATGCGCGACGACTTCACCCGAGTACTGCTGAGCCAGCAGTCGTCCCTCATCAGCCGCACCGCTGCCGAGCTCGACGACAAGCTGGGCATGCTGCTGCAGATCGTCACCCTGACGGCCAGGCAGCAGCCGCCGGAACTGATGGCCCAGCCGGCCCAATTGCGCGAATACTATTCGCGCCGCTCGATGCTGGTGCTGTTCGACGACGTGCTGGTGCTCGACGCGTATGGCGCCGTCGTGGCCGACATGCCGGAAGTGGCGGGGCGCACCGGCATCAACGTCGCCGAGCGCGAGTATTTCCAGACCGTGCTGCGCACGCGCCAGCCCATGATCACCGAGCCGATGCTCGGCAAGTCGAGCGGCATGCCCATCGTGCAGATGGTGGCGCCCGTGCTGGCCGCCGATGGCCAGGTGGCCGGCGTGGTGATCGGCGTGCTGCGCCTGTACAAGGACAACCTGCTGGGGCGTCTGCGCTCGGAAAAGATCGGCAAGAGCGGCTATTACTTCATCCTCACGCGCGGCGCCGTGCCGCGCTACGTGCTGCATCCCGATACCGGCCGTTTGCTGCAGCCGCGCCAGCCGAACGCCAACCTGACGACGACCCAGCTGCTGAAGGAGGATGGCGAAGGCAGCATGGTCAGCACGAACAGCCGCGGCATCAAGGCCGTCAACAGCTTCAAGCGCCTGAAATCGGTGAACTGGCTGCTGGCCACCTCGCTGCCCGTGGCGGATGCCTTCGAACCGTTCGATGGCGTGCTGTACCGGCTGGTGCTGTGGAGCATCCTCGCTTCGCTGCTGGCCGCAGCCGTGCTGGGCTGGGTCACCGTGCGCCTGCTGTCGCCGCTGGTGCGCCTGCGCAACACCCTGCTGGCCCTGCGCACCAGCGGCAGCCGTTTCACCCCCGTGCCGGTGCAGCAGCGCGACGAGATCGGAGAACTGACGGAAGCGTTCAACGGCCTGATGAGCGAACGCGACCGCCTGCAGCAGGAACTCGAGTCGCGCGCGGCCGAACTGGAGCAGGAACGCGACCGGGCCGAGGCCGCCAACCGCGCGAAGAGCGATTTCGTGGCCAACATGAGCCATGAAATCCGCACGCCACTCAACGCCGTGCTGGGCATGGTGTATTTGCTGGGCAATACCAAGCTCGACACGGAACAGCGCAAATATCTGACCATGGTGCGCGTGGCGGGCCAGTCGCTGCTGGGCATCCTCAACGACGTGCTCGATTATTCGAAGATCGAGGCGCGCCGCATGGAACTGTCGCCCGTCGAATTCGACCTCGACGAAGTCATGAATACCCTGGCCACGACGATGACGATGAATGCGGGCGAAAAGGAACTGGAACTGGCCATCGCCGTCGAGCCCGACGTGCCGCGGCGCCTCGTGGGCGACGCCCAGCGCCTGCAGCAGATCCTCGTCAATCTGGCCGGCAACGCCATCAAGTTCACGGAGAACGGCGAAGTGGTGGTGGCCGTCAGCCTGGCCGAGAGCGAGAACGGCCGCGCCTGGCTGCGCTTCGAAGTGCGCGACACGGGCATCGGCATGACGGAACTGCAGCAACAACAACTGTTTGCCGCGTTTTCACAGGGCGACCAGAGCATCACGCGGCGCTTCGGCGGCACGGGCCTGGGCCTGGCCATCAGCAAGCAGCTGATCCACATGATGGGCGGCGACATCGCCGTCGCCAGCAGCGAAGGCAAGGGCAGCCGCTTCTGGTTCAGCGTGCCGTTCGAGATGCTGGCGCAGCCGGCCGAAACGCGGCGCACGCCGGCGCTGGGCCAGCTGCGCCTGCTGGTGGCGGACGATAACCGCACCACGCGTGAACTGATCGTCAAGCTGATCGAGGCGTGGGGCTGGCTGGCCGATGAAGTCGACTCCGGCTTTGCCGCCATCGAACTGTACCGCGAACGCCTGGCGCAGCAGCAGCCGTACGACGTGGTGCTGGCCGACTGGCACATGCCCGTGATGGACGGCCTGGCCACCGCCAAGGCCATCCGCCAGGCGGCCAGCGGCCAGCGCCAGCCCATCGTGGTGATGGTCAACGCCTTCGCCCGCAACCACCTCGAGGAAATCTCCAGCGCGGCCGAGGCCGACGTCGTGCTGATGAAGCCGATCACGGGATCGAGCCTGTTCGATGCCCTGCATCAGGCGCTGATCACGAAGAACGACGGCGGCGAGCAGCGCATCCTGCACCAGCCGCTGGGCACGGAACTGGCCGGCGTGCATTTCCTGCTGGTGGAAGACAATCATTTGAACCAGGCCGTGGCGCGCGGCATCCTCGAACACATGGGCGCCACCCTCGACGTGGTGGGCGACGGCTTGCAAGCCGTGGAGCGGCTGCGCACGGAAGCGCTGCGCTACGACATCGTGCTGATGGACATGCAGATGCCCGTCATGGACGGTTTCAGCGCCACCCACATCATCCGCACGGAACTACGCCTGAGCCTGCCCGTGATCGCCATGACGGCCGGCGTGCTGGCGTCCGAGCGCGAGCGCTGCATGACGGCCGGCATCAGCGACTTCATCGCCAAGCCTGTCGTGGTGGAAGAGATGATGGAAGTCATCCTGCGCCACCTGCCCAAGCGCCCGCAAGTGCAGACGGCCGAGCCCGTACGCGTCGCCGATGAAGAGGTGTTTTCCATGGCGCCGCTGATGCGCGTGATGGGACGCGATGCGAAGGGGCGCGGCGTGCTGCGGCGCATGGTCGAAGACGCGCTGAACAAGGGCATGACGCCCGTGCGGGACGCGGAAACGGCCTTGCAGGCGGGCCGTCACAGCGACGTGGCGCGCATCCTGCACAGCGTGCGCGGCTCCGTCGGCACCCTGGGCACGAAACGCCTGATCCGCGCCGCGTTCGCCACCGAGGAAGCTATCGACGCCGGTCGCCTGGACGAAGTCCCAAGCCTGCTGGCGCACACGGCGCAGGAGCTGGAACTGGCGCTGGCGGCAGCGGCGGATTGGTTGTCCAGGCTGAAGGATTAAAAGGGTAGGCCGGATTAGCGGCGGCACGCCGCGTAATCCGACAACATTGTTGGCGGATCATGTCGGATTACGCGCAAGCGCTAATCCGACCTACGCACTTATGCGGGTACACCGAGAATCACGCTGGACGCCTTAAACATCGCCGTCACGCTGCTGCCGATGGCGATGCCCAGGTCGGTGCAGCTCTGGTTGGTAATGATGGCGGCGATCGTGCCGCCGCGCGGCAGGTCCAGCACCACTTCCGTGTTGACGGCGCCCGTCTGCACGCGCGTGACCGTGCCGGCCAGCTGGTTGCGCGCGGAAAAGCGCGCGCCTTCGCTGTCGGTCACGAGGATGATGGACGAAGCCTTGATCAGCGCAAACGCTTCCGCGCCCGGCACCAGGCCCAGGCTTGCGCTGCTGCCCTGCGTGACGATGGCAACGATATGCTGGCCGCCCGGCAATTCCAGCGTGACTTCATCGTTGACGGCACCCTGTTTCAGTTCGGCCACCTTGCCCAGGAATTGATTGCGTGCCGTGGTTTTCATGGCCATTCTCCGTATGAGTAAAAGATCGTCGGCGATGCCTTCGGCCTGGCTGCCCAGCTGGCGCAGGTAGCGGGCATGCTCGCGCTCGATGATGCGGAAATTGTCGACCAGCTGGCGTCCCCGTTGCGTCAGCCGCGTGCCGCCGCCGCCCTTGCCGCCCGTCAGGCGCTCGACCAGCGGCTCGCCGGCCAGGTTGTTCATCGCGTCGATGGCGTCCCAGGCCGCCTTGTAGCTCATCTTCACAAGCTTGGCCGCCTGCGTGATGGAGCCGCATTCGGCGATGGCGCCCAGCAATTCCACCCTGCCGGCGCCGCCCAGGTTTTCTCCGCCCACCGTCATCCATAGCGAGCCTTGCAAGCCGATTTTATCCAATGCGTTCACCCAATGCCATGTGGTCCTCCCTGTTATCGATCTGTCCGTCGCGCAAGTACAGCACGTGCTCGCCCAGGATGCGCGCATCTTCCGGATCGTGCGTGATCAGGATCATGGGCACGTCCAGACGCTGTTGCCACTGGCTCAGTTCCAGCCGCATTTTGACACGCAGGGCCGGATCGAGGGCGGCAAACGGCTCGTCGAGCAGCAGCGCGCTCGGCTCGGCCACGAGCGCCCTCGCCAGCGCCACCCGCTGGCGCTGGCCTCCGGACAACTCGTCGGGGAACTGGTGCGCCAGTTCCTGCAAGTGGAAGGCGTCGAGCCAATGCTCGACCTTGGCCAACTTTTCGCGCGCGCGCGGATTGACCCAGCCCCGGCTCAGGCCAAAGCCCACGTTCTGGCGCACCGTCAGGTGCGGGAACAGCGCGTAATCCTGAAACAGGTAGGCGACGTTGCGCTGCTGCGGCGGCAAATTGATGCCGGCGGCCGAATCGAACAGGGTGCGCCCGTTCAGGCGGATATGGCCTTCGTCCGGCGTGAAGAGGCCGGCAATGGCTTTCAGGGTCATGCTCTTGCCGGCGCCGGACGGGCCATACATGGCGATGCGCTGGCTGCCGGACGTGCATTGCACCTGCAGGTCGAAACGGCGTTTGCCGGAGCGCAAGGTGGCGCGAATGTCGAGGTCGAGTTGCATGGGCGTCATCCTCAGCGTCCTTTGTGCGCGACGCGCCCGGGCGCCAGGCGGCCAGCCGACAGCAGCACCACGATGCAGACAATCGAGATGATCACGACCAGCGTATTGGCCACGTCGTCCTGGCCCGCCTGCACGGCTTCATACACGGCTACCGACAGGGTCTGCGTCTTGCCGGGAATGCTGCCGGCTACCATCAGGGTGGCGCCAAACTCGCCCAGCGCGCGCACGAATCCCAGCAGCACACCGGCGAGGATGCCGCGCCAGGCCAGCGGTAACGTGACGCGAAAGAAAATTGCCATTTCGGAAATACCCAGCACGCGGGCCGCCTGCTCGAGCTGGCCGTCGACGGCCTCGAAGGCGGCGCGCGCGGGCTTGAAGACGAGAGGAAAGGCAACCACGGTCGAAGCGATCACGGCGCCTTGCCACGTAAAGATGAGGTTGATACCGAAGTTGTCCTGCAGCCAGATACCCAGGGTGCCGCGCCGCCCCAGCAGCACCAGCAGGTAATAGCCAAGCACGGTGGGAGGCATCACCATCGGCAGGGTCAACAGGGCGTCGAGCAGCTCGCGCCCGGGAAAACGCGTGCGCGCCAGCAGATAGCCCGTGCCGATGCCGAGCAACAAGTTGAGCGCCGTAGCCCATGCCGCCACTTTGAGCGACAAGACCAGCGCGGTCCAGGCGATATCCATGTGCAGTCGTTTGCTTTATGGCTTTTTAAAACCGTACTTGGCGAGGATGGCTTGCGCCGGCGCCGTCTGCAAATAGCTGACGAAGCGTTTCGCTTCGGTCCCATTGCCGCTGCCCTTGATGGTGGCGATCGGGTACAGCACGGGCGCGTCCAGCGGCACGTCCAGCACGACGTTCACCTTGTCTTTCATGATGGCCGCATCGGTGGCGTAGACAAAGCCCGCATCGACTTCGCCGCGCGCCACGTAGTCGAGCGACTGGCGCACGTTCTGCGTGCCGATGGCCTTCGGCTGCACGGCGTCCCACAGCTTCGCCTTCTTCAGCGCGCCTTCGGAATAACGGCCGACGGGCACGCTGGCCGGATTGGCGATGGCCACGCGGGTCACACCCTTGTGCGTCAGGTCAGCCAGGCTCTTGATGCCCAGCTTGCTATCGTGCGGCACGATCAGCACCAGGCTGTTGCCGACGAAGTCCATGCGCTCGGCCGGCAAGACGAGGCCCTGCTTTTGCGCCGCATCCATGGTTTCCTGGTCGGCCGAGGCAAACACGTCCACGGGCGCGCCCTTGACGATCTGCTGCAGCAATACGCCCGAAGCGGCGAAGTTCAAGGACACCTTGCTGCCCGGATACTGCGCCTCGTAGCTTTGCGCCGCCTCCTTGAACGCATTCGTCAGGCTGGCCGCGGCCGACACGACCACTTCGCCGGCAAGGGCGGACGAGGCGGCGGTGGCGAAGAGGGCGGCGCCGAGCAGTGTGGCGAGGGAGGTGAGGCGCATGATCGTATCCTTGATGAGAAGAGAACCTGGTCCGTAATATACACCGATATATAGCGCTCTGCCATCACACAGATCAAGCCAGCGAAAGCTGCATTCCCTGATATACTGTATATAAACACAGTATATCGAGGTAAGCCATGGAACTGACGGACAAGCTGGAAATCCTGGCCGACGCGGCCAAGTACGATGCGTCCTGCGCCAGCAGCGGCGCGCCCAAGCGCGACTCCATCGGCAAGGACGGCGTTGGCGCCACCTCGGGCATGGGCATTTGCCACAGCTACACGCCGGACGGGCGCTGCGTCTCGCTGCTGAAAGTATTGCTGACGAATTACTGCCTGTACGACTGCCAGTACTGCGTCAACCGCCGCACGTCGAACGTGCCGCGTGCGCGCTTTACCGTGGCCGAAGTGGTGAAACTGACGAGCGACTTTTACCTGCGCAACTACATCGACGGCCTGTTCCTCAGTTCCGGCATCATCCAGTCGGCCGACTACACGATGGAACAACTGGTGCAGGTGGCACGCGAGTTGCGCGAGGTGCATCAGTTTCGCGGCTACATCCATTTGAAAACCATTCCCGACGCCGATCCGGCGCTAATCGCGCAGGCGGGCCGCTATGCCGACCGGCTCAGCGTCAATATCGAACTGCCGACGCAGGACAGCGTGCAAAAGCTGGCGCCGGAAAAAAGCGTGCACACGATCAAACTGGCGATGGGGTCGATACGCCGCAAGCTCGACGAGAAAGCGGAAGAACCGCGCGCGCCGCGTTTCGCGCCGGCCGGGCAAAGCACGCAGATGATCGTCGGCGCCGACGCCAGCGACGACCAGCAAATCCTCTCCACGGCCGAAACCCTGTACGGCAGCTACAAACTCAAACGCGTGTACTACTCGGCCTTCAGCCCGATCCCCGACAGTCCGAAAAGCGTGCCGCTGGCGCCGCCACCGATGCTGCGCGAACACAGGTTGTACCAGGCCGATTTCCTGCTGCGCAGCTATGGTTTCCAGGCCAGCGAACTGCTGCCCGCCACGGGCGGCAACCTGGCGCTCGATATCGATCCGAAACTGGCGTGGGCGCTGGCCCACCGCGAACATTTTCCGCTGGACTTGAACCGCGCGGCGCAGCACATGATCGCCCGCGTGCCCGGTATTGGTTTACGCAACGCGCAGCGCATCGTCGACCTGCGGCGCTTGCGGCAAGTGCGCTACGCAGACCTGTCGCGCCTGCGCTGCAGCATGAAGAAAATCGCGCCGTTCATCATCACGGCCGACTACTTTCCCGCGCGCGACACCACCGCCTCGGAACACCTGCGCCGCGCCATGGCGGAGGCACCGCAGCAGATGAATCTGTGGCCGGAGCTGCAGGCCGCATGAGTACGGTGGTGCGGCTGGCGCAGTCGTTCGACGAGTGGCGCGCGGCGGCAAGGGAACTGATCGCGCTTGGCGTGCCACCTGCCGACGTTGCCTGGCAGTGTCAACACGGTGAGGGCGACCTGTTTTCCGCCACGCCGGATGCGACCGATGTCAGTGCGCCGCTGCTGCGCCTGCCGCGCCAGCTGGTGGAACTGCTGCAGGCCGCCGCCTGTTTCAGCGTGCCTGACCGCTGGGCCTTTTTGTACCAGGTGCTCTGGCGCTGGCAGCTGGGCCAGCACGACGTGATGTCGCCGGCCGACGCGGACGGCGCGCGCCTGCACGCCATGGTCAAGGCCGTGCACCGCGAGGAGCACGACATGCATGCGTATGTGCGCTTCCGCGAGCGGGCGGAAAGCGACGGCGCGCCCCGCTTTGTTGCCTGGTTCGAACCCGTGCACGAGGTGCTGCCGCAAGTGGCGCGCCACTTCGCCCGCCGCATGGGATCGACCAGCTGGATGATCGCCACGCCCGCTGCCAGCATGCTATGGGATGGCACGACCTTGCACGCTGGACCCGCACTGATGCAGGGCGCGGCCGATATCGACGATGCGGGCGAAGCCCTGTGGCTGACCTACTACCGCAGCATCTTCAATCCCGCGCGCGTGAATGCGGATTTGCTGCACAGCCATATCCCCTCGCGTTTCTGGAAAAACCTGCCGGAAGGCGCCATCGTACCCGCCATGCTCAGCGGCGCCACCAACGGCGAACGCCGCACAGGCCAGACGACCAGCGTGGGCCAGCGCAGCGGCGCGGCCATGATCCCGATTGCCGCCGAACGCGCCCAGCCGGCTCGCGAGGTAGCGACAAGCCTGGACCAGTGCCGCCGCTGCGAACTGTGGCAGCACGCCACGCAAGCCGTACCCGGCATTGGCCCAGCACAGGCGCGCATCATGCTCGTGGGCGAGCAGCCGGGCGACCAGGAAGACCTGGCGGGACTGCCGTTCGTGGGCCCGGCCGGGGCGCTGCTCGAGCAAGCCATGCAGGAAGCGGGCATGGCGCGCGACAGTATCTACCTGACCAACGCCGTCAAGCATTTCAAGTGGGAACCACGCGGCAAGCGCCGCCTGCACAAGACGCCCGCGCAACGCGAGATCCTCGCCTGCCATGGCTGGCTGGAAGAAGAGATTGAGCGTGTCCAGCCACAGGTGATCGTGGCGCTGGGCAGCACGGCATTAAAATCCGTGCTGCAGGATGGCGCGGCAAGCATGACGCCGCTGATCGGCACGACTATCGAGCATGCGGGACGCTCGGTGGTGACCGTGTATCACCCGTCGTATGTGCTGCGCGCACCCGATGAGTCCAGCCGGCGGCAGGCTTACGCGGTCATAGTGACGGGGCTGCGGCAGGCGCTGCGGCTAGAGCAGGACAGCCATCACAGCGTCGTGGCCGGCACATCCTGCTCCTCATCGCGCCGCGCATAACGCTGCGCGATCACGGCACAGATCATCAGCTGAATCTGGTGAAATAGCATCAACGGCAAGATCACCATGCCCAGCGAACGCGTGGAAAACAGCACCTTGGCCATTGGCACCCCGCTGGCCAGGCTTTTCTTCGAGGCGCAAAAGACGATGGCGATTTCGTCTTCCTTGTTGAAGCCCAGGCGGCGGCTGACGAAGGTGGAGATGCCCAGCACCAGCGCCAGCAGCAAGGTGCTGATCAGGCCCAGGGCGACCAGCGTTTCCACCGAAATTGTATGCCACAGGCCTTCGCTGACGGCTTCGCTGAAGGCCGTGTAGACCACCAGCAAGATCGAACCCTGGTCGACGTATTTCAGGGTGGCTTTATGGCGGTCGACCCAGCGGCCGATCCAGCGGCGCAGGAACTGGCCGGCCAAAAACGGCAGCAGCAGCTGCATGACGATGGACAGCACGGCATCGACCGACGACTTGCTTTCCGCGCCCTTGGCCACCAGCAGACCCACGAGGATGGGGGCGAGGAAAATGCCGATGAAATTCGAGGCCGAGGCGCTGCAGATGGCGGCCGGCACGTTGCCGCGCGCCATGGCCGTCATGGCGATCGAGGACTGCACGGTAGACGGCAGCGCGCACAGGAACAAGATGCCCATGTACAGGTCGGGCGTGAGGAAGGTCAGCGCCAGCGGGCGCAGCGCCAGGCCCAGCAGTGGAAACAGGACAAAGGTGCTGGCCAGCACCAGCAAGTGCAAACGCCAGTGCATGGCGCCTGCCACCACGGCTTCGCGTGACAGCTTGGCGCCGTGCAGGAAGAACAGGGCGCCGATGGCGACCGTCGTGATGTTGCCGAAGACCACGGCCGTCTGGCCCGTGCATGGAAGGAAAGTGGCCAGCGCCACGGTGACGAGCAGGGCGATGGTGAAATTATCGGGTTTCAGATTGCGCAGCAGGGCAGCGGGAGAAAAAGAAGACATGCGGTAGCCTGGTAGCGGCGCAGCCTTGCACGCTGTGCCGGGGATGACAAACGGCGCCGGGAGCGGCGCCAGTGCCAGCCATTCTACCTGCTTCCAGGCGGCTTGCCTGGAAGCAGCACGGATCCCAATCAGAGCGCCTGACAGAACCGTAGCGAGCGGCAACGAGTTGTGGCCAAGAAGCGCAACTGTGCTAAAGCACAGTGAGCATCGCAGGCCGCAAATCGCGACGCGCAGTAGGTTCTGTCAGGCGCTACACGATGCCGCTGCTGCTGGCGCCTGCCCTAGGTGGGCGCGCCACGCCGCGCTGCTCCCGGTAGCCGCTGCCGCGATAGCAGGCCACAGGATCGATGGCGGCGCCCGAGCGCTGGCGCGCCATGGCCAGGATGGCGCTGACATCGGTGCGGAACGCCTGTTTCAGTGCCTGCGCCGAGGCGTGCACGTCGTTGGCTTCCTGGTGGTGGCGCAGGGCGGCGCGGTCGACCAGTGCGGACTGGATGAAGGCGCGCTGCACTTCGACGGCACTGCTCATCAGGCTTTCGATGGGGTCCGTCACATTGTGCGACTGGTCCAGCATGTAGGCGGGTTTGAAGGCGGTGCCTTCGCGCTCGGCCGCGTCGGCCAGCTCGTTGAACACGAGGAACAGCTGGAAGGGGTTGATGCTGCCCGAATCGAGGTCGTCGTCGCCGTACTTGCTGTCGTTGAAATGGAAGCCGCCCAGTTTGCTGAACTGCGCCAGGCGCGCGACGATCATTTCGATGTTCGTGTTCGGCGCATGGTGGCCCAGGTCGACCAGGCATTTGGCCTTCGGTCCCAGCACGCTGGCGCAGGCAAAGCTCGTGCCCCAGTCGGCGATCGTGGTGGCGTAGAAGGCCGGCTCGAACAGCTTGTGTTCAATAAATAATTGCCAGTCGGCGGGCAGGGCGCCGTAGATGTCGCGCATGCTGTCGAGGTAGCGCTCGAGCGCGCCGCGCAGATTGTGCTGGCCCGGAAAGTTGGCACCGTCGCCCACCCACACCGTCAGCGCCGTCGAGCCCAGCGCACGGCCAAGTTCGATGCATTCGATATTGTGCTCGACGGCCTGCGCGCGCACGGCCGCGCTGTGCGACGTCAGGCTGCCGTATTTGTACGACTGCGCCTGTCCGGCCTGGTCCTGGAAGGTATTCGAATTGACGGCGTCAAAGCCCAGGCCGTAAGCCTGGGCGGTCTCGCGCAGGGCGGCCGTGTCGCTGACCTTGTCCCATGGAAAATGCAGCGAGACGGCGGGCGTCGCTTGCGTCAGCTGGTTGATGACGGCGCAGTCTTCGAGCTTTTCAAACACGTTGCGCGGTTCGCCCAGGCCGGGGAAACGGGCAAAGCGCGTGCCGCCCGTGCCGGTGCCCCAGCTCGGTACGGCCACGGCAAACGTCTGCGCCAGCGCCGTCAATTGCTCGATATCCTGGCCGCGGCGGGCCAGCACGCCGCCCAGGGCCGCATAGTCGGCTTCCAGGTTCGCTTGCAGCTTGGCATTGTGGTCGGCCACCAGGCCGCTATCGATCATGGTATGCATCTTGTCTCCTTGCGCGCAGCGGCGCCATGGCCGGCTGCGTCGTTTTTTTAAATTAACGTGTGAACGCGGCCGCGTTGCCCGCGTCGACATTGATGATATTGCCCGTGCTTTTGGCGGCCTTGTCGCTGGAGAGGAAATACACGGCTTCGGCAATATCTTCCGGCAGCACGCTACGCTTGAGCATGCTGCGCTGGCGATAGAATTCCTCGATGTCGCCCGTCTCGATCTTGTTCGAGGCAGCCCGCTCTTCCTTCCACTTGCCGTCCCAGATGCGCGAACCGCGAATGACGGCATCGGGGTTGACCACGTTGACGCGGATGCCGTGCGGCGCCCCTTCGAGCGCGATGCAGCGGGCCAGATGGATTTCCGCCGCCTTGGCGGTGCAATAGGCCGAGGCGCCGGCCGATGCCACCAGACCGTTCTTGCTGGCGACAAACACCATGCTGCCACCGAGCTTCTGCCGCTGCATGATGCGGAAGGCGGCGCGGCTGACGAGAAAGTAGCCGGTCACCAGGATCGACTGGTTGCGTTCCCACATCTCCAGGGTCGTTTCTTCCAGCGGCGCCGAGGAAGCGATGCCCGCGTTCGACACCAGCAGGTCGATGCCGCCAAAGCGCAGCGCGGCCGCGTTCAGGATGGCCTCGACGTCGCCTTCGGCCGTGATGTTTGCGCGCACCGTGGCGATATTGTCGCGTCCTGCCACCTTCAGCAGGCTCTGCTCGGCCTCTTCCAGTGCGGCACCGTCGATATCGGTCAGCATCACGCAGGCGCCTTCCTGCAGCAGCTGGCGCGCCACGGCCTGGCCGATGCCGCCGCCGCCGCCCGTCACCAGCGCAATGCGTCCGGCCAGGCTTTTGGGCTTGGGCATGCGCTGCAGCTTGGCTTCTTCCAGCAGCCAGTATTCGATGTCGAACGCTTCCTGTTCCGGCAAGCCCACATACGTGTCGACGCCATTGGCGCCGCGCATCACATTGATGGCATTGACATAGAACTCGCCGGCGATGCGTGCCGTGGCCTTGTCCTTGGCGAACGACAGCATGCCCACGCCGGGGATCAGGTAAATGATAGGGTTGGCGTCGCGCACGGCGGGGCTGTTGTCGTGCTTGCACCGCGTGTAATAGGCGAGGTAGTCGGCGCGGTAGGCGGCCAGCGCCTCGTCCAGGCCGGCGACCAAACGATCAAAATCAGGATTGGCCGGATCGAAGTCGATCACGAAGGGGCGAATCTTGGTGCGCAGGAAGTGGTCGGGGCAGGAAGTGCCCAGCGCTGCCAGCGGCAGCAGGTCGGCGCTGCAGACGAATTCGAGCACGTTGGCGCTGTCGTCGAAGTGGCCGAGCTTGTACTCGTCCTGGCTGATCTTGCCGCGCAGCAGCGGCATCAAACGCTGCGCCAGGGCCGCGCGCTCGTGCGCCGGCAAGGGTGCGGACTTGGCGCCGCCGAACGCCGGCTGCGTCGTGTTGGCGGCCAGCCAGTCTTCCGCGCGCTTGATGATGGCCAAGGTGGTTTCGTAGCAGGACTTGGCCGTGTCGCCCCAGGTAAACAAGCCATGGCCTTCGAGGATGATGCCTTTCAAATGCGGCAGTGACTGCGACAGCGCTTCGAGTTTCAGGCCCAGGTCGTAGCCGGGACGCTGCCACGGCAGCCAGCCCAGTTCGCCCTCGAAGATCTTTTGCGTCAGCGCACGGCTAGCGGCGCAGGCGGCGATCGCGATCACGGCGTCCGGGTGCATATGGTCGACGTGCTTGCGGGCGATATACGCATGCAAAGGGGTGTCGATGCTGGCCGCGCGCGGGTTCAAATTGAAGGTGCAATGGGGCAGGTAGGCGACCATTTCATCTTCCAGCGCCAGGCCACGGTAGCGGCCCTTCAGGGCGCGCAGCTTGTCCATGTACAGGGTGGAAAAGCCGTCGAGCTTGATGCTGCCCAGGTCGCCGCCAGACCCTTTCACCCACAGCACCTCGACCTCGTCGCCGGTCAGGTGATCCGTCATGCGGATCTTGGCCGAGGTATTGCCGCCGCCGAAATTGGTGATGCGCATGTCGGAACCGAGCAGGTTGGAACGGTACAGCAAAAGCTCCGGTTCGCTCAAGGTTGCGGCGTGCGCATCGTCCCATAGCGAGGCCATGGGCGCAGGTGGTGTGGTGTCCATCGTGGCGGTCATACAGTGTCTCCATTCTTGGTTGTGCGTGCGGATCGCCATGGCCGCATCTGTGTGCGGGACGCCATGACGGCAGCACTCAGTAGAAGCCAGCGCGCCAATCATGTCAATCAACAAGCAATCAAAAACGTGAGGGAAACGCAAATAATCACCAGGTTGATTGGAACTCCGATCACGCATTTGCGCGCTATCCAAATAATCACGATGTTGATTGATTGATTGTTGACATGCACTGCTCAACTGCTTAGGCTGGCTCACCGATAAAGAAGTCGTCCCCGGGCAGCTGGTACGGGAGAGGACTCAAAAAGGAGACAACGTGGTTAATCACAAACGCCGCAAAGGCTTGCTGAAACTACTCGCCGAACATAGCGTGGCGAGCGTCGACCAATTGGTCGACTGGCTCAATTCCTCGCCGGCGACGGTGCGGCGCGATATCGCCTGGCTGGCCGAGCGCAATTTGCTGACCCGCACCCGCGGCGGCGCGGCCAGCCTGCCGCAAAAAAAACAGCGCACGTTTGCGCTGTCGGGCGAAACCTTTCAAAACAACCTGGACCGCTGCGCCGCGCAAAAGCGCGCCATCGCCCGCCACGCCTGCGGCCTGTGCGCCGATGGCGACACCATCATCATCAATGGCGGCACCACCACCTACCGCATGGTCGAGTTCCTGGTCGACAAGCGGCTGAAAATCCTCACCAATTCCTTCCTGATGGCCGAGCGCCTGCTGATGTCCAGCGAGAATGAAATCATCCTGCCCGGCGGCAAGGTGTATCGCGAGCAAAACGTCATCCTGAGTCCCTTCGACAACGACATCAGCCAGCATCATTACGCGGGAAAAATGTTCATGGGCGTGTACGGCCTGTCGATGCTGGGCTTGATGGAAGCGGATCCCCTGCTGATCCAGGCCGAGAAACGCCTGATCAGCCAGGCCGAGGAGTTGATTGTCCTGGCCGACAGTTCCAAGTTTGCCAGGAAGGCAGGCCTGATCCTGTGCGGCCTGAACCGCGTGTCCTGCGTCATCACGGACACGGGCGCTTCGGACGCGGCCGTGCAGATGCTGGAGCAGTCGGGCGTCAAGGTACTGGCCGTGGCCCCCGAGGCGATGGCGGCGCCGCTGTCGCCGGCGGAGCAGGTGTGGCAAGAGCAATAGGCAATACCTAGTCAGTGGCAAAACAGAGGGCTGGAGACATGGTGTCTACCGCCCCGGCAGCAACAATAAAAAAGGAGACGCGGCATGAAATTGAACAAAATGATGGTGACGGCATTGAGCATGTGCATGATCGGCTGCCTGGCCGCCAGCGCGCAGGCGGCGGAAAAAATCAAGATCGCCATGGTCGTCAAGAGCCTGGGCAACGGCTTCTTCGACGCCGCCCACGAAGGGGCGAACGAGGCGGCCAAGCAGCTGGGCGACGTGGAAGTCATTTACACAGGCCCCACCACGGCGACGGCGGAAGGACAGATCGAAATCATCAGCTCGCTGATCAGCCAGAAGGTCAACGCCATCGTCATTTCCGCCAACGATGCCAATGCACTCGTGCCGATCACCAGGAAAGCCATGCAGCGCGGTATCAAGGTCATTTCCTTCGACAGCGGCCTGACCAAGGAAGGGCGTTTGATGCAGCTGAATCCGTCCAGCCCCGCGCTGATCGGCCAGAAGCAGATTGAAATGGCGGCCGACGCCATCGGCGGCACGGGCGACATCGCCATCCTGTCGGCCACGGCACAGGCGACGAATCAGAACATCTGGATCGGCGAAATGAAAAAGACGCTGGCCCAGCCCGCGTATGCGAAGATCAAGCTGGTGGCCACCGTGTATGGCGACGACCAGTCCGACAAGAGCTACCGCGAAGCGATCGGCTTGTTGCGCAGCAACCCGAATCTGAAAGCCATCATCGCGCCGACCACCGTGGGCATCAATGCGGCCGGCAAGGCCGTCGTCGACGAGAAACTGGTGGGCAAGGTGTATGTGACGGGCCTGGGCTTGCCGTCGGAAATGGCCGGCCACGTGAAGAGCGGCGCCGTGAAAAGCTTTGCCATCTGGAACCCGATCGACCTCGGTTACGCCGCCACCTATGCCGCCCATCAATTCGTCACCGGCAAGGCCAGCGGCAAGCCGGGCGAAAGCATCGCCGTCGGCCGCATGGGCAAGCTGACACTCGATGCGGGCGGCGAAGCGGCGCTGGCGCCGCCGTTCACCTACAACAAGGATAACGTCGACAAGTTCTCGAAGATATTCTGATTTGTTTGTGTACCGACGGCCGTAGGTCGGATCAGGCGCGAAGCGCCGTAATCCGACATCACCGGTAAAGCCAACAATGTTGTCGGGTTACGCGCTTGCGCGCTAACCCGACCTGCGAATATCTCTCAAGTGTGAATGGCTATGTCACAGAATCCCCCTATTGCGCAGAACGCGGCGCCGGTGTTGCGCCTGCACGGCATCTGCAAGCACTTCCATGGCGTCACCGCGCTGAAAGACGTGGCGCTGACGGTACGCGCCGGTGAAGTCATGGCGCTGATCGGTGAAAACGGCGCCGGCAAGTCGACCCTGGTCAAGACCCTGACGGGCATTTATCAACCGGATGCGGGCAGCATGGAACTGGGCGGCAAGGCTGTGCTGTTTTCCAATCCGCAAGATGCGATGGATGCCGGCATTACCGCCGTGCACCAGGAAACCATGATGTTCGACGAACTGACGGTAGCCGAAAACATCTATATCGGGCGCCAGCCGCAAACGGGTTTTCCGCCGCGCATAGACTGGCCACGCATGGCGGCCGAGGCCGAACAGATCTTCGCGCGCCTGGAAGTGCAGTTGCCCGTATTGGCCAAGGTCAAGGAACTGAGCGTGGCGCAACGCCACTTCGTGGAAATCGCGCGCGCCCTGTCGCAAGACGCGCGCGTGGTGATCATGGACGAGCCCACCGCCTCGCTGTCGCAGCGCGAAATCCATGAGCTGTACCGCATCATCGCCCAGCTGCGCGCGGCGGGCACGGCGGTGATTTTCATTTCGCACAAATTCGATGAAATCTTTACCGTCGCCGACACCTATACGGTGCTGCGCGACGGCCATTTCGTCGCCGCCGGCGCGCTGGCCGACATCAGCGAGCCGCAGCTCGTGTCGCTGATGGTCGGGCGCACCATTCAGCAAGTGTTTCCCAAGGTCGATGTCCCCCTGGGGCCAACCTTGCTGGAAGTGTCGCAACTGTGCCATGCAACGGAATTTCACGACGTCAGTTTCTCCGTACGGCAAGGCGAAATCGTCGGCTTCTACGGCCTGGTGGGCGCGGGGCGCTCGGAAGTGATGCAAGCGCTGTTCGGCCTGACCGAGGGCGTGCGCGGCACGATCGCCATCGCCGGCAAGGAAGTGCGCATCGGCTGCGCCAGCGACGCCATCCGGCACGGTATCGCGTATGTGCCCGAAGACCGCCAGCACCAGGGCGCGCACCTGTCGATGTCCATCGTGCAAAACATCACCTTGCCGATTCTGGACAGCATCGGCTTTTTCCTGCGGCCACGGCGCGCCCAAGAGACGGCCATCGCGCGCCACCTGAGCGAGCAGCTCGAATTGAAGGCCAGCCACTTTACGCAGATGGTGTCGGAATTGTCGGGCGGCAATCAGCAAAAAGTCGTGCTGGCCAAGTGGCTGGCCACCAAGCCCCGCGTGATCATTCTCGATGAACCCACGAAGGGCATCGATATCGGCTCCAAGGCGGCCGTGCACCGCTTCATCAGCGAGCTCGTCACGCAAGGCCTGTCGGTGATCCTCGTCTCGTCCGAGCTGCCGGAAGTGCTGGGCATGGCGGACCGCATCGTGGTCATGCACCAGGGACATATCCACCGCGTCTTTCCGCGCGCCCAGGCGACCCCGGAAAACGTCGTCGCCGCCGCGTCCGGCAGCGGCCATCCGATCGAGGAATTGACATGCGCTATCTGAAGCAACGTGAAATCCAGCTGGCACTGCTGATTGTGCTGCTGGTGCTGCTGGTGGGCCTGCGCTCGCCCGTTTTCCTGACCCCGGGCAGCCTGGCCAACCTGCTCACCGACAGCACCTTGCTGATCATGCTGGCGCTGACGCAGATGTTCGTCATCATCACGCGCGGCATCGACCTGTCGGTGGCGTCCAATTTGGCGCTGTCGGGCATGCTGTCGGCCTTGCTGGCGGTACAGTATCCGCACTTGCCGCTGCCGCTGGTGGTGCTGGCGGCGCTGGGCATCGGCCTGCTGCTGGGCCTGATCAACGGTTACCTGATCGGCTACCTGGACCTGCCGCCCATCGTCGTGACCCTGGGCACCATGAGCGTGTACCGCGGCCTGGTATTCGTGCTGTCGGGCGGCGCCTGGGTGTCGTCGCACCAGATGCCGGCCGCCTTCATCGACTTTCCGCTGGCACGCCTGCTGGGCGTGACGCACCTCGTGTGGATCGCGCTGGCGGCCATCCTGGCGACCTGTTTCCTGGCCCGCTACACGCGCTTCGGCCGCGACTTGTATGCGATCGGCAACCAGCCGCAGGCGGCCCGCTATGTCGGCATCGCCACGGCGCGGCGGCTGCTGTGGACATATGGCCTGTCGGGCCTGATGGCCGGCCTGTGCGGCTATCTGTGGGTGGCGCGCTACGCCGTGGCGTATTCCGAAATCGCGTATGGCTTTGAATTTACCGTGATCGCCGCCTGCGTGATCGGCGGCATCAGCATCGCCGGCGGCGCCGGCACGGTGGGCGGCGCGGTGCTCGGCTCGCTGTTCCTGGCCGTCATCAACAATGCCTTGCCCATCGTCAAGGTCTCGCCCTTCTGGCAAAGCGCGCTGACAGGGATCGTGATCCTCACGGCCGTGCTGCTCAATGCGCGCGGCACCCGGAACATGGGCCGCCAGATCTTGCCGCTCACGCTGCAAGCCCCTTCGACCAGCAGGAGCGCCGCATGAACGCCACCTCACAGACCTTGCACAGCGAAGCGCCGGACAGCGTACCCGTGCGTTCACGCTACACCATCCTGGACCGCAAGGCGCACCGTCTCGGCCAGTATTTTGCCCATTGGGAAGCGTTATTGGCGCTGCTGCTGATCGCCGTCTTCGCGGCCAACAGCGTGCTGCTGCCGAATTTCCTCGACGCCTACAATCTGGCCGACAGCACCTTCAACTTCAGCGAGAAGGCCCTGATCGCGCTGCCGATGGCCTTGCTGATCATTTGCCGCGAGATCGACATTTCCGTCTCCGGCATTTTGGCGCTGTCCTCGGTGGCGATGGGGTTTGCGCATCACCACGGCGTGCCGCCGCAAGGCTTGCTGTTCGTCGCGCTGGCCATGGGCACCCTCTGCGGCTGCCTGAACGGCGTGCTCGTCACGCGCTTCGCCCTGCCGTCGATCGTCGTGACGATCGGCACCGTGGCCCTGTTCCGCGGCCTGGCCAGCGTGATCCTGGGCGACCAGGCCTACACCGGCTACCCGCCACTGCTGATCGACTGGGGGCAAGGCTATTTCTTCGACATCGTGCCGCGCCCCTTCGTCATCCTGCTCGTGTTTTGCGCACTGTTTGCCGTGCTGCTGCATGCGACCAGCTGGGGCCGGCGCATCTTTGCCATCGGCTGCAATCCGGGCGCGGCGCGCTTTTCCGGCGTGGCCGTGGACCGCTACCGCTTCGCCCTGTTCGTGGCCACCGGCGCCATGGCGGGCCTGGCCGCCTGGCTGCTGACGGGACGCATCGGCAGCACGCGTCCGAACATCGCCATGGGCTGGGAACTCGAAGTGATCACCATGGTCATCCTCGGCGGCGTGAGCATCGCCGGCGGCAAGGGCAGCATCGGCGGCGTGCTGCTGGCCGTGCTGCTGCTGGGCATGGTGACGTATGGCCTGGCGCTGCTGAATATTCCCGGCGTCATCATGACGATTGTCGTCGGCATCTTGCTGCTGATCACGATTGCACTGCCGCGCCTGTTGAACCGCAAACACACACGAAAATAAACCATGCAACAGATCGCTTTCAAGATGCAGCTCAAGGCCGGCCATGCCGCCGAATACCAGCGCCGCCACGACGCCATCTGGCCCGAGCTGGCCAGCCTGCTGCAGGAATCCGGCGTGCGCGACTACAGCATCTTTCTCGATGAGGATACGGGCGCGCTGTTCGCCGTGCTGCGCCGGGTGGAAGGCCACACGATGGAAGCGCTGCCGCAGCATCCCGTGATGCGTCGCTGGTGGGCGCATATGGCCGACCTGATGGAAACGCAGGCCGATGCGTCGCCCGTCGCCGTACCTTTAATCCCCATGTTTCATCTCGCATAAGGACGGCCGTGACCATCGACGCCACCGTAGTACTCGATATCGGCAAGACGAATGCCAAGCTGACCCTGCTCGACGCCGCCGGCGCCATCCTGGCCGAGCAGCGCTGCCCGAACAACATCGTGCACGCGGGACCGTACCCGCACCACGATACGGAGCGCTTGTGGGACTGGCTGCAAACGGGCCTGGCCGCCTGCGCGCGCCTGGCGCACGTCACCGCCATCGTGCCCGTCACGCACGGTGCCACGGCGGCGCTGGTCGACGATACCGGCCTGGTGCTGCCCATCCTCGACTATGAATCGACCTTGCCCCAATCGCTGGCGGCCGAGTATGCCAGCTTGCGGCCCGCGTTCGGCGACAGCCTGTCGCCGCAATTGCCCTGCGGCCTGAACCTGGGCTTGCAACTGTTCTGGCTCGCCAGGACTTACCCACAGGAGTTTGCCCGCGCGCGCCATATCCTGACCTATCCGCAATACTGGGCCTGGCGGCTATCGGGCGTGGCCGCCAGCGAAGTGACTTCGCTCGGTTGCCATACGGATTTGTGGCAGCCGCAGCAAGGGGCCTATTCCTCGCTGGTGGAGACGATGGATTGGGCGCCGTTGTTTCCCCCACTGCAAGCGGCATGGACGGCGCTGGGACCGGTGCTGCCGCAGTGGCGCGAGAGCAATGGCTTGCTGGCGGATTGCCAGGTGCTGTGCGGCATCCACGACAGCAATGCTTCTCTGCTGCGCTATCTCGATGCGCAAGAGCAAGCCCAGCCGCGCACGGTCTTGTCGACCGGCACCTGGGCCATTGCCGCCGCCTTTGGCGCGCCCCTCGGCCGGCTCGATGAAACGGCCGACATGCTGGCCAACGTGCCTGCGCTGGGCCACCCCGTGGCCTGCATGCGCTTCATGGGCGGGCGCGAATTTGCCGTGCTGGCGGGAGCCTCGCCGCAAGTCTGCGGCATCGATGATATCGCCCGCCTGGTCAAGCAGGGTACGCTGGCGCTGCCCTGCTTTGCGGAATCGGGCGGTCCCTTCGTCGGACAGGCGGGACGCATCGCCGGACCGGCACCACGTACGGCCCAGGAACGCTATGCGCTGGCCACCCTGTATTGCGCGCTGATGAGCGATTATTGCCTCGATGCCCTCGGCGCCCAGGGCCCCGTCACGGTGGAAGGCAGCTTCACGGATAACCCGCATTTCGCCGCCCTGCTGGCGGCCTTGCGGCCAGGGCAGGAAGTGAGCGTGTCGCCAGACGCCAGCGGCACGACGTGCGGCGGCTGGATGCTGCACCGCTGGGGCGAGGTGCCGGCGATGGAGGCGACGGTGGAGCCCATGATGGAAGTGGCTGGTTTGACCGCGTACCGTGCGCAATGGAGGGCGATTTGCAGGTCGGATTAGGTCCACAGGACCGTCATCCGACAACATTCCTGCAGGTGTAAACGAAAAATGCCCTGTCCGCAGACAGGGCAACCCGGAGTAAAGTACAGCGCGAGGGATTAACCGGCGGCTTTGACTTTCAGCTCGTTCTTGATTTCTTTCACGCCGCTCACGGAAGCGACGATCTGCACGACGCGGTCACCCGCTTCGGCGCTCGGCACGTCGCCCGACAGGACGACCACACCTTGCTGGGTTGCTACCTTGACTGGCAGGGCAGCGGCTTGCGCATCGGCGCTCAGGGCGGCCTTGGCCGAGGAAGTGATGGTTTCATCAGGGACGGCTGCGGCAGCGTTGGCGGCCACGACGGTGTCAGCAGGAGCTTGTGCTTTTGGTGCGGAGTCAGCGGCATGCGAAGCGGTGATCGAGGCGCCCGACAGTACGACAGCGGCAACCAGGGTATTGAACAGTTTCGATGTTTGCATGGTAGTTCCTCTCAATGAAGTTAAAAGCTTCTTACTTGGATAAAGCAACACTTTGAAGCGTCACATCTACCCATACAGCAAGCGCCGTGCCAGCTTTTAAATTACTTTGAAAATCAATGACTTACATTCCAACTCGATTTTTTCAGCCCGTTTCGCGGCGATCTGGCCCGAAAAACGGGGCTTTTTGTCGCCTGGCAGCGACAGCTTGTGGCAAGAACGTTAATGTTTTACGCCAAGTCCCTGATTTTTAACGCTTTATTTTTGTCGCTATTCAGCGACAGGGTCGCCATCGGCCCGGAACAGGGCCGGCGTCAGCTCGTATTTCTGCAATAAGCGGTAGAACTCCGTGCGGTTACGGTCGGCCAGGCGGGCCGCGTCGGCCACGTTGCCGTCCGTCAGGCGCAGCAGCTGAATCAGGTAGTCGCGCTCGAAGCGCTGCTTGGCTTCGTTATAGCTGAGCGCTTCCAGCGACGGCACGCGCAGCGCACGCTGCACCAGGGACAAGGGCACCAGCGGCGCCGTGGCCAGCGCGCACACTTGCTCGACGACATTGACCAGCTGGCGCACGTTGCCGGGCCATGGCGCCGCCACCAGGGCCGTCAAGGCGTCGGGCGCGAAGCCGTTCAACGGTTTCTGGTACTTGGCCGCCAGTTTCTGCAGGAAATGGTTCGCCAGCAGGGCGATGTCTTCGCGTCGCTCGGCCAGAGGCGGCAAGGTCAAGGTCACCACGTTGAGCCGGTAATACAGGTCTTCGCGGAATTGCCCCTCGGTCATCGCCACGTCGAGGTCGCGGTGTGTGGCCGACAAGAGCCGCACGTCCACCGGACGCGTCTGGTCGGCACCCACGGGGCGCACGGCCCGCTCCTGCAGCACCCTCAGCAGTTTGACTTGCAGCGGCAGCGGCATGTCGCCGATCTCATCCAAAAACAGGGTGCCACCATCGGCCGCCTGGAACAAGCCTTCGCGGTTGCCGACGGCGCCCGTAAACGATCCCTTCACGTGGCCGAACAATTCCGATTCCAGCAGCTGCTCGGGAATGGCGCCACAGTTGACCGCGATAAACGGCGCCTTGGCGCGGCGGCTGGCGTTGTGCAAGGCGCGCGCCAGCAATTCCTTGCCCGTGCCGCTGGGGCCGCGTATCAAAATGCTGGCGTCGGATCCGGCCACCAGCTTGGCTTCGGCCAGCAGCTCGGCCATCTGTGAACTGCGGCTGATCAGCTCGGCACGCCAGCTCTCGTCGCCGGACGCTTGCGCCGGCATGACGGTGGACAAGTTGATGGCGTATGCCACTTTTTCCATCAGCAGCTTGCCGTCGAACGGTTTCGTCAGATACGCAAACGCGCCGCGCGCCGTCGCGTCGACGGCGTCGGGAATGGTGCCGTGGGCCGTCAGCAGGATGACGGGCAGGGCCGAATGCTGGCGGCGGATTTCATCGAACAGGGCCAGGCCGTCGCGGCCCGGCAGTTGCACGTCGGTAATGACCAGGGCCGGCAATTCCACGGCCAGGCGCGCCAGCGCCGCTTCCGCACTGCCCACGGCCGTGACCCGGTAGTTGCCCGCCTTCAGGCGGATGGTCAGCAGGCGCAGCAGGTCGGGATCGTCGTCGACCAATAAGATGTGGGCATGCTCGCTCATTTCGGCGCTCCCGCGGCAGGGCGCACGGACAGGCTGCGCTCGATATTCTTTAACGCTTCGAGTTTTTCATTGAGCTGGTCGATGCGGCGCTGGGCGTCGCGCAACTGCGTGTTGAGCTTGTCGATGCTCTCTTCCTGGCGGCGCAGTTCCGCATACTGGCTGCCCAGCAATTGCGCCAGCGGCGCCAGCAGTTGCGCATCCTTGCCCGTGGCCGTGGCCAGCGGTTCCAGCGAGGCTTGCGCGCGGGCCAGGTCGCCGGGCCCGCGCAAAGCCGCTTGCAGCATGGCGCGGCGTATCGTGTTATGCGGCGCATGGTCGGCTTTCGCCAGGTCCAGCTGCGCTTTTACCAGTTCCGACGGCGTCATCAGGCGCAAGGCGCTTTGATACGCGAGCAGTTCCGCCAGCTGGGGATCGGCCACTACCACGACGCGCGGCGGCGTTTGCACGAGCACGGGCGTCTGGATGGGGGGCTTGGCGGCGCAAGCGCCCAACAGCAATGCGCAGGCGGCCATGGCGGCCAGGGAAATTCTCGTCATCATAAGGGCAGTTCTATCCGAAAATGCGCGCCGGCGGGGCGCGGTAAAAGAGTGACGCTGCCATCGTGGGCGGCGATATATTCGCGCACGATGGACAGGCCGATGCCATTGCCGTTACGCGCGCCGGCCGCCTGGCGCACTCCCTGGTAAAACGGTTCAAAAATACGCGCGGCATCTTCGGGCGCCACGCCGGCGCCCTCGTCGATGCAGTCGATGCGCACGCGGCCGCCTGCGCAAGACAGGGCAAACCGCACGGTGCCGCCTTCCGGGCTGAAACGCACGGCATTCGACAGCAAATTCGCCAGGGCCGTCGCCAGCTTGTCGCGGTCGGCCTGCACGATCAGGGATACACCCTGCACTTCGACCGTCAACCGGCGCGCCAGCCATTGCAGGCGCTGCCCGGCCACCACATCTTGCAGCAAGACCAGCAAATCGACCTTGCTGTGCGCCAAGTGCTGGGCGTCAAAAGCGGCGGTATTGTAGCGCAGCAAGTCCTCGATCTGGGTTTGCAGGGACGCCGTGTTTTGCTGCAGGATGCCGGCGATTTCGCGCTGGCTATCGCTGAGCTTGCCTGCCACCTCGTCTTCCAGCAAGGCCACGCCTTCGCGCAGGGCCGCCAGCGGGGTCTTCAGTTCATGCGAAATATGGCGCAGAAAACGTTCCTTGTCGGCATCGAGGTCGGCCAGGCGCTGGCGCAGCCAGTCCAGCTGCTGGCCCAGGCGGCGCGTGTCGGCCGGTCCGCCGACGACGATGGGCTGGTCGTAGCGCTTGTCACCGAGGCGCTCGATGGCCGTCTCGATGCGGCGCAGCGGACGCGACAGCAGGAAGCCGAAGCAGGTGGCCAGCACGGCCGCCAGCAGCACGGCGCCGCCGACCAGCACGCCCAGCAGGCGGCGCTGGCGTTCCAGCTCGGCCAGCAGGGCGTCGTTGCGGCTGCCGATTTCCGTCTTGCTTTCGCGCGCCAGGCTGTCATTGATCTGCGTCATGCGGGCAAACGCGCGGTACACGACGGCGTGGCCATCGCGCTTGCGGCGCTTGCCTGCCTGTAAAACTTCCCAAGCCGATTGCGCCTGCACCGTCCATTCGTCGGCCAGCTGGGGAGCGAACTCGGGCGTGGCACGGTTCAGCACTTGCAGCGCCGCCGTCGCTTCGTCGCGGGCCGCCGCGAAGCGCTCGCGGAACACGGGGTCGTCCAGCACGAGGAATTGGCGCGCGCTGCGCTCCATGGCCAGCGTGCGCTCGGACAGGCGCTGCGACTGTTCCGTCAGGGCAATCGCCTGCGCCGCCGTTTCGCGCCCCAGCCGCGCCAGGTGTTCGAGGGTCAGCAAGGCTTGCACGGAGGTGGCCGTCAAAATGCCCGTCGTCAAAATGAAGGCGGCAAATAACAGTTGGCGAAAGGAAAGTCGGGACAAGGTAGGCGCCTTCGGTTCAGTCTGAAGAGTAAAAGGCGCATGGTACGCTAAGCCTCCATCGCGGGGCGCCAGCTGTCAAAAATAGTCTATTTGACAACCTTGTTGCTTTTGTGCCCGACAAGCAAGCGTCGGCGGCGGCGCGCAGATACTCCTAGTACAATAGGGAAAAACTTCATACAGGCATCAAAGTGGCCCCCAGCCCTGGCATTGCGCCACTTTGCCCCCACATGTGATGCAGCCCCACCAACTATCCGAATCACCTACCGCAGAGATCCCATACCGCATGAGCACATTTGAAAAAGTCAGCAGCAACTTCATTCCAGTCTTGCAGGCAACCATCGAGCAATATGTCGAGCCAGCAACGGGCATGCGCCATATCCACATGCATACCGAGCAGGCTGAGATGGTGTTCCTGGTGGCCTTTCCCACTGTGCCGGAAGTGAGCGACGGACGCGCCCACATTCTCGAACACCTGGCCTTGTGCGGCTCGTCGCGCTACCCGGTGCGCGACCCGTTTTTCTCGATGCTGCGCCGTTCGACGGCCACGTTCATGAATGCGATGACCTATGCGGATCGCACCGTGTACCCGTTCGCCAGCACCGACCGTAAGGATTTCTTCAACTTGCTCGACGTCTATCTGGACGCAGCCTTCTTCCCGAACCTCGATTACCTGAACTTCCGCCAGGAAGGCTGGCGCCATGCGTTCGAAGGCGACAAGCTCGTGTATCAAGGCATCGTCTTCAATGAAATGAAGGGCGCTTTCAACAGCCCCATGCGCGCGCTCGACAGCGGCATCGCCAGCGCCTTGCTCAAGGGCACGACGTATGAAGTGGAATCGGGCGGCGATCCGCTCGACATCCCCGAGCTGACGCATGACATGCTGAAAGCATTCCACGCCAGCCACTATCACCCTTCGCAAGCCGTGATCATGACCGCCGGCAATATCGAAGCGTCGGCCGTGCAGGAGCAAGTCGCCGAGCGCGTGTTGTCCAAGCTCAGCGGTTTCTCCGAACGCCGCCTGCCGCAGCTGGCGCCCGCGTGGACGGCGCCGCAGGAAAACATCGTCAAAATTCCGTCGCAGGAAGCGCGCGACGATGAGTTCGGCCTGCAATTCGCCTGGCTGATGGGCGAGTCGAGCGACCCCATCGCCTATTACCATGCGCATCTGCTGTCGCACGGCTTGCTCGGCGAATCGTCGGCGCCCGTCATGCGCGCCATGGAATCGGCCGGCTACGGCCGTCCATCGGACATGAATGGCCGCGACGCGGGCATCCGCCAGATGGTGTTCCACATCGGCATGGAAGGTTTAACCAAAGAACAGATCGCCGATGCGCATCAGCGCATCTGGACGGCACTGGAAGAGACGGCGGAAGAGGGCATTCCTGCCGCCGTGCTGCACGCGGCCTTGCGCGACATCAAGTACAGCCAGCGCGAAATCAGCAGCGGCCGCATGCCTTACGGCCTGGGCCGCTTGCTGCACGCCTTGCCGCTGGCCATGTATGGCGGCGACGTGATGGACGCCTTCGACAATGCGGCCATCCTGGAAACGCTGGAACAGCAGATCGAAGACCCGGCCTTCTTCAAGCAACTGGTACGCGAGCTGATTGCCAACCCGACCCGCTTGACGACGCACGTGGTGCCCGACAGCGCCTACTTCACGGCCCGCGCCGCCCAGGAAGACGCCAAGCTGGCGGCACTGCAAGCGAAGCTGACGGATGCCGAACGCGAGCACATCGTGGCCGAGTCCGCCGCGCTGGAAGCGCATCAGCAACTGCCATCGAATTCCGAAGTCTTGCCGCGCATCCGCCCTGGCGACGTCAGCGCCTTGCCGCGTCCGGCCTTGCCAATTCCAGCCGCCGTCGACGGCGCCGTGGCGTTCAGTATCGCCTCGAACGGCATCAGCTATGCCAACGTGCTGTACGACGTGTCAAGCCTGCCGGAAGCGTCGTGGCCATGGCTGCGTTTGTACACGGACCTGGCGCCGGAACTGGGCGTGGGCGACATGTCGTTCGACGACGCCAGCGCCTGGCGCCAGAGCATGGTGCCCTCGTTCCACATCGGCCTGGAAGCCATTCCCCGTCCGCAACAAGCGATGCGCGTGGAACTGTCGTTCTCGGCCAGCGGCTTGCGCGAAGAACACGCGGCGATCGCTGCCGTGCTGTCGGCCTGGATCGCCAAGCCCCGCTTCGATGAAGAAGAGCGCCTGGCTTTCCTGATCGAAAGCCTGGTGCAAGACAAACTCTCCAGCCTGGCCGAGTCCGGCAACCGCTACGCCATGCTGGCCTCGGCAGCGCCCCTGTCGCCCACGCGCCGCTTCGACGACATCGTCGGCGGCCCGGCAGCCTTGCCGTTCTACCGCCGTTTGCAGCAGCTGAGCAAGACATCGGCAGGCTTGCAGGAAATCGCGCGTGAACTCGACACCCTGCACGCGCACATCATCGCCCAGCAACCGACCGTGCTGTGCGCCGGCCTGGAGCAGGATGGCATCACCCTGGCCCGTTTGCTGGAATTGCCGGCAGCCAGCACAGATGCGGCCGCCCCCGCAGAAACCGTCGCACCTGCCGCTTTGCCGCTGGCCAACACGGCCCTGTATGCGACGAGCCAGATCAACCATTGCTTCGTTTCCTGGGCCGTGCCGGGCGTGCACAATCCGGACGCTTCCGCCCTGGCCGTGGCCGCCGAACTGATGACCAACCAGGTGCTGCATACGGCCCTGCGCGAAAAAGGCGGCGCGTATGGCGGCAGCGCCAGCTATGCGGCCGGCGCCGGCACCTTTACATTGAGTTCCTACCGCGACCCGCGCCTGGCCGGCACGTTCGCCGACTTCGATACGACCCTCGATCAGATCCTCGACGGCGATTTCTCGCAGGAACAAGTGGAAGAAGCCATCATCTGCGTCATCAAGGGCCTCGACAAGCCGCATTCGCCGTACGCGGAAGCGCTGACGGCGTGGAACATGCAGCAGCGTGGCACGACGGAAGCCGTGCGCCAGCAGTTCCGCACCGGCGTGCTGAACTGCACCCTGGAGCGGATCAAGGCCGTCACGCGCACCTGGCTGAAAAACGGCCAGCCGAGCCGCGCCGCGTTTGCGGGCAATACGACGCAAGACCTGGCCGGGCTGGAAGTGGTCGATTTGCTGGCGCTGGCTTCTTAGGCTGGGCAGGCGGATCACGTCGGATTACGCGGCGTGCCGCCGCCAATCCGACCTACGCTACAGCTGCGGCAGATCGGGTAGCCAGTAGGTCGGATTAGCGCGCAAGCGCGTCATCCGACACCGCCACGTATCAGCCAGGTACGGCGCTCGGTTCCATGAACATCAGCTCCCACTGGTGCCCATCCGGATCCTGAAAACTATGTCCATACATGAAGCCGAAATCCATCGGCTCCTTGTAGATGCTGCCGCCCGCCTGGACGGCCTTCGCCACCAGCTCATCGACTTCGCCGCGGCTCTCTGCCGACAAACACACGAGCACTTCCGTCGCGACCTTGGTGTCGCACAGCTGCTTGGGCGTAAATTGCTTGAATTTGTCGTGCGTCAACAGCATGACGAAAATGTCGTCGGCAACGATCATGCACGTCGCCGTTTCATCCGTGAAATGGGCATTGAAACTGAAGCCCAGCGCCGTGAAAAAAGCGACGGAACGTTCCAGCGACTGGACGGGCAGATTGACAAAGATTTTGCGGGCCATCATGTCTCCTTGTGGGTCGTATGAGTATGTGCTGCCCGCCGATTCTACACCGGCTATTCAGCCCTTCGCGCGCGCCACGGTCTTCGGCGCGTAGCCGAAATAGCGGCTGAACGCGGCGCTGAAATTGGCCGGGTGGCGATAGCCGGTTTGCCAGCCCGCCTGCGCCACCTGGCAACCATTTTCCAGCAGTAATTTTGCCCGCTGCATGCGCAGCGCGAGCAGGGTGCGCTGCGGGCTGTCGTTATAGCGGTAGCGCCATCCCTGCTTGAGCTTGAACAAGCTCAGTCCCGCTTGCGCGCACAGGTAATCGAGCGTCAGTTCCTGCGCCATCTGTTCCTGCATCAGCGCGTGCACGCGTTCCAATCTGGCGATATCGGTCTCGGACCAGCGCGGCACGGGAGAGGGTACCGGCCGCAGTGCCCGCAGCTGTTCCGCCAGCAGGCTGAGCACGCCGATATGCACGGCCAGCGGGTCCGTCGCGCGCAGCAGCGAGCGGGCGTGCAGGGCGGAGGCAGCCGTCGTGGCCGCATGCGCCAGCTGGCGCGCGCCGCCGTCGGGCAGCAGGGACGCCAAACCTTCCGGCCAGTAGCGGGCCAGCGCTTCTTCACCCACCAGCACGCGCAATTGCGCCGCCCGCTGATTCGCCTCAAAACGGCGCTCGCCGCTCGTGTGGCGAAACGCCGTCACCGTCGTATGGCCGCCCCGGAAACGCAATTGTTCGCCATCGCGCGTAACGTAGCCAGACGCGCCTTCCAGGCCGATGGTGATCACCATGCCGCCCGCGTCCTCATGCTTCGATTGCTCGACGAGCGCCAGCCGCGGGCGGTAATCGGAATGCACGAGCAGCAAGCCCTGGTCGACCTGGCGCTGGTCGGCGCGACACTCGCCCATCCCCGGGTCCAGCTGGCGCCGCGTCCAACCTGCCGCTTCCCTGTTCTGTTCCATCATCGCTCCTCCCGATCCTTGCGCACCGTCGCGCATACGAAATGCGCCGTGCCGCATACAAATGCAAATGATAATTATTCTCATTGTTACATAAAATAGCTTCCATGCCCATCTCGCCGAAAGGAAGCACCATGCCGTTCACGTCGCAACACACTTTGCAACCGTACTGGGACCTGGCCGTCGCGCCCGTGCAGGCGGACGCACTGGCCGCCGCCCTGGAACTGGGCATTTTCGATGTGCTGGCCACGCCGCACACGCCGGCGCAACTGGCCGACACCCTGTCGCTGCATGCGCCGCACACGGCCCTGCTGCTGGAACTGCTCTGGAGCATGCAGCTGCTGGAACGCGACGGGGCCGACGCAGATGCCCAGCGCTACCGCTGCACGGCAAGCACCTTGCAGTATTTCTGCCGCAACTCCGTGGCCTTTTGCGGCGACGCCTGGCTGTACCGGCTGCATGCGCTGCGCCACTTTGCGACGCAGCTCAGTACGCTGGTGCGCGACGGCGGCAAGGCGGCGCCGTACAGCACGGCCAATGGCATCAATTGGGCCGCTGCCGCGCAGCAGCAAATTGGCCAGGAACAACGCGCCGTCACCATGCGCGCGGCCCTGTCCGTGATGCAGCGCATCGCCCCGTTTGCGGACGGCAACACGCCCTTGCGCCTGCTCGATGTGGGCGGCGGGCCGGGCTGGGTTGCCATTGCGCTGGCGCAAGCCCATGCGGGCTTGCACGGCTGCGTTTTCGACTGGCCGGAAACGGTGGCCGTGGCGGCCGCCAACATCGCCCATGCGCAACTATCCGACCGGCTGGAAACGGTGGGCGGCGATCTGGGCGGCGACGATATCGGCAGCGGCTACGACCTGGTCTGGTGCTCGTCCGTGCTGCATTTCGTGCCCGACATGGCGGGCGCCTTGCGCAAGATGCAGGCGGCGTTAAAACCCGGTGGCGTACTCGTCTGCGTACAGGCGGAAATCGCTCCGGCGCCTAGCGATGCGGCGCGCGTGCTGCCGTATTACTTGCCGATGCGCATGCTGGGGCGCACGGTGACACGGCACGGTGAATTGGCGCAGCTGCTGCGCGACACGGGCTGGAAGCAAGTGGAGCAATACGGCGCCAGCGATTTTCCCATGGCGCCCGTGCAAGTGCTGATTGCTCGTGCCTAACAATTACCATTTAGTAATTATCTTTTTTATAGCAAAAAGGGATACAAATGCGCTAAGCTGTGCCAGCATTGATCGATGTCATCCGCAGCACTCTGCTGCCTCCACAGGGAATCCATCATGAGTCTACATATCGCAGGGAAAGTCGTTGTCATCACTGGCGCCAGCAGCGGCCTGGGAGAAGCCACGGCGCGCCATCTGGCCGCACTGGGTGCCAGCGTCGTGCTCGGTGCACGGCGCATGGATTTGCTCAATACCATCGCCGAGGAAATCACGGCGGCCGGTGGTCAGGCCGCCATCGCCCAGACCGACGTCACGGTGCCTGCCGACGTCAAGAATCTGATCGACACGGCCCTGGCCGTGTTCGGCAAGGTCGACGTGCTGATCAACAATGCGGGGCTGATGGCCATCGCACCGATGAGTGCCTTGCAAGTCGACGAGTGGAACAACATGATCGATATCAACATCAAGGGCGTGTTGAACGGCATCGCCGCCGTCCTGCCGCATTTCCAGGCGCAAAACAGCGGGCATTTCATCAATATCTCGTCGGTGGCAGGACAAAAAGTCTTCAGCCCGGGCGGCACCGTCTACAGCGGCACCAAGTTTGCCGTCAGCGCCATTTCGGAAGGCTTGCGCCATGAGCTGGCGGCCAGCGGCGGCACCATCCGCACCACCGTCATTGCGCCGGGCGCCGTAGACACGCCATTGAGCGAGGGAAGCAGTCACGCCGAGAGCGCCAAGGCCGTCAAGGAGTTCTACGAGATTGCCATTCCCGCCGATGCCGTGGCGCGCGCCATCGCGTATGCGATCGAGCAGCCGGACGACGTGAGCATCAATGAAATCGTGCTGCGCCCGACGGCGCAGGCGTTCTAAGCCGCATCTTGCTGCAGCGACTCGATGATCAGGTCCGCCAGCCGCTCGACGGGCGGCCTGGACACGCTGGACGCACGCAGCAGTTCCAGCGACAGCGGGGGCAGGGCGGGCAAGCCCGCCGCCACGTGATCGAGCGCGCGCACGGTTGAGGGCAAGCCCAGGCCCGTGCGCACCGTCACGCCCAGCCCCGCTGCGGCCGCCGCCCACAGGCCGGCCAGGCTGGGGCTGGTAAACGCCGTGCGCCAGGCGATGCCGGCCCGGTCCAGTGCCTGCGTGGCGCAGCGCTGGAACAGGCATTCGCGGTCAAACGCAATGAGCGGCAACGGCTCGCCCGATTCGGGCTGCCAGGCCAGGCTGGACGAGGCGATCCAGCGCATGGCCGGTTCGGCAATATGCTGGCGCTGCTGCTGCGGATACTCGGCCACGTCGGCGATGCAGGCGCCGCCCCACAGCAGGGCCAGGTCGAGCTGGCCCATGGCCAGCCCTTCCATCAAGGCCGTGTTGCGCGCCACGTGCGCCTCGATGCGCACTTTCGGATGCGCGCGGGCAAAACGTCCCAGCACGTCGGGCAGCAAGGCTTCGCCAAAATCCTCCTGCAAGCCCAGCCTGATCCACCCCTCCAGTTCCGCGCCGCGCAAGGCGACGGCCGCCTCGTCGTTGAGTTCCAGCAGGCGGCGCGCATAGCCGAGCAGGACTTCGCCGGCCGGCGTCAGCGCCAGCCCCCGCCCATCCTTGCGGAACAGGGGCATCCCCGCCTGCTCCTCGAGTTTTTTCAGCTGCGCGCTGACGGCCGAGGTGGAACGCCCCACCTTGTCCGCCGCGCGGGCAAAGCTGCCCAGCTCGATGCCAGCCACATAGCTGCGCAGAAAGGCGATGTCGAAATTCAGCAAGCTCATGGCGCACACAATCGTCCTGTTTTATGGGATGGTTCATATTAAATTATCTGATATTCAGAACGATCGTACTGCGCAACACTGTCAGGGTCAACCACTTTCCTGTCCCTGCCATGAGCACCAATTGCCAAGCTGTTCCTGTTCCTGTCCCCGCCACCACGCCCGCGCTGGGCGACGCCCACCGCTGGAAAGTACTGGCCGTCGGCGTGGCGGCCAATGCCACCTTTTCCGCCGCCGCCAACGGCATGCCGACCACGGCCATCTGGCTGCGCAGCGGCTATCACCTGAGCAATACGGAACTGGGGGTGGCGCTGGGCGCCATGGGTCTGGGCGTGGCCCTGACCGAACTGCCGTGGGGCATGGCCACCGACCGCTGGGGCGACCGCCCCGTGCTGCTGACCGGCTTGCTGGGCACCATGCTGGCGCTGTTGACTTTGCTGCTGTGGATCACGCCGGCTGACGGCGCCGTGCCGCCTCTGTGGGCGCTGGCGTCCGGGCTGGCCCTGGTCGGCGTGCTGGGCGGCAGCGTGAATGGCGCCAGCGGCCGCGCCGTGATGCGCTGGTTCGGCCCCGGCGAACGGGGTTTCGCCATGAGCATCCGCCAGACGGCCGTGCCGTTCGGCGGTGGCCTCGGCGCCCTCGTCCTGCCCAGCCTGGCTTCACGCTATGGCTTCATGCCAGTGTTTGGCGCCCTGGCCCTCGCATGCGGCCTGTCGGCGTTTTTTACGTGGCGCTGGATGCATGAGCCCGATTTCTCCGCCGAGGCCGCCACGGGGCCGCACAACGCGCCCACGGGCCTGATGAAAGACCAGGCAACATCGCCCCTGAAAAACCGCAAGGTCTGGCGCATGGTGGCCGCCATCGGCTTGCTGTGCGTGCCACAGTTTGCCGTGCTCAGCTTTGCCACCGTGTTCCTGCACGATGACGGCCACCTGGGCCTGGCGGGAATCACGGCCGTGATGGTGGCCCTGCAGGTGGGCGCCATGGTGATGCGCATCTGGAGCGGACGCCACACGGACCGCCACGCGAACCGGCCCGCTTTCCTGCGCGGCGCGGCCCTGGTGGCGCTGGCTTCCTTCATTTTGCTGGGATGCATCGCCTGGCTGGAGGCGCCGGGCTGGCTGTTGATGGCCGCCGTGGTGCTGGCCGGCATCGCCGTGTCCGCCTGGCATGGCGTGGCCTACACGGAGCTGGCCACGGAAGCGGGCGGCGCCAACGCGGGCACGGCGCTGGGCATGGCAAACACGGCCGTCTACGTGGGCTTGTTCCTCACGCCGATTGCCATCCCGCATTTGCTGGCGGCCAGCAACTGGTCCGTCGTGTGATGGCTGGCAGGGCTGGTGGCGCTGCTGGCCCGCCCGCTGTTTCCGAAAGCTTAGGGCAGCGCCCGGATCCGATACACGCAGCGCATGGCATTGGCCAGCACGTGCTGCTCGCGCACGATGCTGGCGTTCGGCCCCACCACTTCCTGGAACAGCCGCAATTCGGAGCGGCAAAAGCCCTGGCAGGTGCGCGCGGCGGCACAGATGGGGCAGTGGTCTTCGATCAGCAGCCAGTCGGCGCCGTCCGCTTCCACGCGCGCCATATAACCCTCTTCGTCGCGCACGGCCGCCAGCTGCTGCAGCCGCGTGGGCAAGTCCGGCGCCGAGCACGCCTGTGCATACGCACCGCGGCTTTCCTCTTCGCGCTGCGTGATGAGTTTATCCAGACCCGCTTCGCCGAACAGCTGGCGCACCGAGCCGATCAGCTTGATCGTCAGCTGCGCATGCGTGTCGGGAAAGCGCGCATTGCCCGCTTCCGTCAAGACCCAGTTCTGGCGCGGCCGGCCGGCACCCGCCTGCGCTTCCTGCCGTCCTTCAATGAGACCCGCCGCCACCAGCTTTTGCACTTGCTGGCGCGCCGCCTCGCCTGTCATGTCCAGGGTCTTGGCCAGGATCGCCGTGGAGACGGGTCCCTTGGTCTTGATGAAATACAGGATGCGCTCCGTCGTTTGCGGCGCCTCGCTATTATCCAAACGTTTACTTGTGTAATTCATTTCGCTCAACTATCATGGGGCCAGTTAACCAACTAATTGCTTGCATAATAGGCCGGTAGCTCCCCACTGTCGAGGAGTTTCCACGTCCGCGTGCCGGCAAGACACTCTTTGGACGGGAATCCCATGCAGCTGCAGCACTCGATCTGGCTGTTTCACGCCATCCTCGCTACCGGCCTGGCCATCTGGCTGACCCTGGCCGCCATCAACAACCTGCACGCCTTCCACGGCTCCGTCTGGGCCATCGGCAACACCATGCGCATGGACCCGCTGCGCCAGGACCCGACCATCCAGACGCCGCTGCTGCGCCGTGCGCTCACGTCCTTGACCTTGCACCGGCTGTCGCTGGGCGTGGTGCTGACCTTGCAACTGCTGGCCGCCATCGCCGCCTGGACGGGCGTGGCGCTGTTCTTCGGCGCCTCGCTGACGCAGGCGCTGCCCTGGCTGAACCTGGCCTTGTGCGCCATGGCCGCCTTTTTGCTGCTGATGCACCTGGGCGGCCTGTGGTTCGGCTACTGGATCGCGCAGGAAGGCTTGCAGACGACGCATCTGGTGCTGCTGCTGTGGACCCTCGGCCTGTTCTTTCTTTTCAACGCGCAGCGGACCTGATCAGCCTTCGCTGCGCCTCTTCTTCCCAGTTGTAAAGGACTTCATCATGAATACGAAACTCGTCGGCGCCTGCGCGCTGGCCATCACACTGGCCGTCGCCGGTGCCGCCCTCTATCCGCGTGCCGACTCGCATGCGGCCGATGCCGCCGCCTCCCCCGCCACCAAGGTGGCGCTGGTGCCCGTCGTGCTGGGCACGCAGGAGCGCTACTTCGCTGGCGTAGGCGAACTGGAAGCGGCGCGCCAGGTGCAGGTGGCGGCCGAGACGGGCGGGCGCATCACGCAGATCCGCTTCGCATCGGGACAAAGCGTGGCGGCCGGCGCCGTGCTGGTACAGCTCAATGACGCCCAAGAACAAGCGGCCCTGCTGCGCCAGCGCGCGCAGCTGAAAAACGCGGAAAGCAGCCATGCGCGCACCGCGCAGATGGTGAAGGAAAAGGCGGCCACGCAGGAGCAGCTCGATAGTGCGCTGGCCGCGCGCGATGCGGCCCTGGGCGACGTGCGCCAGACGGAAGCGCTGATCGCGCAAAAGACCATCCGCGCGCCGTTCGCCGGGCAGCTGGGCATCCGCAAGGTGCACGCGGGCCAGTACCTGAACGCGGCCGACACGGTGGCCAGCCTGATCGACACGCAGTCGCTGATGGTGAACTTCGCGCTCGATGAGCAGAGCAGCGCGAAACTGGCGCCGGGACAGGCCGTACAAGTGCTGGTGGATGCCTATCCCGATGACATCTTCACGGCGAAGATCAACGCCATCGACCCGCTGATCGCCCGCTCGCGCATGGTGCAGGTGCAGGCGGCGCTCGTCAATCCGCGCGGCGCGCTAAAAGCCGGGATGTATGCGAACGTGCGCGTGGCGCGTGAAGCAGGACAACAACTGACGGTGCCGGAAACGGCCGTGACCTACAGCGCGTATGGCGACACGGTCTTCGTCGCGCAGCAGGAGGGCAAGCAGCCGCTCACCGTCAAGCGCGTGGGCGTGAAACTGGGCGAACGGGCAGGGGGCCGGGTCGCCATCCTCGACGGCTTGCGCGAGGGCCAGCGCGTGGTCGCTTCGGGCCAGCTGAAACTGGCCGACGGCATGGCCGTGCAAGCCGTGGCCAACACCCTGGACGAGGCCAAGCGCGCCGCGCCCAAGGCCGGCTCGTAAAGGAAAGACATCACCATGAAATTTACCGATTTATTCGTGCGCCGCCCCGTGCTGGCGCTGGTGATCAGCACATTGATACTGATGCTCGGCGTGGTCGCCATCCTGCAGCTGCCGATCCGCCAGTATCCGATGCTCGAATCGTCGACCATCACCGTGAAAACCACGTATCCGGGCGCTTCGGCGGAACTGATGCAGGGTTTTGTCACGCAGCCGATCGCGCAAGCCGTATCGTCGGTGGAGGGCATCGATTACCTGACGTCGTCGTCGGTGCAGGGCAGCAGCACGGTCACCGTGCGCATGGAACTGAACCGCGACTCCACACAGGCGTTGACGGAAGTGATGGCCAAGGTCAACCAGGTGCGCTACAAGCTGCCCGAAGGCGCTTTCGACCCCGTCATCGAGCGCTCGGCCGGCGATTCCTCGGCCGTCGCCTATGTCGGCTTTGCCAGCGAGAGCGTGTCCGCGCCCGCGCTGACGGATTACCTGGCGCGCGTCGTGCAGCCGATGTTCGCCACCATCGACGGCGTGGCAAAGGTCGACGTGTATGGCGGCCAGCAGCTGGCCATGCGCCTGTGGATCGACCCGGCGAAACTGGCGGCACGGGGCTTGACGGCGGCCGACGTGGCCGATGCCGTGCGGCGCAATAACTACCAGGCGGCGCCCGGCAAAGTCAAAGGACAGTTCGTCGTCTCGAACATCAGCGTCAACACGGATCTGACCAGCGTGTCGGAGTTCCGCGACATGGTCATTCGCAAGGGCGGCGATGACAGCGCGTCGCTCGTGCGTCTGAAAGACGTGGGCACGGTGGAATTGGGCGCGGCCGCCACGGAGACGAGCGGCATCATGGACGGCGTGCCGGCCGTGTACCTGGGCCTGTCGCCCACCCCGGGCGGCAACCCATTGGTGATCGTCGACGGCATCAAGAAGCTGCTGCCCGAAATCCAGAAAACCCTGCCGCCGGGCGTGAAAGTCGAACTGGCGTTCGAGACGGCGCGCTTCATCCAGTCGTCCATCGACGAGGTGGCGCATACCCTGCTCGAAGCGCTGCTGATCGTCGTCATCGTCATCTACCTGTGCATGGGCTCCTTGCGCTCAGTGCTGATTCCCGTCGTGACGATCCCGTTATCGATGCTGGGCGCGGCCGCGCTGATGCTGGCCTTCGGCTTCAGCATCAATCTGCTCACCCTGCTGGCGATGGTGCTGGCCGTGGGTTTGGTGGTCGATGACGCCATCGTCGTGGTGGAAAACGTGCATAGGCATATCGAGGAAGGCAAGACGCCCGTGGCGGCCGCCCTCGTCGGCGCGCGCGAAGTGGCCGGCCCCGTGATCGCCATGACGATCACCCTGGCCGCCGTGTATGCACCGATCGGCATGATGGGGGGACTCACGGGTGCGCTGTTCAAGGAATTCGCGCTCACGCTGGCCGGCGCCGTGGTGGTGTCAGGCGTGGTGGCCTTGACCTTGTCGCCCGTGATGAGCTCCTTGCTGCTGCAGCCCAAACAATCGGAAGGGCGCATGGCACGCGCCGCCGAGCATTTCTTCGAAGGCTTGACCAGCCGCTATGCGCGCCTGCTGGACCGCTCGCTGCACCACCGCTGGCTCAGTGCCGGTTTCGCCGCGCTGGTGATGGTCAGTTTGCCGTTTTTATACCTGCTGCCGCAGCGCGAACTGGCGCCGGCGGAAGACCAGGCCAGCGTGCTGACGGCGATCAAGGCGCCGCAGCACGCCAACCTCGATTACGTCGAGCGCTTCTCGTACAAGCTCGATGCCATCTACAAAAATATCCCGGAAACGGACTCGCGCTGGATCATCAACGGCGGCGAAGGTCCGGCATCGAGCATCGGCGGCATCAACCTGACGCCGTGGGCCGAACGTGCGCGCAATGCGGCCGTCATCCAGGCCGAATTGCAGCACGCCGTGGGCGACGTGGAAGGCACGAGCATCTTCGCCTTCCAACTGGCGCCCTTGCCGGGATCGAGCGGTGGCTTGCCCGTGCAGATGGTCTTGCGCAGCGCGCAGGATTACGCCACCCTGTTTCGCACCATGGAAGACGTCAAGCAGCGTGCGCGCACAAGCGGCCTGTTTGCCGTCGTCGACAGCGACCTCGATTACAACAACCCGGTGGTCAAAGTGCGCGTGGACCGCTCCAAGGCGAACAGCCTGGGCATCCGCATGCAGGATATCGGCGAATCGCTGGCCGTGCTGGTGGGCGAAAATTATCTGAACCGTTTCGGCATGGATGGCCGCGCCTATGACGTCATCGCGCAAAGCCCGCGCGAGCAGCGCTTGACGGCACAAGCCCTGACGCAGCAATACGTGCGCGCCGACGATGGCAGCCTGCTGCCCCTGTCCGCTGTTGTCTCGGTGACGGAACAGATCGAGCCGAACATGCTGACCCAGTTTAACCAGCAAAATGCGGCCACCTTCCAGGGCGTGCCGGCGCCCGGCGTGACCCTCGGTGACGCCGTCGCCTTCCTCGATGGCGTGGCCAAGACCCTGCCGCCGGGCTTCAGCTACGACTGGCAGTCGGACGCGCGCCAGTTCGCCACGGAAGGCAATGCCCTGCTGCTGGCCTTTTTGGCGGCCGTCGTCGTGATTTACCTGGTGCTCGCGGCGCAGTATGAAAGCCTGACGGACCCGTTGATCATTTTGATCACGGTGCCGCTGTCGATTTGCGGCGCGCTGATTCCGCTGGCCCTGGGCTACGCCACCGTCAACATCTACACGCAGATCGGTCTCGTGACCTTGATCGGCTTGATCAGCAAACACGGCATCCTGATGGTGGAATTTGCCAACGAATTGCAGGTGCATGAACGGCTCGACCGCATCACGGCCATCCGCAAGGCGGCGCAAATCCGTCTGCGCCCGATCCTGATGACGACGGCGGCCATGGTGGTGGGCCTGGTGCCGCTGCTGTTCGCCTCGGGCGCGGGCGCCAACAGCCGCTTCGGCCTCGGTGTGGTGATCGTCTCGGGCATGTTGATCGGCACCTTCTTTACCCTGTTCGTGCTGCCTACCGTCTACACCTTTTTGGCGCGCCGCCACACGGCCGACCATGCCACGCCGCGCGCACGCGATTTGTCGCAGGCGCTGAAGGAATCCCCATGAAACATTACCGCTATCTTGTCGCCCTCTTCCCCGTGCTAACCGGCTGCACCGTCAGCCCCGCCTATGTCACGCCGGGCACGCCCGACATCCATTTGGCCAGTCCACAGCAAGCGCAATTCGCACCCGGCGCGGGCGCCGTCAGCGATGCCGCCTGGTGGACGTTTTTCGACGATGCGCGCCTGTCGCGGCTGATCGCCGGCGCGCTCGAACACAACCTCGATATCGCCCAGGCGCAGGCGAATCTGCTGGCCGCGCGCGCCATCTTCGACGAGCGCCGGCTCGATGAACTGCCCACCGTCACGGGCCAGGCGGGATGGCAGCGCCAGGTGCGGCAAGACACGCCAGACAGCCGCGCCGCCAGCGCCAGCACGCGCGTGGGGTTCGACGCGCAATGGGAGATCGACCTGTTCGGCCGCCTCGCGCACATGAGCCGCTCGGCGCAGGCGCGCGCCGACGCGGCGCAAGCGGACTTGCGGCAGGTGCAGCTGACGATCGCCGCCGAAGTGGCGCGCAATTACTACGAGGCGCTGGGTTACCAGCAAAACCTGGCGCTGACGCAGGCGCAGGTGCACAGCTGGCGCGATACGGTGGCATTGACCGACGCGCGCCTCCGCGCCGGCAGCGGCTTGCCGGAAGAGCGCCATAACGCGCTGGCCAACCTGGCGCGCAGCGAAGCGATGCTGCCGCCGTTGCAGGCGGGCTTGCGCCAGGCGCAGTACCGGCTCGATGTCTTGAGCGGTCAAACCCCGGGCGCCATCGCGCTGGCCACCAAGCCCCGGCAACAGGCGCCGCTGGCGGGCCAGCTGCCGCTCGGCGACGTGAACCGCCTGATCAAGCAGCGTCCCGACGTGGTGCGCGCCGAACGCCTGCTGGCCGCCTCCAGCGAAGACGTGGGTGCCGCCACGGCAGACCTGTATCCGCGCCTGAGCCTGGGCGGTTTCCTGGGCTTTTTTGCACTGCGCGGCAGCGGCGTGTTCGACGGCGGCGCGCGCGCCTTCGAGGTGGCGCCATCCGTCAGCTATCCGACCTTCCGCCTGGGCAGCGTCAAGGCGCGCTTGCGCGGCACGCAGGCCGAAGCGCAGGGCGCGCTGGCGCGCTATGAGCAGACGATGTTATTGGCGCAGGAAGACGTGGAAAACGCCGTCACGCAACTAGCGGAAAACCAGACGCGACTGGCGTCCCTGCTGCAGTCGGCGCGCCATGGCAACGCGGCCCTCGGCATCGCCAGCACGCGCTATCAGGGCGGTTCCGGCAGCTACCAGGCCGTGCTGGAAAACCAGCGCGCCTTGTACGATATCCGGCGCGAAGCGCTGCTGGCGGAAACGGCGTCCTACATCGATGCGATTGCCCTGTACAAGGCACTGGGATGGGGGCAAACTATGTAGTATTTTCGATCAAAAGGAGAGACGATGTTCACGCAAGGCAGCTGGCTCAATGCACCGGAAAACTGGTCCGCCGATGGCGCGCAATTGCGCGTGACAACGGACGCCAACACGGATTTCTGGCGCAAGACCTCATATGGTTTTATCCGCGACAGCGGCCACTTTTTCGGCACCGGCATCGATGGAGATTTCACGGCGCAGCTGCATGTGTCGGCGCAGTACGCAGCGCTGTACGACCAGGCGGGCCTGATGGTGCGCATCGATGCGGAAAACTGGATCAAGTGCGGCGTCGAATTTTCCGACGGCCAGCTCTTATTGAGCACCGTGCTGACGGTCGATACATCCGATTGGGCCGTCAGCCTGGCGCCCGCCATGCCGGACGGTTTCTGGCTGCGCGTGACGGTGGAGCAGGGCGCCATCCGCGTGCAGTATTCGATGGATGGCAAGCTGTGGCCGCTGCTGCGCCTGGCGCCGTTTCCCGTGGCATCGCGCTACCTGGTCGGCCCCATGTGCTGCACCCCGGAACGCGCGGGGCTCGAAGTCGCGTTTTCGCATTTTACGGTGGGCCCGGCACAGGGCAAGGACCTGCATGACCTCAGTTGACTGGCCGTGCGTGCATGGTGGATCAGGCGGCGGAATCGAGCCACTGATTCTCGACGCACCATTGCCGCACGTCGGCGACCAGTTGTGCTGAAACCGGCTGGAGTCCCGGGAGTTTTTTCTCGTATTTTTTGAATGCTGGCTGCAAAAAAGTGAAGAAAGCGGCGCCGATCAATTTGCGTTGTGCCGGCGTGTTTTTTTTCACCGGCACGAAGTCTTCCTCGTCCATGGCGATATCGAGGCCGAACATGTTGTCGCTGGCGTAGTAGCGACAAAAGGTTTTTCTCTGCAAGTCTTTTGGCACGCAGCGCAGGCACACAAACAATTCCCAGTCGAGATCAGGATATTTTTCTTCCATCAAGGGACCAAGCTGCCGCAGTTCATGACCAATGTCAAAGACCTTGGTCCAGCTTGGCGAGTCCGATGTCGTGCCTATGCGCATCTTTGTTTTCTCCGAATGCAAGAAACGCATGATACGCACATCGTCCTTGCAACAGCGCACGCACAGTGCCATCAGCTCAAGGCCGTATCGAGCACCATCATCACGAGAAAACCGAACACCAGCGCGGCGCTGGCAAAGCCGCCATTGCCGCTGCGCTGCGCCTCGGGAATGGCGTCGTGCACGATGACGAACAGCATGGCGCCGGCGGCCGCCGCCAGGCCCCATGGCAGCAGGGCGGAGGAGAGGCCGATCAGGGCCAGACCCGCCAGCGCCGCCACGGGTTCAACCAAGCCGGAGGCGGCGCCCATGGCCACCGACAGACGCCGGCCGTAGCCCACGCTGCGCAGCGCCAGCGCCACGACCAGGCCTTCGGGCACATCCTGGATGGCGATGCCGGCGGCCAGCGCATTAGCCTTGTCCAGGTCGATGCCCGCATAGCCGACGCCAATCGCCAGTCCCTCGGGCAGGTTGTGCAAGGTGACGGCAAACACAAAAATCCACACCCTTTTCAGGCTGCTGGCATGGGCCGCCATTTCTGCCACGTCGGCCAGCGCGCCGTGCTGCACGCGTTCGCGCACGACCAGGTTGAGCGCCACGATCAGCAGCATGCCCAGTCCCATGGCAAAGGCCACCAGCAGGCTGGCGTCCATGGGCGTTGCCACGCGCTGCCTGGCCGCCGCCAGCGCCGGCAGCACCAGAGAAAATGCGGTGGCCGCCAGCATCACGCCGGCGCCAAAGCCGAGGAAGCAGTCGTAGCTGCGTTGCGAAAATTTGTGCGACAGCAGCACGGGCACGGTACCGAGCGCCGTGGCGGCGGCCGCCATGGCGCCGCCGATCAGGGCCGGCGCCAGATGGGCATGGCGCAGCGTCAGCTGGGTCGTCAGCGCGTACAGCAACCACAGCGCGCCACCGCCGCACAGGGCAAAACCCAGTGCATGGGGCCAGGACCAGTGCATGGCCAGGGCCTGCAGCGCGCGCGGCGTGTTCACGCTGGTGGTGCCCGGCCAGCTGCGCTACAAGGGCATGGACGAGGTGCCGCCATCGCGCCCGTTCGGCCGCATGCCCAGTTCGGCGCCCGTCAGCGGGTCGGCGTCCGGATTCGATGCCGTGCGCGCGGCCATCTGCTGCACGGTGGCCAGTTCATCCTGCGGCAATGTCACTTCCGCCTCGCCCGTGCCGCCATCGACGGCCATCTGCTGGCGCGGGTCGGAAATGTACTGCCACTTGCCGCCCTGGTTCCACGGTCCCCGTTCCTCGCCCGGCCCCTGCGACATACTGAAATACACGTCCGCATATTGCGGGTCGCCCGGCAGCTTGCCGGGCGGGAAATTGGGCTCGATCGAATACAGGGCTTTTTCAAACGACTTCTGGTGCGCCACTTCGCGCGTCATCAGGAAACCCAGCGCTTCCTTCACGCCCGGGTCGTCCGTCAGGTTGATCAGGCGCTCGTAGACGATCTTGGCGCGCGCCTCGGCGGCGATATTCGAGCGCAGGTCGGCCGTCGGTTCGCCGATGGTGTCGATGTAGGCGGCCGACCACGGCACGCCGGCCGAGTTGACCAGCGGCGCGCCGCCGCCGTACAGCACCTGGGTCACGTGGCTGTCGTTGCCCGCGCCCGTGATGTTGCGGTACAGCTCCGCCGCCTGGTCGACGCCCTCGGCCAGCCGCCCCTTGGCGCCCTTGTTGAGCATGACGACGATGTTGCCGATCACTTCCAGGTGGCTCAGTTCTTCCGTGGCGATATCGAACAGCATGTCCTTGCGGCCCGGATCGTCCTCCGACAAGGCTTGCGTGAAGTAGCGGCAGGCGGCGGCCAGTTCGCCCTGCGGGCCGCCAAATTGTTCCAGCATCAGGTTGGCCAGCCCGGGATTGGGCTGCTCCACCCTGACCGTGTATTGCAGTCGCTTGTTGTGTGCAAACATGGTGCTCTCCTCGTTCGCAGCACGCCGCCTACTCGTGCTGATTCAATGATCTGTGGATGTCCTTCGACTCGTTGCGGCCCGGCCGGTCGTCGGCCAGCTTGCCCGCTTCGCTTTGCGGCCGCTGCGCCGCGCCCTTGACGTGGGCATTGCCATCGGGCTGCGTCAGGGTGGGCAGGTTTTCCTGCTCCACCGGGTCGGGCCCGCCCTGCGGCGTGATGACGTCGTTGGCCCAGTGGCCGCTGTTGGCATTGCCGCTGGCCAGCTTGCCGCCGCCCTGGTTCGCATACGCATCGCCCTTGGCCTTATCGGCGTCGGTCTTGTCCATGCGCGTGTTGCGCCCCTGATCGGCGGGATGCTGCGGGGTGTTGCCGTGTTCGTCCTGCATGCGCGTCTCCTCGGTTGGTGGATGAAGTTCCATGCTACTGGCGCGCAGCTGCCGGCAAGATAGGCGCGCGGCGGGCCGGCGTGTAGGAAAGTGACTCGCGAAACGCCGCGCGCAGCGCCTCAGCGCCGCCGCAGCCACAGCGCGCCGGCGGCCAGGCCGATGCCGAAGGCGCCGTACACCAGCAGCAGCGAGGGCCGCGACAGCCGCATCTCGTAGCCGGGCTGCAAACGGTGCGGCGTCAGCTGGTAATCCGTGAAACAGGCCACGGCCGTGGCGCCGGCCGCCGCCGCGACGGTGGACGCCACGCGGCGCCGGTCGAGGATGCGCGCCGCATAGCGCTCGAACAGCACGCCCCAGAACATGGCGCTGCAATGGTGGATGACATAGCCGACCAGGGTATGCCTGAGCGAGGCATCGTTGCGGCGCGCCGCCTCGTCGCCCCACAGCCAGTGGCTGACGGCGTTCACGGCGGCGAATACGCTGCCCGTTTCGCGCCGCCCGCACAGGGCCAGGGCGACGGCGGACAGGAGGGAGGCAAGGCTGCCCGACAGGGCGCCATGACGCAGGGTGGCAGGCAAGGATGGCATGGTGATCTCCTATGGTGATCTCCTATGGTGAATGCGGCAATGAACTGAAACGCAAAAGGCGAATCCAACTCCCATCAGGAAAGGGCATCGATGCGCATACTGCTGACGGGGGCGAGCGGTTTCATCGGAACGCATGTTTCGACCGCGCTGCTGGCCGAAGGTTTCCAGCTCGCGTGCACGACACGCCGCGCGCCGCCCCGCGCCCGCATCGGCAGGGAGCCGCGCGTGCGCCTGATCGAGGCCGATTTTGCGCGCGACACGGCCAAGGCCGCGTGGCTGCCGCGCCTGGACGGCATCGACGTCGTCATCAACTGCGTCGGCATCATCGCCGAGCATGGTGCGCAGACGTTTGCGGCCCTGCACACGCAGACGCCGCGCGCCCTGTTCGCCGCCTGCGCCGAGAGCGAGGTGCAGCTGGTGATACAGCTGTCGGCCCTGGGCGCCGACGAAGGCGCCGTCTCGCCCTACCACCTGAGCAAGAAGGCGGCCGACGATTTTCTCGCCGGCCTGCCGCTGCGCGCCGTCATCGTGCAGCCTTCGCTCGTGTATGGCGACGACGGCGAGAGCGCGCGCCTGTTCCGCATGCTGGCCAGCCTGCCCGTGTATCCCCGCTTCGGCAGCGCGCCGCAGCCGGTGCAACCCGTGCACGTGGACGACTTAAGCGACCTGATCGTCGCGCTGGTGCGCGGCGCGGGCGCGCTGGGCGGACAGAAGACGCGCCGCGTGCCCGTCGTGGGGCCGCAGGCGCTGCCGTTTGCGGCCTACCTGGCGGCCCTGCGCGCGGCCATGGGGCTGGGACGGCTGCGCGTCGTGCCGCTGCCCCGGTGGCTGATGCCGCCCGTGCTGCTGGCCAGGCTGCTGGGCTTTGCCATGCCGGACCGCGCCACCCTGGGCATGCTCGACCGGGGCAATACCGCCGATGCGGGGCTCACGCGGCGTTTACTGGGGCGCGCGCCGCGGCCCGTGGCGCAGTTCATCAGCGACGCGCGCGGTGCGGCCGTGCGCGCCCAGCTGGACTGGCTGCTGCCCGTGCTGCGCCTGTCGATTGCCATCGTATGGATCGCCACGGCCATCGTCTCGGCCGGCGCCTATCCGCTCGAAGACAGCTATGACCTGCTCGAACGCAGCGGCGTGCCGCCAGCCTGGGCGCCGCCGCTGCTGGCCGGCGCCTGCCTGTTCGACCTGCTGCTCGGCATGGCCACCCTGGCGCTGCGCCCGCCGTGGCGGCGCTGGCTATGGCCGCTGCAGGCCGCGCTCATCGTGTTCTATACCGTCTGGATCGCCGTGTTCCTGCCGGAATTTCTCTGGCATCCGTACGGCCCCCTGACGAAAAACCTGCCCATGCTGGCGGCCCTGTGGCTGCTGTACCAACTGGAGGAAAAGCCATGGAATACCTGATCGTCAAATGGCTGCACATCGTCTCGTCGACCCTGCTGTTCGGCACCGGCATCGGCTCGGCCTTCTACCTGCTGTTCACGAGCCTGAGCCGCGACGTGCGCGCCGTCGCCGTCGTCAGCCGCCACGTGGTGCGCGCCGACTGGCTGTTTACGGCCACGACGGTGGTGTTCCAGCCCCTGAGCGGCTTTTACCTGGCCCACCTGGCCGGTTATCCCTTGAGCAGCCGCTGGATCGTCTGGTCCGTGGTGCTGTACCTGGTGGCGGGTGCCTGCTGGCTGCCCGTCGTGTGGCTGCAGATGCGCATGCGCGACATGGCGCAGGCCAGCGCGCGCGACGACCAGGACTTGCCCGCGCTGTACTGGCGCTACCTGCGCATCTGGGCGGCGCTGGGCGTGCCCGCCTTCTTCGCCTTCATCGTCGTGTTTTACCTGATGACGGCCAAGCCGGCCTGAGCGCGCATCACGGGGTTTGCGTCAGTGTTTGCGGGCCTGCTTCTTGCCGCCGCCGGCACCCTTGCCGGAACCGGCCTTCGTATGGCTGGCCGCATCCTTGCCGCGCTTGCCAATATCATTGTCGGTGCTGCTTTTGTCTTCCGTGGGGCCGGCCGATTGGCGGTTCTGGCCGGCCTGCGATTTTTGCTTGGTCATGAGGCGCTCCTGATGAACGAGGGGACCTTGTCAGCCTAGCCGCCGCAGCGCCATTGTCCATCGGCGCGCCTGCCGCCACGCTGTAGGATCAATCCGCCCGCGCGGCCCACGTTTCATGCAGGTGGCGCCACAGCAAAGCGCCATCGGGCGTTTTTTCATACACGACGGTGGACCAGCGCTCGGTGTTTTCCGCGCCCGGCAACGACTGGAATTCGCGGTAGGAGACGGTAGCGCCGGCGGCGCTTTCCTGGATCAGCTGCAAGTCGGTGATGCGCATGGCAAGGCCCGGGCGGCTGCCGCCAGCGCCCTGGAAAAATCCGGTCAATCCGGCGCGATCGAGCCGCATCCCGCCCGGCGCCACCATCGTAAAGTCGGGCGAAAACCGCGCCAGCAATTGCGCGCAGTTTCCCGCTGCCGCCTCGCCAGAAAGCCATGCGCGGATCAGCACATGCGTGGATAAAACGTCGTCAAAATAGGGGTTCGTTGCAGTCATTTTTTGCTAGCTCCATGGTGTTGTAAAAGGTCGAGAACGGCGCGGTTGTCGATGCGCAGGCACAGTGCCAAAGGCAGCAAGCACGAGGCGGCGGCCAGTGCAAAGCACCAGTGGAACACCTGCGCCGCACGCAGATGCTGGGCGGGGTCGTCCAGCGATGCGATGCCCTGCGCCGCCAGCAAGCCATTCAGTAATACGCTGAGCAGCGCCACGCCCAGGCAAAAGCCCAGCTGGCGGTTGATATTCCACACGGCGCTGGCCTGGCTCAACTGCCCGTCCGGCGTGCGCAAGAAGGCCGTGCTTTGCGCCGTGCTGCTGCACAAGCCGCCGCCAAAACCCATCACGGCATACGTGCCGGCCAGCCAGAACAGCTGATCGGCCGCATCCACGCGCAGCAGCATCAGCATGCCCGCCGCCTGCAGCAGGGCACCAAAGATGAACAGCGGTTGCGGACCCACGCGGCGGTAGCTTTTGCCGGTCAGCGAAATGGCGGCAAACGAAGCCAGCGCCCACGGCAGCATGAGCGCGCCCGCCTTGGACGCCGACATGCCCAGCACGCCCTGCAGATACAGCATGGCCAGCAGGCTCACGCCCATGAAAACGCCCGGCACCAGCAGATACACAAGCATGGCAATGCGCAGCAGCGGTTCGGCGGCCAGGCGCAGGTTGAGCAGCGGCGTCGATTTGCGCAGCGCGCCGCGCACGTAGCCCCAGGCGCAGACAACGCCCAGCGCCAGCACGCCGGCGCCGGCCAGCAGCTCGTCCGGCGTGCCCAGCATGGTCAAGCCCAGTAACAGCAGCAAAATCGCCGTGCTGCCCGCCAGCAGGCCGCCCACGTCGAGGCGGGGTACTTGTGCGCGGGGCGGGTCGGGGCGCAGCCAGCAGGCGGCCAGCAGCAGCGCCAGCGCGGCAAACGGCACGTTCAAATAGAAAATCCAGCGCCACGACAGGCTGTCGACGATGACGCCGCCCAATGCGGGCGACAGGGCGGGCGCGAGCAAGCCCACGAGCATGATGACGGAGGACAGTCCCGGTCGCTCGGCAGGCTGGTACAGCTGATAAGTCATGCTTTGTCCCAGCGGAATAAGCAAGCCGCCGCCCACGCCCTGCACGCAGCGCCAGGCGATCAGCGCCTCGATCGATGGCGCCAGACCGGCGCCGATGCTTGCGCATAAAAAAGTTAGCAACGATGCCATGAACACGGTTTTGCTGCCATAACAGGCAGCCAGCCAGGCGCTGGCCGGGATGACGATGGTCAGGCCGAGGATGTAGGCGGTGCTGATCCAGGCCAGCTGCGCCACCGAGGCGTGCAGGGCATGGCCAATGTCGGGATAGGCGACGCTGGTGATGAACATGTTGATCAGGTCGACGAAGAACCCCAGCAGATAGATGGCCGCGACCTTTTTGCGATAGTCCATGGTGCTCCAAATGGCAAACGGCCAGCTTAAGCTTTCATCGCCATTTGCATAACGGGCCAGCCCCGATTACACTGTCAAATCCATTTTGACAAAGCCCTGCAAGCCGCCTCTTTTCTCACTTCACTCCATGATCAGTCTTGACCGCCTGGGTATTTTCATCGCCATCGTCGACGCCGGTTCGCTGACGGCGGCCGCCGCCGTGCTGGGCCAGAGCAAGGCCGTCGTCAGTTTTAATTTGAAACAGCTGGAGGCGGAGCTGGGCGTGTCGCTGCTCACGCGCAGCACGCGCAGCCTGGCGCTGACCGACGTGGGACGGCGCTTTTATGAAGACTGCCAGCGCGTGCTCAGCGAAGCGCAGGGCGCCATCGAAACGGCGCGCCAGGGCCACCAGGGCTTGCGCGGCACCCTGCGCCTGACCACCACCGTCGAATACGGCAGCCGCACGGTGATCCCCGCGCTGATCGCCTTTGCCGCCGCCCATCCGCAACTGCAGATCCAGCATTCCTCGTCGTCCTCGCATGAAGATCTGATCTCGGGCGGCTATGACCTGGCCATCCGCATGGGTTCCCTCAACGATTCGAGCTACCGCGCCGCGCTGATCGAGCCATATGCGATCTGGCCCGTCGCCTCGCCCGCCTACCTGGCCAGCCTGCCAGCCAAGGGCATCGCCAGTCTGGACGAGCTGCAATGCGCGCGCTGGCTGGCGCACAGCCGCCTGGCCGCGCCGCTGCGCTGGGACGTGCAGACACCGGACGGCCCCGCCGCCTTCACGGCCCAGGACGACGCCGCCATCCATTCCGACTCCGCTTCGGCCCTGCTGGGCTTTGCGCTGGGCGGCTGCGGCGTGGCCCTGCTGCCGCAGTGGCAGGTGGAGGCGGAAGTGCGCGCGGAACGCCTGCGCCGGCTGCTGCCCGACGTCGTCTTCCCGGAGCAGGGCGTGTATGCCGTGTATCCGAACACCCAGCATATCGCGGAAAAGGTGCGCGCCTTTATCGACTTTTTGCGCGCGTTCGTAGGCACGCCGGACTGAGGTTTCACGTCGTCAATATTTGTTGATCACAACGATTTCCAGAGGGCAAACGGGCGCCACTTTTGTTTTTCGCGGCCTACACTGGAAGGACGTTGTTCACCAATTGGAGACCATCATGGCACATACATTGGCAGTAGTTTTCGCCGCGCGCGATATGGCCGAGCGCGCCCGGCACGACCTGATCACGGCTGGCTTCCCCGGCGCCAGCATCCGCCTGCACGATGCGGGCAGTGACGACATGTCCGCCGCGGAAAACCTCCGCCGCGACGACAACGACAGCCTGCTCGACAGCATCAAGCATTTCTTTACCGACCTGTTCGGCAGCCACGCCGACCGCCACATCTATGCGGAAGCCGTACGGCGCGGGAATGTCGTGCTGACGCTGGAAGGAGCGAGCGACGCCGACATCCAGCGCGCCACCGACATCGTCGAACGCTACGCGCCGCTCGACATCGATGCGCACGCGGACCACTGGCGCGCCGGCGGCTGGCAAGGCGCGCCGCAAGACGCCAGCGCGATGCGCCAGGGCGCCAGCATGCAGTCGGATACGCCATCGCAGCAGGGCAGCATGAACGAGGCGCCAGGGTCGCAGCAATTTGCCACCGACATGGCCCCGCCGCCGTCCAGCGCGGGCGCCAACGTGCGCCGCTATCCCGGCGCCGACAACCTGCCCGGCACCAATTACGACGACGAGCAGTACTATCGCAGTCACTGGAGCGCCACCTATGTCACCACCGGCGCGCGTTTCGAGGACTACGATCCCGCCTACCGCTATGGCCATTCGATGGCGAATAGCGACAGCTACCGGGGCCGCCCATGGGACGACGTGGAAGCGGACCTGCGTTCCACGTGGGAGCACACGTATCCGCAATCGGCGTGGGACAAGTTCAAGGCGGCCGTCAAGCATGGCTGGGAACGCGTGACGTCCTGACGCGCGGGGAGGAGGCCCCTCTCAGCGCCCCTCGTGCGTGAGCTTGAGGAAGTGGTTCAGGATGTGAAAATGGTCTTCAAAGAATTGCTCTTCCATGGCCGGCAGCGACGCCACGGGCACCCATTGCGCCAGCGCCGCGTCGTCGGCCGCCGCCACGGCCGGCAGCTGGCGCGTCTTCAAATCGAAGTAATGCGCATGCGTGATGGTGCGCCCGCGCTGGCTGCGGTCCGGGTGGTCGAACACGGCCACGCCAACCAAGGCCTCGACGAGGGTGGGCGCCAGCACGCCCAGCTGGGTTTCCTCCGCCAGTTCGCGCAGGGCGCCCTGCAGCAGGCGTTCGCGCGGTTCCAGGAAGCCGCCGGGCAAGGCCCATAAATCCTTGCCCGGATAGCCGCCACGGCGCACGAGCAGCACGTGGCCGCCCGTCTGCACCAGTGCGTCGACGGTGGTGAAGATGGGCGGATACGGCGCCGCGCGCCAGCGCGCTTTATACGCTTCGATGGCGCGGTATTCCTGCACCAGCGGCGCGTACCACGGCAACAAGGTCCACGCTTTTACATACTGGCCGATGGCCGCCGGCAGCAGCTGCGCCACGGCGCTCAGCGACACGTCCACGTCCTCGGCCTCGAACAGCACGTTGCGGATGGCCGTCGCACCGATGGGCGCGCCAGGGTCGATCTCCAGGTTCAGCAGCTGCCAGCGCGGGAAGTGATGCAGGTAGTAACTGGTGGCGTCCTTGAAACAGGCCACCAGCATCACGCGCTGCGCCTTCGGCACGGCGCCCGCCACAGCGTGCCGCACGGCGTCGGCCCAGAGGCCATCGTCGTAGTAGTCGCGCACGGCCACGTAATGCACGCGCGCGCGCTGCGCCTCGGGCAAGGTCGCGGCGATCATGGCGGCCCGCTCCTGCCACGTAAACGGGTTCTTCGGGCTGCGCGCATGGAAGGCCGAGCCGAGCACCACCACCACTTGCGCGGCCGTCGTCAGGGCCTTTTGCAGCAAGCCCGCATGGCCATTGTGAAAAGGCTGGAAGCGGCCGATCAGGATGGCCGCGTCGGCAGGATAGGATGGGGTCATGCGTCGTCTCCGGTGGGGTAGTGGGCGGCGATCGGCAATTGACGCCCGCTGCCAAAAGCGCGCGAACGCACGCGGATGATGGGCGCCGCCTGGCGCCGCTTGTATTCGTTGCGGGCGACCATGCCGAGGATACGCGTCACGAGGGCGCGCCCTTCGTCCGTCTCGCGCAGCTGGTCGACCAGGGTCAACGCTTGCGCGCTTTCTTGCGCCGGCAGGCGGCGTCCCTCGATATGCCATTTGAGAATTTCATCGAGCACGGGATACGGCGGCAGACTATCGGTGTCGCGCTGGCCCGGCGCCAGTTCCGCCGATGGCGGTTTATCGAGCACGGCGACGGGGATCAGTTCGCGCCCGGCGCTGGCGTCGATGTGGCGCGACAGGGCGAACACCTCCGTTTTATACAGGTCGCCGATCAGGCCCAGTCCCCCATTCGTGTCGCCGTACAAAGTGCAGTAGCCAACCGAGATTTCGCTCTTGTTGCCGGTGGTGAGCAGCAGGGCGCCAAACGCGTTCGAATACTCCATCAATATCGTGCCGCGCACGCGCGCCTGCAGGTTTTCCAACGGCAGCCCTTGCAGCTTGCCGTCGAAGGCTTGCGCATAGCCGGCTTCATATTGCGCCACGATGTCGCGTATCGGATGCGTGTAGAGGGCGATGCCGAGGTTGGCGCACAGGGCGACGGAATCGGTAACGGAGCCGGCGCTGGAAAACACGGATGGCATGGTGATGCCCACGACGTTGTCGGCGCCGAGCGCTTCGACGGCCAGGGCCAGGGTCAGCGCCGAATCGATGCCGCCCGAGCAGCCGACGACGACTTGCGTAAAGCGGCAGCGGCGCGCGTAGTCGCGTAACCCCAGCACGATCTGGCGCCGCGCAAATTCCACGGCGGGGATGCCGTCCGGGTCGGGCACGGGGAAGGGCTGGCCATCGGGCTGCGCGAAACGGCCATCGGCAAAGCGCAGCAATGGAAAATCCTCGACGAAGCGGGCCGCTTCGAATTGCACGCCCTGGCTCGGCGACATGGCGAACGAGGCGCCGTCGAACACGAGCTGGTCCTGGCCGCCCACCTGGTTGACGAACAGCAGGGGCAGATTGACGCGCTTGCAGGCGGCGCCAAACACGGCGTGGCGCTGCGCGCGCTTGCCGATGTCGGACGGGCTGGCGTTGATGCTGACGACGAGGTCGGGCCGCGCCGCGTGCAGGGCGTCGAAGGGGTTGACGGCGTAGGCGCGGCCGTCGTCGTTCCAGCCATCCTCGCAAATCATGAAGCCGACCTTGCAGCCGGCGATAGTCAAGGTGCAGGCGCCGGGCGGGCCCGGCTCGAAATGGCGGCCTTCGTCAAAGATGCCGTAGGTGGGCAGCAGCTGCTTGTAGTATTCGGCCACGATGCACCCGTCGCGCATCGCCAGCAAGGCGTTGTACAGGGGCTTGCCGACGCCGGAGTTCGGCCGCGCCGTGCCGATGACGGTGACCAGTGCCGGCCAGCGCGTGGACGCTTGCAGCACGGTGTCGAGCGCCTGCTGCATGCCGCGCAGGAAGGCGGCATCCTCGAACAGGTCGCCCGGGTAATACGCGCACAGCGACAGTTCCGGGCAGACGAGCAGGTCCGCGCCTTCCTCGCTGGCGCGCTGCATGCGCGCGATGATGGCGGCACAATTGGCGTCGAAGTCGCCCACGGTGGGATTCATCTGGGCGAGGGCGATGGTCAGCATGGCGATCCTTCAGTTGGTTGCGCTTGAAACCACTATCCTGCCTGAAAAATTTTCTGAGCGTACTGATGCAACCGTGCAAGCCTGCCGATGAGGGTGTTACACGGTCTTGAGCCAGGCCCGCAAGCGCGTGCGCGCGTTCGCATATGGCGACGCCGTGTTGAACTGGATCATGCGTCCCATCGTGTAATGCGTGTACCAGGGCTGGCCATACAATTGGGCGTCATCATGGCTTTCGACCAGCGCCAGCAGCTGGTTTTTCGCCTGCTCCAGACGCTGCAGCAAGTCGTCCATGCCCAGTTCAGCATAGTCGGCATAGAAGCGCTGCGCCAGTTTTCCCAGAGCGTTCCACGTGAAACCTTCGGCGGGAAAAGCGATGTCCTCGATGCGTTTGCCGTCGCGCAGCTGCGCGTGCCAGTGCAAAACCAGCTCATTCCATCCCACCAGGTAGGCGAGCAGATCGCACACGCTCATGCGCGTGCCTGCCACTTGCCCTTCCAGCACGGGCTCGCGCGATAGCGCCGGCGGCACGCGCGCCAGCTCCTGCACCAGTTTCGCATACGTGCCGTTGATGGCGTCGAGCAGTTCCTGCTTGCTGTTGGGGACCGCCATCACGCCGCCTTGACGACAGGCAAGCCGGCCGCCTGCCAATCGTCGTAGCCGCTGCCGAGACGGCGCGCCTGCAAGCCGTGCTGGCGCAGGGCCGCCACGGCCTGCACGGACAGCACGCAATACGGGCCACGGCAGTAGGCGGCGATCTCTGCGTTCGCGGGCAATTCGTCCAGGCGGCGCTGCAAGTCATCAAAAGGAATATTGACCGCACCGGGCAAGTGGCCGGCGGCAAACTCCTGCGCGGGCCGCACGTCGAGCACGGTGATGCTGGCTTCGCGCATGCGCTCGAACAGCTCGTCGCCCGTGATCGCTTCCACGTGGTCGCCCCGGCCCAGCGCCTGCAACTCGCTGCGCTGGTGCTGCGCATACACGTCCAGCGCGGCCAGCAGTTGCGCGATGGGTCCGCTGCCGAGCCGATACAGCACGCGCTTGCCGTCGCGCCGCGCCTGCACGAAACCGGCACGCCGCAACTGCTGCAAATGCTGGGAGGTATTGGCCACGGACAAGCCCGTCAACTCCACCAGCTGCTCCACCGCATATTCGCCATGCGCGATCTGCTCGAGCAGACGCAAACGCGGCGCGCTGCCTAAAATATGGGCAAACCCGGCGGAACCGGTGAGGAATTCGATATCGGCATTTTTCATTGACACGATGCTAGCACCCTTATAACATTCAAGCAATCAATTGAATGTTTGGGGAGCGGCAATGCAAATACTTTGGCTCGATGCACTGGCAATCGGCGTGGGCGCGACGGCGGTGATGGATGTGTGGGCAGTGGCCTTGAAACGCTTCTGGTGCATCCCCTCGCTGAACTTTGCGATGGTGGGGCGCTGGCTCGGCCATCTGCCGCGCGGCACCGTGACGCACACCAATATTTCCCAGGCGGCGCCCGTGCGCGATGAAGCCATCCTGGGTTGGACGGCCCATTACCTGATCGGCGTGCTGTTTGCGGCCGTGCTGCTGGCGCTGGTGGGACAGGAGTGGGTGCAACAGCCGACGTTCGCGCCGGCGCTGCTGGCGGGCCTCGTGAGCGTGGCCGCGCCATTTTGCATCTTGCAGCCGGGCATGGGTGCCGGCCTGGCCGCCAGCAAGACGCCGCACCCAAACGCGGCCCGCCTGCGCAGCTTGATGGCCCACACGGCGTTCGGTGTCGGCCTGTACCTGGCGGCCCTGCTGTGGTCGACCGTGCGTTAAGACGTCAGCGGCGGTACCGGTGCGGGCGCCGGCGCAACGGCTGACATGGCCGGCGCCTCGGGCTGCGCCGGCACGGTGCTCAGCACCATCGTGCTGGGCTTGGCGATCGCGATGTTCGCCTCGTCCAGGCGCTTGAGCAATTCGAACAGCAGCGCGCTGCGGATACCCGACGTCAGGCGTGGCGACGAGGCAAAGCCGGTGGCGTTGAACAACAACAGGCCATTGTCGATGCCATCGAGCTGCACGCTGGGGGCCGGAGTGTCGAGCACGTCGGGATTGTCGACAAAGACGGACAGGATCAGCGCGCGCGCCGCCTGCGCATCCGTGCCCAAGGGCAGCGGCAGCTTGACCTGCACCAGGCCCAGCGGATTGGCCAGGGTCACGTTGCGCACCGTCTTGGTGATGAATTCCGAATTCGGCACGATCACCGTGGAGCGGTCGCCCAGCTGAATTTCCGTGGCGCGCACATTGATGCGGCGAATATCGCCTTCCACGCCGCCCAAGGACACCCAGTCGCCCACTTTGACGGGACGCTCAGCCAGCAGGATCAGGCCGGAAACGAAGTTCTGCACCACGGCCTGCAAGCCAAAACCGATACCCACCGACAAGGCCGACGCCACCCACGCGATGCGTTCCAGGCCGATGCCGGCCGCCGACAGGGCCAGCGCCACGGCCAGCACGCCGCCGATGTAGCCGAACAGGGTGATGAAGGACACTTGCATGCCCGTATCGAGATTGGTGGTCGGCAAATAACTGTTTTGCAGCCAACGCTTGAACAGACCCAGCGCGATAAAGCCGACGACCAGCACCAGCAGCGCCTGGATCATGGCGGCCGGGCGAATCGCCACTTCGCCGATGGCCAGGCCATCCTGCAGCTTGCCGACGCGCTGGAACAACTCGCCCGGACCTTCGCCAAACGGCGCCAAGAGCAACATCAGGGCCAGCAGCACGACAATGGCGCGGCCGATGCCCGACAGCAGCACGGCCGCCTGGTCGCGCGCCTTGGGCGTGGCCAGCACGGGATGGGCCGCGTCCGGCGGCGGTGGAGTGGACGCCAGCAGCATGCAGATATCGTCGACCAGCACCGTCAGCAAATACGTGCTGCACACCACGATGATGACCCAGGCGATTTGCTTGGCGACAAAACTGCCGAACGCCACATAGCCGACCAGCAAGCTGATGACACTGGACGCCAGCGCCAGCCACAGCAGCACCGTGACGCAGCGCAGCCACAGCGGCGTGACGAGGGTGGCGGGATCGGCATCGCGCAACTGGCGCCAGCAGCGCTCGGCCCGCATCAGGCCGTAAGCGATGGTCGTGCTCATCACGAGGGCGACGATGCAGTTGACGGCCACGGCCGTCGACAGGCCCGCATTGATGACGATGGTGACCCGTTCCGTCGCCCACACGAGCACGACGATGAAGGAAAACATCGATGGAAAATTGCGCATGCGGTGCGCCAGCGCATCGGGCAGGGGCAGCAAACGCCACGACACGCGGCGCGGCGACAGCAGCGCATGGCCGAGTCCCGCCGTAAAGCCGGCAAAACAGATGATGCCGATCAAGCTGCTGAGGAAAGTCGAGGTCTTTTCGGACAGGCCGCCCTCCCAGCGCAAGCCCATGGCCAGCAATTCCGCCACCAGGCCCGGCGTGGCCAGCGCCAGCACCAGCACGGCCAGCGCATGCAGCGAACGGCGCAAGCGGCCGTGCGGCACGCGCGTGGACGTCACCACCAGCAAATAGCGCGAAATCCAGACGCTGGCGCCGATCACGGCCACGATGGCGGCCAGCAAGCCGCCCCAGGCCGACCACGGCGTAGCGCTTGCCGCGTTCGCCAATTCCAGCTCCAGCGCCCGCAAGCGCTGCAGGTTCTGCGGCAGTTCCGCATGCAGCTGCTTCCAGAACGAACCGGCCAGAATCGAGGCCGTGCGCTCGCCCAGGCGCGCCTGCAACTGCGCGCGGCGCACCGTCGACACCTGCTCCGACGCCTGCGTCGCTTCCACGGCCAGCAAGCGCGCCAGTTTTACTTGCGCATCGAGCGCGCTGCTGGTGCGGTCCAGCTGGCTACGCTGCGCCGCCACGTCGGGCGCATCTTTGATCCCCGCCGCCGGCTTGCCCAGCTCGGCCAGCCGCGCCTGCACGCTGGAAAGCGTAGGCGCGAGCGCATCGGCCACCTTGTCCGCCTCGGCGCTGGCCGCCAAGGCATCGGCGCGCATCTGCGACAGGGTCGCGTCATCGAGCTCCGCCTCGCCATCGAGCGCCTTTTGGATACCGGTGATCTGCTTGCGCAAGCCATCGAGCCGCTGGTCGGCCGTGGCCGCATCGTCGACGGGCTGCGACCAGGCGGGCGGCGGGGCCAGCGAGCAGGCCAGCAACAACGCCAGCAGGAAGGGGAAGAAACGGAGACGGAAAGAAGTCATGCGGACCTAAGGCTGAAAATGGAAAAAATTGCCGAATCGGCGGCGACGCCGGTCATGGCCTGCCGCCCGGCGGGTGCCTGCCAATATAGCTGAAAACACGCGCAAGCCGCAGAACAGGCGGAACCGGCGTGCATTCAAGGGCGCGACTAGGCATATTGCCCTATGGAAATATCACATAAAAAGGTCTAGGATCGTCCTCCGCTTGGCGGCGCGGCCCCCAATCCGCAGCCGCCGACCTTTTGACCATTCCCTCCGTATTGAGACCGCCATGAAGTTTTTATCCAACCTGACCATCGGCACCCGCCTCGCCGTGGGCTTTGGCGCCATCGGCGCCATGCTGATCATCATCTCCTGCCTGGGCATTGCCATGCTGGGCAAGATCAACCAGGGCACCGGCCATATCGTGCATGACAGCATGCCGAAGATCGAGCTCGCCAACAGCGTATCGGCCAACATCAACGACATCGCCATTGCCCTGCGCAACATGATGCTCAGCGCCGATCCGGCCGACCAGCGCAAGCAAACGGACGCCATCCTGGCCGCGCGCCAGGCGGCGGCCGGCAATCTCGGCAAGCTCGCGAACATGCTCGATTCGGACCGTGAACGCGCGCTGATGGCCAAGATGAACGACGCCAACACGCGCTACGCGCAGGGGCAGGAGACCTTGCTGGAACTGATCAGGAGCGGCACGCCGGACGACAGCAGCGCCTACCTGTACGGCCAGTTGCGCCCCGTCTTGCTCGTCTACAAGCAATTGATTGCTGAACAGATCAGCTTGCAAAACACCCTGGCCAACACGGCGGGCGACAATGCCAATGCGACCTATGCCAACACGCGCACCTTGCTGATCGGCATGTCGCTGGCGGCACTGGCCATCGCGGCGGCGCTGGCGTATGGCATCACGCGCTCGATCACCGGCCCCGTCGCCACGGCGCTGCAGGTGGCCAACACGGTGGCCGCAGGCGATTTGCGCAGCCAGATCACGGTGCAGTCGCGCGATGAAATGGGGCAACTGTTGCAGGCGCTCAAGCGCATGAACGACAACCTGGCGCAAACGGTGGGCACGGTGCGCGCCGGCACGGAAACGATCGCCTCGGCCTCGTCCGAAGTGGCGGCGGGCAGCCTGGACCTGTCTGCGCGCACGGAGCAGCAAGCCAGCTCGCTGGAAGAGACCGCCTCTTCCATGGAAGAGCTGACCTCGACCGTCAAGCAGAATGCCGACAATGCGCGCCAGGCGCATGTGCTGGCGGACACGGCCTCCAGCGTGGCGCAGCGCGGCGGCGCCGTCATCGCGCAAGTGGTGGCGACCATGCGGCAAATCGACGCCTCGTCGAACAAGATCGCCGACATCATCGGCGTCATCGATGGCATCGCCTTCCAGACCAACATTCTGGCCTTGAACGCGGCCGTGGAAGCGGCGCGCGCAGGCGAGCAGGGCCGCGGCTTTGCCGTCGTGGCCACGGAAGTGCGCAGCCTGGCGCACCGCTCGGCTGCCGCGGCCAAGGAAATCAAGACCCTGATCGACGACTCGACCCAAAGCGTGGCGGCCGGCAGCGAGCTCGTGCATCAAGCCGGCAACACCATGACCGACATGGTCGACAGCGTGCGCCGCGTTACCGACATCATGGAAGAAATCACCTCGGCCAGCGCGGAACAGACGGCCGGCATCGAGCAAATCAACCAGGCCATCAGCGAGATGGACAACGTCACCCAGCAAAACGCGGCCCTGGTGGAAGAATCGGCGGCCGCTGCGGCGGCCATGCAGGAGCAGGCGGCGACCCTGGCGCAGGTGGTGAGCGCATTTAAACTGGGCGGCGTGCCAGCGGCGACCTTGCCAACACCTGCCGCGCGGCCAGCGGCCGGCACGGCAATGCGCATGGCCGTGACAGCCGCGCCGGCTCAGTGGGAGGAATTCTAGAATAGCGCGACGACGGATCACATGAACATAAGATTGAATTTATTGACATTAAATTCAATTTTATGTTTGCCTTAAAGATTAACTATTACGCTCATATCCTTTCAATTAAGGACTACAATATAAAAAATATGTTCACCTCCATGTTCACTTCCCAATCATGACAAAACGTGCCCGCCCGGAAGATGCCATGCCGACGCTCGTCAACGAGCGGCTCAGGATATGGGGCCAGTGCGTGCGCAAGCAGCGGGTGCGGCAAAACATCACGGCACGCGACCTGTGCGCCCGCCTCGACATTTCGCACCCCACCTTGCAGCGCATGGAACGGGGCGAGGCGTCCGTCAACGTGGGCCTGTTCCTGGCCGCCTTCCACGTGCTCGGCATTCTTGCCATCACGGCGCCGGAACCCGACGCGGCGCTGTGGCAAATGGACAGCGCCAACATCCGCAGCCGCCCCACTTTGAACGAGGGTGATGATGGCTACTTCTAGCCGTCCCCTGTTTGTCTATCTGCAACGGCCCGACAACGGCGAATGGGTGGTGGCCGGCCGCTATGTGCTCGATGCGCGCACCGGCATCGGCAGCTTTCTGTACGCGCCCAGCTATGCCGATGCAGGCTTGTCCTGGGCCATCGATCCCGTCAATCTGCCCTTCATTCCCGGCATGGAACACCTGGCGCGCCGCTATGGCGGCCTGCATGACGTGCTGCGCGACGCCAGTCCCGATTCCTGGGGACAGATGCTGATACGCCGCGAACACCAGCTGAGCGAAAAAGCCACGGCGATCCAGTTCTTGCGTCTGTCGGGCAACGGCGACCGCTGGGGTGCGCTGGCCGTGGGTGACACGCCCAAACCGAACATAGCGCAACTGGCCAGCCCCAGACTGCATCACCTGGATGCGCTGGTGCAGGAAGTGCTTGCGATTGCTGAAAGCCGGCCAGCCGTCCATGCGCCCCTGCGCAAGCGCCTGTTCGCCACCCCCAGCATGGGCGGCGCGCGCCCCAAGGCAACGGTGCAGGACGGCAATGATTACTGGCTGGTGAAACCGGGCCTGATGACCGATACGGTCGACCTGGCGCTGCTGGAACACGCGACGATGCAATGGGGCAGGGCGGCCGGCCTGCGTTTCGCCGACACGCGCCACCATGCCTTGACGGCCGAGCGCAGCGTGGTGCGCATCTTGCGCTACGACCGGCGCGGCGCGCGGCGCATCATGACGGCCAGCGCCGCCTCGCTGCTGCAAGTGCAATATCCGCCGGTGGAAGCGGCCGACAGCGATGGCGCCAGCTATCCCCGCCTGGCCGAAGAACTGCGGCGCATCGGCGCACCGCCGGAAGACGGCATCGAACTGTTCGGCCGCATGGTCTTCAACGGCGTCGTCGGCAACAACGACGACCATCCGCGCAACCACGCCGTGCTGTTCGACCTGGACGAACAACGCTGGCGCCTCTCGCCCGCCTTCGATGTCGTGCCGGATACGGAAGACGACCCGCCAGCGCTGGTCATGCAAGTGAGCGCAGGCCGCCGCGACATCACGCGCGACGCCATGCTGCGCGATGTGACCCGTTTCGGTTTCGCCACACGCGGGCAGGCGGAAGATTATGTCGATACCCTGCTGGCGCGCATCGACAAAGCTTTTGCGCAGGTGGCGCCGCTGCTGAACGCAGCCTTGCGGGCACGGATGGCGGAGCGCTTGCGGACAATGCTGCTGCGCCTGGCTTAGGCGCAGGCGTAACTTCACCAGCCGGCTAGGAAAGCTCTCCCCGGATGATTTCCGCACCTGCGCTGAGCGCATTCAATTTGCCTCTTGCTACCCGGCGCGCCAGGGGCGCCATGCCGCAGTTGGTGCTCGGGTAGAGTTTGTCGGCATCGACAAAGCGCAGCGCTTTGCGCAGGGTGTTGGCGACTTCCTCCGGCGTTTCAATCGTATTGCTGGCCACGTCGATGGCGCCGACCATCACTTTTTTGCCACGAATGAGTTCAATCAGGTCGATGGGCACACGCGAGTTGTGGCATTCCAGCGAGATGATGTCGATATTCGATTTCTGCAGCTTCGGGAAAGACTCTTCATATTGGCGCCATTCGGACCCCAGCGTATTTTTCCAGTCCGTATTGGCCTTGATGCCGTAGCCGTAGCAAATATGGACGGCGGTTTCGCACTTGAGTCCTTCGATCGCCCTTTCCAGGGTGGCAATCCCCCAGTCATTGACCTCATCAAAGAAGACATTGAATGCGGGTTCGTCAAACTGGATGATGTCGACGCCGGCCGCCTCCAGTTCCCTCGCTTCCTGATTGAGGATCTTGGCGAATTCCCAAGCCAGTTTTTCACGGCTCTTGTAGTGGCTGTCATACAGCGTATCGATCATCGTCATCGGACCTGGCAGGGCCCATTTGATCGGCTGGCTGGTTTGCTGGCGTAAAAACTTGGCGTCTTCTACAAAAACCGGCTTCGGGCGGCTCACGGCGCCCACGACGGTCGGCACGCTCGCATCGTAGCGGTCGCGGATCCTGACGGTCTCGCGTTTGTCAAAATCCACGCCGCTCAGATGCTCGATAAATGTGGTGACGAAATGCTGGCGGGTTTGCTCGCCGTCACTGACGATATCGATGCCTGCCTGCTGCTGTTCCTGCAGCGACAAACGCAGAGCATCCTGTTTGCCCTCGATCAATTCCTCGTCCTGTAATTTCCACGGCGACCACAGTTTTTCAGGCTGTGCCAGCCAGGAAGGTTTGGGCAAGCTGCCGGCAGTGGAAGTAGGCAATAATTTTTTCATGATGAATGCTTTCGTTTATTTTAGATCAGAGCGCGTAATTCGCAGCCCATTGTTCAAGAACATTCTGGTAGGGCTTGATGAAGTGCTCTTCTGTGTATTTGCCTTGCTTGACCGCCAGCTGGCTGCGCTCTTCCCGGTCATAGACAATTTGCGTCAATGAGTAATCCTGGTTCTTCAGGCTGGGCTGATACAACTTCCCCGCCGCGGAATTGGCGTTGTAAATTTCGGGCCGGTAGATCTTTTGGAACGTTTCCATCGTGCTGATGGTACCGATCAGTTCAAGATTGCTGTAGTCGGCCAGCAGGTCGCCGATAAAGTAGAAAGCCAGCGGCGCGGAGCTGTTCGGCGGCATGAAGTAGCGCACCTGCATCCCCATCTTTTCGAAATATTCATCCGTCGACGAGAACTCATTTTGTTGGTACTCGACACCCAGGATGGGATGCTGGTTTTCAGTGCGTTGATAGGTTTTGCTGCTCGAGGCACTGATACAGATCACCGGCGGCTTGCTGAAGTGCGCTTTATAGGTGTCTGACCTGACAAAGTGCTTGAACAGCTTGCCATGGAAATCGCCGAAATTGTCCGGCGTGCCAAACGTGGATTTATTATTGTTGTGCTCTGGCAGCAGCACGCTGAAGTCGTAATCGCGCACGTAGGAGGAGAAGTTATTCCCGGCGATGCCATCGATGCGCTCATTGGTTTTTTTGTCGATGATGTTCGGCTTCAATATCTCGATCAGTGGAATATTGTCGCCTTCGGCATCGATATTCAACGCGACGGAAATAATTTCAAGCTCGACGGAGTAGCGGTCTGCCTTCGGGTTGTCCCAATGCGCCAGGTTGTTGAAGCGGCTGTCGATCATTTTCAGGGTGTTGCGCAAGTTCTCCTGGCGACGCTCTCCTCTGGCCAGATTGGCAAAATTGGTCGTCAGGCGCGTGCTGTCCGATGGGTGATAGTTTTCATCGAAAACAATGCTCTTGATGCTGAATACAAAATCTTTGCTCATGGTGATCTGTCCTGATGTCTGCGAAAAGGTGAATATGTTGATTGACCGTGGTGATGCGTATCAGGCCGCGACCAGCTCTTCAGCGGTGGCGGATCTCGCATGGCGCGTCAAGCCGATCAAGGGCAATGCCCGTTGCACCGCCAAGGTGGCGCGCTGGATCAGGGCCTCGTCCTGCAGGCGGTAGTCGGTAAAGTCCTTGTCGGTCGCGTAGACGCCCAGCGGCAATGTGCGTGCCTGGAAGAAGCTGAAGAGCGGCCGCAACTGGTGGTCGATCATCAGGGCATGGCGCTCGCTGCCGCCGGTGGCCGCCAGCAAGACGGGCTTGTCGATCAAGGCATCCTGGTCAATGAAGTCGAAGAAGTGCTTGAACAGGCCCGTGTACGAGCCGCGGAAGACCGGGGTTGCCACCACCAGGATGTCCGCTTGCTCGACCGCCGCAAGTTCCCGCTCCACCGTCTCGGGCAGATGGGAGCGCCAGGTTGCGCCGGCCAGCTGCGGCGCGAGCTGGCCCAGTTCGACCAGGCGCTGTTCGCACAGCACTTCCTCAGCGATCAGGTCCATCAGGTGCTCGGCCAGGGCGGCAGCCTTGGAAGGGCGTTGCAGCCCGCCGGAAACGGCGACTAAGCGAAGTGGACGTGTCATGTTTGCTTTCATAGGGAGTGATGCGCGAGGGCGAAGAATGCCAGCAGCAAGAGGATGGATGATAACGGGGGGTATCGATGAAGTATAATGGTCTTATTTCATACATCCATGAATATGGCTCATTTCAATGCTTGAACGTATCCACCTCAGCATCGTCCAGCAAGTCGAGAAACAAGGGTCCTTGACGGCCGCCGCAGGCGTGCTGAACCTGACCCAGTCGGCCTTGAGCCACAGCATGAAGAAGCTGGAGCAGCAACTGGGCACCGACGTCTGGCTGCGCGAAGGGCGCAACCTGCGCCTGACGCAGGCCGGCCAGTATTTGCTGGCGGTGGCGAACCGGGTGCTGCCGCAACTGGACCTGGCCGAAGAGCGCCTGGGCCAGTTCGCGCAGGGTGAGCGCGGCGCGTTGCGCATCGGCATGGAATGCCATCCTTGCTACCAGTGGCTGCTCAAAGTGGTGTCCCCCTATCTGGCCGCGTGGCCCGACGTGGATGTCGACGTCAAGCAGAAGTTCCAGTTCGGCGGGATCGGCGCGCTCTTCGGCTACGAGATCGACCTGCTGGTCACGCCCGACCCGCTGTACAAGCCGGGGCTGACATTCGAACCCGTGTTCGACTACGAGCAGGTGCTCGTCGTGGCCAAGGGCCATGCCCTGGCGTCGGCGGCCTATGTGAAGCCCCAGCAACTGACGCAGGAAGTGCTGATCAGCTACCCCGTGGACATCGAGCGCCTGGACATCTACAACCAGTTCCTGTTGCCGGCCGGCGTCACGCCCAAGCGCCACAAAGCCATCGAAACGACCGACATCATGCTGCAGATGGTGGCCAGCGGCCGTGGCGTAGCCGCCCTGCCGCGCTGGCTGGTCGAGGAATACGCGGCCAAGATGGACGTCGTGCCTGTGCGGCTGGGCGCACGCGGCATCGCCAAGCAGATCTTCCTGGGCGCACGCGAGACGGACACCGCCATCGACTACGTCAAGGCCTTCATCGCACTGGCCCGCCAGCCTGCCATCGCTCATGCGCAGTGAAGCTATGGTCAGCCCCTTGATGCATCCCGCTCAGCCCTGGCCCGCTGGCAACATCACGCACGCCTATTCCCTGGAAGCCAGTACGAAGGACATTGCTGCAATGAGCGCGGCGGCGCCGCGGATATTGCCCGGGTCCACCATTGCCATTCCCTACTTGGCACGCGAGGACGACGACGCGCGGCTGGCCGCGGCACGGGCCGTGCGCAGCCTCGGCTTTGAGCCCATGCCGCACTTGTCCGCGCGCCGTATCGCTTCGCTCGCCGGATTCGAGTCCTTCGTCCAGCGCGCGGCCGCCGAAGCGGGAGTCGGGCGCTGCTTCGTCATCGCTGGCGATCCACCCACACCGATGGGGCCGTTTTCCGATAGTTCCGCGCTGATCGACACAGGCGTTTTCGAGCGCGCGGGTATGAAGGTGATCGGCGTGGGTGGCCACCCGGAAGGCCATCCGGTGATGAGCAAGGCTGAGCAGTGGGAGGTGCTTGAACGCAAGTGCCACAGCATCGAGATGCATGGCATGACGCCCTTGATCGTCACCCAGTTTGCGTTTGATGCCGACATCGTGTTGACGTGGTTGCAAGCCCTGCGCGCGCGCGGCATAACCCATCCCGTGCGCGTGGGCGTGCCGGGCCCCGCAAGCATCGCCGTGCTGACGCGCTATGCCGCAGTGTGCGGCGTGGGCGCCTGCGCATCGATGTGGTCCAAGTACGGCGTCTCCATCGGCAAGCTGTTCGGCACGGCGGGACCCGATCTGTTTGTCGAGCGCCTGGCCGCCGGCCTGACAGCAGCGCATGGCAAGGTCAGCCTGCATTTCTTTCCCTTTGGCGGCATCGCACAGTCGGTGAAGTGGATAGAGCAGTACCGTGCTCGTACCGACCCAGGCCCTTGAGCATCCTGTGCGACGACCGCCTCTCTGGCAGCGTCGCGCCACCAGAGAAAGGCACCATCCGCCCTGCTTACTCCACCGTCACCGACTTGGCCAGATTGCGTGGCTTGTCCACGTCCGTGCCGCGCGCAAGCGCAGTGTGATACGCCAGCAATTGCAGCGCGACCACGTGCAGGATCGGCGACAGATCGCCGTAGTGCTCGGGCAGGCGGATGACGTGCAGGCCTTCGCCGGAGCTGATGCGCGAATCGACGTCGGCGAAGACGTACAGCTGGCCGCCGCGGGCGCGCACTTCCTGCATGTTCGATTTCAGCTTTTCGATCAGGGCGTCGTTTGGCGCGATGGTGACGACCGGCATTTCATTCGTTACCAGGGCCAGCGGGCCATGTTTCAGCTCACCGGCCGGATACGCTTCGGCGTGGATGTACGAGATTTCCTTCAGCTTCAAGGCGCCTTCCAGGGCGATCGGATAGTGCATGCCGCGACCGAGGAAGAGGGCGTTTTCCTTGCGCGCGAATTCTTCGGACCAGGCGATGATTTGCGGTTCCAGCGCCAGCACGGACGCGATGGCGACGGGCAGGTGGCGCATGGCTTTCAGGTGCGCCGCTTCCTGTTCTTCGGACAGGTGGCCATTGACTTGCGCCAGGCACAGGGTCAGCAGGAACAAGCCGGCCAGCTGTGTCGTGAACGCTTTGGTGGATGCCACGCCCACTTCCACGCCGGCGCGCGTGATGTAGGCCAGCGCGCATTCGCGCACCATGGCGCTGGTGGCCACGTTGCAGATGGTCAAGGTATGCTGCATGCCCAGGCTGCGCGCATGTTTCAGCGCGGCCAGGGTGTCGGCCGTTTCGCCGCTTTGCGAAATGGTCACCACCAGCGTGTTCGGGTGCGGCACGCTGTCGCGGTAGCGGTATTCGCTGGCCACTTCCACGCTGACGGGTACCTTGGCGATCGACTCGATCCAGTATTTCGCCGTCATGCCCGCGTACGAGCTGGTGCCGCAAGCCAGGATCAGCACGCGGTCGATCTGCTTGAAGATTTTATAAGCGTCGTCGCCGAACAGTTCCGGCATGATGCCCGTCACACCTTCCAAGGTGTCGCCGATGGCGCGCGGCTGCTCGAAGATTTCCTTCTGCATGTAGTGGCGGTACGGGCCCAGCTCGGCTGCGCCCGTGTGCGCATGCACGGTTTTCACTTCGCGCTCGACGGGCTTGCCATCGACGTCGACGATCCAGCAGCGCGACAGTTGCAGGTCGACCACGTCGCCTTCTTCCAGGTAGATGATCTGGTCCGTCGTGCCGGCCAGGGCCATGGCGTCGGACGCGACAAAGTTTTCACCATTGCCCAGGCCGACGATCAGGGGCGAACCCTGGCGCGCGGCGACCACGCGGTGCGGTTCGTCGCGGCAGAACACGGCGATCGCATACGCGCCGTCGAGGCGTTTCACGGCCTGCTGCACGGTCTCGAACAGGTCGCCGTTGTACATGTGCTCGACCAGGTGGGCGATCACTTCCGTGTCCGTCTGGCTCTGGAAGACGTAACCCAAGGCCGTCAGTTCGGCACGCAGTTCGTCGTGATTTTCGATGATGCCGTTATGCACCAGCGCCACGCGGGCGTTTTCCTCCGTTGGGGAAAAGTGCGGGTGGGCATTGAAGGAGACAGGGGCGCCATGCGTGGCCCAGCGCGTGTGGGCGATGCCCGTAAAACCGCTCAAGCCTTCTTCGCCGATCTGCTTTTCCAGCTCGGCCACGCGCGAGGTGGAGCGCGAACGCTGCAAACGGCCATCCGCATGCAGGGCGATGCCGCAGGAATCGTAGCCGCGGTATTCCAGGCGCTTCAAGCCTTCGACCAGGATGGGAGTGATATTACGTTGCGCTACCGCGCCGACGATGCCGCACATGGAAACCTCTGTCTAAAATTTAATCAATGCATGCATGCTAATGCAGAGTGCATGAAATATGCTTTCTAAATCTATATATATTTGACTGAATATTTCACTTCTATTTTTTCATGAAATATTATTTCATTTATACTCGATATATTTTCTAATTTTTCAAGACCATGAGCGAAGACAACATTACCCTCGACGAAATCGATCGTCGCATCCTGAACGCCTTGCAAATTGATGCATCGCAAACCAACAGTGAACTGGCGCTAGCGGTGCACGTCTCGGCGCCCACGTGTTTGCGGCGGGTCAAGCATTTACGGGAAAGCGGCGTCATCGAGCGGCAAGTGGCCATCGTCGCGCCGCAGTTGGTGGGCGCGCGCCTGACTGCCATCGTGGAAATCACGCTCGACGTGCAGGCGGCCGAGCGCATGGCGGAATTCGAGCAACTGGTGGCGCAGGAAGCGGCTGTGCTGCAATGCTACCGCGTCTCGCCCGGGCCAGACTTCGTGCTGATGGTGCAGGTGGCCGACATGCCCGCCTACCACGCGCTGGCGCACCGCCTGTTTGCCGCGCACGCGAATGTGCGCAACGTGAAAAGCTATTTTTCCACGTTCCGCAGCAAATTCGAGACGCGCATCGCGGTGTGAAGCAGGCTGGCAGAAAGTTATCCCTGCTTATCCTCACTTTTCCGCATGCTTATACACAAGTTTATCCACAGTATAAAAATCACGGATTTCTACGGCTGCCACATCGGGCCTCGCAGGAGGCCTCTGAATAAATGCAGATCGGCTGCCGGGCAAAACTTATCCCGGCTTATCCATCGCTTACCCACGCTTTAATCACAGGCTTTTGCACAGCTTTACCCACAGCCCACACTTACGAATAACTCTTGAATACCCTTACAATACAATGAGTTATAAGTTATTCATCACTTATCCGTAGATTGCACACAAGCTTACCCACAGTCCAGGCAAGCAAAAAATCGGTGATGCTTTTTCAGTCTGCCCAGACTGGCTTGTACGCTGGAGCGGCAAGCTGGACCAGAAAACTTATCCCGTCTTTTCCACAGGTTTTTTACCATTTATACGCAGCTTATACCGGGCTTATCCATCACTTGTCCGCATGCTTGTTCACATGCTTATCCACACACAACAATACGGAGAAAATACGGGATGGGGAAAGTGGCAGAACTTATCCCGGGTTGTCAGCCAACTCTCCACAGGATTATCCACAGGTATAAAAAAACGCCGCCGGCCCGGACAGGCTGACGGCGTCATGCGTACCGAGGAAGGCGCGCTTATTTCTTGATTTTCACGGGGCGCGTCCAGCCGTCAATGGTGACCTGGCGCGCGCGCGAAACGGTCAGCTTGCCCGCCGGCGCATCTTTCGACAAGGTCGTGCCGGCGCCCAGGGTAGCGCCTTTGCCGACGGTGACGGGCGCGATCAGCTGGCTGTCGCTGCCAATGAAAGCGTCGTCTTCAATCACCGTGCGGAACTTGTTCACGCCGTCATAGTTGCAGGTAATCGTGCCGGCGCCAATGTTGACCTTCGAGCCGATGGTGGCGTCGCCGATGTAGGCCAGGTGATTCGCCTTGCTGTGCGCGGCGATCTGGCTGTTTTTCACTTCGACGAAGTTACCGATGTGCACGTCTTCCGCCAGGACCGTGCCTGGACGCAGGCGTGCGTACGGGCCGATGATGGAAGCAGCGCCGACGACGGCCTCCTCGATATGGCAGAAGGGCTTGATGTGCGCGCCAGCCGCCACCGTGGCATTGATGAAGACGTTGTTGGCGCCCACGCGCACGCCATCGCCCAGTTCGACTCTGCCTTCGAACACGCAGCCGACGTCGATGGTGACATCGCGGCCGCAAATAAGTTCGCCGCGCACGTCGATGCGGGCCGGGTCAAACAGGGTCACGCCCCGCTCGAGCAACGCTTGCGCGATATTGTTCTGGTGGATGCGTTCCAGCTGGGCCAGCTGCACCTTGCTGTTGACACCCGCCACTTCCCACACGGCAGCCGGATGGGCGGAGGTGACGGCCACGCCGTCGGCGACGGCCTGGGCAACGATATCGGTCAGATAGTATTCCCCTTGCGCATTGTCATTCGACAAGGCCGACAGCCATTGCTTCAGTTGCACGGTGGGCGCGACCATGATGCCGCTGTTGATTTCCTGGATGGCGCGCTCTGCTGGCGTGGCATCTTTTTCCTCGACGATGCGCACGATGGCGCCGTTCTCGCGCACGATGCGGCCCAGGCCGAAAGGATCGTCCTGTTCCACGGTCAAGATGGCCAGCTTATCGTTGCCAGCCGCATCCATCAGTTGCTGCAGGGAAACAGCGCTGGTCAGCGGCACGTCGCCGTACAGGATCAGGGTCGGCACACTGTCGTCCAGCAAAGGCAGCGCTTGCTGGACGGCATGGCCGGTGCCCAGCTGCTGCGCCTGCTCAGCGGCATCGATCTGCACGGCATGGTTCACCTTGTAGCCGTCGAGCAACTTCAGCACCGCTGCGCCCCCATGCCCGTAAATCACGCATAATCGGGACGGCGCCAGGCCGCGCGCCGTGTCGATGACGTGCGACAACAATGGCTTGCCCGCCAACGGGTGCAATACCTTGGGCAGTGCCGACTGCATGCGTTTGCCCATACCGGCAGCGAGAATGACAACGTTCATAGACCGTAATTTTTATAAGTTAAGAATATGAAAAAGTTTAACACGCAGGTCTCGTTCTCCAGCCGCTTTCGTTACGCCGTGCTGGCCATCATGCTCGTCGTCATGGCCGGCTGCAGCGGCTTGCGCCTGGCCTACAACAATGGCGATACCGTGCTGTACTGGTGGCTGAACGCGTATGTCGACCTGGACCGCGACCAGAAAGGCTGGGTGCGCGAGGATATCGACAAGCTGTTCGACTGGCACCGCAAGACGCAATTGAAGGATTACGTGGAAATCCTGCGCACGGGCCAGAAGCAGCTGCAAGGCAATATCACGCAGCCGGACCTGATGGCCGATTACAGCGAAATCAAGCAGCGCACCCAGGCGCTGCTGCTGAAGGCGGCACCCGAACTGGCCGACCTGGCCCGTTCGCTCAAACCCGAGCAGATCGCGCAAATGGAAAAGAAGTTCAAGTCGAACAATGATGATTACCGCAAGAAATATCTGAGCGGCGACCAGGAGAAGCGCCAGCAACTGCGCTACAAGAAAGCCATGGAGCAATTCGAACTATGGTTCGGCAGCTTCAGCAGCGAGCAGGAAGCCATCATCCGCAAGGCGTCCGACGCGCGTCCGCTGAACAATGAGATCTGGCTCGATGAACGCATGCGGCGCCAGCAGAATGTGTTGAATCTGGTCAAGAAAGTCCACCAGGAAAAACTCGGCAAGGACGCCACCGTGGTCTTGATCACGACCCTGATCAAGGACAGTTTCGAGCGCCTCGAACATTCGGAGCGCAAGGCCTTCTTTGATGCCTACGAAAGCAGCACGGCGCAGATGGTCTTGACGGTGATAAAGATCGCCACGCCGGCGCAAAAGGCCCACGCCGTCAAGCGCATGCAGGGCTGGATCGACGATTTCAATTCCCTGGCCACACAACCCAAATAGCGGGGCAGCGCCAGCAGGGGGGAGGGGGCCATATGCTATAGTGGCCGCCATCGAATTGAAGAAATCCCCATGCAAAAGAAGATTAAAAAACCCGCCAAAGTCCCCGTCCATCACGCGCCGCCACCGAACCAGGTGCGCATCATCGGCGGCCAGTGGAAACGCTCCGTGCTGCCTGTTTTGCAGGCACTGGGCTTGCGCCCGACACCGGACCGCGTGCGCGAAACCGTATTTAACTGGATCAATCACTTGCGCGACGGCGACTGGGCCAACGCCCAGGTACTAGACCTGTTCGCCGGCAGCGGCGCGCTCGGTTTTGAAGCGGCCAGCCGCGGCGCCGCCTCCGTCACCATGGTCGACACGCACACGCCCGTGATCCGCCAGCTGGAAGAGAACAAGACGAAATTGCGTGCCGACAATGTGCAACTGCTGCGCGGCGACGCCCTGCTGACGGCGCAAGGCCTGGCAGCGCGCGGCCAGCGTTTCGACCTGATCTTCCTCGATCCGCCCTACCAGCAGGATTTCCTGGCGAAAGTGTTGCCTCTGTGCGCCAACCTGCTCAAGGAAGGCGGCATGGTGTACGCGGAGTCGGGCTTGCCGCTGGTCTTCGATGAAACCAGTGCACTGGAAAAACCTGAGTGGATGGCGCCGTGGGAAGTCATCCGTGCCGACAAAGCGGGCACCGTTTATTATCATTTGCTAACTTACAACAAAGTGCCGGCAACTGCCTGAATCTGCCTATAAATAAGGCAAAAAGGCTCCCTGGCCCGAGGCGTAGCACCAATTTCAGGCATAATGCGCGTCTATATTGGTGCATCGTCAGGGAGCCGCAATGGTTGTAGCCGTTTATCCAGGAACATTCGATCCGCTCACGCGCGGTCATGAAGATTTGGTGCGCCGCGCATCGGGTCTGTTTGACAAGCTGATCGTCGGTGTGGCCGACAGCAAGAACAAGCAACCGTTTTTCTCGCTCGACGAACGCCTGGAAATCGCCAACGAAGTGCTTGGCCACTATCCAAACGTGCAAGTGGAAAGCTTTTCCGGCTTGCTCAAGGATTTCGTGCGCAAGCATGAAGCTAGAGTCATCGTGCGCGGCTTGCGCGCCGTTTCCGACTTCGAATACGAATTCCAGATGGCGGGCATGAACCGCTATCTGCTGCCCGATGTCGAAACCATGTTCCTAACGCCGTCCGACCAGTACCAGTTCATTTCGGGCACCATCGTGCGCGAAATCGCGGCGCTGGGCGGCGACGTCTCCAAGTTTGTCTTCCCCTCGGTGAACCGCTGGCTGCAAAACAAGATTGCCGCCAACGCTGCCTCATCGCAATAAGTAAGAGTGAAATCATGGCATTACTGATCACCGACGAATGCATCAATTGCGACATTTGCGAGCCCGAGTGCCCGAATGACGCGATCTACATGGGCGCGGAAATCTACGAAATCGATCCCAACAAGTGCACCGAATGCGTGGGCCACTTTGACGAGCCGCAATGCCAGCAAGTGTGCCCTGTCAGCTGCATCCCCTTCAATCCCGCCTGGCGCGAAAGCCCGGAACAATTGATGGCCAAGTACGAACGCCTGCAGGCTGAGCTGCCTGCCGCCAAAACCTAAGCTTTTCTCCCGCGCCACTTCTGGACCACTTCTGCGTGGCGCCAGCTTCTGCCAACTGTTCTACACTGTGTGCTGACTTATCCACAGCCCATGGTATCCACGGAGGTAGAAGATGCAAATACGCACATCCGGTTTCGGCCGTTCCCTCGCAGCCGCCTGCCTGTGCGCCTGCATGGCACAAACGGCGCTGGCCGTTGAAGTGGGCGGCGTCAAGCTGGACGACACGGTACAGCTGGCCAGCCGCGAGTTGAAACTCAACGGCGCCGGCGTGCGCTACAAAGTCATCTTCAAGGTCTACACGATCGCGCTGTACCTGCCGGAAAAGAAAACCCAGCTGGCCGACATCCTGATGTTGCCCGGACCGCGCCGTCTGGAAATCGTCATGCTGCGCGACATCACTTCCGACGAACTGGGGCAAGCCTTCATGCAAGGCTTGAAGCGCAGTTCCGACCAGGCCGACCGCACGCGCCTGCTGAGCCAGACGATGCAGTTCGGCGCCATGTTCGAAATGGTACCCGGCCTGAAAAAGGGCGACATCCTGACCGTGGACTGGCTGCCGGAAGAGGGAACGTTGTGCAAACTGAACGGCAAGCAGGTGGGCGACATGGTGCCGGACCTGGCCTTTTACAATGCGCTGCTGAAAATCTGGATCGGCGCCCATCCTGCCGACACCTTGTTGCGCGCGCATTTACTGGGTGACATGGCCTGAAGCAAAACGCGGGCGTAAAAAAAGCCGGCTCGCGCCGGCTTGTCATCTGTAACAGCGAGCTTATGCGCGTGTCGACAGGGCGCGCAATTCGGCGGCGTTGCTTGGCGACACGCCATCCATCTTGCCCAAAGTGCGCTTCAAGGCTTGCGCTTCGCGCATCTGCTGGCGCGCCAGACGCTCTTCGCGGCTCAGCTTGGGACGCACCACCAGCATCATGGCGCGGGCGATTCCCACCAGCAAAGGCTTGAACAGCAGGGCGAACGCGCCCACGGCGACGATCACCAGCACGAGTTGCAGGGCGTTCAGCAGAGAAATCTCCAGCACGGGTGCGGATACTGCGTACAGGGCGGAGGCGAAGGTAGACATAGTGTTCCAGTGCATTATAGAATTTGCCAGTACTATAGTGCAGTGCAACATATAAATCTAATTCCATTTCTTGATACCAATTATATGAATCGTGAATGGAAAACTGTAATATTTTTTAACGAGTGAAAATATTCGTGCCCGGCGCGGTTTACACTCCTAAGTAATCAATTTTAAGTAATCAATTCAACTTTTATCTTGGGCTTTCCATGAGTTTTCTGACGCTGGATCTGAACTTGCTGCGTGTTTTCGACGCCGTCATGACGGAACAAAACCTGACGCGCGCAGCCGGCCACCTGGCGATGACGCAGCCGGCGGTATCGAACGCCATCAAACGCCTGCGCGAGAGCCTCGGTGACGAATTGCTGATCCGCACGGCCTACGGCGTGAAACCCACGCCCCGCGCCGAAGCCCTGTGGCCATCCGTGCGCTCGGCCCTGGCCAGCCTGGAAGCGGCCGTCACGCCGGAAACTTTCGACGTGTCGAAAACCCACGCCACGTTCCGCATGGCGATGGCAGATGCGACGGCTGCGTTCTGGCTGCCCTCGCTGATGCGCTCGATCGAACGGGAAGCACCGGGCGTCAACGTGCGCATGATGCCGCTGACCACTCGTGAACCGCGCCCGATGCTGCTGCGCGGCGATATCGACCTGGCCGTGGGCTTCTTTCCCGGCGTGGCGGCGCAATTGTCGAGCGAAACGGGTTCGCCGATCCGCCACGAGCGCCTGTATTCCGGCAAGTATGTATGCGTGATGCGGCGCGGCCATCCGCTGGCCGACAAGGAATTGACCCTGGATAACTACTGCGCGGCAAACCATTTATTGGTGAGCTTTTCCGGCCGCGCGCATGGCTTGATCGACGAAGCGCTGTCGCAGATCCACCGCGAACGGCGCATTTTGTTGACGGTCAACCAGTTCTTCACGGCAGGCAGAGTGGTCGCCAATTCCGACCTGATCACGGTCTTGCCGCGCCATTTGATCGCCTCGACGGGCATGACAGAGTCCCTGCTGTACAAGGATTTGCCATTGACCTTGCCAGCCGTCCACCTGGACATGCTGTGGCACGAGCGCGACGCCCGCAGCCCCGCCCACAAATGGCTGCGTAATCATCTGGAAAGCATGAACACGCCCACCCTGCGCACGGCCACGGCGGCCGGCGGCGGCGTGGCACCGAAGCCGCATATCGAGTAAGCGTCGCCTGCACAAGAAAAAACGCCTGATGATCTCTCATCAGGCGTTTTGCTATGCGTGGTTGCTGGAGCGATAACCGATGCGAAAACCGCCCCAGTGCTTGCCATCGACGTGGATGGGCACGGACAAATCGTGCATGACTTCGCCCGTGTCGCGCTTATACGTCTGCAACAGGAAGGCCTTGGTATTGCTGCCGCAACGCTTGCCCGTGCGGTCGCTGAAGATGCGCTTGGTGCGGTTATTGACCATATCGGTGGCGTAGTCGCCCGTCAGCGGCTGGGAAAACTTCTTGTTGTGCGTCGGAAAATAGCCATTGTTGTCGACGGCGCCCGCATACGCCAAATGGGGCAGGGCGGCCAGCACGCCTTCCTGCAGGTCGGGCAGCACCTTGTCCGTAAACGCGTCGAACTTCGTGTTGTGCTTGGGCGGATTGGTGTTGGGAATCGGGCGGTAGTGGCGGTCGAACAGGGCTTCGCGCGTGATGCGGCCCGACGCGATCGCTTGCTCGAACAGTTTGCCCACCTCGCGCGCGGCGCGTTGGGCCGCCTCGCGGATCTCGTCATGCGGCGTGGCCACGCTCGATTCACCGAGGGCGCCGGCGATCACTTCGGCCCGCTCGGCCAGGGCCATGGCCGATTGCGTGGCGCGCGGCAATTCGGCATTCGTCGACAGCATGCTGTCGCGGATTTGCAAGATGGCGTCGGCGATCACTTGCGTCGTGTCGACGTGTTCGCGCGAGGCGCGGGCGATTTGCCCGATCTCGTCTTCCGATTCGCCCGACGATTGCTCGATATGGCTCAGTGAAGCATGCACGCTTTCCACATTGCGCGCCGCTTCCGTCACGCCGGCCGCCAGCGAACTCATGCCGCGCGCGGCTTTTTCCGACTGTTCATTGATTTCGCGCACCATGACGCTGATTTCATCGGAAGCTTCCTTGGTGCGCTGCGCCAATTGCCGCACTTCACCGGCCACGACGGCAAAACCGCGGCCATGTTCGCCGGCACGGGCCGCTTCGATGGCGGCGTTCAGCGCCAGCAAGTTGGTGCGCGCGGAAATATCGGAAATGGCTTCCGTAAAGCCCGTGATGCGTTTGGATTTTTCTTGCAGACTCAGCATGGTGCTGGACGCGCCTTGCGCTTCCTCGCGTGCCGTATTGATGCGGCGCAAGCCCTGGTCCACTTCGGCACGCGCCGCCACGCTTTCCACGCGCACGCCGGCCGCTACCTTGGCGGCCCGTTCCGCATTGGCGGCGATCTTTTCCGTCATCGCGGCATTTTGTACAGAACTGTCGGCAATGTCGCTGGCCGTGCGGACATCAAGTTCCACCTTCTGTTTGACGGAATCGACAAAATACGAGGTTTCCGCCGCACCGATCATGATGGCATCGATGGCATTGCCCACCGTGTCGGCGAACTGGTGCAAACCCGGTTCGCCACGCGGACGGCCGGCAAACGCCAGCAGCGCGGCGCCGATGGCGGCGGCCACGCAGGCAATCAAATAAGGATGGTCGCCGCCCAACAGCAGCAGCAGATAGGCCAGGCAACAGGCCACGGCCATTGCCAGGATCGTGAATACAAAGAAACGCATCAGCTGATGCTGCAACTGCTTCATTTGTCCCCCGCTGCGCGAACCCGTCACGTCCCTGGAGGGACGTGCTGTGGCCGTATGCGGATGGGCACGATTGCCCACCTTGCACCCTGAACACAACGTCTGCGCGTCGTTTTCAGGCCGGCTACCGGATAGCAGAATTGTAGTTCTACCCTACAACATTTGTTCCGATAGCTCAATCAGAAAAACGGGACGGCTACACCAGGGTCACTTAATTGGCAATTTGGTGGTGTTTTTGACCTCTTCCATGACGGCATAAGTGTGGGTTTCCCGCACACCTTTCTGCAACAGCGTCTTGCCCAGGAATTCGCGGTAAGCGGCCATATCCTTGACGCGCGCCTTGACCAGGTAATCGAAACCGCCAGCGACCATATGACATTCCAGTACCTCTGGAATGATTTGTACGCTATGCTTGAAGGCGTCGAACACTTCCGGTGTCGTGCGATCGAGCACCACTTCGATGAACACTAGCAGCGAAACGTCGAGCAGCTGCGGGTTCAACTGGGCCGTATAGCCCATGATGTAACCGGATTCGTGCAGCTTGCGCACGCGCTCCAGGCAAGCGGCCGGCGACAGGTTCACGCGCGCGGCCAGCTCCACATTGCTGATGCGTCCATCGCTCTGCAATTCCATCAGGATTTTCTTACTGATCTTGTCCAGCATTTCCATCACCCCCAAATTAATATTATTTGGTTAAATTGTCGCATCAAAAACTATCTATTGCTAGTCCCCTGTATTACCAGAATTAATCCATAAGAATCCCCTTTACAATCGAATCATCTTAACGTCCGACTTTCTGTATTTTTTTGCACCAAAAAAGAGCAAGAATTACGTCAGTTTTCGTCCCCTTTTTCCTTGTAAAGAGCACTTATGCACCCTGCAGGCCCCTCGGCTTTTACCCCGATTCCTTTTGCTGCGTTCCAGGCAGAAATCCTGCCCGAAGCGACTCCACAACGCGCCGCCATCACCGCTGCCTATAGGCGCGACGAGGTTTCCGCCGTGCAGTGGCTGTTGCAACAAGTGCGCCCCAGCAGCACCGAAACGACGGCCGAAGGACAAGCGCTGGCGCACCGCCTGGTCTCGAACGTGCGCCAAAAACGCACACGCGCGTCCGGCGTCGATGCACTGATGCACGAGTTCTCGCTATCGTCGGAAGAGGGTGTTGCATTGATGTGTCTGGCTGAAGCGCTGTTGCGTATACCCGACAGTCAGACAGCCGACCGTTTGATCGCCGACAAAATCAGCAAGGGTGACTGGAAGAAACACCTGGGCGAATCGCCGTCGCTGTTCGTCAACGCGGCCACCTGGGGTTTGCTGATTACGGGCAAACTGGTCAGTACCAGCAGCGAATCGGGCCTCGGTTCGGCCATGACCAAGCTCATCGCCAAAGGCGGCGAACCACTGATCCGCAAGGGCGTCGACCTGGCCATGCGCATGCTGGGCAACCAGTTTGTTACAGGCCAAACCATCGAGGAAGCGTTGAAAAACAGCCGCGAGAATGAAACGCGCGGCTACCGCTACTCCTACGACATGCTGGGCGAGGCGGCCCTGACGCAGCAGGATGCGACCAGCTACTACGCCTCGTACGAAACGGCAATCCACGCCATCGGCAAGGCGTCGAACGGCCGCGGCATCCGCAACGGTCCCGGCATTTCCGTGAAACTGTCGGCCCTGCATGCGCGCTACAGCCGCGCCCAGCGCGCCCGCGTCATGGAAGAATTGCTGCCAAAAGTCAAAGCCCTGCTGTTGCTCGCCAAACAGTACAACATCGGCTTCAACATCGATGCGGAAGAAACGGACCGCCTGGAATTGTCGCTCGACCTGATGGAAGCACTGGCTTTCGATGCGGATCTGGCCGGCTTCGACGGCATCGGCTACGTGGTGCAGGCGTATCAAAAACGCTGCCCGTTCGCCATCGATTTCCTGATCGACCTGGCGCACCGCAGCGGCCGCAAGTTCATGGTGCGCCTGGTGAAGGGCGCGTATTGGGATGCGGAAGTCAAACGCGCACAAGTCGACGGCCAGGAAGGCTATCCCGTCTACACGCGCAAGGTCTACACGGACGTCTCTTACCTCGTGTGTGCGCAAAAACTGCTGGCCGCCAGCAGCCTGATCTATCCACAATTTGCCACGCACAACGCGCAAACCCTGTCGACCATTTATACCTGGGCGAAACGCGACGGCATTACCGACTACGAATTCCAGTGTCTGCACGGCATGGGTGAAACCCTGTACGACCAGGTCGTCGGCCCCGAGAATCTCGACAAGCCGTGCCGCATCTACGCGCCCGTCGGCTCGCATGAAACCCTGCTGGCCTACCTGGTGCGCCGCCTGCTGGAAAACGGCGCCAACTCCTCGTTCGTCAACCAGATCGTCGACGAAAGCGTGGCCATCGATAGCCTGATCCGCGATCCGCTCGAGCAGGCGCGCCTGCAGGGCGGCTTGCCGCATCCGTCGATTCCGCTGCCGCTGGACATGTTTGGCAGCGAACGCAGGAACTCGGCCGGCCTGGACCTGTCGAATGAAGATACTTTGCGCACGCTGGCCACGGGCCTGGCGCAACAGCAGACATGGCAGGCAGCGCCGCTGATCGATGGCGCCGTCAGCCTGAATGGCCCCACGCATATGCTGCACAATCCGGCCCAGCACGACGATGTCGTGGGCAAGGTCATGGAAGCCGGTCCGGCCGACGTGGAAACAGCCCTGGCCAGCGCCAGCGCCTACGCCATGGATTGGCAAACAACAGAACCGTCGATCCGCGCGCAAGCGTTGCTGCGCGCGGCCGACCTGTTCGAGGAACACCACATCGAGCTGATGGCCCTGGCCGTGCGCGAAGCGGGCAAGTCCCTGCCGAACGCAATCGCGGAAATCCGCGAAGCCGTCGCCTTCCTGCGCTACTACGCGGCGCAGGTGGAACACGCGCCAAACACCCTGGCGCTCGGTCCCGTCACCTGCATCAGCCCGTGGAACTTCCCGCTGGCCATCTTTACGGGCCAGCTGGCCGCCGCCCTGGCCGCAGGCAACGTGGTACTGGCCAAGCCGGCCGAGCAAACGCCGCTGATCGCCCACCGCGCCGTGCAATTGCTGCACGCGGCGGGCGTACCGCGCGGCGCGCTGCAATTCTTGCCCGGTAGCGGAGAGGTCGTTGGCGCCGGCCTGTGCAATGACGCACGCGTGAAAGGCGTGATTTTCACGGGCTCGACGGAAGTGGCGCAATTGATCAACCGCAACCTGGCCGCGCGCGCCGTGGCCGAAGGCATCGACATTCCCCTGATCGCCGAAACGGGTGGCCAGAATGCCCTGATCGTCGATTCGTCCGCCTTGCCGGAGCAAGTGGTGCAAGACGTGATGTCGTCCGCCTTTGACAGCGCCGGCCAGCGCTGCTCGGCCTTGCGCGTGCTGTTCCTGCAAGCGGAAATCGCCGACAAAACCATCCACATGCTCAAGGGCGCCATGCAGGAATTGCGCGTCGGCAATCCTGACCGCCTGGCGACCGATATCGGTCCCGTCATCGATGCGGAAGCGCAAGGTAACTTGCTGGCGCACATCAACAAGATGAAAACCATGGCCATCGACCATTATTCGCTCGATTTGCCGACCGTCAAAGGCACGTTCGTCGCCCCGACCGTGCTGGAAATCAAGTCGCTGGCGCAATTGACGCAGGAAGTCTTCGGCCCCGTGCTGCACGTAATCCGCTACAAGCGGTCCGAGCTGCCGCAACTGGTGCAATCGATCAATGACAGCGGTTATGGCCTGACCCTGGGCATCCATACGCGCATCGATGAAACGATCGATTTCATCACCAAGCGCGCGCATGTGGGCAATATTTATGTGAACCGCAACATCGTCGGCGCCGTCGTCGGCGTGCAGCCGTTCGGCGGCGAAAGCAAATCAGGCACCGGCCCCAAGGCGGGCGGCCCCCTGTACCTGAAACGCCTGCAGCGCAATGCGCCAGCCGGCGCGCAGCACCAGCGCCAGGCGCCGCCAGCACTCGATGCGCTGACCGTGTGGGCAAAGATGCATGGCCACGACAAGGTCGAGCAACTGGCGCAGGAATACGCACGCACCACCTTGCTGGGCAGCACCACCGTCTTGCCAGGCCCGACAGGCGAGCGCAATACCCTGAGCTTTGCCGCGCGCGGCACGATTCTGTGCGCGGCCGCCACGTCCGGCACGCTGATGAACCAGCTGGCCGCCGTCCTGGCCACCGGTAACCAGGCTCTGGTGCTGGCGCAAGCGCCGGAGCTGATCCCGGGCGACTTGCCGGCCGCACTGAAAGACCGCATCCAGATCATTACGAACCTGGAGTCGGTCAAGCATGATTTCCAGATCGCCATGATCGAACCTGGCCTCGATGGCCAGCTCAAACCGCTGCTGGCGGCACGGGAAGGGCCCCTGGTGGCCACGATTGCAACCACGCAGGACGGTGCCATCCCCCTGTGGCGCCTGGTTGCTGAGCGGGCGCTGTGCGTGAATACGACAGCGGCCGGTGGGAATGCCAGCCTGATGATGCTCAGTGTCTAACATTTAAGCAGGCAGTCAACGCAAAAGGGCAGAACCAGTGGTTCTGCCCTTTTTTTATGCCAGCTGGATAAAAAATCAGCCAGCCAGACGCTGGCACAATTGCTGGATCACCGTAAACGCATACGGCGAGGCGACGGTTTGCACGAAACGCATGAAGTCGACGGCCGCCTCTTCGTTGGCGTTGTCGGAAATGGTGCGCATGACGGTAAACGGCACGCCCAGCTCAAAACACACTTGCGCCACGGCGGCGCCTTCCATTTCCACGGCCAGCAGGTCGGGGATATCTACTTTGAGCTGGTTCAGATGCGCGGCGCTGCTGATGAACTGGTCGCCGCTGGCGATCAAGCCGCGGTGCACTCGCACGTGCTGCAAGCCAAATGCCGCGATATCTGCCGGCTTGAGTACGCTGGACACATCGTCACGCAGGAAATCTTCCGCGGCGCCAGCCAGTTGCGTGCTCAGTTCCAAGTCCGTGGCAAAGCGCTGCAGGCCCGTCAATGGCACTTCAAAACGGGGAAACAAGGGACGAGCGTCCATATCGTGCTGCAACAGCGATTCGGCCACGACAATATCGCCGACTTTCACGTGTTTATCCCCACTGCCGGCCACGCCGGTAAAGACGATGTGGGTAACTCCGTACTTTTCCACAAGGATAGAAGCTGTCATGGCGGCGGCAACCTTGCCCAGACGCGACAGGACGCACACAGCGTCGATATTCCACAGGGTTCCCAGGGTGTAGTCGCGCATGCCGTGCGAATGCCTCTGGGGGCTCTGCATGGCTTCTACCAGCCCCTGCTGTTCTTCGTGCAAGGCACTGATGATGCCTAAACGCATTTTTTGATGTGTATGCATGCTGTTTTTACAGGTTTTTTGAATTGCAAAACGGTTTATATGGTGAAAACAGCCGTTTCGGCGACTTTTCCACTGTTCGCATTTGTCTCTGTGTTTTAAATAAAGATGTATACATAAAAATAGTAGTGATAGTAAACGGCCATTTTTTTGTGGATAAGCCGGTATACCATTGAAAAATCATCGACTTAGCGCACAAAAAAGTAGGCGCACAAGCATTGTATCCACGGAGGACTTGTTTGGGATAAAAATTGGCTTGTGGACAAAGATCGACTTTTCCCACATCTCATCCTGTGGATATGCAGGCACTTATCCACACCGGCACGCAAAAATCGCGGTTTTTCTTGCTGTAGTGGCATGTTTGAAGTGCTTCGTCTGCATAGCCCCATGTCTGGCAATCAACAGTGAGCGACTACGAACGTTGTTCTCTCATTGACGTGAGCGTTCAGTTGATTCCTGGAAGACGGTTTGGAAGTGGGTCGCGATGTCGCCGTTGGCTTTTTTTTTGACGGTGTTGCGTGCTTTTTGGAAATATCCCCGGACTTCCGCTTTTTTTGTCGGTTTACAATAGATCTATATATATAAAAATAGTAGTAATAGTAAACGCGTTTTTTTCTGTGGATAAGTCGCTTTTTTTCAACAGAATCAATCGTTTACACGCAAAATAAAGCGTGCATAATCGCTGTATCACGCGAGGAGCAAAATTGTATAAAATGCGGACCTGTGCAAAAGTTCGTGTTTACGCACAAGTCATCCTGTGGATATCAAGTGACTTATCCACAATCGTCTCACATTCCCCTTTTTTCGACATCGAACCGCCTGCTGGCACTGTGCCTGCTCAGGTCTGTTGACGTTTCCATTTTGCAAAACGGTTTGGCAGTGCTGTCTGCGTGATGCTGGCCGTGCCGGTTTTCGTCGCTCAGTTGTTGGCGCGATTTTTTTTTGTCAGCCAACGCTGCTGCCTGGGTTTTTGAAGACGGGCTTGTGAAGGTTCGCTAAGGCGTAGGGTAGGCAAAGCGTGCGTTGTCGGGTTTACCTTAACAAGTTCGTATACAAGAATAGTAATAGTAGTTAACGGCGGCATCTTCTGTGGATAAGTCCCGATTTATCCTTGTAAACAATCGCTTGGCGTGCGGATAAGCGCTGAGTAAAGGTTGTATCTGCCTGGGACGGTTTCTGGACAAAAAAAAGCCGCTGAAAAATTTTTTCGTTTACACACATATCGTCCCTGTGGATATCCATACGGTTATCCACAGCTTGCAGCCCCTGCTTTTGATGCTTTTTTACCTTGCCGTGACGCTTGTTCGTATCCCAGGCAACGATTAATGTCGCCCTGGCCCGGCACTGGTGGTAATCTCAAGGCGGCTCAGCAGCCATGCATGCATGAAGAAAGACAGACTCTGGTAGCGGAACGCGGCGAGGAGATACGCCGCGCGACAGCTTGATGGCATACCGAAAGGAGCTTCATTGGAATCGGCAGGCGAATACGACTACATCATCGTGGGCGGCGGCACGGCAGGTTGCGTGCTGGCCAACCGGCTCACACGGGACAAGGACGCCAATGTTTTGCTCGTGGAAGCGGGCGGCAAGGATGACTATGTGTGGATCCACATCCCTGTCGGCTATCTGCATTGCATCGGCAATCCCCGCACGGACTGGCTGTATTCCACGCAGGCGGACGCGGGACTGGGCGGGCGCAGCCTGATCTATCCGCGCGGAAAAGTGCTGGGCGGCAGTTCTTCCATCAACGGCATGATCTATATGCGGGGCCAGGCCGGCGATTACGACCACTGGGCCGACCTGACGGACGACGCTTCCTGGCGCTGGGACAAAGTCTTGCCGCTCTTTAAGCAAAGCGAGGATTATTACGGCGGCGCCTCGGAAAACCATGGCGTGGGCGGCGAGTGGAGAGTGGAAAAACAGCGGCTGTCATGGGATATCCTGAACGCGTTTCGCGATGCGGCGCAGCAGGTCGGCATCCCGAAAACCAGCGATTTCAATGGCGGCGACAATAGCGGCAGCGCGTATTTCGACGTCAACCAGCGCCGCGGCATCCGCTGGAATACCTCGAAAGCATTTTTGAAACCGGCATCGCGCCGCCCGAATTTGACCATCATGACGGGCTGCCACGTGGAACGCCTGTTGATAGGGACTTCGGAGTCGGGACCCCGTTGCACGGGCATCGTGTTTACGGGCGGCGGCACGCAGTGGCAAGCGACGGCCAAGCGGGAAACCTTGCTGACGGCGGGCGCCATCGGTTCGCCGCAATTGCTGCAATTGTCCGGCATCGGCCCGGCCGCCTTGCTGCAGCAGCATGGCATCGCGCCCGTGTTGGACGCTCCTGGCGTGGGCGGCAATTTGCAGGACCACCTGCAGCTGCGCATGGTCTTTAAAGTGCAGGGCGTGAAAACGCTGAACATCATGGCGGGCAATATGCTGGGCAAGATGCAGATCGGCTTGCAATATGCACTGTTCCAGAGCGGGCCCATGTCGATGGCGCCGTCGCAGCTGGGGGCGTTCGCCAAGTCCGATCCGCAGCAAGCCACGCCGAACCTGCAATACCACGTGCAGCCCTTGTCGCTCGACAAATTCGGCGAACCCTTGCACGCGTTTCCCGCGTTTACGGCCAGCGTCTGCAATTTGCGTCCCACGTCGCGTGGTCACGTGCAGATCGCATCGGCCGACAGCTATGCGGTGCCAAAGATTATGCCCAATTATCTCAGTACGGAGCAGGACCGCGCCGTGGCGGCCGACGCCTTGCGCCTGACACGGACCATCGCCGCCGCACCGGCCCTGAAAAAATTTGCGCCGGAAGAATACAAGCCTGGCATGCAATTCCAGAGCCAGGAAGAACTGGCGCAGGCGGCCAGCCAGATCGGCACCACCATCTTCCACCCGGTGGGCACTTGCCGCATGGGACTGGCCAGCGAGGCCTCGAGCGTGGTCGACAGCCAGTTGCGCGTGATCGGCGTGGCGGGCCTGCGCGTCGTCGATGCCTCGATCATGCCGTACATTACTTCTGGTAACACGAACTCGCCCACGGTGATGATCGCGGAAAAAGCGGCGCAAATGATACACGCGGCTTGGAAATAGCTGGAAATTACTGGGCAAAGGCGCGAGTTTGCGCCATTCGGGCCGGTGAAAAATCCCCGTAGTTATACTGTATTGTGCGTTAAATTTAAGTTGTGTATTATAAAAATGACTAAGTAGTACAAAAAGTACAACTAGGAGACACGATGTCAAACGTAATCTTGGAAACAAGAAATTTGACCAAGGAATTCAAGGGTTTCACCGCTGTGAGCGACGTGAACCTGAAGGTAGAGCGCGGCCATATCCACGCCTTGATCGGCCCGAACGGCGCCGGCAAGACCACGTGCTTTAACTTGCTCACCAAATTCCTGGTCCCCACTTCCGGACAGATCCTGTTCAATGGGAAAGATATCACGGCCGCCAAACCGGCCCAGATCGCGCGCATGGGCGTGATCCGTTCCTTCCAGATTTCCGCCGTCTTCCCCCATTTATCCGTGCTGCAGAATGTGCGTATCGGCCTGCAGCGCCAGCTGGGAACCTCGTTCCACTTCTGGCAAAGCGAACGGGCATTAAACCAGCTCAACGACCGCGCCATGGCCTTGCTGGCCGAAGTCGACCTGACGGAGTTTGCCGACACCATCACGGTCGACATGCCGTACGGGCGCAAGCGGGCGCTGGAAATTGCCACCACCCTGGCGATGGAGCCGGAAATGATGCTGCTCGACGAACCGACGCAGGGCATGGGCCACGAAGACGTGCACCGCGTGACGGAACTGATTAAAAAAGTGTCGGCCGGCCGCACGATTTTGATGGTGGAACACAATATGAGCGTGGTCTCTGGCATCTGCGACAAGATTTCCGTCCTGCAGCGCGGCGCCATGCTGGCCGAAGGCAGTTACGCGGAAGTGTCGCACAATCCGCAAGTGATGGAAGCGTACATGGGCACCACCCACGCGGAACTGGAAGGGGCGCATTGATGGCGACACAAGTGAATGGCGGCGCACCCGCGCTGGAAATTACGCAACTGCACACCTGGTATGGCGAATCGCACATCCTGCACGACGTGAACCTGAAAGTGGCGCAGGGTGAAGTGGTCACTTTGCTGGGCCGCAACGGTGCCGGCCGCACGACCACCTTGCGCGCCATCATGGGGCTGACGGGCGCACGCACGGGCTCCATCAAAGTCAATGGCGTCGAAGCGATAGGTTTGGCCACGCACAAAATCGCCCACCTGGGCATCGGGTATTGTCCCGAAGAGCGCGGTATTTTTTCCTCGCTGTCGACCGAGGAAAACCTGCTGCTGCCGCCGACCCTGGCCAGCGGCGAGAAGGGCATGTCGGTGGAGGAAATCTACGCCATGTTCCCGAACTTGCAGGAACGCCGCCACAGCCAAGGCACGCGCCTGTCGGGCGGGGAACAGCAGATGCTGGCCGTGGCGCGCATCCTGCGCACGGGCGCGCGCCTGCTGCTGCTCGATGAAATATCCGAAGGCCTGGCGCCCGTTATCGTGCAAGGGCTGGCGCGCATGATTACCACCCTGAAAGCGAAGGGCTACACCATTGTCATGGTGGAACAGAATTTCCGGTTTGCCGCGCCGCTGGCGGACCGGTTTTATGTGATGGAGCACGGTCAGATCGTCGAGACTTTTGCTGCATCCGAACTGGAGGCCAAGATGCCGGTATTGACCGAGCTGCTTGGCGTGTAGTCCCCATGTAGTGTGTTTTACTCGTCATCGACCAGCAATCGTCTGAATAGCAAACAATAATCCCAACGGAGACACCATGAAACGTAACGCTATCGCCATTGCCACCGCCACTCTTTGCGCATTGGGCTTTTCCGCCGCCGCGCACGCCCAGGTATCGGGCGACACCATCAAGATCGGTTTTATTTCCGACATGTCGGGCGTGTATTCCGACGTCGACGGCCTCGGCGGCGCGGAAGCCATCAAGATGGCGATCGCCGATGCCGGCGTGGTACTGGCCGGAAAAAAGGTGGAATTCATTTCCGCCGACCATCAAAACAAGGCCGACATCGCCGCTTCGAAGGCGCGCGAATGGTTCGACCAGCAGGGCGTCGACATGCTGATCGGCGGCACCAATTCCGGCGCCAGCCTGGCCATGGCCAAGGTCGCGGCGGAAAAGAAAAAAATCTTCATCGCCATCGGCGCCGGCTCCTCGCGCCTGACGAATGAAGAGTGCACACCTTACACAGTCCATTACGCCTACGATACGGTAGCGCTGGCGCGCGGTACGGGCGGCACCATCGTCAAGCAGGGCGGCAAGAACTGGTATTTCATGACGGCAGATTATGCGTTCGGCCACTCGCTGGAAAAAGACACGGCCGAGGTCGTCAAGGCGGCCGGCGGCAAGGTGCTGGGCAGCGTCAAGCATCCGCTGGGCGCTTCGGATTTCTCTTCCTTCCTGCTGCAGGCGCAATCGTCCAAGCCGCAAATCCTCGGCCTGGCCAATGCCGGCGGCGACGCCATCAACAGCATCAAGGCGGCCAACGAGTTCGGTTTGACGAAGTCCATGAAGTTGGCCGGCTTGCTGATCTTCATCAATGACATCCATTCGCTGGGCCTGAACCTGACGCAGGGCATGTACCTGACGGATGGCTGGTACTGGGACTTGAATGCGGACACGCGCGCCTGGTCGAAACGCTATTTCGCCAAGATGAAGAAGGAGCCATCGATGCTGCAGGCAGCCGACTATTCGGCGGCCGCCAACTACCTGAAAGCCGTCAAGGCGATCGGTACGGATGACACCGAGAAGGTCATGGCCTACCTGAAAAAGACCAAGATCAACGACATGTTCACACAGAACGGCGAAGTGCGTCCCGATGGCCGCATGGTGCACGATATGTATTTGATGGAAGTGAAGAAACCGTCCGAGTCGAAATACCCATGGGATTACTACAAGGTGGTCGCCACCGTGCCCGGCGCGCAAGCGTATGTGACCAAGGCCGAGTCGAAGTGTTCGCTGTGGAAGTAACGCTGTAGCAACCTCCACAGAGTGCCCGCCTGCGCGCGGGCGCTCTGTCCTGCATGCTTCGCCCGCAGGGTTCGCCTTGCGCCGCCGCACCCGTTTGCGGCGGCGCGTTTCCCTTGATACCACACCGCTATCCGGCGGTGCTTTTTATACTGTGATGCCATGGAAATTTTCGGCGTTCCAATACAAGCGATGATGAGCCAGCTGCTGCTGGGTCTCGTCAACGGCTCGTTCTATGCCATGTTGTCCCTCGGTCTGGCCGTCATCTTCGGCTTGCTTAACGTTATTAATTTCTCGCACGGCGCCATGTACATGATGGGCGCCTTCCTGGCCTGGATGGGCCTCAGCTATTTCGACATCAATTACTGGGCCATGCTGGTCATCGCCCCGATCCTCGTCGGCCTGGTCGGCATCCTGATCGAAAAGACCATGCTGCGCTGGCTGTATAAACTCGACCACCTGTATGGCTTGCTGCTGACCTTCGGCATCACCCTGATCATGGAAGGCGTGTTTCGCTCGTTCTATGGCGTCTCGGGCCAGCCGTATGCCGTGCCCGAAGCGCTGGCCGGCGCGACGGACCTCGGTTTCATGATCTTGCCGAACTACCGCGCCTGGGTCGTGATCGCTTCGCTCTCCGTATGCCTGGCCACCTGGTTCGTCATCGAAAAAACCAAATTAGGAGCCTACCTGCGGGCCGGCACGGAAAACCCGAAACTGGTGGAAGCGTTCGGCATCAACGTGCCGCTGATGGTGACGTTGACGTTCGGTTTCGGCGTGGCGCTGGCCGGTTTTGCCGGCGTGCTGGCGGCGCCGATCATCCAGGTTTCGCCGCTGATGGGCTCGAACCTGATCATCGTCGTGTTTGCCGTGGTGGTGATTGGCGGCATGGGTTCCATCATGGGCTCCATCTTGACAGGCCTGGGCTTGGGCGTGATCGAGGGCCTGACCCGCGTGTTCTACCCGGAAGGCTCGGCCACCGTGGTGTTCGTGGTGATGGTCATCGTGTTGCTGCTGCGTCCCGCCGGCCTGTTCGGCAAAGAAAAGTAATCCTCATCAGTCATGTATTGGAGCTACCACGATGAATAAGAATGTAGGCTACGCCATTGCCCTGCTGCTGGCGTTGGCGGCCCCGTTTTACGGCTATCCCGTCTTCCTGATGAAGTTGCTGTGCTTCGCCCTGTTTGCCTGCGCTTTCAACTTGCTGATCGGCTATACGGGTTTGCTGTCGTTCGGTCACGCGGCCTTCTTCGGCGGCGCGGGCTATGTCACCGGTTACGCGCTGCGCACCTGGGGCTGGCCAACGGAACTCGGTTTGCTGGCTGGTGTCGCTACGGGTGCCTTGCTGGGCCTGGTGATCGGCGGCCTGGCGATCCGCCGCCAAGGCATCTACTTTACGATGATCACCCTGGCGCTGGCGCAGATGGTGTACTTCCTGGCCTTGCGACTGCCGTTCACAGGCGGTGAGGATGGCTTGCAGGGTGTTCCACGTGGAACCTTGCTGGGAACGATAGACCTGGGCAATGACACCGTCTTGTACTATGTCGTGCTGGCCATCTTTGTTGCCGGCTTCGCCCTGATCGTGCGCACCATCCACTCGCCGTTCGGCCAAGTGCTCAAGGCGATCAAGGAAAACGAACCGCGCGCCATCTCGCTCGGCTACGACGTCAACAAGTACAAGCTGATGGCCATCGTGTTGTCCGCTTCTCTGGCTGCGCTGGCCGGCGCCACCAAGACCCTGGTACTGGGCTTTGAAACCCTGACCGATGTCTATTGGGGCATGTCGGGCCTGGTCGTGCTGATGACCCTGGTGGGCGGCATGGGCACTTTGTCCGGCCCGATCCTCGGCGCCGTGCTGATCATTGCGCTGGAAAACAAGCTGGGCGATGTTGGTACCTACCTGGCCACGCACACGGGCATCGAGTGGTTCGGCACCTTGGGCGAATCGGTGGGCATGGTGACGGGCGTGATCTTCGTCATCTGCGTGCTGATGTTCCGGCGCGGCATCGTCGGCGAAGCCATCGCGCGCTTCGGCGGCAGGGCTGCCAAAGCCGCGGTCTGATTTTCAAGCAACGCCGGACGGATCGTCCGGCGTTTTTCATTGTGCGTCCACTGTTACTTCAACGGAGAGTACCACCATGCAAATGACGATCACGCGCGCGGGGAGCAGTCTGTGCACCGTGCTGGTGTTGGCAGCCTGCGGCAGCAACCATGCGCCGGAAGAACTGAACCAGATACCCGGCTACCTGGGTACCATCACGCGGGCCGACTACGACGGCAAGACGAACGATCTGCTCACGGCTGGCCTTGGCAAGACGGGGCTGGCGGGAGCAACTCCCGCGTATGCGAACGTGGAACAGCCGACGCCGCTTGAACTGCGCCGCAATGCCATCTACGCCAATTACCGTGCCGTGCTCGACATTGCCGCCAACAGCGGCTACGGCTCCCTGTACGGACCGAACGTGGATGCGTCCGGCAACGCGGGCACGGGCGAGGGCCTGGTCGCGGGCAGTGAATACATCGCCTATGCCGACGATGGCACGGGCAAGAAGAACGTCACCTTGATGGTGCAGGTGCCGGCCAGCTTCGACCCTGACCATGCCTGCATCGTCACCGGCACGTCGAGCGGCTCGCGCGGCATCTACGGCGCCATCGGCAGCTCCGGTGAATGGGGCTTGAAAAAAGGCTGCGCCGTGGCGTATGCGGACAAGGGTTCCGGCACGGGCTTGTATGTGTTTGAAGACGACAGCGTCAACCTGCAGAACGGCCTGCGCGCGGGCAGGGTGGCCGCCGGCAAGAATGCGCTCTTCGCACCGGACCTGAGCGACGCCGAGCGGCTGGCCTGGGCTGGTAGCAATCCGAACCGCATCGCCTTCAAGCATGCGCACTCGCAGCAGAACCCCGAGAAGGACTGGGGCAAGGTGACCTTGCAGGCCGTCGAGATGGCGTATTACGTGTTGAACGAGCGCTATGGCGTGCTGGCCCGCGACGGCAGTTCGCGCATCGTGCGGCTGACGCCGAAGAACACCATCACGATCGCCTCGAGCATTTCGAACGGCGCCGGCTCGGCCTTGCTGGCGGCGGAGCAGGATAGCAAGGGCTTGATCAGCGGCGTGGCGGCCAGCGAGCCGCAAGTCCAGCCGGCGGCATCGAGCGCCTACACTGTGCGCCAGGGTGGGGCGGTGGTGGCCAATCCCGGCCGTGCGCTGTTCGACTACGCTACCTATGCGGCCCTGTATCAGCCGTGCATCGCCTCGGTGGTCGGCAATGCGGGGCGCTGCACGGCGCTCGTCGCCAAGGGGCTATTGAACGGCGCCGACCTGGCGGCTCAGCAGGCGGACGCCAGGCAGCGCTTGCGCACGTATGGCTGGTTGTCCGACTCCGATCCGCTGCAGGCAGCACATGCGGGCACGAACATCCTCGTGGCCGTCACGTATGCGTATGCCTACGGCAAATTCTCCGTGACCGATAAAGTGTGCGGTTTCACGTTTGCGCAGACGGATGGCAGCGGCAATCCGATCGCGTTCACGTCGGTGCAAAAGGCGGCCAGCTTTGCCGCGCAAAACGGCATCCTCGGCAATGTCGTGTACGAGAACAGCGTGGGCGGCGCCAAGGTGTACACGGCCGGCGTGTCGCCGTCGAGCAGCTTGGCGGACCAGTCGCTCGACGGCTTCCTGTGCCTGCGCAGCCTGGCGACGGGGCGCGACACCGTCAGCGGCGCCAACTTGCAAGGGACATTGGCCACGCAAAGCGTGCGCGTGCGGGCGGGCGTGGCCGAGGTCGCGGCCAGCGGCAAATTGAATGGCAAACCAGCCATCATCGTGCACGGGCGCAGCGATACCCTGATTCCCGTCAATCACGCGTCGCGCGCTTACGTGGGACTTAACGCCGCCATGGAAGGGGGTAATAGCCAGCTGCGCTATATCGAGGTGACCAACGCCAACCATTTCGATTCCTTCAGCAGCGCCTTGCCGACCCTGATCGTGCCGCTGCACGTGTACCTGAACCGGGCGCTGGACGCCATGTATGCGCACTTGAATGCCAAGCAAGCCTTGCCGCCATCGCAGGTGGTACGCACGGTGACGCGTGCCGATGCGTCGACCCTGATCACGAATGTCAACGTGCCAGCGATCGCCACGGCGCCGGCGCCCGGCAATGTCATCAGTGTGGCGGGCACTGTCGTCGATATTCCCAACTAGGCTGTAGCGTCTGTGGAACTTGCGGCCACGTTTCACGTGGCCGTTTTTATTCCCAGGCCGACTCGGCGATGTGGCCCAGTCCCTGGAAGACTGGCTTGGAAAACCAGTAGCCCTGCATCAGGGAAATGCCGCAGCCGGAAAGAAAATCGCGCTCGGCGCGCGTCTCGATGCCTTCGGCCAGCACCCGGATACCGAGTTCACGGCACAGGCTGGCGATAGCCCGCACGATGGCCTGGCGCGGCGTGTGCGTATCGATGCCGCGCACCAGGTCCATGTCGATCTTGATGATGTCGGGCTGGTATTCGGCCAGCAAGTTCAAGCCCGCATAGCCGGCGCCGAAATCATCGATGGCCGTCTGGAAACCGAAACGCCGGTACGCGCGGAAGATCTCGACCAGGTGGGGCCGGTCTTGCACGCGTTCGCCTTCCGTCACTTCAAAGATGATTTTGTCGGTAGGGAAGCGATGGAGCTTGGCCGCTTCCAGGGTGCTGCGGATGCACACTTCAGGACGGTAGACGGCGTTGGGCAGGAAGTTGATCGACAGAAATCCCTGCATACCCAGCCTTGCAGCGCCGGCCACCGCCTTGACGCGGCAGGCCTGGTCGAAGCGGTAGCGGTTGTCGTCGTTGACTTGCGCCAGCACGCTGGCCGCGCTTTCGCCGTTGGGGCCGCGCACCAGCGCCTCGTGCGCATAAATGCTGCGCGTGGTCAGGTCGACGATGGGCTGATACGCATACTCGAAGGCGAACGGCAGCGGCGCGCTGTCGTGGCAGCCCGCACAGGCACCGTATGGAAAGCTGGTGCTGTCGGGATGGATGGGAATGTCGGGAGGCGTCATGGCGGCAGTGTAGCAGGGTGGGGTGGCGGACTCCGTCTGCTGGCTCACAGTGCGGCCGCATAGATGGCGCGCGCGTCGGCGCGCGTGACGGGCCGGGGATTGTTGCCCAGCAAGCGCGTCTGCAGCATGGCTTCATCGGCCAGGCGGTCCAGGTCGCTGGCTGCGATGCCCACCTCGCGCAGGGTGCGCGCGATGCCCGTGGCCACGGCGATTTCCTGCATGGCCTCGATCAGGGCCACGGCCCGCGCTTCCTCGCTGCCCGCGATGCCGGGCTGCAGGATGGTGGCCAGTTGCGCATACAGGGGCGCTGCGTGGGATAGATTAAAACGCAGCACGTGCGGTAGCACCAGTGCATTCGACAAGCCGTGTGGCACGTGGAACAGTCCCCCGATGGGATAGGCGAGCGCATGCACGGCGGCCACGGGCGCGTTCGCAAACGCCTGGCCGGCCAGCATGGCGCCCAGCAGCATGGCTTGGCGCGCCGGCAAGTTGGCGCCATCGCGGCAGGCGGTGACCAGGTTATTGGAGAGTAGCGACAGCGCTTGTGTGGCCAGCATGTCGGACAAGGGATTTTTCAGCAGGTGGCTGGTGTACGCTTCGATCGCATGCACCATGGCATCGATGCCGGTGGCGGCCGTCACGGCGGGCGGCAAACCCAGGGTCAGGTTGGCGTCGAGGATGGCCAGGTCCGCATACAGTTGCGGCGCGACCACGCCCATCTTGCTGGTGGCGCCTGTGGTGACGATGGCGATGTGCGTCACTTCCGAGCCCGTGCCGGCCGTGGTCGGCAATTGCACGAGGGGCAGGCGCTGGCCGTGAACATTACCGATGCCATACAGTTGCGCCAGTTCTTGGTGGCCTGGCGCCAGCAAGGCGATCAGCTTGGCCACGTCCAGCGAGCTGCCGCCACCGAGGCCGATAATCAGTTCCACGTGAAACATCTGCGCCTGGGCCACGCCGGCCAGTACGACGGCTTCGGGCGGATCGGCTTGCACGTCGGAAAAGACGTGGACTTCGATGCCGGCCGCCTGCAAGCTGTGCCGGGAGGCGTCGGCCAGACCCGTGCGCAAGAAGCCCGCATCGGTGACGAGCAGGGCGCGGCGTACGGTGGGGAAGTGGTGGGCGATGTGCGTGCCCAGTTGGGCGGCGGCGCCCGGTTCAACGATCAGATGCGGCACGGTGCGAAACTGGAAGGCGGACATGCAGACTCCTGACAGTAAGGACAGAAGCCAAGCTTACTCCGCTTTCCAGCCCCGCGCCTGTTTCACGTGGAACCAGATCCGTCGCTTACTCCCAGTCCAGCGCGCCTTTCTTCCACTCATAGACTAGTCCGATGGTCAGCACGGCGAGAAAGCCCATGACGGCCCAGAAACCGACCAGGCCCAGTTCGTTGACATTGGCCGCCCACGGCATCAGAAAGATGACTTCGATATCGAACAGGATGAACAGAATGGCGACCAGATAGAAGCGGACGTCGAACTTCATGCGCGCGTCGCCGAATGCTTCGAAGCCGCATTCGTACGGCGACAGTTTTTGTGCATCCGGTTTGTGCGGACCGAGCGCGCGTCCCAGCAGCATGGGCACGATACCGACGAGGATGCCGATCAGAATGAACAGCAGAACGGGAAAATAGTTTTCGAGGAGCATGGGGATTCCTCTCAGTGGCTGGACGACAGTTTCATCAGCACGATGCCGCACACGATGAGGACGGCGGCGCACACGCGCAGGGTGTTGACTTGCTCGCCCAGAAAAACGATGCCGACGATAAAGGCGCCGACGGCGCCGATGCCCGTCCAGATCGTATAGGCCGTGCCCAAGGGCAGGGTGCGCATGGCCAGCGACAGCAAGCCGAAGCTGGCGATCATCATGACGATGGTAAGGACGGAGGGAGTGAGTTTGGTGAAACCCTCGGAGAGTTTCATTGAGTATGCCCACACGACTTCAAACATGCCGGCAATGAGTAATAGTATCCAGGCCATGGCGGCTCCTTATACAGAGCGGGCCGTCCCGGTGTGTTCCCATGATGGGGGAGGCCGTCCTCCTGGATGATCGTCACGATGGCCACAGACGTGGCCACGGATGCGGACGATGCGGCAATTGTAGCAAACATTGCCGGATGCCGCAGCCCCAACGCGGGGCCTGTCCTGGCACCGCTGCGTGTTCCACGTGAAACAAAAATCGCCGCTGACTTGCCCTTGCTGAGTAAAAATTAAGCAAAAATTGGCCCGTGGAAGGTTGCGCTTGCAAAAAGACTCTATAATCGGAGCTCTCTTCCCGCATTTTTACTTGCACTGTTACCTATTTATCATGTTATTTCCTACAGAATTCGACGTCATCGTTGTCGGCGGTGGTCACGCCGGTACCGAGGCGGCCCTCGCTTCCGCCCGTATGGGGCAGAAGACGCTATTGCTCACGCATAATATTGAGACACTGGGCCAGATGTCGTGCAACCCCTCCATCGGCGGCATCGGCAAGGGCCATCTGGTCAAGGAAGTCGATGCCATGGGCGGCGCGATGGCGATTGCCACCGACGAATCCGGCATCCAGTTTCGCATCCTGAATTCCTCGAAAGGCCCGGCAGTCCGCGCCACGCGCGCCCAGGCCGACCGTATTTTGTACAAGGCCGCCATCCGCACGCGCCTGGAAAACCAGCCTAACCTGTGGCTGTTCCAGCAAGCGGTCGATGACCTGATCGTCGAAGGCGACCGGGTCGTCGGCGCCGTGACGCAGATCGGCCTGAAGTTTCTTGCGCGCGCCGTCGTGCTGACGGCCGGTACTTTCCTCGACGGCAAGATCCACGTGGGCCTGAATAATTATTCGGCTGGCCGCGCTGGCGACCCGCCAGCCATCTCGTTGTCGGCCCGCTTGAAAGAGCTGAAACTGCCGCAGGGCCGTTTGAAAACGGGCACGCCGCCGCGCATCGATGGCCGTACGATCGACTTTTCCGTCATGCAGGAACAGGCGGGCGACCTCGATCCCGTGCCCGTGTTCTCCGTGATGGGCAACACGGCCATGCACCCGCGCCAGGTACCGTGCTGGGTCACGCACACGAATAGCCAGACGCACGACATCATCCGTGCCGGCCTTGACCGCAGCCCCATGTACACGGGCGTGATCGAGGGCGTGGGCCCCCGTTATTGCCCGTCGATCGAAGACAAGATCCACCGTTTCTCGGGCAAGGAATCGCACCAGATCTTCCTCGAACCGGAAGGCTTGACGACGCATGAGTTCTATCCGAACGGCATTTCCACGAGCCTGCCGTTCGACGTGCAGATCGCCCTGGTGCAGTCGATGAAGGGCATGGAAAACGCCCACATCCTGCGCCCTGGCTACGCCATCGAGTACGATTATTTCGATCCGCGCGGCTTGAAAGCATCGCTGGAAACGAAGGCCGTCGCCGGCCTGTTCTTCGCCGGCCAGATCAATGGCACCACCGGCTACGAGGAAGCGGCCGCGCAAGGCATGCTGGCGGGCCTGAATGCGGCCTTGCTGACGCAGGACAAGGAAGCCTGGGTACCGGGCCGCTCCGAGGCCTATCTGGGCGTGCTGGTCGACGATCTGATCACCCAGGGCGTGCAGGAACCGTACCGCATGTTCACCAGCCGCGCCGAGTACCGTTTGAGCCTGCGCGAAGACAATGCCGACATGCGCCTGACGGAAATCGGCCGCGCTCTGGGCTGCGTGGGCGACGCCCAATGGCAAGCGTTCGAGACCAAGCGTGAAGCGGTGGCGCTGGAACTGCAGCGCTTGCGTTCCACGTGGGTCAATCCGCGCATCCTGGCGGCCGCCGAATCGGAACGCATCGTGGGCCAGGCCATCGAACGCGAGTACTCGCTGGCGGACCTGCTGTGCCGCCCGAACGTCGCCTACGACACTTTGATGAGCATGACGGGCATGGAAGGCCAGGCCCTGGCCGGCCCCGGCGTGGAGGATGCGGCCGTGCGCGAACAGGTGGAAATCCAGCTCAAATACGCGGGCTATATCGAGCGCCAGAGCAAGGAAATCGAGCGCCATGAACACTATGAAAACCTGGCCTTGCCAGAAGGTTTCAATTACCTCGATATCGGCGCACTGTCGGTCGAAGTGCGGCAAAAACTCGACAAGCAGCGCCCGGAAACCCTGGGCCAGGCATCGCGCATTTCGGGCGTGACGCCGGCGGCCATTTCGCTGCTGCTGGTGCACCTGAAAAAGCGCGGCTTTGGTGCAGGTCAGGCCGAAATACAGACCACCACTTTAAAGGACGAGGTTGTTGAATGAAGCAGTTTGACCGGGCCGCATTGGCCCCCATTTTGAACGAAGGTATCGCCGCGCTGGGGCTGGACCTGAGCGCGGATCAGACGGAAAAACTGCTCGATTACCTGGCCTTGCTGGCCAAATGGAATAGCGTGTACAACTTGACGTCGGTGCGCGATCCCCTGCAAATGCTGACCCTGCACGTGCTCGATTCGCTGGCCGCCGTACCGGCGTTCGCGGATGCCAAGAATGTGCTCGACGTGGGCGCGGGCGGCGGCTTGCCGGGCATGGTCCTGGCCATCGCGCGGCCCGATATCAAGGTGTCGATGATCGACACTGTGCATAAAAAGACGGCATTCTTGACGCAAGTGAAGGCCGAACTGGGACTGAGCAACGTCACCGTGTACACGAAACGGGTGGAACAGCTGGAAGTGCAGCAGAAATTCGACGTGATCACCTCGCGCGCCTTTGCCGACCTGTCCGACTTCGTCAACTGGTCGAACCACGTGCTGGCCGAGGGCGGGCAATTCATCGCCTTAAAAGGGGTGGCACCGCCAGACGAGCGCGAGCGACTGCCGGCGGACTGGAACGTAACGGAATTACGAGCAATCCAGGTGCCAGGGCTAAATGCAGAGCGTCATCTGGTCTTTATAGCAAGAATTTGAAAGTCGAAAATAAATAATATAAACAGTTTATACGGTATAAATAATATAAACCGTATAAACGATTTATATCGTATAAATAAAATAAACAGTATAAATCGTTTCGGCAGGATGCCGGGGCGCATGATGAAGTTTGCATCTCTTTACAATTAGAAGATACATGGCCAAAATTTTTTGTGTAGCAAATCAAAAGGGTGGTGTTGGTAAAACCACAACAAGCGTCAACCTCTCCGCCGGTCTGGCCAAGTTGAACCAGCGCGTGCTGCTGGTCGACCTCGACCCGCAGGGCAATGCGACCATGGGCGCCGGCATCAACAAGGCCGGTCTGAAGGCGTCGACCTATGAAGTCATGCTGGGCGAATCCGATGTCAAGACGGCACGCCAGCGTTCGGAAGCGGGGCGCTTCGACGTCCTGCCGTCGAACCGCGAACTGGCCGGCGCGGAAGTGGAGATGGTCGAGCTCGACAACCGCGAACGCCGCCTGAAGGATGCACTGGCCGAAGTGGACGGCGAATACGATTTCATATTAGTGGATTGCCCACCGGCCTTATCGATGCTGACTCTGAACGGCCTGTGCGCCGCGCATGGCGTGATCATCCCGATGCAGTGCGAGTACTACGCGCTGGAAGGCTTGTCCGACCTGGTCAACACCATCAAGAAGGTGCATGCGAACTTGAACCCGGATCTGAAGATTATCGGCTTGCTGCGCGTGATGTTCGATCCACGCATGACATTATCACAACAAGTATCGGCCCAGTTGGAACAGCACTTCGGCGACAAGGTGTTCAATACCATCATCCCGCGCAACGTGCGCCTGGCCGAAGCGCCGTCGTACGGTTTGCCCGGCGTGACCTTCGACCCCAGCTCGAAAGGTGCCCAGGCGTATATCGCCTTCGGCGCCGAGATGGTCGAACGCATCAAACATATGTAAACAAGGGGCGAGCGTCTGCACAATATGGTGTGAGCGCTTACTCTGAAAACACGATTAGGACAGCATGGCTACGAAAAAATTAAAAGGACTAGGTCGCGGACTCGACGCCCTGTTGGGCGGCGGTGGTGGCGACTTCGCCAGTCCGGACACGAATCAACCGTCGAACTTGCCCGTGTCGCAAATGCAAGCGGGCAAATACCAGCCGCGCACGCGCATGGACGAGGGGGCCTTGAATGAACTGGCCGCCTCGATCAAGGCGCAAGGGCTGATGCAGCCGATCCTGGTGCGCCCGATCGGGCAAGACACCTTGAGCGGACTTGTCAAATATGAAATCATCGCCGGCGAACGCCGTTTCCGCGCCTCGCAACTGGCCGGCCTGACGGAAGTGCCGGTGCTGGTGCGCGATGTGGACGACCTGGCCGCCGCGGCCATGGCGCTGATCGAGAATATCCAGCGCGAAGACCTCAATCCCCTGGAAGAAGCGCAGGGCATTCACCGCCTGATCGCCGACTTCAGTTTTACGCATGAGCAAGCGGCCACTGCGCTGGGACGCTCGCGCAGCGCCGTGTCGAACCTGTTGCGTTTGATGAACCTGGCCGCTCCCGTGCAAACCATGCTGATGGCCGGCGATATCGACATGGGCCATGCGCGCGCGCTGCTGGCCGTCGATGCGGCCAGCCAGATCACCCTGGCGAACCAGGTCGTGGCCAAGCGCCTGTCCGTGCGCGAAACGGAAAAGCTCGTTACCCGCACGGTCGAGGAAGCGGCCCACCCGGTCGAGCCGCGGCAAAAGGAAAAGTCCGGCGACATCGCGCGCCTGGAAGAAGAGCTGTCCGATGCGCTGGCCACGCCCGTGGTGTTCAAGATGGGGAACAAGGGCCGTGGCCAATTGGTGATTGATTTTGCCGATCTTGACGTACTCGATGGTTTGTTGACCCGCTTGCGTGGTTAAATAGCAAGCCGCAAAGACAGGGCCCATGCGGGTGTGGATAATCGGGCCATGCTTTCCGGATGCAGCACGTGATTCCTTGATAACACGGCTGGGAGCGGCCAGACAAGCGGCTTTGCCATATAGTGGTGCAAATGGCGGCGAATAGTCGGTAAAGCGTCAGTTTCACGCAGCAATTGCCCTGCTGCGGTGCAGCAACGTTTGACTCTATAGATCAAAGCCAACTATAATCCCGTGTCTTTGCGTGTGTAGATTTTTCTGGGAACTTGGCAATTGAGTGATTCACAACAAAGTATTGCCAAGCCAGTCTACAAAGTAGTTGCCTTGCAGCTAGCAATCGCTATCAGTTTTGCCACGGTCACCCTGTTTTTCGGTGGCAGTGTCAGAGGCTGGTCCGCCGCATACGGCGGCGCTATCGCAGTCATCGGTAGCCTGGTGTATGCCCTGTTGGTGGTTCGCGGTTCTAGCGACGCCAATAAGGCATTCCGGGCGCATTTGCGCGCAGAAGTGGTGAAAATATTTATCACAGCGGTGCTGTTTATATTGGCACTGGTGTTGTTTCAGTCGGCCGCCTGGTTATGGCTGATCTTGGGTTTCGCGGTGGCAACCTTAGCATACTGGTTTTCATTGCTCGCTGTTTAATCATTGGTTTTGGGGCCTGTTGAGCTCTGAAACGACAAATCTAAATTCATTATGACCACAGAACACGCTATTGAAGCGGGCCATGCTGCCCCGGCCAACGCCACAGAATACATCAGTCACCATCTGGCCCACCTGAGAAGTGCCGACGGCATGATCAATCTGGATACGTTCTGGATTTCGGCCATTCTGGGCTTTGTTTTCCTGGGTGTTTTCTATATGGCGTCGCGCCGCGCGACGGCTGGTGTCCCTGGCAAGTTGCAAAACTTCGTCGAAATGGTCATGGAAATCGTCAATGACACTATTAATGGGGCCTTCCACGCGAAAAGCAAGGTCATCGCGCCGCTGGCCATCACTATTTTTGTGTGGGTCTGGTTGCTGAACGCGATGGACTTCCTGCCGGTTGACCTGTTGCCGAAGATTCTGAGCTGGTTTGGCGTGCATAAACTGCGCGCCGTGCCGACCGCCGACGTCAACCACACCTTCGCCATGTCGCTGTCGGTCGTGCTGTGCGTGATCGCCTTCTCGATCAAGGCCAAGGGCCTGGGCGGCTGGATCAAGGAACTGTTCACGGCACCGTTCCACGCGAGCGGCCTGATCGGCACGATCGCCTTGGCACCTGTCAATTTCTTGCTGCAAATGGTTGAGCTGGTTGCAAAACTGATCTCCCTGTCGCTGCGACTGTTCGGCAATATGTATGCCGGCGAACTGATTTTCATCTTGATCGCGTTGTTGCCTTGGTGGGCACAGTGGGCGTTGGGTGGTCCATGGGCAATTTTCCATATCTTGATTGTAACTTTGCAAGCTTTTGTGTTTATGGCGTTGACGGTTGTGTATCTGAGCCTTGCGGTTGAGAAACATTAATCATTAACTTTATATTTTGTTTTTTTAGTATCTTTCGTTTTTAAATTTAGGAGAATTTTATGCAAGCTCTGATCGCACAAGTACAAAGCATGACCGTTCTGGCAGCAGCAATCATCATCGGCCTGGCCGCAATCGGCACCGCTCTGGGCTTCGCTATCTTGGGTGGCAAATTCCTGGAAGCTTCGGCACGTCAACCAGAACTGATGCCACAACTGCAAACCAAACTGTTCGTTATCGCTGGTCTGCTGGATGCTATTTCGATGATCGGCGTTGGTGTTGCTCTGCTGTACACGTTCGCTAACCCGTTCCTGTCCGCTCTGACGGCTGTTGCTCAGTAATTCGCTCCAACCCTAGGAGAAACTTTTAGTTAGGAGCAAAGGTATGGACATCAATATGTCGCTCATCGGCCAGATGATCACCTTCGCGGTGTTGGTCTGGTTCTCGATGAAGTTCGTATTTCCAGCGCTGAACAATGCGCTGGATGAGCGTGCCAAACGAATCGCGGATGGATTGGCTGCGGCCGATCAAGGTCAAGCTTCGATGGCAGTCGCTGAAAAGCGTGCGCAAGAGGCATTGAACAGTGCACGTGAAGAAGCGTCGCAACGCGTTGCGGACGCTGAAAAGCGCGCGCAGCTGGTTGCTGAAGAGATCAAGCAAAATGCACAAGCTGAAGCTGCGCGTATCATTGCGCAAGCCCAGTCGGACGCCGAACAGCAACTGTCGAAAGCACGCGAACAATTGCGCGCTCAGGTGGCTGACCTGGCTGTCAAGGGTGCCGAGCAGATCTTGAAGCGTGAAGTTAACGCTACGGCTCACGCCGAAATGTTGCAGCGTCTTGCTGTCGAGCTGTAATCATGGCAGAACTCGCAACCGTCGCCCGTCCCTACGCGGAAGCTTTGTTCCGCGTAGCCCAAGCTGGTAAGGAGTCAAGCAACCTCGCGGCGTGGTCCGAGCTGGTGTCCGAACTGGCACAGATCGGTAGCCACCCCGAGGTACAGGCGTACGCGCGCAATCCGAAAGTTTCGGAAAGCGACGTCGCCGCCACCATCCTGTCGTTGTTGAAATCGCCGCTCAATGAGGAAGTGAAAAACTTCGTCACGATGTTGATCGAAAATGGCCGCATCAGCCTGCTGCCGGAAATCGGCGCGCAATTCCATGCCTTGAAAAATGGCCTGGAAGGTGCGGCTGACGCCGAGATCACGAGCGCTTTCGATCTGAGCGAAGGCCAAACGGCCGAGCTGGTCGCAACGCTGGAAAAGAAATTCAGTCGTAAGCTCAACCCTGCCGTCACAGTGGATCCATCGCTGCTCGGCGGCGTGCGCGTGGTCGTTGGCGACCAGGTGCTCGATACCTCGGTGCGCGCCAAGTTGCAGCAACTGCACGCTGCACTGGTGTCGTAAGACACGCGCTTCGGCAGGCCAGCTTAGACAGACCCTTACCCCTCGCGCAAGCTGAGAGAAACACTTTTAGGAGTTAGTATGCAACTCAACCCATCTGAAATCAGCGAGTTGATCAAGAGCCGGATCCAAGGTCTTGACGGCGGCGCTGAAGTGCGTAATCAAGGCACGGTTATTTCCGTCGCCGACGGTATCTGCCGCATCCACGGTTTGTCGGACGTGATGCAAGGCGAGATGCTGGAATTCCCAGGCAACACGTTTGGCCTGGCAATGAATCTGGAACGCGACTCCGTCGGTTCCGTGATTCTGGGTGCCTACGAGCACATCTCCGAAGGCGACACGGTGAAATGCACCGGCCGCATTCTGGAAGTGCCAGTCGGTCCTGAGCTGCTCGGCCGCGTTGTCAACGCGCTGGGCCAGCCGATCGACGGCAAAGGCGCCATCGAAACCAAACTGACGGCCGCGATTGAAAAAATCGCCCCGGGCGTGATCGCCCGTGAATCCGTTTCGCAACCGATGCAAACCGGCCTGAAGTCGATCGATGCGATGGTTCCAGTTGGCCGCGGCCAACGCGAACTGATCATCGGCGACCGTCAAACCGGCAAGTCGGCTGTGGCGATTGATGCGATCATCAATCAAAAAGGCCAGGGCATGAAATGTATCTACGTCGCGATTGGCCAAAAAGCCTCGTCGATCAAGAACATCGTGCGCTCGCTGGAACAGCACGGCGCGATGGAATACACCATCGTCGTCGCCGCTTCCGCTTCGGAATCGGCCGCCATGCAATACATCTCGCCGTACTCCGGTTGCGCCATGGGCGAATACTTCCGTGACCGCGGTGAAGATGCACTGATCGTCTACGATGATCTGTCCAAACAAGCTGTTGCATACCGTCAAATCTCGCTGCTGCTGCGCCGTCCACCAGGTCGCGAAGCGTACCCAGGCGACGTGTTCTACCTGCACAGCCGCCTGCTGGAACGCGCAGCACGCGTGAACGCCGACTACGTCGAGAAGTTCACCGACGGCGCCGTCAAAGGCAAGACCGGTTCCCTGACGGCACTGCCGATCATTGAAACGCAAGCTGGCGACGTGTCCGCATTCGTTCCAACCAACGTGATTTCGATTACCGACGGTCAGATCTTCCTGGAAACCTCGCTGTTCAACGCCGGTATCCGTCCTGCAATTAACGCCGGTATTTCCGTATCGCGCGTCGGTGGCGCCGCCCAGACCAAGGTCATCAAAAACCTGTCCGGCGGTATCCGTACCGACTTGGCGCAGTACCGTGAACTGGCCGCGTTTGCGCAGTTCGCTTCGGACCTCGATGAATCGACCCGCAAGCAGCTGGACCGTGGTGCCCGCGTAACGGAATTGCTCAAGCAAGCCCAATACTCGCCACTGTCGATCTCGCTGATGGCCGTATCGCTGTTCTCGGTGAACAAAGGCTTCATGGACGACGTGCCAGTCAAGCAAGTGCTGTCGTTCGAAGCTGGTGTCCACGCTTACATGAAGACCAAGCAAGCTGCTCTGCTGGCCAAGATCGAAGAAACCAAGCAACTCGACAAAGACAGCGAAGCAACTCTGTCGGCGGCCATTGCTGATTTCAAGAAATCCGGCGCATATTAAGCGGCCAGGCGGCGCCCACCTCGAGTGAGGCGCCGCCCTACGCGCAGAAGGAGTAAGGACTCATGGCATCAAGCAAAGAGATACGAGGCAAGATCAAGAGCGTAGAGAATACGAAGAAGATCACCAAGGCGATGGAAATGGTCGCCGCGTCCAAAATGCGCAAGGCGCAAGACCGGATGCGGGCCGCCCGTCCCTACAGTGACAAGATTCGGAATATCGCCGCCAATCTGGCGAATGCCAATCCGGAATACACGCACCCGTTCCTGGCAGCTGCCCAGGGCACGCAAGCGAAGGCAGTGGGTTTCATCGTTGTGACGACCGACAAGGGTCTGTGCGGCGGCATGAATACCAACATCCTGCGCCAGGTGACGTCGAAGTCGCGCGAGCTGGAAGCAGCTGGCAACCGGGTTGAAGCAGTTGCCATCGGTAACAAGGGTTTGGGTTTTTTGAATCGCATCGGCGTCAAGATCGTCGCCTCTGCCATTCAGACTGGTGATACGCCCCACCTGGAAAAATTGATCGGACCTGTCAAGGTCATGCTCGAAGAGTTCCAGGCTGGCAAGCTCGACGCAGTGTACCTGTGCTACACCAAATTCATCAATACGATGAAGCAGGAACCAGTGGTCGAACAGTTGCTGCCATTGACGGCCGACAAGATGGTCGCCGACAAGAGCGCTCACTCGTGGGATTACATCTACGAGCCGGATGCACAAAGCATCATCGACGAATTGCTGGAGCGCTATGTAGAAGCGCTGGTGTACCAGGCTGTCGCGGAGAATCTGGCGTCCGAGCAATCGGCACGGATGGTCGCGATGAAAGCTGCAAGCGACAACGCGGGTAGTGTGATCGGCGAATTGAAGCTGATCTACAACAAGACCCGCCAAGCTGCGATTACCAAAGAACTCTCCGAAATCGTCGCCGGTGCGGCTGCGGTTTAAACGAATTTAACTATATTGAAGGAACGAACATGGCTGATGGCAAAATCGTTCAGTGTATCGGCGCTGTGGTGGACGTTGAGTTTCCCCGCAACGCGATGCCTAAGGTATTTGATGCCTTGAAGATGGCAGGCTCGGAACTGACCCTGGAAGTACAACAGCAGTTGGGCGACGGCATTGTCCGTACCATTGCACTCGGCTCGTCCGATGGCCTGCGTCGCGGCATGATGATCCAGAACACCGGCAAACCTATCATGGTGCCAGTCGGTAAAGCAACCCTGGGTCGCATCATGGACGTGCTGGGCAATCCGATCGACGAATGCGGCCCCGTGTCGCACGAGCAGATCGCGTCGATCCACCGCACCGCTCCCGCATACGACGAACTGTCGCCATCGCAAGAACTGCTGGAAACCGGCATCAAGGTGATCGACCTGGTTTGCCCGTTTGCAAAAGGCGGTAAAGTTGGTCTGTTCGGCGGCGCTGGCGTAGGCAAGACCGTGAACATGATGGAACTGATTAACAACATCGCCAAAGCGCACAGCGGCGTGTCCGTGTTCGCCGGTGTTGGTGAGCGTACTCGTGAAGGTAACGACTTCTACCACGAGATGGCTGACGCGAAAGTGGTCGATCTGGAAAACCCGGAGAACTCCAAAGTCGCGATGGTCTACGGTCAGATGAATGAACCGCCAGGTAACCGTCTGCGCGTTGCGCTGACCGGCCTGACGATCGCTGAATCGTTCCGTGATGAAGGCAAAGACGTTCTGTTCTTCGTCGACAACATCTACCGCTTTACGCTGGCTGGTACCGAAGTATCGGCACTGCTGGGCCGTATGCCGTCGGCTGTGGGTTACCAACCGACCCTGGCTGAAGAAATGGGCCGTCTGCAAGAGCGTATTACGTCGACCAAGACCGGTTCGATCACCTCGATCCAGGCCGTCTACGTTCCAGCCGATGATTACACCGATCCGTCGCCTGCTACCACGTTTGCTCACTTGGATTCGACCGTTGCGCTGTCGCGTGACATCGCTTCCCTGGGTATCTACCCCGCCGTGGACCCACTGGATTCGACCTCGCGTCAGCTGGATCCGTTGATCGTTGGTCAAGAGCACTATGACACCGCGCGTGCCGTGCAAACGACCCTGCAACGCTACAAGGAATTGCGCGACATTATCGCGATTCTGGGTATGGACGAGCTGGCACCGGAAGACAAACTGCTGGTCGCCCGCGCACGTAAGATGCAGCGTTTCCTGTCGCAGCCTTTCCACGTCGCTGAAGTCTTTACCGGCGCGCCTGGTAAATACGTTTCGCTCAAAGACACGATCAAGGGCTTCAAAATGATCGCTTCGGGCGAACTCGATCACCTGCCGGAACAAGCGTTCTACATGGTCGGCACGATCGAAGAAGCAATCGAAAAAGCCAAGAAACTTAACTAAGTTAAGTCTGGGCCTAACCCCGCCCGTTACACGGCGGGGTTCTTCAACCCGATAGGACACACATGGCACACACAATTCACGTTGACGTGGTTTCCGCTGAAGAACTGATTTTTTCAGGCGAAGCAGAATTCGTCGCGTTGCCGGGTGAACAGGGCGAGCTGGGTATCTACCCACGCCACACGCCTTTGATTACCCGCATCCGTCCGGGCGCGGTCCGCATCAAGGTAGTCGGCCAGGCTGAAGAAGAGTTCGTCTTCGTTGCCGGCGGCCTGCTGGAAGTGCAACCGGATACCGTGACCGTCCTGGCCGATACCGCGATTCGCGGTCACGACCTCGACGAAGCGAAAGCGCTGGAAGCGAAGAAGTTGGCGGAAGAAAATATCCACAACAAGGATTCGGGCATCGACTACGCGCAAGCGCAAGCCGAGCTGGCCAGCGCAATTGCGCAACTGGCAGCGATCCAGAAGCTGCGCAAGATGTAATCAATTTGCGCCGCGCAAGAAAGGCAGCCTTCGGGCTGCCTTTTTTTTCAGCAAACGAATTTCAGTAAAAATTAGCGGCGCTTGTCCTTGCCCCTTTCCAGTCCCGCCTTCAATACCGTCTTCCACTTGGCGCGCGCTGCAATGCGCTCAAGCGGCGTCTCGTCGATGCGGTGCGCGTCCCGCAGCAGCTTGTGATAATTGCGCAGGCGGTCCCCATCGACGGCGCCACGCACGGCGCAACCGGGTTCGCTGGCATGCCGGCAATCGCGGAACTGGCACGTCGCCGCCAGCGCCGCGATGTCGTCAAACGTGGCCGCCAAGGTTTGCGCATCGGCATCGGCGCGCCAGCTGCGCAGCCCCGGCGTGTCGATGATGCAGGCGCCGCTGGCGCACAGGTGCAGCGAGCGGGCCGTCGTCGTGTGGCGGCCGCGCCCGTCGCCATGGCGCACGCCGTTGGTTGCCTGCTCCACCGCGCACAAGGTATTGGTCAGGCTGGACTTGCCGGCGCCCGATGAACCGAGCAGCACCAGGGTCTGGCCGGCGCTCAACCACGGTTCCAGGATGGCCACGTCATACGCATGGCGCGTATCGATGGCACACAGCGGCACGTGGGGCGGCAGACGGTGCTTGAGCTGCGCCAGCTTGCCCGGCACGTCGTCGGCCACGTCGGCCTTGCTCAGCACGACCACGGGCGCCACTTGCGCCGCCAGCACGATGGCCAGATAGCGCTCCAGGCGGCGCGGATTGAAATCCTCGTCCAGTCCCATCACCAGCAGGGCCGTATCGACATTGCTGGCAAGCAGTTGGCGCCGGCCGTCATTGCCGCGCCGCGCAATCTGCGTGACCGGGAATAAGTGCGCCGTTATCCACAGCGTGCCGTGACCATCGGCTTCGGCGGCGACCCAGTCGCCCACCGTGAGGATGGTGTCCAGCGCCTGCAGTTCGTGCAGCAGGCGTGGCAGGATCTGCGCCGGCTGTTCCAGGATGCCGTCGTGCACGCCGATGCTGTCGCGGTGCACGGCGCAAACGCGCATCAGCTGCGCGGCGGGGGAAGAGATGTCGAGCTGGGTGGCTGCGCTGGCGATGGCCTGCTGCAGCCCGATAAGGCGTAGTTGTGCAAAATCGAATGCGATCATGGTAGCGTGATTCCAAATTCTGTCGTCCGCATGCGGACGTGTAGCCTGCGCGTGCAGGCACCGCCAGTCGCGATGACTGGCACGAAAGAAGGGGAACGTCGGCTACGCGATCAGCGTATGGGGAAGTGCGGGCTAAAAATCTTAGCGGGGAAAAACGGTGATCAGGCAGCCGACAGCACGGCAGTATCCGAATGGCGCATGTTGTCTACTCCTGTTGTGTGATGGAAAACACCAGTGTGCCAGCGGCCTGCGCCGCCGTCAACAGAGGGTGTGGCTCAGCTGCACATGCCGTAAGCCTGGCGCTCGGGGAAATAGCGGTACGTAAACGTGCGCACCGGGTAGCGCTTGCCGCCGACGAGCATGTCGGGCATCGACAGATCGAAGCGCTGCGGCAGCTTGCGCGGCAGTTGCAACCGCAGGCGCCACTGGGTTTCCTTGCTGTTGCCGACGGCGGAAAACATGATGGGCAGCTGCTCGATGACGTCGACGATCTCCGCCTTCTGGTTCATGCCGCGCTGGTAAATGGTGAGTATCTTGGCCTGCGCGAAGGGCGGCTGTTTCGGTTCTTCCAGCAGGAAGGACAGGCGCGTAAAACTGGCTTGCGTACCGACGGGCAAGGTAAAAATCAGCGCCAGTTCCGTGCCGCCTTCCTTCAGGGTGACGGGCGGCGTGGCGTAGATGCTGATACCGCGCGGCAGCTCGAAGCGCGAGCCCTCCGTCCACGTCTTGCACTCGGGCGTGGTGGCCTGGTACAGGCTGGGCGCCGTGTAGTCATCGCAGGCGGAAACCAGCAGCAGCAGGGGCAGGGCAAGGAGGGCGGAACGGCGCATGGGAGTCACGGTTGGGGGAATGAGCCGACAGTGTAAGCGATCCCCACGCGATCCACCAGCGGCGCTAGGAATGCCCGGGCGGCGCGCGGCGTACGGATTGCAGCTGGCAATGCGCCGCCTGCAGCGCCTCCTTGATGATATCGAGCGCCAGCTGCGGCCGGGCCGCGCCGCACATGAAGATATCGACGGCGGCAAAGCCGCATTCCGGCCAGGTATGGATGGAGATGTGCGATTCGGCCAGCAGCAGCACGCCCGTGACGCCCTGGCCCGGGCCAAAGCTGTGGAAATGGCCGTGCAGCACTTGCGCGCCGGCCGCGATGGCGGCGTTGCGGAGCAGGCGCTCGAGCGCGGCGCAGTCGCGCAGGCGTTCCGGCGTGACGCCCGACAGGTCGGCCAGCAGATGGGTGCCCAGGGGCAGATGGGGTGTGGACGCCATGCTTATTTGTGGCTCCCGCCGCTGGATCCGCCGCCATAGCTGCCGCCCCCGCTGCCCGTGCGCGAACTCCAGCTGCTGCCGCTGCCGCTGCCGGCCACCTTGAACATGCGCACCCAGTTGGCGGCCGTGACACTGAAGGTCACCATCAGGGCATAGATCACATATTTACTCATGGGGGATTCTTTGCATTCTTGTCGAGAAAAGCGGCGGGCAGGAACAGCGCCAGGCAGCCCAGCAAACTCCACATCAAGGTACTGGAGAACGAGACGAACATCGGGATCGCGTTCAATACCAGCACGATGACGATGAAGACCTTGGCGATGCCGCGGTGGCTCAGCTGGATATTCTGCACCTGGTCGCCGCCATGGAAGGCGGCGCCGAACCAGGCGGCCATCTGGTCGTGGGCGACGGGCACGGAGCGCGACCAGGTCATTTCCTCGCCGGTGATCTCGGCCGCCAGTTTGGTCTGTCCCTGTTCGAATTCATGCACATGCGTGCTGTCGCCGACGGCCACCTTCCAGTTGAAGGCGCCCGCCGCATATACAACCTGCGAGCCGTAGTCATACAGTTTGCGGTATGTGGCGCCATCGAGCGTGCAGGTATCGGCGTCCAGCGACGCCCAGTTGGGCCAGTTCGGCAGCACGTTCGAGCGCGACCAGCCATCGTCCGTCTCCACCAGCCAGAAGAAGCCGGCGCGCGCGTTGTATAGCAGGTATTCGTTCCACTCGCTGCCTTCGTCGTCGGCGCGGCGCATCATGCCGATCACCGTGAAGTCCACATTGCTGATCTTCGCGCCGGCACCCAGTTCCAGGGAGATGTCGGCGTTGTCGTGCACCTGCTTGCCGATGGCCAGCACCTGCGCTTCCGGGCCGCTGGCGTCGAGCTGCGCGTGGCAGGCGGGGCACACGAGCTGCGCCGCTGCACCGGGCACATAGTGGATGCCGCTGCCGCAGGACGGGCAGTCGAGCGCATCGAGCTTGCCGCGGTACTTGCCGGCGCTTTTGGCGATGGCGTCATCGTCGCGCAGCAACTGGCACTTCAAACTGTCCAGGGTGACGGCAACGCCCTGGTAGACGACCGGTTGCGGGCCATCCGTGTAGTCGAGCGTGACAAAGCTGGCGTAGTTGCGGAAGTCCGCTACCTGGATGCGCCAGCCGGCGCCCACCTTGAACGGTAATTCGCCCTGGCCGGCGATGCATTCGGCGTTGCGGATCTCGGCCGCCGTGTACGGCTCGCCGCAGATCGTGTAGCGCTTGCCCGGCGCCAGCTCGCCAAAGACGGGCAGGGTGTCTTGCGTGCTGCGCACGCGCGTCAGGGTGTACAGGCCGGACGAGTCGCCCAGCCACGCCGTGCTGGCGTCATCGAACAGCAGATACCACTCGTTCCACGTGCCGGCGCTGTAGCGCTGCTGGATGCGCCCGACGACCGTGAAGTGCATGCCATCGTGCACGCCGGCCGTGCCGATCTGGATCGGCGTATAGTCTTCCAGGACGGCCGACATCTTGCCCACGTCCCTGACGGAATCGGCGTCCTTGAGGATGGTGCTGTGGCAGTACTCGCACACGGCGAGCACGGAAGCGTGCGAGCGGAAGCGGACTTCCGCGCCGCAGCTGGGACAGGAAACAGTTTGCATGCAGTCGCGCTTAGCCGATCAGTTTTTTCAGCAGTTCAGCCTTGGCGCCATCGTAGTCGGCCGGCGAAATGAGACCCTTGTCGAGCAGACCCTTGAGTTTTTCCAGGCGCGCCTCGATCGGTTCCTCCGCAGGGGCTGGCGGCGCCGCCGGCGCCGGCGCCGGCTGCTGCAGCGCACCGCCCATGCTTTGCGCCATCACCTGGCCGATCGACAGCCCGGCGCCCAGTCCCGCACCGATGCCGGCCATGCCGCCTTCGTTTTGCGCCGCCAGCGGGATCGCATTGGCCACCTGGAATTTCGTGTAGCCGCTCATCTTGTCGGCGCCCAGGCCGCCCTTCATGCCGGCCGAGATGCGTTCGTCGAGCGCCGCCTGCAATTCCTCGGGCAGGCTGATGCTGGCCACGTTGAATTCATCGAGGCCCACGCCATAGCGGGCAAACGCCTGTACCAGGCCATCCTTGACTTCCTGCGCCATCAGCGCCTGGTTGGCCGCCATGTCGAGGAAGGGGACGTTCGCGCCGCCCAGCGAGCTGGCCATGCTCGACATCAGAATGCCGCGCAATTGATCTTCCACCTCGTCGCGCGTGTAGACTTCGCGCGTGCCGCTGATCTCGGTGAAGAAGGTGCGGGCGTCGGCGATGCGGTACGAGTACATGCCGAAGGCGCGCACGCGGATCATGTCGAAATCCTTGTCGCGGATGGTGATCGGCTGCGGCGTGCCCCACTTGCGGCCAGTCTGCACGCGCGTGCTGAAGTAATACACGTCCGACTTGAATGGCGAGTCGAACAACTTGTCCCAGTTTTTCAGGTTGGTCAGCAACGGCAAGGTCTGTGTCGTCAGCTTGTGCGTGCCGGGACCGAAGACGTCGGCGATCTTGCCTTCATTGACGAAGACGGCGACCTGCGATTCGCGCACATTCAGGATGGCGCCGTTCTGGATCTCGAAATCCTGCATGGGGAAGCGCCAGGCCAGCACGCCTTCCGTCTCTTCGTTCCACTGCAGTACGTCGATAAACTGCTTCTTGATAAAGCTGCCGAGGCTCATGATGAATGTCCTTGAAAAAGATAAAGCGGTGTCAGGAAATGCAGGCGGCGTTGATGGCGCCGATCGACAGGGCAATGGCGCCCAGCAGGCCGCCGAAAGCGCTGTTGTTCGATTCGATCTGGTCCTTCGACATGCGCAGCAAACGCGTGGTCACCACATAGGCGAGCAATTGCACCACCATGGCGCCGAAGGCCCAGGCAAAGAATTGCTGGTAGTCGGCCGTGTGCATCAGGGACGAGGCGATGGTGGCGGAAAAGCCTAGCAGCGCGCCGCCCAGCGACAGGGCCGCCGCCTGGTTGCCCTGGCGGATCAGCAGCACTTCGTTATACGGCGTGACGCGCGTGTAGATGATAAAAAAGGCAATCAGCAGCGCGGCGGCCAGTATAAGATGGATCAGATAGTTTAGGATGGCGGGCACGGCTTTCCTCGCAATGAGTATTTGATAACGTCAACGCATATTAGAACAAAAAAAAGTCCAATGAACAAAAAGATTCTGATTTTGTCCGTCTTCGTGGTCGCCTCCTGCGGCCTCGCGTATGAACTGATCGCTGGCGCCATGTCCAGCTACCTGCTCGGCGACTCCATCCTGCAGTTTTCCACCATCATCGGCTGCTACCTGTTTGCCATGGGCATAGGTGCTCATTTTTCCAAGTACGTGAAGGACGACGACGTGCTCTCGCGCTTCGTCGACATCGAACTGGCCGTGGGCCTGATCGGCGGCCTGTCGGCCGCCATCCTGTTCATGACCTTTTCGTGGATGGCCGCGCCATTTCGCACCTTATTGTATGTGATGGTGTTCCTGATCGGCGCACTGGTCGGCATGGAAGTGCCGCTGGTGATGCGCGCCCTGAACACGCGCCAGACGGAATTTTCCGAACTGGTCAGCCGCGTGCTCACCTTCGACTACCTGGGGGCGCTGGCCGTCTCCCTGCTGTTCCCGCTCGTGCTGTCGCCGTATCTGGGCCTGGTGCGCACGGGCTTTTTGTTCGGCATGCTCAACGTGGGCGTGGGCCTGTGGAGCATCTATGTCTTCCGCGCGGAACTGAAGAACCTCACGGGGCGTTTGCTGCGCGCCTGCGCCGTGATGCTGCTGCTGATTGCCGGCTTTGCCATGTCCGACCGCATGGTGGCCTGGGGAGAACATGGCCTGTTCGGCGACCAGATCGTGTACTCCACCACCACGCCCTACCAGCGCCTGGTGATCACGCGCTGGAAGGACGATACGCGGCTGTACATCAACGGCAACCTGCAGTTTTCCTCGCGCGACGAGTACCGCTACCACGAGGCGCTCGTGCATCCGGTGCTGGAAGCGCTGCCGTGGGCGCGCCGCGTGCTGGTGCTGGGCGGCGGCGATGGCCTGGCCCTGCGCGAAATCCTCCGTTATCCCCACATCGAACACGTCACTGTGGTCGACCTCGACCCCGCCATGACGGCCGCGTTTACCACGCGCCCGGAACTGGCCAAGCTGAATAATAATTCGTTCTCGGACAAGCGCGTCACCGTCGTCAATGTCGATGCCGCCGTCTGGCTGCGCAACAACGGCGACATGTTCGATGCAGCCATCGTCGATTTCCCCGATCCGTCCAGCTTCGCGCTCGGCAAACTGTATTCGGTGCCGTTCTACGACCTGGTGAAAAAGCACCTGGCGGCCAAGGGCTTGATGGTGGTGCAATCGACGTCGCCGTTCTTTGCCCCGCACGCCTACTGGACCATCAATTCGACCCTGCGCGAAGTGGGCATGCGCACCTGGCCCTACCACGCCTACGTGCCCTCGTTCGGCGAATGGGGATTTATCCTCGCCTCGCCGCAGCTCGACTACACACCGCCGACGAAATACCGCCTGCCCATGCGCTACCTGAATGCGGACACCACGCGTGAAATGTTCATCTTCCCGCCCGACATGCAGCCGCTGCCGATGGCACCGAATCGCCTCAATACCCAGTCGCTCGTGCATGAATTCGAGCAGGACTGGAACCGGGTGATCCGCTGATGCAGCGCCGTTCCTTCATGCTGTGGGCCGCCGGCGGCACGGCAGCGGCGGCCGCCGCCGGCATCGGCAGCATCGCCGCCTACCTGCGCTGGCAGGAAATCACGCCCAAGGTGCTGTACCCGGGCCGCAGCGAGGGCCACTATTTGCGTGAGCTGCTGCGTGAACGCAAGGCGCTGCCGCCACCTTCACGCACCTTGCGCACCGACGTGGCCATCCTCGGTTCGGGCATCGCCGGCCTGACGGCCGCCTGGCGTCTGAATAAACTGGGGCACAAGGATTTCCTCATGATCGACGGCCCCCAGCCCTACGGCAACGCGGCCGGCGGCCATTTCGGCGATCTCGCTTATCCGACCGGTGGCCACTACCTGCCGCTACCGTCGCCCGAATCGACGCATGTGCGCGAAATCCTGTTCGACCTGGGCATCATCGAGCGCGATCCGCAGGCGGAAAAGCCCACTTACGACGAGCGCTACATCCTGCATGCGCCCGAGGAGCGCTTGCTGTTCAACGGCCAGTGGCAGGATGGCTTCATTCCCACCGAAGGCATCTCCGCCGATGAACTGGCGCAGCACGAGCGCTTCTTTTCCGATGTGCGGCGCCTGCGCCAGGCGCATGGCAACGATGGCAAGCGCGTCTTCGTTTTTCCTACCGTGGAATCGTCGCAAGACCCGGCCTGGCAGGCGCTCGATAGCATCACCTTAAAACAGTGGATGGAACGCGAAGGCTATACCTCGCCCACCTTGCACTGGTATTTGAATTACTGCTGCCGCGACGACTACGGCACGCGCTACGACCAGGTCTCGGCCTGGGCCGGCCTGCATTACTACTGCAGCCGCTGGGGCCAAGCGGCCAACGCGGGCAATGGCGCCTGGCTGACCTGGCCGGGCGGCATGCAGCCGGTCGCCACGGCCATGGAGCAGGCCTCGGGCGTCCAACGCCATGCGGGCACGGTGGTTTCCCTCACGACGACGGCCAGCGGCGTGGAGGCGCTGTGCCTGGAACTGGTCGACGGCCAGCCGCGCACCTACCTGGTCAAGGCGCGCAAGGCCATCTGCGCCATGCCGCTGTATGTCGCGGCGCGTGTGGTGGACAACATCGCCGCCTATGGCTTTGACGCGAAGTGCCACACGCCCGCGTATGCGCCGTGGATGGTGGCCAATTTTTTACTTAAACGCTTTCCCGACGAACTGCCGCATGCACCGCTGTGCTGGGACAACGTCGTGTACCAGGAGCCGGGCCTCGGCTATGTCGTCTCCACGCACCAGGACATCCGCGTGCGCCCGCCCGAGAAAACCGTCTTCAGCGCCTACGTGGCCTTATCCGACCGCACGCCGCAGCAAGCGCGCAAATGGCTCGATACGGCCACGCCCGAAGAATTGCTGGCGCTGGCCAGCGTCGATTTGAAGACGGCGTATGGACGCGATTTTGCCAATTGCGTCGAACGGGTCGACATCACCGTGCGCGGCCACGCCATGGCGGCACCGTTGCCGGGATTTCGCAGCAATGCGGGGCTGAAAGCGCTGCGCGAGCACGACGGCGCCATCCTGTTCGCGCATGCCGATCTGTCGGGCTTTTCCGTGTTCGAGGAAGCGGCGTGGTGGGGCGACCGTGCGGCGCGCTTAGCCGCCGCATAAAAAAGGCCGGCGCAAGCGCCGGCCAGAGCCCCCTAAGGCTCGAACCTGTGCTTCCTTGTTCTTCTCATTTATTTTTATTAATCACGTCGATAAAGACGGCCGCCAGCAGCACCAGGCCCTTGATCACCTGCTGGTAATCGATGCCGATGCCCATGATGGACATGCCGTTGTTCATCACGCCCATGATGAAGGCGCCGATGACGGCACCCATCACCTTGCCCACGCCGCCCGAGGCCGAGGCGCCGCCGATGAAGCAGGCGGCGATCACGTCCAGCTCGAAACCCGTGCCGGCCTTCGGCGTGGCCGTATTCAGGCGCGCCGCGAAGATCAGGCCGGCCAGCGCGGCCAGCATGCCCATGTTGACGAAGGTGTAGAAGCTGACCCGTTCCGTCTTGATGCCGGACAGGCGCGCCGCCTTTTCGTTGCCGCCCACGGCATACACGCGCCGGCCCAGCACGGTGCGGTTGGTAATGAAGGTGTAGGCGACGATGAGCAGCGACATGACGGCCAGCACGTTGGGGAAGCCGCGGTACGACGCCAGCAGATAGCTGAAATACACCATCACGGCGGCAAAGACCGCGTTTTTCAGCAGGAAGAAAGCGCGCGGCTCGTTTTCCATGCCGTGCTTCAGTTGCTTGGCGCGGCTGCGCAGCGAGGTGATGATCAGCGCCGCGGCGGCGATCACGCCCAGCAGCAGAGACAGACCGCGCAGGTTTTCGCCGCCGAACGGGTCGGGCAGGAAGCCGGAGCTGAGCATCTGGAAGCCTTCCGGGAAGGGGCCGACCGACTGGCCAGCGAGCAGCGCCAGGGTCAGGCCCTTGAACACCAGCATGCCGGCCAGGGTGACGATGAAGGACGGGATCTTGAAGAAGGCGACGAAATAGCCTTGCGCACCGCCGATGACGGCGCCGGCCAGCAGGCAGAGGATGCTGGCGGCGACAAAATTCATGTTGTAGTTGACGATCAGGACGGCCGCCAGGGCGCCCACGAAGCCGACCACCGAGCCGACGGACAAATCGATATGGCCGGCCACGATGACCATCAGCATGCCCAGCGCCATGATGACGATGTAGCTGTTTTGCAGTACCAGGTTGGTCAGGTTCAGCGGCTGCATCAGGGTGCCGTCGGTCATGTACTGGAAAAAGCCCATGATGACGATCAGCGAGAGCAGCATGCCGTAGTCGCGCATATTGTTCTTCAAAAAGCCGGCATAGCTTTTCGCTTGCGGCGCGGCCGCTGGCGCTGCTGCTGCCGGCGCGCCTGCTGTCAATTTATTGTCCATTGTTTTCTCCGTGTGTAACGATCGCGCGCATGATTCGCTCCTGCGATGCTTCTGCCGCGCTCAGTTCTGCCGCGAAGCGGCCTTCGTTCATGACATAGATCCGGTCGCACATGCCCAGCAATTCCGGCATTTCCGACGAGATCATGATGATGCATTTGCCTTCCGCGGCCAGGTCGCTGATGATGCTGTAGATCTCGTACTTGGCGCCCACGTCGATGCCGCGGCTCGGTTCATCGAGGATCAGCACGTCGGGGCGCGAAAACAGCCACTTCGCCAGCACCACTTTCTGCTGGTTGCCGCCGGACAGATTGACCACCTTCTGCGCCACGCTCGAGCAACGTGTCTTGAGCTTGCGGCGGAAATCCTCGGCCACGCTGAATTCACGCTGCTCGTCGATCACCATGTGTTTGGAAATCGCATCGAGGTTGGCCAGGCTGGTGTTTTTCTGGATGTCTTCCTCGAGGATCAGGCCCAGGCCCTTGCGGTCTTCCGTCACATACGCGAGGCCGTGCGCGATCGCCTTGCCGATGGTGCTGACGTCGATCTCCTGGCCATTCTTGAGCACCGTGCCGCTGATGCGCTGGCCGTAGGCGCGGCCGAAAATGCTCATTGCCAGTTCCGTGCGCCCGGAGCCCATCAAGCCGGCGATGCCGATGATCTCTCCCTTTTTCGCGTGCATATTGATGCCCTTGATGACGGGACGGTCGGCATGCTCGGGATGGAAGACGCGCCAGTCGCGCACTTCGAAAATGGTCTCGCCTATCGTCGGCGTGCGCGGCGGATAGCGGTCGGCCATTTCGCGTCCGACCATTTTTTCGATGATGCGGTCTTCGCTGACGGGCTCCACGCGGCAGTCGAAACTGTCAACCGTGTTCCCGTCGCGCAGCACCGTGATGGCATCGGCGACTCTTGAAATTTCATTGAGCTTGTGCGAAATCAGGATCGAGGCGATGCCCTGGGCTTTCAGGCCCAGCAGCAGGTCCAGCAAGGCCGCGCTGTCGCTTTCGTTCAGGCTGGCCGTCGGCTCGTCGAGGATCAGCAGCTTGACGTCCTTGCATAGCGCCTTGGCGATCTCGATCAGCTGCTGCTTGCCCACGCCCAGGTTGGTGATCAGGGTGTCAGGTGACTCTTTCAAGCCGACTTTGTGCAGCAGTTCGCGCGTCTTGCTTTGCGCGTATTCCCAGTCGATGACGCCCATGCTGGACGGTTCGTTGCCGAGGAAGATATTCTCGGCGATCGACAACTGGGGCACCAGCGCCAGTTCCTGGTGGATGATGATGATGCCGATTTCTTCGCTGTCCTTGATGCCGCGGAAGTGCCGCGTCTGGCCCAGGTAATCGATGTCGCCCGTATAGCTGCCATGGCCGTAGACGCCACTGAGCACTTTCATCAGGGTCGATTTGCCGGCGCCGTTTTCGCCGACGATGGCGTGGATCTCGCCGCTGCGTACCCGCAGGTTGACATTGTCGAGCGCAACGACGCCCGGGAATGTTTTGCGTATCCCGCGCATTTCCAGGATAGTGTTCGTCATATAACCTCTCTGGCACGGCCGCGCTGGTCGGCATCGGTCGTGCGGCAGTCTTGTTCTTGATAGTGCGTGAAGCGAAAGGCCCGGCTGCGCCGGGCCTTCAGTACCTTGGATGCTTATTTCACTTGCGCTTCCGTGTAGTAGCCGCTGCCGGTGACGAGCACCTGCTTCCAGTTCGCCTTGTCGACTGTGACCGGTTTCAACAGGTAGGACGGCACGACTTTCACGCCGTTGTTATAGGTCTTCGTATCGTTGACGGTCGGCGTTTTGCCGCTCATCATCGCGTCGACCATGTTGGCCGTGACCTTGGCCAGTTCGCGCGTGTCCTTGAACACGGTCGATGCCTGTTCGCCGCGGATGATCGATTTCACCGACGGGATTTCCGCATCCTGGCCCGTCACCACCGGGAACGGCTGCTTCGGCGTGCCGTAGCCGACGCCCTTGAGCGAGGACAGGATGCCGATGCTCAAGCCGTCATATGGCGACAGCACGGCGTCGACGCGGGCATTGCCGTAGTAGGCGCTGAGCAGGTTGTCCATGCGGGCCTGCGCCACGGCGCCATCCCAGCGCAGGGTGGCGACCTTTTCCATGCCCATCTGCTTCGAGCGCACCACCAGCTTGCCGCTGTCGATGTAGGGTTTCAGCACCGACAGCGCGCCGTTGTAGAAGAAGTGCGCATTGTTGTCGTCGGCCGAGCCGCCGAACAGTTCGATATTGAACGGGCCCTTGCCTTCCTTGAGTTTCAGCGCCGATTCAATATAGCCCGCTTGCAGCACGCCGACCTGGAAGTTGTCGAAGGTGGCGTAGTAATCGATGTTTTTCGTGCCGCGGATCAAACGGTCATACGAGATGACCTTGATGCCCTTGTCGGCCGCTTTTTGCAGCACGTTCGACAGGGTGGTGCCGTCGATGGCGGCGATCACCAGCACCTTGGCGCCCTTGGTGATCATGTTTTCCACCTGCGCCAGCTGGTTCGGGATATCGTCGTCGGCAAACTGCAAGTCCGTCTTGTAGCCGCGCTCCTTGAATACCTTGACCATGTTGTCGCCGTCGGCGATCCAGCGCATGGACGATTTGGTCGGCATCGAAATGCCGATTGCGCCCTTGTCTGCGGCGCTTGCCACGGGCATTACCGCCATGCCGGAGATGGCCAGCGCCAGGCTCGCGGTCAGCATTTTCATTGTTGTTTTCATTTCAGGTCTCCACCGTCTTCGATAGTTGAATGTGCCAGGGCCGTCGTCCAGTGGGCGGGCTCCGTGCGAATGGCCGATTGCAGGCCACGGCTGATACTAGTTTGTCCATCCATCCCTCACCAATCACTTTTTTCGCATTGCTGATATCCAAAACGATATCGACGGGTCAATTGATGCAATGCGCCATGGCACGCCTTTCCGCCTGCTGAGAGGGCGGAAACAGGGGCCGCGCGGCGGCTTTTTTTGGTGCGCTGCAATACCAATAATCATCATTCAATTTGGTGATTTTCGTAATTGCGGCGACACAGGGCGGCGCGCAGAATCGGTCCGAACTTGAACACCGGCCATCCCGTCACGACCTTTTGAAAGCTTGCCATGCAGCCGATTTCCCCCGCCTCCCTGTTGCCCGCCGACCTGGCGCAGGCCCTCCTTGTCGGCCGCATCTGGCGTGACGGCCCGTGCGTCGTCGCCGTGCGCGGCGGCGAAGTGGTCGACATCACGCAGACGGTGGCGACGGTGGCCGAGCTGTTTGAGCGCAGCGATGCGCTCGAGATCGTCCGCCATGCGCCCGGCATCGCGCTCGGCCCCGTGCAGTCGCTGCTGGAGCAGGCGCTGGCCGCGCCGGCCGGCGAGCCGCTGCTGCTGGCGCCGTGCGACCTGCAGGCCGTCAAGGCCTGCGGCGTGACTTTTGCCGTCAGCCTGCTCGAACGGGTGATCGAGGAGCAGGCGGGCGGCGACGCGGCGCGCGCGGCGAGCTTGCGCACCGCCCTGCAAATGACATTGGGCGGCGACTTGTCGGCACTGACGCCTGGCTCGGACGCGGCGCAGCGCCTGAAACAGCAGCTGCAGCAGCGCGGCGCCTGGTCGCAATACATGGAAGTGGGCATCGGCCCCGATGCGGAAGTGTTTACCAAGGCGCAGCCGATGTCGTCGGTGGGCTGCGGCGCGCAAGTGGGCTTGCTGCCATCGTCCGCCTGGAACAACCCGGAGCCCGAGATCGTCCTGGCCGTCAACAGCCGTGGCGAGGTGCTGGGGGCGACCCTGGGCAACGACGTCAACCTGCGCGACATCGAAGGGCGCAGCGCCCTCTTGCTGGGCAAGGCCAAGGACAACAACGGCTCCTGCGCCATCGGCCCCTTCATCCGCCTGTTCGACGAGCACTTCACGCTCGACACCGTGCGCGAGGCGGAAGTGTCGCTGCTGATCGAAGGCGCGGACGACGGCTTTGTGCTCGAAGGTGCCAGCTTCATGCGCGAAATCAGCCGCGACCCGCTTGACCTGGTGCGCCAGACGGCAGGCCAGTACCACCAGTATCCGGACGGTTTCATGCTGTTCCTCGGGACCATGTTCTCGCCCGTAAAGGACCGCGGCGCGCAGGGCGGCGGCTTTACGCACCACCTGGGCGACCGCGTGACGATTGCCAGCGCCTCGCTGGGCGCGCTGGTCAACGAAGTGCAGCGCTGCGATGCGATTCCTCCCTGGACGTTCGGCGTGCGCGCGCTGTACCAGAACCTGGCCCAGCGTGGCTTGCTTTGATTATTTATTAACTTGGAACGCTTAACAAAACCGTAGCGAGCGGATGAGAGTTGTGGCTGAGAAGCGGAGCTGTGCGCATGCACAGTGAGCATCGGAGGCCGCAAATCTCGACGCGCAGTAGGTTTGGTTATGCGTTTCTAAAAAGAGAGATACCATGCAACATGCAATCTATCCCAGCCTGGCCGGCAAGCGGGTCGTCATCACGGGCGGCGGCACCGGCATCGGCGTGGCCATCGTCGAGGCGTTCGCGCGCCAGGGCGCCCACGTCACCTTTCTCGACATCGCCCGCGAGGCGTCGCTGGCGCTGCAGGACAAGCTGGCCCACCTGCCGCAGCCGCCCGTTTTCCGCTATTGCGACCTGACGGACCTGGGCGCGCTGGCCGCCACCTTCGCCGAGATCGCACACAGCGCGGGCGCCACGGATATCCTCGTCAACAATGCGGCCAATGACGACCGCCACGAACTGCAGGACGTCACGCCCGCCTACTGGGACGAGCGCATGGCCGTGAACCTGCGCCACCAGTATTTCTGCGCCCAGGCCGTAGCGCCGGCCATGCGCGCCAAGGGCAGCGGCGTGATTCTCAACCTGGGGTCGATTTCCTGGCATTTGGCGCAAGCGCGCCTGTCGATCTACATGACGGCCAAAGCCGGCATCGAGGGCCTGACGCGTGGCTTGGCGCGCGACCTGGGCGTCGACGGCATCCGCGTCAACTGCATCATTCCCGGCGCCGTGCGCACGCCGCGCCAGGAAAAGCTGTGGCATACGCCGGAAGCGGAAGCCGTGATCCTGCAGGGCCAATGCCTGCAGCTGCGCGTGGAGCCGGAAGACGTGGCGGCGCTGGCGCTGTTCCTCGCGTCGGACAACGCGGCCAAGTGCGCGGGACGCGAATACTACGTCGACGCAGGATGGTACGGCGCATGAGCACCGCAGGCAACCGCCAGGCGCGGCGCTTCCGCTCGCAGGACTGGTTCGACAATCCCGACCACATCGACATGACGGCGCTGTACCTCGAACGCTTCATGAACTACGGCATCACGGCCGAGGAACTGCGTTCGGGCCGGCCCATCATCGGCATTGCGCAAAGCGGCAGCGATATCAGTCCCTGCAACCGCATCCATCTGGAACTGGCCCAGCGCGTGCGCGACGGCATCCGCGATGCGGGCGGCATCCCGATGGAATTCCCGCTGCACCCGATCTTCGAGAACTGCCGCCGTCCCACGGCCGCGCTGGACCGCAACCTTGCGTATCTGGGCCTGGTGGAGATTTTGCACGGCTACCCGATCGACGCCGTGGTGCTGACGACGGGCTGCGACAAGACCACGCCGGCCCAGCTGATGGCCGCCGCCACGGTGGATATTCCCGCCATCGTGCTGTCGGGCGGCCCCATGCTCGACGGCTGGATGGACGGCGAACTGGTGGGTTCCGGCGCGGCCATCTGGAAGGGCCGCCGCCAGCTGTCCGCCGGCTTGATCGACAACGACAAATTCCTGCAGATCGCGGCCGCCTCGGCGCCATCGGCCGGCCATTGCAACACCATGGGCACGGCATCGACCATGAATGCGCTGGCCGAGGCGCTGGGCATGTCCCTGACGGGCTGCTCGGCCATCCCCGCGCCGTACCGCGAGCGGGGCCAGATCGCCTATGAAACGGGGCGCCGCATCGTCGCCATGGCGCATGACGACGTGCGCCCGTCGAGCATTCTCACGCGCGAGGCGTTCCTGGACGCGATCATCGTCAACGCGGCCATCGGCGGCTCGACCAACGCCCAGCCGCACCTGATGGCCATGGCGCGCCATGCGGGCGTGGAATTGCACTCGAGCGACTGGATGGAACACGGCTACGACGTGCCGCTGCTGCTGAACATGCAGCCGGCCGGAAAATACCTGGGTGAGCGCTTCCACCGCGCCGGCGGCGTGCCGGCCGTGATGTGGGAGTTGCAGCAGGCGGGTTTGCTGCACGCGGACCGTTTGACGGTCACGGGCCAGAGCATGGCGGCGAACCTGGCGGGGCGCGAGAGCGCGGACCGCGAGATGATCCGCCCGTTTGCCGCGCCGCTGAAGGAAAAGGCCGGCTTCATGGCCTTGCAGGGCAACCTGTTCGACTTCGCCATCATGAAGACCAGCGTGATCTCGCCTACTTTCCGCGAGCGCTACCTGTCGCGTCCCGGCAGCGAGGGCGTGTTCGAGGCGCGCGCCATCGTCTTCGATGGTTCAAGCGACTATCACGCGCGCATCAACGACCCCGCGCTCAACATCGACGACAGCTGCATGCTGGTCATGCGCGGCGCCGGTCCCGTGGGCTGGCCCGGTTCGGCCGAAGTGGTCAACATGCAGCCGCCCGACGCCTTGCTCAAGGCCGGCATTCTGAACCTGCCGACCCTGGGCGACGGGCGCCAGTCGGGCACGTCGGACAGTCCTTCGATCCTGAACGCGTCGCCGGAAAGCGCCGTGGGCGGCGGTTTGGCGCTGCTGCGCACGGGCGACATCATCCGCGTGGACTTGAACGGCGGCCAGTGCGACATGCTGGTCGATGCTGACGAACTGGCGCGCCGCGCGCAGGAACTGCCGCCGCCCGTCAACGACAGCGCCACGCCGTGGCAGGAAATCTACCGCGCCAGCGTGGGTCAGCTGGAAACGGGCGCCTGCATGGAGCTGGCGCTGAAATACCGCGCCGTGGGCCAGACCCTGCCACGCCACAACCATTGATGTAGGTCGGCTTAGCGCTCCGCGCGTAAGCCGACACCACCACAGACATAAAATTTTTCAGCAGTACCCGCAGTTAAAAAACGTTGTTAATAAAATCCACAAGGAGACACACAATGAACAAGATCATCAGTGCAGCCATCATGACCGCCATGCTGGCATTGAGCAGCAGCGCCGCCCTGGCCGATGCGAAAAACCCGAAAATCGGCTTTTCCATCGACGATTTGCGCGTGGAACGCTGGACGCGCGACCGCGATTTCTTCATCGCCGCCGCCGAAAAGCAGGGCGCCAAGGTCTTCGTGCAGTCGGCAGACGCCAGCGAGCAGCGCCAGATTTCGCAGATCGAAAACCTGATCTCGCGCGGCGTGGACGTGCTGGTGATCGTGCCGTTCAACGCCACGGTCCTCAACAACACCGTCAAGGAAGCGAAAAAGGCCGGCATCAAGGTGCTGTCGTATGACCGCCTGATCCTGAACGCCGATATCGATGCGTATATCTCGTTCGACAACGAGAAAGTGGGCGAGATGCAGGCCGAAGGCGTGACCAAGCTGCAACCGAAGGGCAATTACTACCTGCTGGGCGGCTCGCCGACCGACAACAATGCCAAGATGCTGCGCGAAGGCCAGATGAAGGTGCTCAAACCGTTCATCGACAAGGGCGACATCAAGATCGTCGGCCAGCAGTGGGTGAAGGACTGGAGCGCCACCGAAGCGCTGTCCATCGTGGAAAACGCGCTGACGGCCAACGGCAACAAGATCGACGCCATCGTCGCCTCGAACGACGGCACGGCCGGCGGCGCCATCCAGGCCCTGGCCGCGCAAAAACTGGCCGGCAAGGTGCCGGTCTCGGGCCAGGACGCCGATCTGGCGGCCGTGAAACGCGTCATCGCCGGCACGCAGTCGATGACCGTCTACAAACCGTTGAAAACCATCGCTGCGGAAGCGGCCAAGCTGGCCGTGCAACTGGCGCGCAATGAAAAGCCGGCCTACAACTCCAGCTATGACAACGGCCTGAAAAAGGTCAGCACGGTGCTGCTGAAACCAACGCCGCTGACCAAGGCGAATGTGAACATTCTCGTCGATGACGGTTTCTATACCAAGGCGCAGCTGGGTAATTGATTACCCGCTTGATGTCGGCTTACGCGCTGCGCGCCAAGCCGACCTACGATTGCCCGCATCGGCCGTTATCCGACAATCGCCGGCTCCGGAAACGCCGGTGGCGGTGTCGGCCGTCCGCACCGGCCGTAGGTCGGATTAGCGGCGCCATGGGCGCCGCGTAATCCGACATTTCCCCCGTATCCGCAACGAGAGTGAGCATGTCCGACTATCTGCTTGAAATGAAAGGCATCGTCAAACAGTTTGGCGGTGTCCGCGCGCTTGACGGCATCGACCTGCAGGTGCGGGCCGGCGAGTGCATCGGCTTGTGCGGCGAGAATGGCGCCGGCAAGTCGACCCTGATGAAGGTGCTGTCCGGCGTGTACCCGCATGGCACCTGGGATGGCGAGATCCTGTGGGATGGCCAGCCCCTGCGCGCGCAATCGATCCGCGACACGGAAGACGCGGGCATCATCATCATCCACCAGGAACTGATGCTGGTGCCGCAGCTGTCCGTGGCCGAGAATATCTTCATGGGCCGCGAACTCACCCTGCCCGGCGGGCGCATGCACTACGCGGCCATGTACAAGCGCGCCGACGAGCTGCTGCGCGAACTGAAAATTCCCGAACTAAACGTGGCGCAGCCCGTGATGAATTACGGCGGCGGCCACCAGCAGCTGGTGGAAATCGCCAAGGCGCTCAACAAGAATGCGCGCCTGCTGATCCTCGACGAGCCGTCGTCGTCGCTGACGGCGTCGGAAATCGCCGTGTTGCTCGATATCCTGCGCGCGTTGAAGGCCAAGGGCGTCACCTGTATCTACATTTCGCACAAGCTCGATGAAGTGGCGGCCATTTGCGACACCATCGTCGTCATCCGCGACGGCAAGCATATCGCCACCACGCCGATGGCGCAGATGAACGTCGAGCGCATCATCGCGCAGATGGTGGGCCGTGAAATGAGCCAGCTGTACCCGCAACGCGCGCAGCCGGCACCTATCGGCGAAGTGCTGTTCGAGGCGCGCCACGTGACCTGCATCGACGCCGACAACCCGCAGCGCAAGCGGGTCGACGATGTGTCATTCGGCCTGCGCAAGGGCGAGATCCTCGGCATCGCCGGCCTGGTGGGGGCGGGGCGCACGGAACTCGTCTCGGCCCTGTTCGGCGCCTATCAGGGGCCGTGCCAGGCCGAAGTGTGGCTCGATGGCCGCAAGATCGATACCCGCTCGCCGCAAAAGGCCATCGCCATGGGCCTGGCCATGGTGCCGGAAGACCGCAAGCACCACGGCATCGTGCCCGACCTCGATGTGGGGCAGAACATCACCCTGGCCGTGCTGGAGGAATTCGCGCGCGCCACGCGCATCGACGGCGAGGCGGAATTGACGGCCGTGCGCGGCGAGATCGCGAAGCTGGAACTGAAGGCGGCCAGCCCGTCGCTGTCCATCACGAGCCTGTCGGGCGGCAACCAGCAAAAGGCCGTGCTGGCCAAGATGCTGCTGACGCGTCCGCGCGTGCTGATCCTCGACGAGCCCACGCGCGGCGTCGACGTGGGCGCCAAATATGAAATCTACAAATTGATGCTGGCGCTGGCCGACCAGGGCGTGGCCATCATCATGGTCTCGTCGGAACTGGCCGAAGTGCTGGGCGTGTCCGACCGCGTGCTGGTGATGGGCGAAGGCCGCCTGCGCGGCGACTTTATCAACGATGGCCTGAGCCAGGAAACCGTGCTGGCGGCGGCGCTCGACCAGCGCCCGGCGCCCGCCGCCAACATCGCAAACAAGGAAACCGCAGCATGAAACCGCACAGTATCAAACAGCTGTTCACCCAATACAAGATGCTGGCCCTCCTGATCGCCGTGGCGCTGATCTGGGCTTTCTTTTCATGGAAGACGGAGGGCAGTTTCCTCACGCCGCGCAACCTGTCTAACCTGCTGCGCCAGATGTCCGTCACCGGCATCCTCGCCTGCGGCATGGTGCTGGTGATTATCGCCGGCGAGATCGACTTGTCGATCGGCTCCCTGCTGGGGCTGCTCGGCGGCATCGCCGCCGTGCTGGACGTCACGCAGCACTGGCCGCTGGCGCTGAACCTGGCGGCCGTACTCGGCTGCGGCCTGGTGATCGGTTTGCTCAATGGCTATCTGACGGCGTACCGGGGCATCCCGTCCTTCATCGTCGGGCTGGGCGGCATGCTGGCGTACCGCGGCATCCTGCTGGGCATCACGGGCGGCATCACGATCGCGCCCGTCTCCGAGCCGATGGTCTACCTGGGACAGGGCTACCTACCCGCGGTCCCCGGCATCGTGCTGGGCATCGGCCTGTTCCTGCTGGCCGCCTTTTTGACGTGGCGCGCGCGCGCCAGTCGCGCCCAGCATGGCTTGCCGCAGACGGCGCCCTGGGCCGACGGCTTGCGCCTGGCCGTCATCGGCGCCGTGCTGTATGCCTTCGTGCAAACCCTGAACGGCTATGAAGGCATTCCGCTGCCCGTGCTGTTGCTGCTGGCCTTGCTGGGACTGTTCAGCTACATCACGAGCCAGACCGTGTTCGGCCGCCGCATCTACGCCGTCGGCAGCAATATGGAAGCGACGCGCCTGTCCGGCATCAACGTAAAAGCCGTCAAGTTGTGGATCTTCGGCATCATGGGCCTGATGTGCGCGCTGGCAGGCCTGATCAACACGGGCCGCCTGGCCGCAGGTTCCCCATCGGCCGGCACCTTCAGCGAACTCGATGCGATTGCCGCCTGCTTCATCGGCGGCACCTCGATGCGCGGCGGCTCGGGCACCGTGTACGGCGCCCTGATCGGCGCGCTGGTGATGGCCAGCCTCGATAACGGCATGTCCATGCTGGACGTGGACACCTACTGGCAGATGATCGTGAAAGGCAGTATCCTCACTTTGGCCGTGTGGGTCGATGTTAGCACGCGCGCCGGACGCCGATAGCGGGGAACCTCGACAAACCTACTGCGCGTCCCACTATCGCTTCTGCGTTGCTCAGCGTACCTCCGTACGCTTGCGCTACTCAAGGCGATATTGCACCGCTCGCTACGGTTTTTCGAGGCCCCGAAAGGCCTGGCTGCCACATGGAGGAGACACCAGCATGAAATTGCCGACCGCGCACCGGATCGCGCTGCTGTTTAACGGGAATAAAATCTACGACCGCGACATCATCGCGGGCATCGCCGCCTACCTGAACACGACGCGGGTGTCGTGGGACCTGTTCCTGGAAGAGGATTTTCGCTGCCGCCTGCCCGGCATCGAACGCTGGCAGGGCGACGGCATCATCGCCGATTTCGACGATCCCGCCGTCTGCGAAGCGCTGGCCCACAGCCGCCTGCCCGTGGTGGCCGTGGGCGGCTCGTATGCGCGCGCCGAGGATTACCCGGCCGGCATCCCCTATGTGGCGACCGACAATTTCAAGATCGTCAAGCTGGCCTATGAACACCTGGTGGAAGCGGGCCTGACGCGTTTCGCCTGTTTCAGCCTGCCCGAGGCTGATGTCAACCGCTGGGCGCAGGAACGCGAAACGGCGTTTTGCGCCTTGATGGAGCGCGACCACATGCGCGCCGACGTATACCGGGGCGTCGCCACCAGCGCGCCGTCTTGGGACGAAGCGGTGGAGCAGCAGATTGCCTGGCTCAACAGCCTGGAAAAACCCGTCGGCATCATCGCCGTCAGCGACGCGCGCGCGCGCCAGCTGCTGCAAGCGTGCATGCACGCGGGGATCGCCGTGCCGGAGCAGGTGGCCCTGATCGGCATCGACAACGACCCGCTGGCGCGCATGCTCACGCGCATTCCATTGAGTTCCGTCATCCAGGGCACGGAAGAAATGGGCCGCACGGCCGCGCATTTGCTGCATCAGATGTTGAATGGCGCGCGCCTGTCCGGCACGCGCATCCTCGTGCCGCCGGCCGGCCTGAACGTGCTCGCCTCCACGCGCCACCAGCCCTTCCAGCATCCGCAGGTGATGCAGGCGCGCCACTTCATCCGCCAGTACGCCTGCCAGGGCATCAAGACGGAGCAGGTGGCCGATTACGTGGGCGTGTCGCGTTCCTCGCTCGAAGCGCATTTTCGCCACGAGCTGGGGCGCAGCGTGCACGACGAGATCCTGCATTTCAAGCTCGATGCGGCCAAGACCCTGCTGGCGCGCGGACCAGGGCAGGTGGCCGAGGTGGCCGTGCGTTGCGGCTTTACCACGGTGCAGTACATGCATGCCGTCTTCAAGCGCGAACTCGGTTGCACGCCGCGCGAATTCCAGCAGCGCAGCCGGCCACCGCCAGCCCCCGGGCAGGCGCCATGATGCATCTGCTGCGCAATGCGCGCGGCATGCGCGTGGCCATCGACGCGCACGATGCCAGCGTGCGGGCTTGGTGGGCGCCCGACCGCTATGGCCGCCTGGCCGACGTGCTGGGCGCCGCGCCCCCTGCGGCACGCTCGTCCACCGTCTGGCAGTGCGCGCCGCCGGACGACGGCCACTTGCTGCTGCACCTGGCGCACGACGGCCTGTCGGTGCGCCTGGCCTACCGGCTTGACGAGGATGGCAGCCTGCACCTCGACTGCGTCGCCACGGCCGAGACGGTTTCCCGTTTTGCGCTGGCCGCGCCCCTGTTCAATCTGCAGGGCGGCCGCGCCGCCGTGGGTGATCATGTGCTGCGTCTGGCCGCCGACCGCTACTGGCCCGGCGGGCATTCGTGCAGCGCTCCGCTCGATGTGGCGGGCAGCGCGTTCGACTTCCGCCAGCCGGCGCCGCTCGCTACACGCCTGGCCTGGCCCGCGCTCGTGCACTTGCCGGGATTCCGGCATGATTTTTACTGGACGGGCAGCGGCCAGCTGCGCGAGGCGGCGCGGGTTGCCGACCCCGCTTCGGGGCGGGTCCTGCGTTTTTCCAGCACCCAGGACAGTTGCCATTTATATTCCGATGCGCGCTGTTTTTCCCTGCTGGCGCAGGGTGTGCAATTGCAGCCGGGACAAGTGAGGCGCTTCAATCTTGCCTACCGTTTGGGCGTGCAGGATATCGATGCGTTTGACATATCCGAACCGGTATCAATGATGTCAAATAAGTGATTGGTCAGATATGCGGGGCAGTTCTACCATGGGGTAGTTTTTCCCTCATTCATTTTTGTCCTGACCGACGCTGCGAACCTGTCCATGAACATACTCACCATCGATGCCGGCACCACCAATACGCGTACCTTGCTGTGGCGCGCAGGCGCCGTCGTCGCCCAGGCGCAGCTGGAAACGGGCGTGCGCAATACCGCCATCGATGGCCATAACGGCGCGCTAAAACAGGCGCTGCGCGAGACCATCGCCAGCGTGCTGGCCAGCGCCGGCATCGCGCCGTCCGAGGTAAACCTGGCGCTGGCCTCGGGCATGATTACTTCGCCCATGGGCGTCCAGGAAGTGCCGCATTTGCCGGCGCCCGCAGGCTTGGCCCAGCTGGCACAAGGCATGCAGGCGGTGGACTTGCCCGACGTGCTGGCGCAGCCCCTGTGGCTGATTCCCGGCGTGCGCAACCAGCATGGCGCCGTCGGCCTGCATAACGTCGAAGCGATGGACATGATGCGCGGCGAAGAGACGGAAGTCGTCGCGCTGCTCGAGCGCCTGCAATTGCGGGGCGCGGCGACCCTGATCATGCCCGGTTCGCATACCAAGTTGATCAGTGTGGACGAGCAGCGCCGCATCCTCGGCTGCAGCACCACCATTGCCGGCGAGCTGCTGCAGGCGATCACGCAGCACACCCTGATCAAGCAATCGGTCGATGGCGGTTTTGCGCAAACCCTGGTGCCGAAAATGCTGCTGGCCGGCGCGGCCGCGGCGCAAAAAACGGGGCTGGCGCGCGCCTGCTTCAGCGTGCGCACCTTGGGCCAGTTCAGCGCCATCGAATGCAATGAGCGGGCCAATTTCCTGATGGGCGCGGTCCTCAGCGGCGACCTGCTGGCGCTGCGCAACAGCACCGCCATCCAGATGCGGCCCGATACGCCGCTCGTCATTACCGGCAAGCCCATGCTGCGCCAGGCGCTCGGGCTGCTGATCGAAGAACACGGATTTTTTTATGGCAAGCGCATCATCGTCGACGACCAGCAGCAAGCCAATCTGGCCGGTCACGGTGCGCTGCTGATCGCCGCCGCGCGCGGCTTGATTTCCCCGCAGGAGACAGTATGAGCAGCAACAAGAACAAGCGCCCCTTGCGTTCGCAATCGTGGTTTGGTGGCGACGACAAGGACAGTTTTATTCACCGCAGCTGGATGAAGAACCAGGGCTATCCCAGCGACGCCTTCGATGGCCGTCCCGTCATCGGCATCTGCAATACCTGGTCCGAGCTGACGCCCTGCAATGGCCATTTCCGCGACCTGGCCGAGATGGTCAAGCGCGGCGTGCTTGAGGCGGGCGGCTTCCCCGTCGAATTTCCCGTCATGTCGCTGGGCGAGACGAATCTGCGCCCGACGGCCATGCTGTTCCGTAACCTGGCCAGCATGGATGTCGAGGAATCGATCCGCGCCAACCCGATCGACGGCGTGGTGCTGCTGACGGGCTGCGACAAGACCACCCCGGCCCTGCTGATGGGCGCGGCCAGCGTGGACTTGCCCACCATCGTGCTGTCGGGCGGCCCCATGCTGAACGGGAATTACCGGGGCAAGCCGATCGGCTCGGGCACCGACGTATGGAAATTTTCCGAGGACGTGCGGGCCGGGCGCATGACCTCGGCCGAATTCAAGCAGGCCGAATCGTGCATGTCGCGTTCCGCCGGCCATTGCATGACCATGGGCACGGCTTCGACCATGGCCAGCATGGTCGAAGCGCTGGGCGTGACCTTGCCCGGCAACGCGGCCATTCCCGCCGTCGATGCGCGCCGCAAGCTGCAGGCGCAGCTGACGGGCCGGCGCATCGTCGACATGGTGCATGAAGACCTGAAACTGTCGCAGATCCTCACGCGCGAAGCGTTTGAAAACGCCATCATGGTCAACGGCGCCATCGGCGGCTCGACCAATGCCGTGATCCACCTGCTGGCCATCGCCGGGCGCATCGGCGTGGACATGCGCCTGGGCGACTGGGACCGCCTGGGGCGCGACATTCCCTGCCTGCTGAACCTGATGCCGTCGGGCCAGTACCTGATGGAAGATTTTTACTATGCGGGCGGCCTGCCCGTGATCATCCGCGACTTGCTGGGAAAATTGCATGGCGAGGCGCTCACCGTCACGGGCGCGACCATGGCCGTCAACGTGGCCGAAGCGGAAAATTTCAACCCCGAGGTGATCACGCCGCTGGCGCAGCCATTCAAGGACGAAGGCGGCATCGCCGTCCTGCATGGCAACCTGGCCCCGCGCGGCGCCGTCATCAAGCCATCCGCCGCCTCGCCCGAGCTGATGCAGCACCGCGGCCGCGCCGTCGTCTTCAACAGCATCGAGCACTACAAAAAGCGTGTCGACGATCCCGCGCTCGATATCGATGCCAGCTGCGTGATGGTGCTGCAAAATTGCGGCCCGCAGGGCTATCCGGGCATGGCCGAAGTGGGCAATATGGGACTGCCGAAAAAACTGCTGGAGCAGGGCGTGCGCGACATGGTGCGCATCTCGGACGCGCGCATGAGCGGCACGGCCTACGGCACGGTGGTGCTGCACGTGGCGCCGGAAGCGGCTGTGGGCGGGCCGCTGGCCCTGGTGCGCGATGGCGACATGATCGAACTGGACGTGGCGGGACGCCGTTTGCACCTGGACGTCGACGAAGCAGAGCTGGCGCGCCGGCGCGCCGAGTGGAGCGCACCGCTTCCGGCCATGAAGGGCGGCTACCAGTCTATGTACATCAAGCACGTGACGCAGGCCGACGAAGGCGCGGACCTGGACTTCCTCGTCGGCTGCCGGGGTTCGGCCGTTCCGCGCGAGTCACATTGAAGGGAAGGAAAAAAAATGATGGGGACACAGGCGCAATTACTGGTCGATGCGCAAAACTTCCTGGGCGAGGGTGTGCGCTGGTGCGAACGCAGCGGCCGCGTTTTCTGGACGAATATCGAAGGCTGCCAGCTGCATGCGCTGGTGCTGGCCACGGGCGAGCGCCAGAGCTGGGCCATGCCCGAGCGCCTGGCGTGTTTCGCGCTGACGGACAGCGACGAGGTGCTGTTGCTGGGACTGGCCTCCGGGCTGGCGTGGTTTGACGCGCGCAGCGGGGCCGTCACGCGCTTGCACACGGTGGAGGGCGACTTGCCCATGACGCGCCTGAACGATGGCCGCTGCGACCGCCAGGGACGCTTTGTCTTCGGCACGCTCGATGAACGCCCGTGCCGCGATGCGATCGGCAGCTTTTACCGCCTCAACCTGGACTTGACCCTGGAGCGCTTGCCGCTGCCGCAGATCGCTATCTCGAACAGCATCTGCTTCAGCGTCGATGGTACGGCCATGTATTTCTGCGACTCGATGAAGAGGGCGATCTACCGCTGGGACGATTACCTGGGCGGCGACGCGAGCCGGGTGCGCGTGTTTGCCGTGCTCGACCCGGGACCGGGCGCCGCCGATGGCGCCACCATCGATGCGGATGACTACCTGTGGAGCGCGCAGTGGGGCGCGGGCAGGGTCTTGCGCTTCGCGCCGGACGGCAGCATCGAGCGCAAGATCAGCCTGCCCGTCTCGCAGCCCAGCTGCGTGAGCCTGGGCGGCCCGCACTATGACGAATTGTTCGTCACGACGGCGCAGGAGAACTTGACCCCGGCCCAGCTGGCGGGCGAACCGCTGGCCGGCGGATTGTTTCATGCGCGCCAGGTGGGCGTGCGCGGTTTGCCGGAAGTGCGCTTTGGCGCCCTGCCGGCCTGACAGGAGAGAGCATATGCAAAAACACATGGTTTTCAATGGCATCCTCGAACGGGGCATGGTCGGCATCGTGCGTGCCGATTCGTCCGATGCGGCGCTGCAGATCGCCGAGGCGTGCATCGCCGGCGGCATCACGGCGCTGGAAGTGGCGTTCACCACGCCCGACACCCTGGGCGTGCTGCGCAAGCTGCGCGAACGCCATGGCCCTGACGTGCTGCTGGGCGCGGGTACCGTGCTCGATACGGAGACGGCGCGCGCCGCCATCCTGGCCGGCGCCCAGTTCATCATTTCTCCCAGCGTCAACGTGGACACCATCGCGCTGTGCCAGCGCTACCAGGTGCTGTCCATGCCGGGCGCAATGACGCCGACGGAAATCGTCACGGCCCTGCAGGCGGGCGCCGACATCGTCAAGGTCTTCCCCGCCGAGATGTTCGGCCCCGCCTACATCAAGGCCCTGCGCGCGCCCCTGCCGCAAGCGCCGTTGATGCCGACGGGCGGCGTGACGGTGGAGAACCTCAATGAATGGTTTGCCAGCGGCGCCGTGGCCGTGGGCATCGGCAGCAGCCTCAGTGGCCCGGGCGCCACGGGTGATTACGCGGCCGTGACGGCGCGCGCGCAGGCTTTCGTGGCGAAGATGGCGGCCGTGCGTTCTCAGTAACGTCCTGCTGAGAAAACCGTAGCGAGCGGATGTGAGTTGTGGCTGAGAGGCGGAGCTGTGCGAATGCACAGTGAGCATCGGAGGCCGCAAATCGCGCCGCGCAGTAGGTTTTTTCTGCTACGCTAGGCGGGCAATGTCGCACGCCTGACTATAGAAACCATGTCCAACATCGCCCGCATCCTGCAAGACAGCCGCATCATCGCCATCGTCGGCATGTCCGACAAGCCCGAACGCGCCAGCCATGAAGTGGCCGACTACCTGCTGCGCCATGGCTACCGCGTGCTGCCCGTCAATCCGGCCCTGGCCGGGCGCGACGTGCTGGGGCAGCGCGCCTACGCCAATCTGACGGAGGCGGCGGCTGCCGTCGCGCCGGCGCGCATCGACATCGTCGACTGCTTCCGCAAATCCGAAGACATCGTACCCATTGCCGAGGAGGCCATCGCCGTCAAGGCCGGCTGTCTGTGGCTGCAGCTCGACATCGTCAACGGGCAGGCGGCGCAGCTGGCGCGGGCGGCGGGCCTGGACGTGGTGATGGATCACTGCACAAAAATCGAGCACCGCAAGCTGGCGGTGGCGGCATGAAGGCGCGCACGCAATTCCGCGCCGGCAAGGACTTCGAGCTGAACGAGGATTTTGCCGGCAAGCGCCTGCTGGGCGCCGCCACCAAGGCGGCGAACAAGAAGCTGACGCCGGCCCAGTGCAAGGCCATGGACCGCGAGGAAACCGTGGCCCTGACGGCGCAGATCGCTGAGTGCCAGAGCATGCTGTACGCGCAGCACAAAAAGAAGGTGCTGCTGGTCTTGCAGGGCATGGATACGTCGGGCAAGGATGGCACGGTCAAGGCCATCTTCAGCAATATCAACCCGATGGGCATCCGTGCCATCGCGTTCAAGGGCCCCACCGATATCGAACTGGCGCACGATTACCTGTGGCGCGTGCACCAGCACGTGCCCGTCAAGGGCGAGATCGCCATCTTCAACCGCAGCCATTACGAAGATGTGCTGATCACGCGCGTGCAGGACATGATCGACAAGGCCGAATGCCAGCGCCGCTACGCGCAGATCCGCGATTTCGAGCGCATGCTGAGCGAAACGGGCACCGTCATCCTGAAAATCTTCCTGCACATCTCGAAGGACGAGCAACGGGGACGGCTGCAGGAGCGGCTTGACGATCCCGACCGCCAGTGGAAGTTCGACCCCAACGATATCGCCCAGCGCAAGAAGTGGGATGGCTACCAGCGCGCCTATGAAACGGCGATCCGCGAGACGGATGCCGGTCACGCGCCGTGGTACGTGGTGCCATCGAACTCCAAGACCCAGCGTAATCTGGTGGTCGCCTCCCTGCTGCTGGAAACCCTGCAGGGCATGAAGCTGGAATACCCGGCGCCGGATCCGAAACTGTCGTCTTTCAAGGTCGAGTAAATCCGTTCCGCGCCTGCGGAATCGGCCGCGCTGTGGCATAGTATCCCTCGTCGATAATTCAAACCAGACCGGAGATCCATATGCTGCAGTTGAAAGATCCTACCTTGTTGCGTCACCAGGCTTACGTGAATGGAGCCTGGGTCGATGCCGATGGTGGCCAGACGATTAACGTGAACAATCCCGCCACGGGCGAGCATATCGGCACGGTGCCCCTGATGGGCGCAGCCGAGACGCGCCGCGCCATCGAGGCGGCCAATGTCGCCTGGCCCGCCTGGCGCAAGAAGACGGCCAAGGAACGCGCGGCCGTGCTGCGCCGCTGGCACGACCTGATCCTGGAAAACGCCGACGACCTGGCGCTGATCATGACCACCGAGCAGGGCAAGCCCTTGCCGGAAGCGAAGGGCGAAGTGCAGTTCGGCGCTTCGTTCATCGAGTGGTTTGCGGAAGAAGGCAAGCGTGTCGCGGGCGACACCCTGCAATCGCCGTGGCCGGACCGCCGCCTGGTCGTCACCAAGGAGCCGATCGGCGTGTGCGCCGCCATCACGCCGTGGAACTTCCCCGCCGCCATGATCACGCGCAAGGTCGGCCCGGCCCTGGCCGCCGGTTGCCCGATGGTATTGAAACCGGCGGAAGCAACGCCGTTTTCCGCGCTGGCGCTGGCCGTGCTGGCCGAGCGCGCGGGCGTGCCTGCCGGCGTGTTCAGCATCGTCACGGGTGCACCGAAAGACATCGGCGGCGAAATGACGTCGAACCCCATCGTGCGCAAGCTGACGTTTACGGGCTCGACCCAGGTGGGCCGTTTGCTGGCCGAGCAGTGCGCGCCGACGATCAAGAAACTGTCGCTGGAACTGGGCGGCAATGCGCCGTTCATCGTCTTCGACGACGCGGACCTGGACGCCGCAGTGGAAGGCGCCATCGCCTCGAAATACCGCAACGCGGGCCAAACTTGCGTCTGCGCCAACCGCCTGTACGTGCAGGACAGCGTGTATGAAGCGTTTGCCGAAAAGCTGGTGGCCGCCGTGGCCAAGCTGAAGGTGGGCAATGGCATCGAGGCCGGTGTCACGCAAGGCCCGCTGATCGACGCCAAGGCCGTGGCCAAGGTGGAAGAACACGTGGCCGACGCGCTGGGCAAGGGCGGGCGCCTGCTGGCCGGCGGCAAGCGCCATGCGCTGGGCAATGGCTTCTTCGAGCCGACCATCATCGCCGACGTGACGAACGACATGCGCGTGGCCACCGAAGAAACCTTCGGTCCGCTGGCACCCCTGTTCCGCTTCAAGACGGACGAGGAAGTCATCGGCCTGGCCAACAACACGGAGTTCGGCCTGGCCGCCTACTTCTATTCGCGCGACATCGGCCGCATCTGGCGAGTGGCCGAAGGCCTGGAAACGGGCATGGTCGGCGTCAACACGGGCCTGATCTCGAACGAGATCGCGCCCTTCGGCGGCGTTAAGCAATCGGGCCTGGGCCGTGAAGGGTCGACCTACGGTATCGAAGACTATCTCGTCATCAAATATATCTGCATGGGCGGGATATAGAATGCTTGATTAAATCTACTGCGCGGCGCGCTTTCCGGCCTGCGATGCTCGCTGTACTAAAGTACAGCTGCGCTTCTTAGCCAGAAATCGTTGCCGCTCGCTACGATTTTCTCAAGCATCCGTTACGTCCGTTATCGATGGCTGTTGCGAGCCGATCCTAACCGGTCCAGCATGCCCTTGACCGCCTCCATCTGCGTGCCGCTCTTGCGGTAGAAATCCGGGTCGATCGGATTGATGCTGGTGTAGCCCCAGAAATCCCAGCAGCCTTTCGGGTTGTACGGGTAGACGGGGCTCGGTTCGGCTTGCGGATACAGCACGATGATCTTGTTGGCGTCCGCCACCTGGTTATAGCCGGTGCTCGTATAAAAACGGTCGCCGATGGCCTGTGTCGTTTGCAGGCAGCCGTGGAACACCACGTGCACGCGGCAGCTCTCGCTGTTGCACGCTTTCGGAATGTAGGCGTAGCCCGTATTGTTCATGCTCGAGTACGCGTTCTGGATGAAGCTGCGCTGGTTGAAGGCGATCAACTTGCCCGTCAGGGCGGTCGCCGACGGCTGCAAATCCGGGTACAGGTGCTGCAGAATGTCGCGCGCCTGCACGTAGTCGCAGTCGTTGATGAACGGCGACTCCGTCACGGCGCAAGGCTTGTCGGCGTTGCTGTCGGTGAGGATGGCGTGGCCCGCGACTAGCGTGTCGACGAAGCGGATCTGCGCCGCCGGCGTACCGGCCAGTTGATAGAATTTCCCCACCTGCTCCACCACCGGCCGCGTCACGGTCTGGTCTTTCGTTCCGCTGAACAGATATACGCGCTGGCGTTTCAGGTTGGCCGTGTCGTCGATGAGACGCTCGCGCGCAAAATCGTTCGCCGCGCGCAGCAATTCGCTGGCGACGGGCGGCGCCACCTGCGCGCTGCCCGGATTCATGCAGGTGCTCAAGGCATTCGTCAGGTAGGGAATGTAGGGGAAGCGGCCCGGCTGGCCCGAGCAGAAATACGGGCCGCCCGCGATGATGCCGGCACCGGCCACCGTGGCCGAGTAGGCGACGGCAAACTGCGCCGCCATGAAGCCCCCCGAGGACAGGCCGGACACCGTGGTCTGGCTCAGGTCAGCCTGGTAGGGGGGCAGGGCGGGCGCGTCCTTGGTCGCGGCGGGCTTGGCGGCTTTGGCCGTCGTGGCGGCGTGCGCGCAGGCCGGCACCAGGATGAGCAGGCTGGCGGCCAGCAGGGCGGTGGGTAATGCGGTCAGGTGCGGGAAGGGCATGGCAGCTCCACAAGGCGAGGAAAGGGACAGGAAGGCCGAGCATAGGTAAAAAAACTGTGCGCTGGGCAAGTACTGCACGGTCATTGATGTCGCTCAAGCCATCGCTGTTGTTGTTCGTCTTGTACGCGCGCGCGGCGTTTGACATAGAATGGTTTTTTTCCGTTCAACCATGGTGCCCTTCATGTTCAAGACCTTTGCCCAGCTGTTTGCACTGACCACCCTTGCCGCCGGCGCCAGCCTGGCCATGCCGGCCCATGCCGCCGACACCGCGACAGCTGCCGCTGCACCCGCCGCCTGCCCGGCCATCCTCAAGCAGACCTTCAACCGCCTGCAGGATGAAGCGCCGCAAAACCTGTGCCAGTACGCAGGCAAGGTCGTGCTGGTGGTGAATACGGCCAGTTATTGCGGTTTTACCAATCAATATGAAGGGCTCGAGGCGCTGTACGCCAAGTACGGCAGCAAGGGCCTGGTGGTGCTGGGCTTCCCGTCGAACGATTTCGGCAAGCAGGAACCGGGCAACAGCAAGGAAATCGCCGATTTCTGCTACAACACCTATGGCGTGAAGTTCCCCATGTTTTCGAAGTCGGTCGTCTCCGGCCCTGCGCCGAATCCGCTGTACGTGGACCTGATCAAGCAGACGGGCAAGACCCCGGCCTGGAATTTCCACAAATACCTGATTGACCGCCACGGCAAAGTGGTGGAAAGCTTCCCCAGCAAGGTGACGCCGGACGACAAGAAACTCGTTGGCGCGGTGGAAAAAGCGCTGGCGCTGTAAGTTGCCGGCACCGAAGCAGGCTGGAACGCCTGCTTTTTTAATGCCGCGCTTGTCCTCTTGCCATCATTGTCCTAAGCTGGTTGTTCGCGTTTGTCACAACAAAGGAGAACATCATGGCGTATGTCGATGGATTTGTGGTGCCCGTACCGAAAGCCAGGCTCGATGACTACCTGGCCATGTCGCGCAGTTGCGGCGCCGTGTGGCGCGAATACGGCGCGCTGGAATTTCGCGAATGCGTGGGCGACGATGTCAAGCCGGGCAAGCTGACCTCGTTCCCGCAGGCGGTGGACTTGCAGGATGGCGAAGTGGTGGTGTTTTCCTGGATCGTGTATGAATCGCGCGCCAAGCGCGATGAAATCAACGACAAGGTCATGAAAGACCCGCGCCTGGCCGAGATGATGGATCCGGAAAAATTGCCGTTCGATGGCAAGCGGATGATCTACGGTGGTTACGAGATGCAGGTAGATATCAAATAACCAGCTTCGCGGGGATCGCCCCGCGCAGCGCATTGCACACGACGATCGCTTCGGCCCGCGCCAGCATGGCGCGCGTGATGATGGTTTCCTGCGCGTTCCAGGCAGGATCGGCCAGCATGGCCGCGCGCTGCACGCCGGGCAGCAGGCCGCAGGACAGGGGCGGCGTATGCCAGCGGCCGTCCAGCTGCACGAAGACATTGCAGCGTCCGCCCTCCGTCAGCTCGCCCCGTTCATTAAAGAACAGCATGTCGAAGCCGCCTTGCGCCTCGACCGCGCGCCAGGCCGCGTCATAGCGCGTGCGCACGCTGCTCTTGTGGCGCAGGAACAGGTCGCCGGCCGTCGTTGTATCGGGCGCCAGCATGACGTTGACCGTCCCCGGCAAAGCGCTGAGCGCGCCGCTTTGCGTCGTCAACTGGCCATCCTGGCGCAGCGCCAGGCGCAGGCGGAAAGGGACATCGTCGGGGCGTGCCGCGCAGGCCGCCTGCAGCGCGGCGCGGGCAGCGTTGGCATCCCAGGCAAAACCGAAATAGGCGCAGGAGGCGGCCAGACGCGCCAAGTGGCGCTCTTGCAGACGGCAGCAATGGTCGCGGCTCGCGTGCAGGGTCTCGAACAGTTCGAAGTCGTTGCTCAGGCCCGTCAGGAAGCGGGCCTTGAGCTGGCATTCCGCAAATTCCTCGTGCGGGTCGCTGTCCAGGACGATGCCGGCGCCCACGCCCATCTCGCCGCGCCGGATGCCGTCAGGGCCCGCCGGCTGCAAGGCCAGGGTGCGGATCGGCACGGACATGCAGAAGTCGCCCACGGCGTGGGCGGCGCCGGCGGCTGGCGGATCGAACCAGCCGATGGCGCCCGTGTAGATGCCGCGCGGCGCCGGTTCCAGTTCGGCGATGATTTCCATGGTGCGGCGTTTCGGCGCGCCCGTGATCGAGCCGCACGGATACAAGGCCTGGAAGATGTCGGCCAGGCTGGCATCGTCGCGCAGGCGTGCCTGCACGGTGGACGTCATTTGCAGCACGCTGCTGTAGCGCGTCACCTCGAACAGGGCCGGCACCTTGACGGAGCCCGTGACGGCGATGCGGCCGATGTCGTTGCGCAGCAGGTCGACGATCATCAGGTTTTCCGCGCGGTTCTTCGGGTCGTTGGCCAGGGCGCTGGCGCGGCGCGCGTTTTCTTCCACCTGTTCGGCTGGGGCGGCTGGCGCCGTGCCTTTCATGGGACGCGCCGTCAGCTCGCCTTGCGCGTGGCGCACGAACAGCTCCGGCGACAGCGACAGCAGGGCGCCGCCATCGGGCAGCACCACCAGCGCGCCGTAGGGCACGGGCTGGCGCGCGCGCAGCCGCGCATACAGGGCCAGGGGCGAGCCGAAGGCGTCGAAGCGCAAACGGTACGTGTAGTTGACCTGATAGGTGTCGCCGGCCACGATGTAGTCGTGGATGCGGTGCAGCGCGCGCGTGAATTCGGCTTGATCCACGTTCGCGCGGATACCGGCCACGCCGGCCGGCGCGGCGTCCGCGTCGACGCGAGAGTCCAGCCACTGCGCCACCTCGTCCTGCGACAGCTGCGTGCAATGCTCGAAGACGAGCACTTGCGCCAGCGGCGGCGTATCAAGGCCGGCCGCGCGCGGCGGCATGGCCAGCAAGTGGGCCCCCAGCTCGTAGCTGCACACGCTGACGGCGTACTGGCCGCGTTGCAAGGCCTCTTGCAGCCCTTCGAGCAGGGCCGGCCACTGTCCCCCCTCGCTGCACCGCAAGACCGCCGCCAGGCCCGTGTACAGGCGCGAACCGGCGCCCGGGGTGCTGGCGTCGTCGAGCAGGGCGAAGCAGTCGGTATGCATGGGAACAGCCGCGGCGGTGACTTACCCCAGCAGCATGGCGATTTGCAGCGCCGCTTCCTGGGATGGATTGATCTTGAAGCCGCTCTTGGCGTAGCGGTGCCAGCGTCCGATGACGAAGCTGACGATCAGAGTGGCGCGCGCCGCCACTTCGCTTTCCTTGCCATGGCCTTCGGCGGCGGCCACGCGCAAGGCCTGCTTGAGCGCCAGTTCCACGCGGTCGTAGAACTGGTTCATGCGCACTTGCAGGCGCTCGTCCTCATTGACCAGCGCATCGCCGATCAGCACGCGCGTCATGCCCGGATTGCTGATGGCGAAATTGAGCAGCATGCCGATGATGTCGCGCGTCTGCGTCATGCCGTCGCTGTGCTTTTCCGCGATCTGGTTGATCAGGCCGAAGACGCTCGACTCGATGAATTCGATCAGCCCTTCGAACATTTGCGCCTTGCTGGCGAAATGGCGGTACAGGGCCGCTTCCGATACGGTCAGTCTGGCCGCCAGTGCGGCGGTGGTGATCTTTTCGCCTTTCGGCTGCTCCAGCATTGCGGCGAGGGCCTGAAGAATTTGTAGCCTGCGTTGGCCCGGCGGTGTGCTTGCCATATTTTCTCTTGTCGTTAAAAAAAATGCTGCCTTGATGGGGAGGTCCGTCACCGCCGCTAGCGGTGCGGCTTCCAGTGTCAACCGGAAGCCCAGGAATCCCCTTCAACGCAGACGGTGAAGGCGGCGTGCCAAATGCCGGACAGATTTTACTTTGACATCGACGTAAGCGGGGCGATTTAACGCCTTGGGCAACTTCGCCACGCCGATCGGATCGGCCATTTTCAGGTATTGCGTGATCCAGGCCGTGCGCAGGCCCAGTTTTTTCGCACCTTTGAGGTTGGCCAGCGTATCTTCCACCAGGATGCAGCGGCCAGGGCGGATGTGGTGCTTGCGCATCAGTTTGCGCAACATCAGGGTCGAAGGCTTGGGCCGCAGCTGGCGGTGCACATGCATGGACTCGATGGCGACGTGGTGTGAAAAGTGCCGGCGCAAGCCCAGGTGGCGCATCACGTCGCTCGAATAGCGCAGCGGCGCGTTGGTGAGTAAAATTTTACGGCCAGGCAGGCGTTTGAGTAAAGCCCCCAGCCCACGCTCGGCGCGTATCATCGCGCGCAAATCGTCGAACGCATGCGTCTCGTGCAGAAAATGCGCGGCCTGCACCTGGTGGTGCTTGACCATGCCCAGCAAGGTGGCGCCATAGCGGCGCCAGTAGGCCGCGCGCGCCGCATTGACGATGGCGTCGTCGGCCGGCGTCACGCCGTCGCCCAGTACGCGGGCAATATAGGTATTCATATTGGCCGTGATGGTGGGGAAGATGGCGTGCGAGGCATTGTGCAGCGTGTTGTCGAGGTCAAACAGCCAGACCGGCGACGAGCGGTTAAGATGGGACACAGGCACAGGAGTCTTTGCTAGCGAGAGAAGATGAAAAATTCAACAATCAGGAAAACCATGCGACGCCAGATTATAGTGATGTTTTGCGGATTATTCTTGCTGCCGTTGCAGTCGGCCTTGGCCGAAGCGCCTTCCGTGGCACAAAACCGGGGCGCCCTGTTCAAGGTGCAGGACGCCAGCCACACTCTGTTTTTGTTCGGTACCATCCACGTCGGCGCGCCCGACTTTTATCCGCTCGAGCCGACCGTGACGCAGGCATTGGAAGGCGCCGGCGCGCTGGCGCTGGAGATCGATCCCGGCGCCGATCCGCGCAAGGCCGTCAGCGCCGTGCTGAAATACGGCATGGAGACGCCGGGCAGCAAAGTGCCGCCTGACTGCCGCCAGACCCTGGCGCCGCGTCTTGCGCCGCTGTTGCAAAAATACGGCATCGCGCCCGCAGCGGTGGCGCCGATGAAGCCGTGGATGCTGGCCAGCGTGCTGGCCATCGGCGAATTTTCCACGCTTGGCTACCGCTCCGATCTGGCCGTCGACAATTATCTGTCGCAGCAAGCCAAGGCGCGCAAGATCCCCGTGGTGGAACTCGAATCGATGGAAGGCCAGATGGCGCTGTTCGGCGCCATGTCGCCGCTCGACCAGTGTCGCTTCCTGGAAGACGGCGTGGCCTCGATCGAAGACCAGGAACAAAGCCAGGAAGCGCGCGAGATCGCCGATGCGTGGCGCACGGCCGACGCGGCCATCTTCGACAAGCTGGCCGCCAAAGCGGCAACAGACCCCTCGTTCGCCGCGCAGTTCGTGCAAAAGGTCTTGCTGGACGGCCGCAACCCGGCCCTGGCCGACGGCATCGCCAACTTGCTTGCGCGCGAAAAGTCCAGCCTGGCCGCCATCGGCGTGCTGCACCTGGTCGGAGCGAAAAGCGTGCCGGAGCTATTGCGTCAGAAGGGCTTGAAGGTCGAGCGGGTGTATTGAAACGCGGACGAGATGCGGGCGACAGATAGCAGAGCAGATGGAAAAGTGTTCAGGGCAAGGCGGACTGACGAAGACAGTACGAATGTACGGCGAGGAGAGGCAACGCCGCCATGGACATTTTTCAGATACGGGGATAAGTCGATGGTGCCCTTGACGTGGATCGAACACGTGGCCTCTCCCTTACCAAGGGAGTGCTCTACCACTGAGCTACAAGGGCATAAAAAATCGGCGCTGGGTGAATTGCGCCGAATTATTTTTTAGTGCGAACGGATCATAGTACCAAAAGCCTGCTCGGTCAACACTTCCAGCAATAATGAGTGTTCGATGCGGCCGTCGATGATGTGCACCGTGTTCACGCCGGACTTGGCGGCGTCGAGCGCGGACGAGATCTTCGGCAGCATGCCGCCCGAGATCGTGCCATCGGCAAACATCTCGTCGATTTCACGCGCCGACAAGTCGGTCACCAGGTTGCCCTGCTTGTCCTGGACGCCGGCGATGTTGGTCATCATGATCAGCTTTTCCGCTTTCAGGATTTCCGCGATCTTGCCCGCTACGACGTCGGCGTTGATGTTGTAGGCCTGGCCATCCTGGCCGAAACCGATCGGCGAAATGATGGGAATGAAGGCGTCGTCCTGCAGCGCCTTGACGACGGCCGGGTTGATCGCGTCGATCTCGCCGACGAAGCCGATGTCGAGGAATTCGCCTGGATGTTCGCGGTCCGGCATCTGCATCTTGCGCGCGCGGATCAAGCCGCCATCCTTGCCCGTCAGGCCCACGGCCTGGCCGCCGTAATGGTTGATCAGCATGACGATATCCTGCTGCACTTCGCCGCCCAGCACCCACTCCACCACTTCCATGGTTTCTTCATCGGTGATGCGCATGCCTTGCACGAAGGTGCCTTGCTTGCCGATTTTTTTCAGCGCGTTGTCGATCTGCGGTCCGCCGCCGTGCACCACGACCGGGTTCATGCCGACCAGCTTGAGCAGGATGACGTCGCGCGCGAAGCCGTGCTTCAGGCGTTCGTCCGTCATGGCATTGCCACCGTATTTGATGACGATGGTCTTGCCGTGGAAATTGCGGATGTAAGGGAGGGCCTCGGCCAGAATCTGCGCCTTGATTTGCGGCGACACCGCCGTCAAGTCGTCATTCATGTCCAGGTTCAAGTTAGCTAGTTGATTCATGGCGAGTCCGGAAAATAGATTTGTGCGATTTTACAGGGAAGAAGAAAATCTTGGAGGCATTATAGGGCGATCTTGTTGTATTTTCCCTGATGATCCTATAGTCTGGCCCGATATGTCCCCCAGCCAGCCCTTTTACTGCCCGTTACATCTGCGTCCCATCCCGGCGCGGCATGACACACACTTGCCAATTCACACACAGCCATGAGCCAGTGCAGCCTGTGCGGCGCCGCCTTCCAGTGCGGCCAGCTCGACCCGGACGCCAAGCAACCGTGCTGGTGTCTGGCCCTGCCGCCGGCCGTTCCCGTGCCCGGCAGCGCTGCGGGATGCTGGTGTCCCGACTGCCTGCAAGCCCATATCGCCACTTTGACGTCGCCTGAAAAAGCCCCGACTGCGGCCAAATAAGCGCATCGGCATACCTTTTCCTTTGCAAAAGACCTTGCATTTTGTAGGGGAATACGCTCAGACTTCGACTTTCAAGAATTTCTTATAGGAAAGTCATGCGCTTCAGGGATATCAGTATCGGCGTGCGCATCAATGCCGGTTATGCCATGTTGATCGTGCTGATGCTGGTCGTCATCGTCCTGTCCGGCAGTCGCATTTATGCCATCCGCGCCGAGACCGACGATATCCTGCAGCGCGACTGGGTCGCCGCCAAGGCCACCAGCAAGATCCACGGGCTGGCCCGCGAAGCGGCCACGCGCATCGGCAACCTGCCGAACCAGCACGAGCTGGCGCTGCGCCAGGCGAACCAGGCGCGCCTGGAAGCGATCAAGCAAGGCATCGACGAGCAGGTGCGCATCCTCGACGGCCTCGATGGGCGGCCCGAGGAACGGCGCCTGCTGGAACAGATGCACCTGGCACGCGCCGACTACTATGTGTCGCTCAAGGCGATGTTCGAACTGGTCGAGCGCGGCGAACATGCCCGCGCCGAGCAGGCCATGCAGACGCAGACCTTGCCGGTGCTGGAAAAAGTGCTGCTGTATGTGGGCCAGCTCGACGACTTGCAGCAGCAGTTGATCCGCGACAGCGCGGCCAGGATCCGCAACGACATCGACACCTCGCTGCTGCTGATGGGCGGCATCGGCCTGGCGGCCTTGCTGACGGGGCTCGCCTTTGCCTGGTCGGCGCGCTCGATCACGCGTCCGCTGGGCGAGGCGGTGGCGATCGCCACGCGCGTGGCCAATGGCGACCTCAGTTCCGTCATCGAAGTGACGTCGCGCGACGAGACGGGCGAATTGCTGCAGGCGCTCAAGGACATGAGCACCAGCCTGGCCGTCGAGCAGGACCTGCGTCACGCCGTCGAGGTGGCCGAGGATGCGACCAAGATGAAGTCGGACTTCCTGGCCAATATGTCGCACGAAATCCGCACGCCGATGAACGGCATCATCGGCATGACCCACCTGGCGCTGCAGACGGAACTGACGTCGACCCAGCGCAACTACCTGGAGAAGGTGGAATCGGCGTCGAAGAACCTGCTGGCCATCATCGACGACATCCTCGATTTCTCGAAGATCGAGGCGGGCAAGATGGCCTTTGAAAAAGTCGATTTCTTCCTCGAGGACGTGCTGGCGCAGATCGCCGACCTGTCCGTGATGCGCGCGCAGGACAAGGGACTCGAACTGCTGTTCGACATCGCCCCCGACGTGCCGAACGCCTTGCAGGGCGATCCGCTGCGCCTGGGCCAGGTGCTGATCAATCTGACCAACAACGCCATCAAATTTACGGACAAGGGCGAGATCGTCGTTACCATCCGCCTGCAGCAGCTGGAAGAGCATGCGGCTGTGCTGCGCGTGGACGTGCGCGACACGGGCATCGGCCTCACGCCGCCCCAGCGCAGCAAATTGTTCCAGGCCTTTACGCAGGCCGACACGTCCACCACGCGCCACCATGGCGGCACGGGCCTGGGGCTGACCATCAGCAAGCGGCTGGTGGAAATGATGGAAGGCGAGATCGACCTGGTCAGCGAAGCGGGCGTGGGCAGCACCTTTTTCTTCACGGCCCGCTTCGGCCTGGCCGCCGTGCCGCGCGATAATTTGCTATTGCCACAGCAATTCCACGGCCTGCGCGTGCTGGTGGTCGACGACAACCCCAGCGCGCGTGAAATCTTCGTCAGCATGCTGACGGCGCTGGGCTTCGAGGCGCGTGCCGTGTCTGGCGGCGCGCTGGCCATCGGCGCCGTGGCGCAGGCGCGCACCGAGGGTCGTCCGTACGGCCTGGTGCTGATGGACTGGAAAATGCCGGGCATGAACGGCCTCGATACCCTGGCCGGCATCCGCGCCGATGCCGCCGGCATCGATGCGACGCCGGCCTGCATCATGGTCACGGCCTTCCATCGCGAAGCACTGCTGGAGGCGGCGCGCCAGCGCGACTTGCCGCTCGACGGCGTATTGAACAAGCCGATCAGCGCCTCGACCCTGCTCGACCAGATTGCTTTCGTGTTTGGCGGCGTGACGGGGCAGAGCCGCAAGACGCAGCGCCAGAGCAGCTACCGCGACGACGAACGCGCCCTGCGCGGCGCCTGGCTGCTGCTGGTCGAGGATAATGAAGTGAACCAGGAAGTGGCGCAGCATATCCTGAACGACGCCGGCATTCGCGTCGACATCGCCAGCAATGGCGCCATCGCGCTGGCGAAGATCGCGGAAAACGCCTATGACGGCGTGCTGATGGATTGCCAGATGCCGGTGATGGATGGCTACCAGGCGACGCGCAAGCTGCGCCAGGATCCCCGTTATTCGAATTTGCCCGTGATCGCCATGACGGCCAACGCCATGGTGGGCGACAAGGAAAAATGCCTGGACGCCGGCATGAACGATTTCATCGCCAAGCCGATCGACGTGGCGCAGCTGTTCGGCACCCTGGCGCGCTGGATCGCGCCGGCCACGCCGCAGGAAATGGCGGCGGTGGTGGCGCAGCCGGAAGCGGAGCTGCCCGTGATCGCCGGCCTGAAAATGGCGGAAGCCATGCGCCGCGTGGGCGGCAATGCCGCTTTGATGCGAAAATTGCTGGACCGCTTCGTGGAAACCCAGTTCGACGCCATGCAGCGCATCGTTGCCGCCATCGAGAACAACCAGCTGGAAACGGCGATCCGCGAAGCGCATACCCTGAAGGGCCTGGCCGGCAATATCGGCGCCGGCGGCCTGGCCGACAGCGCTGCGCGGGTCGAGCACTTGCTCAGCCTGGGCTCGCACGACGGCTTGCCGCAGGCGCTGGCCGCCTGCACCCTGGCGCTCGACGAACTGGTGCCGAAGATCGTGCTGGCCATGCAGTCGCGCGGCCATGCGGCCGAGGCGGGCGGCGCGGCGGTGGCGCACGTGGCGCCGGTGGACCGGGCGCGCCTGGAAGCGGGCTTGCGCGAACTGTCGCAGCTGCTGCTGCAGGACGATGCGCAAGCCGTCAAGCACCTCGACGGCATCGGCCCCGTGCTGGTCGCGGCGGGGCAAGCGGAGCACGCGCGCCAGTTGAAGCGCATGCTGGGACAATACGATTTCGAAGGTGCGCTGGCGCAGCTGGGCGAGGTGGCCGATGCGCTGGAGCTGACACTGTGACAAGGATAATGATGCGGAACGAAGGATGGGCATGAGAGCGTCGGCAAGCAAGCCAACCATTCTGGTGGTCGACGACACGCCAGACAATATCGATCTGCTGCGCGCGGTGCTGGAGGACGATTACCGCACCAAGATCGCCGTCAATGGCGAGCGCGCCCTGAAGATCGCCGCCGGCAGCGACCAGCCCGACCTGATCCTGCTCGACATCATGATGCCGGGCATGAGCGGCTACGACGTGTGCCGCGCGCTGAAGGCCGATCCCGCCACGGCCGGCATCCCCGTGATTTTCGTTACGGCCATGAGCGAAGTGGCCGACGAGCAGCTGGGCCTGGCCCTGGGCGCCGTCGACTACATCACCAAGCCGATCTCGGCGCCCATCGTGCTGGCGCGCATCAAGACGCAGCTGGCGATGAAGCAGATGCAGGATTTCCTGCGCGACCAGAACCAGTACCTGGAAACGGAAGTGGAGCGCCGCGTGCAGGAAGTGGCGGCGCTGCAGGACGTCACCATCCACGCCATGGCCTCGCTGGCCGAGACGCGCGACAGCGAGACGGGCAACCATATCCGCCGCACCTCGCACTACCTGAAGGCGCTGGCCGAGAAGGTGCGCGGCTTGCCGCGCTTCCGCGATTTTTTGACGGACAAGAATATCGAACTGCTGTTCAAGACGGCGCCGCTGCACGACATCGGCAAGGTGGGCATCCCCGACCATATCCTGCTCAAGCCGGGGCGTTTCGAGCCGCACGAAATGGCCATCATGAAGACGCACACCACCCTGGGGCGAGACGCCATCCTGGCGGCCGAGCACGAGCTGGGCATCGAAGTCGATTTCCTCAAGTACGCGAAAGAGATCGCCTACAGCCACCATGAAAAATGGGATGGCAGCGGCTACCCGCAAGGGCTGGCTGGCGAAGACATCCCGATTTCGGCGCGCTTGATGGCGCTGGCCGACGTGTACGACGCCCTGATCAGCCGGCGCATCTACAAGCAGGGCATGGACCATGCGCAGGCCGTGCGGATCATCGTCGAAGGACGCGGCTCGCATTTCGACGCCGAGATCGTCGACGCCTTTTTGCAGATCCAGGACCAGTTCATCGCCATCTCCCACCGCTATGCCGATGGCGTGTGCGAGATCGCCGACAAGCAGCGGCAGATCGCGCCCTACACCGACAACATCAGCTGACGGTCTTGAAGAAGCGCAGCATCTCGCGGCTCGCGTCCGGCCCTTTTCCATCCGTATAGCTGCCGTTATCGCTGCCGCCGGACCACGCATGGCCGGCGCCGTGGATGACCCAGTGCTCGCCCAGCGGCGAGCCATCGGCCTGGCTGTGCGTGGTGCGCGTATAGCGGTGGCCATTCGGCACGCTGCCGTCGATGGAAGCGGCTTTCGCCGCCTTGCCGCCCGCCTGGCTGCGCACGCCCTGGGCGATCAGTTCATCGCCATTGCGCGGGTTGACGGTGGTGTCGCGGTCGCCGTGGAAGACGATGATGGGCACGCCGCCGGCCGGCGCCTTGCGCTGGGCATTGGGCATGGCGCCGCCCTTCATGGCGGCCAGCGCCGACGGCAAGTCCTGCGCCGAAGCGAAAGGCAAGCCCGAATGCACGCCGACGGCGGCAAACAAATCCGGGTACAAGGTGCCGACGATGACGGCCATGGCGCCGCCCGCCGACAGGCCGGCGACGAACACTTCGCGCTCGTTGACCGGGTATTCGTCGATCACTTGCCGGGCGATGCCGGCGATCAGCGACGGTTCGCCCTGGTCGCGCTGCTGGTCGATGGCGTTGAACCAGTTCCAGCAGCGCGAACTGTTGGCGCCCTGCGTTTGCGCCGGGTAGACGACAAAGCATTCCTTTTCTTCGGCCAGCGCATTCATCTGCGTGCCGGCCGCGAAGTCGTCGGGATTTTGCGTGCAGCCGTGCAGCATGACGATCAGCGGCATGGCCTGGCCGTGATAGCTGCTGGGGATGTACAGTTTGTACGAACGCGTGCCCGCATGGTTGCGGTACACGCCGTCGATGAACTGCGCACCTGCGGGGATCTCCACCGGCGTGGCGGCCGGTGCGTTGAAGCCGGGCGAGTGGAAATTCGGCAGTTCGAAGCTGGGCATGTCGAAGCTGTGCTGGCCCAGGCCGGCGGGCACGCCCAGGCGCGACATGAAATCCTGCGCGAAGTCCTGCGCCGCCTGTGCGGGCGTGGGAGGGGCGGCAGGCGTTTCTGGTGCGGCGGCGGCTTGCGGCTGCTCGGCTCGGGCTTGCGCAGGTGGCGGCGCAGGTGGCGGATTAATGTCGCGCATCGGCTGCGGTGGCGGCGTTTGCGTGGCTGCCGTTTGCGGCGCCAGGCCGGCGGCGGACAGCGCTTGCTGGATCGCTTCGGTGGCGGCGGCGGGGCCGCTGCCCATCAGATTACGGGTTGCGGCGCGCATCTGCGCCAACATGTTGAGAGGTAGTTTCATGACCATCCTTAACGGTGCCGCGCATCGGCCGGGTCATCGCCGCGAACCAATACGCTAGTGAATTCGCCCTGCGAGCGCCGTCTTGACGACGGTGCTGGCGTGCAGGGCACCTAATACGAAAATCGACTCGATGGTGGCCAGTGCCAGTTCCACGGAGACGTCGCTGGCGATGCTGGCCAGTCCCAGCACCTGTATCTGCAGGCGCTGGCCGGCTGCCTGGATCGCCTCCAGGTCGGCGCGCGAGTAATGCTGCATGCCCAATACCAGGCTTTTACGGGCGACGGTTTGTTTCACCACGTCGGCGTGCGTACCCAGTTGGTTGCGTATGGCCGTACGGATCAGATCCGTGCGGTTGGAATAAAATCCCTCCTGGACCAGCAGATCGATCTGCCCCAGGTCGATCAAGCCGAGGTTGATCGTGATTTTCTCGGATTCCCCAATTTTGGGCTTGCTGTCTTGCTTGGCCATATCTCTCCATAAACTCCACGTGGCATCCATTTGCCATCTGTATGGATGGTAGTATAGTTGTGTAATATCTCAAGTCAAGCAGGATCTGGCCTGATCATGTTGTAGGACGGGCACCCGCAGAGTGAGAATGCACCGCAAAATAAATTTCCGGAAGATGTGTTTTTGATCATTTTTATTTTGGAAAATATATCCACAGAAACATTACATGCCGATGCCGCCGACTCGCCGGCGCGGTTTCGCGGCATAATGAAAGCCTTCACGTTTACCGATGCCGCTCCATGATGGTCGCTACCCCACCTCCGCCAGCCGTTGCGCTTCCCTTGCCGTCGCCGGTACCGTCGCCCTGCGTCAGCCTGTGCAAGATGAACCGCAACAGCGGCTTGTGCGAAGGTTGTTTGCGCACGCTCGACGAGATCATCGCCTGGAGCAAGGCCGACGACGACTTCAAGCGCGCCGTGTGGGCCGAATTGCCAGGACGCGAATCCCTGCTCGATTTCGAGCCCGACTACTGAGGAAGCCATGCCGCGATCGCCAGCGCTGTTCCCCGATGCCATGCAGGTGTTCGAACGCGGCTGGCTCTCGTCGAACAACATCCTGTTCCAGGGCCGGGACGACACGGCCCTGATCGACAGCGGCTATGTCACGCATGCGCCGCAAACCCTGGCCCTGCTGCGCCATAGCCTTGCCGGCCGTCCCCTGGACCGCCTGTTCAACACCCATTTGCACTCCGACCATTGCGGCGGCAACGCGCTGCTGCAGGCACAATACGGCTGTCATACGGCCATTCCCGTGTCGGAGGCGGACAAGGTGCGCGCCTGGGATGTGGACGCCCTCAGTTTCCAGGCCACGGGCCAGCAATGTCCGCGCTTCGGCTTTGACGCCACCGTCTCGCCCGGCGACACGTTGACCTTGGCCGACATGCGCTGGCAAGCGCTGGGAGCCCCAGGCCATGACCCGCACTCGCTGATTTTTTACTGCGTCGACGAGGGCATCCTGATCTCCGCCGACGCGCTGTGGGAAAACGGCTTTGGCGTGATCTTCCCCGAACTCGATGGCGGCTCCGGCTTTCGTGAAGCGCGCGCCACCCTGGATCTGATCGCCGGTCTGGACGTGCGCGTGGTGATCCCCGGCCACGGGCGGCCGTTCCAGGATACGACCGGTGCCCTGCAGCGCGCCTATTCGCGCCTCGATTACCTGTCGTCCGATCCCGTGCGCAATGCGCAGAACGCGGTGAAAGTGCTGCTCAAATTCCTGCTGCTGGAACGCCAGCGCATCGCCCTCGCCGAGATACCGGCCCTGCTGCGCGGCATGCCTGTCTTCGAAGAGGCCAACCGGCGCTTCCTGCACCAGGAGGCGGCCGCACTGGCCGACTGGGCCGTTTCCCAGTTGATGCGGGCCACGGCGGCACGCGTCGAGGGTGAGTACTTGCTTAACGAAGGTTGAAGCGCAGTCGCGATAAATTCAGCACGATCGTACTTTTTCTGAACTATAATCAACCTCAGTGTGTTTCTCATCCCGATTAACTTTCCAGCGAGTCCGCCATGGCATTGCCTGTTGCGTTGCAAAACCTCTCCTTACCCGTTATCGCTTCGCCGATGTTCATCGCCAGCGGCCCGGCCCTCGTCGCGGCGCAGTGCAAGGCCGGCATCGTCGGTTCCTTCCCGGCCCTGAACGCGCGTCCCGCCGAATTGCTCGACACCTGGCTCACGGAGCTGCAGGCCGAACTGGCCGCCTTCCAGGCCGCCAATCCCGATAAAAAAGTGGGGCCGATCGCCGTCAACCAGATCGTGCACCAGTCGAACGACCGCCTCGCGCATGACGTGGAAGTGTGCGTGAAACACCGGATCCCCATCATCATTTCTTCGCTGCGCGCGCCGCCCAAGGAAATGCTCGACGCCATCCACAGCTATGGCGGCATCGTGCTGCATGACGTGATTTCGATCCGCCACGCGAAAAAGGCGCTGGAAGCCGGTGTCGATGGCTTGATCCTGGTGGCCAGCGGCGCCGGTGGCCACGCGGGCACCCTGTCACCGTTCGCGCTGGTGGGCGAAGTGCGCAAATTCTTCGACGGTCCGCTGGCGCTGTCCGGCTCCATCGCCACGGGCGACGCCGTACTGGCCGCGCAAGCGATGGGCGCCGACTTTGCCTACATCGGCTCGCGCTGGCTGGCAACCAAGGAATCGAACGTCAGCGACGGCTACCGCGACGCCATCGTCGATTCCAGCGCGGCGGACATCGTCTACACGAACCTGTTTACTGGCGTGCACGGCAATTACCTGAAAAAATCGATCGAAGCGGCCGGACTCGATCCGGAAGCCTTGCCCGAAGCGGACAAGAGCGCGATGAATTTCGGCTCCGGCAGCGCCAAGGCCTGGCGCGACATCTGGGGCGCGGGCCAGGGCGTGGGCTTGATGGACGACGTGCCGAGCGTGGAAGAGATGGTGGCGCGCCTGAAAGCCGAATACGATGCGGCGCGCGCGCGGTTGAAGCTGTAACACTGGTGGTAGTTGTCGGATTACGGCCTTTGGCCTAATCCGACCTACGCCACCGGGCACAGGTAGGTCGGATTAGCGCGCAGCGCGTAATCCGACAACACTTCCATCACTCCTGCTTCAAATCCTCAGGCTTGATGGCCCACAGGCCCGGCAGGTTGCGCCAGTAGCCATACGCATCCATGCCGAAGCCGACGACGAAACGGTTCGGGATGACCAGGCCGACGATGTCGGCTTGCACGGGCTTTTTCTTGCCGATGGCCTTGTCGGCGAACACGGCCAGGATCACTTCCGAAGCGCCCATGTCCAGCAAGCGCTGCTTGACGTGCGCCAGGGTTTCGCCTTCGTCGAGAATATCGTCGAGCACGATGACGGTGCGGCCCGCCACGTTCGAGCGGGGGATGACTTTCCACACCACTTCGCCACCCTTGTCGTCGTCGCCGTAGCGGCTCACGTGGATGTAGTCGAATTCGAGCGGAAAGCTCAGTTGCGGCAGCAGGCTGCCCGTAAACACGACGGCGCCGCCCATCACGCCCAGCACCAGTGGGAACTCTTTCGAGTCCTCGGCGTTGAAGCGCGTGTTGAGCACATCGGCCATGCGCGTGATCGACGCCTGCACGGCGTCTTGGTCGAACAGCAGTTCCGCGTTCTTGATCAGGTCACGGGCACGATTGTGATGAAATTCTTGCATGGACTCTTGCATGGCGATGAATGGGGCTGATGATGAATGCGGGTATTATCCCGCAAACGCCATCCGTGCGCTACGCCTAGCTGTAATCGCGCATGTCGTCGATTATTTTCCCATCCTGGGCCAGGCTGCCCACGGCCACCAGCACCACGTCGCCGCGCAGCTTGGTCAGTTCGCGGATCGAGCCGATGATGGCCTCGGTGCCGCTGGCGTCATGAGGATTATCGACTTCGCAATGCAAAGTCATTTCGTCGTTGGCCATGCGGCCAGACACCACCAGCCGCGCCTTTTTGATCTGCGGGTGGCGGCGGGCGATTTCATGCACCTGCGATGGATGCACAAACATGGCGCGCACCTTGGTGGTCTGGTCGGCGCGTCCCATCCAGCCTTTGATGCGCGTATTCGTGCGTCCGCACGGCGACTCAGGCGTATTGACCAGCACGGCCGACAGATCGCCCGTGGCAAAGCGGATCAGCGGATAGTCGGCATTGAAGACGGTGACGACGACTTCGCCCACTTCGCCCGGCGCGACGGGAATGCCGCTGCCCGGATGGACGATTTCCAGCAGTATGTTTTCATCAACGACCATGCCCGGATTGAGTTTGCCATTGCTGGCCGTCTCATAGGCGATGCTGCCGATATCGGCCGAGGCATAGGTCTGGAACACATGCGGCACGCCGTTCGCGGCAAACCAGCTGCGCAGGGATTCGGGCAGGGCTTCGGCGCCCATCACGGCCTTGGTGACGCTGCTGATGTCGGCGCCCATTTCGCGCGCCTTCTCGATGATCAGTTTTAAAAATGACGGCGTGCCGATATACGTATCCGGTTTCAGGTCGACCATCGCCTGCACCTGCATTTCCGTCTGGCCGATGCCGGCCGGGATGACGGTGCAGCCGATGCGCGCGGCGCCGCCTTCGACCATGAAGGCGGCCGGCGTGAAGTGATACGAAAAGCAGTTCTGCAGCAAGCCGCCGGCGCGCACGCCGGCCGCATACATGGGCCGCGCGAAGCGCCACCAGTCGGGGCCGCGGCCTTCCGGATCGAAGATGGGGCCGGGCGAGACGAAGACGCGCGACAGGGCGTTCTTCGGCGTCGTGTTCAAGCCGCCGAACGGCAGCGCGTCGTGCTGCAATTGCTTGAGGTCGGACTTGCGCGTGACGGGCAGCTGCGCCAGCGCGGCGCGGCTGCTGATGTCGGCCGCGTTGACGCCATCGAGGATGCGGGCCCAGCCCGGCGCCTGTTGCGCGCGCGCGATCAGCTGCGGCAGGCCGGCCATCAATTCGCGTTCGCGCGCTTCGGGGGCGCGTGCTTCCAGACTGTCGAGCGTATCGGTCATGTTGCGGATTCTCCAATGTCACGTTGCATTTTTTTCGTCAGCCCCGCAAAAATCAGGCTGTATGAGCGGTGCAGCAGGGCGGCCATTTCGTCGTCGTCGAGGGCGTCGGGACTGGCGACGAGCACCCATTTGGCCCGCGCCAGATAGGGCGCCGGGCGAAAGCCGGGACGGTCCGTCAGTTCCAGGAAGCGCTCCGCATCGACCTTGAAGCTCATGCCGCGCGTGCCGTGCGCTTCCGCGCCGCATAACGCGAACAGGCGGCCACCGACAGAAAACGCCAGCACGTTGCTCCATTTGATGTCTTCGGTCGCGCCGGGAAAGCCGCGGCACACTTGCTTCGCCCGTTCCAGGTCCATGACGGCAGCTCCGATATCAGGCCAGCCAGCGCTTGCGGCGGCGGTAGAACTTCATGTCGCGGAAGCTCTTGCGCCCGGCGCTGGACACGCCCAGGTAAAACTCTTTGACGTCTTCGTTGCTGGCCAGTTCCTGCGCTTGCCCTTCCATCACGACTCTGCCGTTTTCCAGGATGTAGCCGAAGTCGGCGTAGCGCAGCGCCACGTTGGTGTTCTGTTCGGCCAGCAGGAAAGAGACGTTTTCCTTGTGGTTCAAATCCTTGACGATGCCGAAGATCTCTTCGACGATCTGCGGCGCGATACCCATCGACGGCTCGTCCAATAAAATCATCGACGGCTTGGCCATCAGCGCGCGGCCGATGGCGCACATCTGCTGTTCGCCGCCCGAGGTATAGCCGGCCTGGCTGCTGCGCCGCGTTTTCAGGCGCGGAAAGTAGTGGTAGACCTTGTCCAGCGCGTCTTTCAGTTCGCCGCGCGACAGGCTGCGCGTGTAGGCGCCCGTCAGCAGGTTTTCCTCGATGGTCAGGTGGCCAAAACAGTGGCGGCCTTCCATCACTTGCGACAGGCCCCGCTTGACCAGTTCATTCGGCGTCAATTGGTCCACGCGCTCGCCCTTGAACTGGACTTCGCCCTTGGTGACGTCGCCGCGTTCGCCGCGCAGCAGGGTCGAGATGGTTTTCAGGGTGGTCGACTTGCCGGCGCCGTTGGCGCCCAGGAGCGCCACGATCTTGCCCTGCGGGACTTGCAGCGACACGCCCTTCAGGACCAGGATCACGTGGTCGTAGATGACTTCGATATTGTTCACCGACAGATAGGGCGGTGCGGTGTCCGGTGTTTGCGTGGCAGTGGGTGTCATGGCTGCTTCGTTTTCATGTGATGTTGGTGCTTGTCGGATTACGGCCTGCGACCTAATCCGACCTACGTCGTATCCAGGTAGGTCGGGTTAGCGCGTAGCGCGTAACCCGACACCATCCCGAACGCGGCTTACTTCATGCACGCCGGCGTGATCTTTTTCTCTTCGGCGTACTTGCCGGACGATTCCTCGACCAGTTTGCGTACCAGGGCCTTGTCGCCGACGATCCATTTCGGCGTGATGGCGGTCCACTTCTTGCCATCCCACTGCTGCACTTTCACGGCGCCCGAGCCTTCATGGTCGTCGCAGCTAGTTTTCACGGTCGGGAACATGCCCAGCGCGCCCACGGCCTTCTGGCGCGCATCGTCGACGTTCAGGTTTTCCAGGCCCCAGCGCATCTGCTCGCCCGTGATCGGTTTGCCCTTGCCGAATTTTTCCTGCGCCACGCGGATCGCTTCCACCCACAGGATGCCGGCCGTCACGCCACGCATGTGGTAGACGGAGCCGATGCGCGACTGGTCGGACAGGTTGCCCTTGCCGGACGCGTAGAGTTTCTTGCGGATGTCGTCGAGCACGGGGTAGTTGCCCGGCGTATTGAACGTCATCGCCGTGTAGCCCTTGGCTGCGTCGCCCGATGGAATCGTGTCTTCCTCGGAGCCGGCCCACCAGACACCCAGCATTTTGTCGCGCGGGAAGCCGTTGCGCTGCGCCGTCTTGATGGCAACGGAGTTCATCACGCCCCAGCCCCACAGGATCACGTGGTCCGGCTTGGCCTGGCGGATCTGCAGCCATTGCGATTGCTGTTCGCTGCCTGGCGGCGCAACGGGAATTTTCACCAGCTCGAAGCCGTACTGTTTCGACAGCGCTTCAAGCACGGGCAGCGGCTCCTTGCCGAAGGCCGAATCGTGGTACAGGTGGACGATCTTTTTGCCTTTGAGCTTGTCCATGCCGCCATCCTTGTCGCCCAGGTACTTGATCATGGCGGCGGCCTGGCTCCAGTAGCTGGAGATCAGTGGATACACATATGGGAAGACCTTGCCGTTGGCGGCGTCCGAGCGGCCGTAGCCGATCATCGTCATGGGGATCTTGTCCTGTGCCACGCGGTCGAGGATGCCGTAGGCGACGCCCGTGGACAGGGTTTCGACCAGGGTGGCGCCGCCCTGCTTGGTTTTCAGGCGTTCATAGCATTCCACGCCGCGCGACGGGTTGTATTCGGTTTCGCATTCTTCCCAGCTGATTTTCACGCCATTGACGCCGCCGGCCTGATTGACCAGGTTGAAGTAATCGATGATGCCGCCGTAGAAACCGGAGCCGCCGGCCGCGTAAGGACCCACGCGGTAGGACGGCAGGGCGATGTACTGTTCCTTGTCCTGCGCTTGCGCGCTGCCGGCCATGGTGAGTGCGGCACTGGCGATGGCGGCGGCCAGCATGAGCGATTTGATGTGTTTCATTGTGTGTCTCCTCTTGTTTTATTTGGTATTCAAGTGAACCGACATCGACTGCAAAAACTTAATGGGGGAAGGGCCAGAGTCTCAACTTTTCCTTCGCGATCTGCCACAGCCTGGCCAGGCCGTGCGGCTCGACGATCAGGAAGAAAATGATCAGCGCGCCGAACACCATCAGTTCCAGGTTCGAAGCCACGCTGGTCGGCAACGCCAGGCCATGCGCGATGGTGTTCAGGAAGACGGGCAGCAGCACGATAAAGGCAGCGCCGAGGAAGGAACCTAAAATCGAACCGACGCCGCCGATGATGATCATGAACAGGATGCGGAAGGACAGGTCCAGGTTGTACGCTTCCGGCTCCACCGTGCCCAGGTAGGCGTACGCATACAGGGCGCCGGCCACGCCGCAGTAGAACGAACTGACGGCAAACGCCAGCAGCTTGGTGCGCATCAGTCTGAAACCGATCACTTCGGCCGCCATGTCCATGTCCCGCACGGCCATCCACGAGCGGCCCACGTTCGAGCGGATCATGTTCTTGGCCAGCAGCGCCATGCCGGCGACAATCGCCAGTACCAGCAGGTATTTGCTTTGCGGCGTGTCGAACTGGTAGCCGAGGATGGTCATCTTCTGCACCGTGATCACGCCCGAGGAGCTGTAGTTGGTCAGATACGGAATCTTGGTCAGGCACCAGACGACAAAGAACTGCGTCGCCAGGGTGGAGGCGGCCAAATAAAAGCCGCGGATGCGCAAGGAGGGCAGGCCGAAGGCGATGCCCACCATGGCCGCGCACAGGCCGCCGAGGATGAAGGACACGAGCAGCGGCAAGCCAGGCAGGCGGGCCATGAAGTTATACGAGGCAAAGGCGCCCACGGCCATGAAGGCGGCCGTGCCCAGCGACAGCTGGCCCGCGTAACCGGTCAGGATGTTCAGGCCCAGTGCCGCCAGGGCGAAGATCAGGAAGGGGATCAGGATCGCCGACAGCATGTAGGGCGAGGCAAAATACGGCAGGAGGAAGACGGCGACGAGCAGCGTGGCCGTCAGCGCCAGGCGGTCTTGCCTGATCGGGAAAATCTGGTTGTCAGCCTGGTAGCTGGTCTTGAATTGTCCTGCTTCACGGTAAATCATGGCGTGTCCTTTACTGGCTGTTGGGGTGTTTGTCGGATTACGCCTTCGGCTAATCCGACCTACGATGCTCTTGGGGCGTTATATGCGGCGGATGATTTTCTCGCCGAACAGGCCTTCCGGACGCACCAGCAGGAACAGCAGGGCCAGCACGTACGGGAACCAGCCTTCGATGCCGCCGCCCACCATGGGACCGAGGTAGACTTCGGCCAGTTTTTCCGACGCGCCGATGATCAGGCCGCCGACGATGGCGCCCGGCACCGACGTAAAGCCGCCGAGGATCAGCACCGGCAGCGCTTTCAGGGCGATGAAGGTGAGGGCGAACTGCACCCCGTTGCGCGCGCCCCACAGCAAGCCGGCCACCATCGCCACCAGGCCCGCCACGCCCCATACGACGGCCCAGATGCGCTGCAGCGGAATGCCCACGGCCAGCGCCGCCTGGTGGTCGTCGGCGACGGCGCGCAGGGCGCGGCCCACCTTGGTTTTCGAGAACAGTAAGGCCAGGCAGATCACCAGCAGCGCGCAGATGCCGGCCGCCACCACGTCGAACTGCGAGATGATGATGTTGAAATGGTCCATCAGGAAGGGCATCGGCACGTCTTCGATGGGCAGGTCCAGCTTGTGCACCTGCGAGCCCCACATCAGCTGCGCCAGGCCTTCGATGAAGAAGGTCAGGCCGATGGTGGCCATGAACAGCGTGATTTCGGGCTGGTTGACGAGGGGGCGCAGCACGACCTTCTCGATGGCCATGCCCAGCACGATCATGGTTACCATCGTCAGCGGGATGGCCAGCCACAGCGACAGGCCGAACTTGTCCATGATGCCGACGCAGGTGAGGGCGGCGAAAAACACCATCGCGCCCTGCGCAAAATTGAATACGCCCGACGCCTTGTAGATCAGGACGAAGCCGATCGCCACCAGCGCGTACATGACGCCCGACAGCAGGCCGCCGATCAGCACTTCAAAGAAAAAATTGATATTCATTGCTATTCCTTGTCTGGAGCTAGTGCGCGACACCCAAATACGCGTTGATGACATCCTGGTTGCTGCGCACCTCGTCAGGCGTGCCGTCGCCGATCTTCTTGCCGTAATCGAGCACCACCACGCGGTCGGAGATATCCATCACCACGCCCATGTCGTGCTCGATCAGCACGATGGTCGTGCCCAGCTGGTCGTTAACGTCGAGGATGAAGCGGCACATGTCCTGCTTTTCTTCCACGTTCATGCCGGCCATCGGTTCATCGAGCAGTAAAATTTCCGGTTCGGCCACCAGCGCGCGGCCCAGTTCCACCCGCTTTTGCAGGCCGTAGGGCAGGCGCCCCACGGGCGTCTTGCGGATGGCCTGGATTTCCAGGAAGTCGATGATCTCTTCGGCCTTCTTGCGATGCTCGATTTCCTCGCGCCGCGCCGGGCCCCAGTACAGGGCTTGCAGCAGGAAATTCGACTTCATCTTGAGGTTACGCCCCGTCATGATGTTGTCGAGCACCGTCATGCCCTTGAACAGGGCGATGTTCTGGAAGGTGCGCGCGATGCCGGACTTGGCGGCCGCATAGCAGTCCATGCCGCGCCGGTGCTCGCCGCGGTAGATGATTTCGCCCTGCTGCGGGCGGTACACGCCATTGATCACGTTCAGCATCGAGCTTTTGCCGGCGCCGTTCGGGCCGATGATGGCGCGGATTTCATGCTGCTTCACGTCGAACGAGATGTCGGTCAGCGCTTTTACGCCGCCGAACGACAGCGAGATATTCTTCAGGTCGAGGATCACGGGGCCCGCCTTGCGGGCCGTGCCGAAATGGGCGTCGGGTTCGTTCATTTGCATCGTGCTGTGCTCCATCATGCGGCCAGGCCCTGTGGCCGGTACGTTTTGCTGTCCCAGATCTGCAGGTCGGCGCTGGTCGAACCGGTGCGGCCATCCTCGAATTTCACCTGGGTCTCGATGTATTGCGTTGTCTTGCCTTCATACAGGGCAGAAATGAGCACCGCATACTTTTCGGCGATGAATTTGCGGCGGACCTTGCGCGTGCGCGTCAGTTCGTCGTCGTCCGGGTCGAGTTCCTTGTGCAGCACGAGGAAGCGGTGCACCTGCGTGCGGTCCATCAGCGGGTCGGCCGCCAGTTCCGCGTTGACCTGCTCGATGCAGTCGCGGATCAAGCCATAGGTCTCGGCGCGCGCCGCCAGGTCCGTATAGCCGGAATAGGCGATGCCGCGCCGCTCGGACCAGTTGCCCACCGCTTCGATGTCGATGTTGATGAAGGCGCAGACCTGGTCGCGCGCATGGCCAAAGGCCACCACTTCCTTGATGAAGGGGAAGAACTTGAGCTTGTTTTCGATGTAGTTGGGCGCGAACATGGCGCCGCAATTCATCTTGCCCACGTCGGCCGCGCGGTCGATGATTTTCAGATGGCCTTCGCTGTCGAACACGCCCGCGTCGCCCGTATGGAAGTAGCCGTGATCGTCGATCACTTCGGCCGTGGCGTCGGGACGCTTGAAGTAGCCGCTCATGGTGGCGGGCGACTTGACCAGCACTTCGCCATTGGCCGCCAGCTTGACTTCCACGCCCGGTGCCGGCAGACCGACGCTGTCGAACTTGATATTGCCGTCCGGTTGCAGACACACATAGGCGCAGGTTTCGGTCGAGCCGTACAGCTGCTTGAGGTTGACGCCGATGGAGCGGTAGAAGCGGAACAGGTCGGGGCCGATGGCGGCGCCGGCCGTGTAGGCGACGCGCACGCGCGACAGTCCTAGCACGTTTTTCAGGGGACCGTAGACGAGCAGTTCGCCCAGCTTGTAGCTGATGCGGTCCGCCAGCGGCACGGGCTTGCCATCGAGGATCTGCGCGCCGCAGCGCTTGGCCACGTCCATGAAATGGCTGAACATGTGGCGCTTGATGCTGCTCGCGTCTTCCATGCGTATCATCACGCTGGTGAGCATGTTCTCGAACACGCGCGGCGGCGCAAAGTAGCAGGTGGGGCCGATTTCGCGCATGTCGATCATCACCGTGTCGCCCGATTCGGGGCAGTTGACGGTGAAGCCGGCCACCATGGCCTGCGCCAGCGAGAACAGGCAGTCGCCGACCCACGCCATGGGCAGGTAGGACAGGATGTCTTCATTGTCGGTGAGCTTGTCGAAGGCGACGCCGCCTTCGCCGGCTGCCAGCAGCGCCGTATGGCTCTGGCACACGCCCTTCGGTTTGCCCGTGGTGCCCGAGGTGTACAGGATCACGGCCGAGTCGCTGCCTTGGCCCGCTGCCACGGCGGCGTCGAAAAAGCCCGGGTGTTCACGGTCATAGGCACGGCCCAGCGTCTGCAGGGCGGCAAAGGACGTCAGCTCCGGCTGGCGGTAATGGCGCATGCCGCGTTCATCGTCATAGGCGATGTGGGCGACGTGCGGATACAGGGCCTTGAGCTCGAGCAGCTTGTCGACCTGCTCCTGGTCTTCGACGATGGCGTAGCGGATTTCCGCATCCTGCAGCACGTAGGCCATGTCGGCGGCCGGCGCGTCCTGGTACAGTGGCACGGGCACGCCGCCCAGGCTTTGCGCGGCCAGCATGGCCCAGTACAGGCGGGGACGGTTGTCGCCGATGATGGCCAGGTTCATGCCGCGCTGGAAGCCGATGGCGGCCAGGCCGCAGGCCAGCGCGCGCACTTCCTCGTTCACCTCGGACCAGGTCCAGGTTTGCCAGATGCCCAGGTATTTTTCGCGAAAGGCGGGCTTGTCGGACCGTACTGTCCCGTGTTGCAATAAGCGCCGCGGAAAAGTCGGCATTGCTGCTGTGGTATTCGTTTGCACCAGTGTCTCCCTGTTGCTTGTCTCAGGCCCCACCTCGTTGGATGGCGCTCTGTGTTTTTTATGTGTAAGGCGTTTGTGCAATGATAGTAGCTTGCGTTAGTTTGCCAAGTTGTCTTTTCGGGGACATTTACCCACTTTTCGATGGTGCATCGCACAATGATCAATCCTGATATCAGCCTCAAGGATGCCGTGCGCGCGGCCCACTGGGCGCAGCTGCTCGACCCCGTGCAAATGGCACGGGTCGAGGCCGATGTGTTCGAGACTTTCGTGCCGAAAGGCGGCTTTGTCTGCCGCAAGGGCGAACCGGTGGACAACTGGATCGGCGTCATCAGCGGCATGGTCAAGATGAATAATTTTTCCGCCTCGGGCAAGGCCATGACGTTTACGGGCTTGTCACCGGGCAGCTGGTTTGGCGAAGGTTCGCTGCTCAAGCGCGAGATGCGCAAATACGACACCATCGCCGTGCGCGATACGCGCGTGGCGCGCCTGCCTGCCACCACCTTCCACTGGCTGCTGGAAACGAGCCTGCCATTCACGCGCTTCCTGCTGATGCAGCTCAACGAGCGCCTGGGCCAGTTCATCGGCATGATGGAAAACGAGCGCCTGCTCGACCTGAACACGCGCGTGGCGCGCTGCCTGGCCTCGATGTTCCATTCGCATCTGTACCCGAGCGTGGACACCTTGGTGCAACTGTCGCAGGAAGAAATCGGCCTGCTGTCCGGTTCCTCGCGCCAGCGCGCCAACCAGGCCTTGCAGGTGCTGGAAAAAAAGGGTTTATTGCGCCTCGATTACGGCGGCATCCGCGTGCTGGACCTGGAAGGCTTGCGCCGCTACGAGGCCGATGATGGAGACTGAAAGCTCCAGCCGTGCCGCAGCGCTGCGTGCACGCCTCGAGGGTGCTGCCGTCGACTATGCGCGTTTCGCGGGGCCGCCGGTCGATTTCAACGACTGGACACCCGAAGAACTGGGCGCCATCTGGGGGGCGTTGCACCGCGCGGCGCGCTTCGGCCATGATGATATTGCGCGGTTTAATCTGGCGCGCACGCTGCTGGAACAGGTGACTGAGGCCGGACTGGCGCCATTGCTGGCCGGCGCCGTGTTCCTCGACGCACTCGACGCGGCCGCTGATGACAACCTGGAATGGGAGTATGTCATCGGCTGCCTGGCCTGCCTGCAGGGCGAGGCGCCGGCAGGCACGGCGGCGCAGGCGCGGCGCATTCTTGGCGCAACCTCGGGCTGGGCCGAGCGGCCCTACCAGGCCTGGCTGCTGGCGCGCCTGGCGGGTGACGACGCCCCTGCCCAATTTGCGCAGCTGATGGAGGAGCGCCACGCCCGTTATCCGATGCCATTGACCTTGCAGGAATTGGCACTGCTGCCGCAGCTGGCGCAAGCGTCCCTGCTGGCGCTGGCCGGTTCGCCCCATAGCAGCTTCTGGAACCGCAACAGTATCGGCGAGGCGGATCCCGCCGAGGTGCTGGCCGACGATGCGGCGTATGTCGATTTTGCGCGGGCGATACTGGAACAGGCGGCGCGTCATATCGCCGCCATCCACGATGGCAGCGTACCGTATGCGGCCGATGCCGCCTTTGCCACGGCAGACTCGCCGGTGCTGGCGCGCGCCGCGCGGGTCGCCGCGTATCGCGATGATGGATGGTTCCGGCCCGTGATCGCCGTCTTGCTGCCTTTGGCATGCGCGGCGCCCGGCGCGGCAAAAAGCGCACCGTCGCAGTCGCTGGCGATGGCGCTGGGCCATGCGGTGGAAACCATCCCCACGCCCGAAAGCTTGCTGGCTCTGCGCACGGCGCTGGCGCAGGTGCGCCATGCGGGCATCCGCAAGAAGCTGGAACGCAATCTGAAACCGGCCGAACGGGCGCTGGCCGAGCGGCCCGATATCGCCTGGAGGATCGGCATGCCCGGTCCCATGGGCAAGCGGCGCCAGGCCATGCTGGCGCGCCGGCTGGAAGCGGGCTACGCCAGCGAGGTGTGGTTTGGCCTGGACCAATGGCGCGCCTTGTGCGACGATGCCGATATCGATACGGTGGCGCGCGCGCTGGTCTGGCGCACGGGCGATGGGCTGGCCTTCATGCTCGACGGGAAGGGGGCCATCGATGCGCAGGGGCAGCCAGTGCAATTGCCTGAACAAGGCGACATCGGCCTGTGGCATCCCTTGCACGGCAGCGGCGAGCAGCGCGCCGCCTGGCAGGCGCTGGTCACGCGGCGGCGCGTGCGCCAGCCGCTGCGCCAGGTGTATCGTGAAATATATGAGCCGTCCGGCGACGGCAGCGCCCCATTTGCCGGCTACCAGTTGTCGCTGCGTACCTTGCTGGGACTGGCCCGCCGCGAAGGCTGGCGGCTGGATGACGATGAAGGCTTGTCGCGCCAGTTCGGCGCCTGGCGCGTATTGCTGCGCCTCGGAGGACGCGTGTATCCAGGCGCGGGCGGCGTCTGCACGTCAAACGGGCTGGCGCCCGCGCAGATGTTGCCGATGGCGCCGGTGGCGTATTCGGAGGCGTGCCGCGCGGTGGATCTGCTGGTCAGCGCCAGCGCCCTGGCGCTGGTGGAAGAAGAGCAAAGCGTGCAGCGCGAAGAGCGCCTGTTTTACCTGGCCAACCTGGCACCGGGGCCGATGGCGGGCATGCGGCGCACCGTGCTGCGTCAGGTGTTTGCGCAGCAGATCGAAGCTGGGCGCATGGCGCTCGAACCGCGTCACCTGACGGTAGGCAGGCACGCGATTCACCTGGTCACCGGCCGGGTCACGCTGGATGGCGCTGAAGTGGCGACCGAGGTGGCTGCGAAGGGGAACAAGCTGGGCGCCGTGCCCTGGCTGCCGCACGATGAGGCGCTGCTGGAAAAAATCGTCGGCCTTGCCGGCCAGCTGCTCAAGCGTTGAAGATGACCCGGCATCCTGATCTGATCCTGGCCCTGAGGCTGCGTGAGTACTGCATTGCCGGCAATCGGAGTATCATGATCGCTTCCCAGCACAGCACCTTTTCGCCGCCATGCAGACAACCGTTCACAGTAATCCCGCCTCCCGTTTGACCTTGCTGCGCAGCGCCATGCGCGCGCAGCATATCGATGCCCTGATCGTGCCATCGGCCGACCCGCATTTGTCCGAGTACCTGCCGGCGCGCTGGCAGGGCCGTGAGTGGCTGTCGGGCTTTACGGGTTCCGTCGGCACCCTGGTCGTGACGCAGGATGTCGCCGGCGTGTGGACCGATGGCCGCTACTGGGAACAGGCGGAAGACGAGCTGGCCGGCAGCGGCATCGTCCTCAAAAAAACCCCGTCCGGCGCCAGCGTGCTGTATATCGACTGGCTGGGCGAGACCATGCAGCCGGGGCAGACTGTCGCCGTCGACGGCGCCGTGCTGGGCCTGGCCAATGCGCGCCTGCTGCAGCAGGCGCTGGGTGAGCAAGTGACCCTGCGCACGGACACCGACGTGCTGCAAGCCGTCTGGCCCGATCGCCCGGCCATGCCCGCCGCGCCCGTGGTTGAGCATGCGGCCGCGTATCCGTCGCTGTCGCGCACGCAAAAACTGGCGGCCCTGCGCGCCAGCATGGCGGCTCACGGCGCCAGCCACCATGTGATTTCCACTCTTGACGATATCGCGTACCTGTTCAACCTGCGCGGCGCCGATGTCAGTTACAACCCCGTCTTCCTCGCGCACGCGCTGGTGGGACCGGAGCGCGCCACCCTGTTCGTCGCCGACGGCAAAGTGCCGGCCGCCCTGCGCGCCACCCTGGAAAGCGAAGGCGTGGACGTGGCCGCGTATGACCGCAAGGCGGCCGCGCTGGCCGCCCTGCCGGCCGGCGCCACCTTGCTGCTCGATCCGCGCCGCATCACGTTCGGCACGCGCCAGGCCGTGGCCGAGGGCGTGCGGGTGGTGGAAGCCATCAACCCGACCACCCTGGCCAAGTCGCGCAAGACGGATGCCGAAGCGGCCCACGTGCGCGCCGCCATGGAGCAGGACGGCGCCGCCCTGTGCGAATTTTTCAGCTGGCTGGACGCTACCCTGGCCGACCCGCAGCGCGCGCCGTTGACGGAAATCGGCGTCGACGAGCACCTGACGGCCGCCCGCGCCCGCCGCGCGCACTTTGTCAGCCCCAGCTTCGGCACCATCGCTGGCTTCAATGCGCATGGCGCCATCATGCATTACCACGCGCATGCGGATTCGGCAGCCACCATCGAAGGCGACGGCTTGCTGCTGATCGACTCGGGCGGCCAGTATTGGGGCGGCACCACGGACATCACGCGCGTGGTCCCCGTCGGCACGATCACGGCCGAGCACAAGCGCGATTTCACCCTGGTCTTGCGCAGCATGATCGCCCTGTCGCGCGCGCAGTTCCCGCGCGGCGTGAAGTCGCCCATGCTCGACGCGATTGCCCGCGCACCGCTGTGGGCCGAAGGCATCGACTTTGGCCATGGCACGGGCCACGGCGTGGGCTTTTTCCTCAATGTCCATGAAGGACCGCAATCGATTTCCCAGTCCGCCATGCCGGAGCCGCAGACGGCCATGGAACCAGGCATGATCACGTCCATCGAGCCGGGCATTTATCGCCCCGGCCAGTGGGGCATCCGCATCGAGAACCTGGTGCTGAACGTACCCGCAGGGACGACGCAGTTCGGCGAATTCCTGCGCTTCGAAACCTTGACCCTGTGCCCGATCGATACGCGCTGCGTGGAACGCTCGCTGTTGCGCGACGACGAGGCGGCCTGGCTCAACGACTATCACGCCACCGTGCGCGAGCGCCTGGCGCCGCACCTGGCCGCGCTGACCGATGCGCCTGCGCTGGCGTGGCTGGAACAGCGCACGGGAGCCATCTGATGCGCTCGACCCGCGCCACCTCCGCCATCGAGCGGCTCAAGGAACGCACCGGCAACCGCCTCTACACGATGGCGCGCACGGGCGATGAACTGTTTTTCCTCACGGAAGGTCCCGGCTTGCCGCCCTTGTGCCCGCCGCTGGAACTCGATGCCTTTGTCGCCTTCGTCAATGGCCTGGGACCGCAAAAGGCGCGTCGCGTCAGCAAGCTCGATGTGGCATTTGAAAAGCAGCTGACGAAAAAGCCCTAAATGCCGACCATCGACTTCCTGCGCGCCTACTGGTCGCCGGCCGAGCTGGCGACGAATGGCGTGATCCTGCTGAACCTGCTCGGTGCGCTGCTGCTGGGCTTGCTGGTGGGCTACGAGCGTTCGTATCACGGGCGCGCTGCCGGCATGCGCACCTACAGCCTGGTGTGCATGGCCTCGGCCGCGCTGACGGTGCTGGGCGGCTATCCCGAGTTCTGGTACGGCGGCCATGGCGCCATCGTCGGCAGCGACCCCACGCGCGTGATCCAGGGCATCGTCACGGGCGTGGGTTTTCTCGGCGCCGGCGTGATCATGCGCGAGGGTTTCAATATCAGCGGCCTGACGACGGCCGCCTCGATCTGGGCTTCGTCCGTGATCGGCATCATGGTCGGCATCGGCTTTTATCTGTCGGCCATGGGCCTGGCCTTTTTGTGCGCGATGGCGATGATTTTTCTGTCAAAATTGGAGAACTGGCTGCCGTCGCGCCACGCGGTGGCCATCACCATGCGCTTCAAGCAAGGATTCATTCCCCGCGAAGATGCGCTGCGGCGCATGGCCGCCAAGCGCGGCTACGATATCGCCGGCGGCTCGCTGACCATCGGCAGCAACGACGGCATGCAGGAATGGCGCTTTGTCGCCATCGCGCATGGCAAGAACACGGGCGCCAGCCTGTCGGCCATGTCGGCAGAACTGGCCGCCTTCGAAGGCATCGCCGGCTTCCAGCTGTCGCATGCCCGCAATTGATCTGGATGCTGAGAGGATGGACATGGATGCACAGGCCCAAGAGGTACTCGATTTCTGGTTCCTGCCGCCGGATAACCCAGACTATGGCCAGTCGCGCGCGGAATGGTTCCGCAAGGATGATGCTTTCGACGCGCAGATACGCGCGCGTTTCGGCGCGCTGATCGATGCCGCCATCGACGGCGGCTTGCGCGAGTGGGATGCGACGCCGCACGGCGCGCTGGCGCGCCTCATCGTGCTCGATCAGTTCACGCGCAATGTGTATCGCGGCACGCCGCGCGCCTTTGCCGGCGATGCACGGGCGCTGGCGCTGGCCATCGCCTTGACGCAAGCGGGGCAGGACCGCCAGCTGCCGCCGATGCTGCGCGCTTTTGCCTATCTGCCGTTCGAACACGCGGAAGACCTGGCCATGCAGGCGCGCGCCGTCGAGCTGTTCCAGCTGCTGTCGCAGGCGCAGCCCGGTTTTGAGGGCATGCTCGACTACGCCGAGCGCCACCAGGAAGTGATCGCCCGCTTTGGCCGCTTCCCGCACCGTAACGCCATCCTGGGCCGCGCTTCCACGCCGCAAGAGCTGGAATTTTTGCGCCAGCCGGGATCGAGTTTCTAGACCATCGCCATGAATGTGACTTTGAATATCATCGGCGCCGGCCACGTGGGCCGCGTGCTGGGCCGTTTATTTGCGCAAGCCGAGGGGGCGCATGGTGGAAAAATCCTCGTGCAGGATGTGCTGACACGGTCGATGGCCTCGGCGCAAGCGGCCGTCGCTTTCATCGGCGCCGGCACGCCCGTCGACAGCTATGCGGCCTTGCGCCACGCCGACGTCACCATGCTGGCAGTCTCCGACGACCAGATCGGCCCGGCCTGCGCGGCGCTGGTGGCCGAAGGACGGCAGGCGGGCGCCATCGTGTTTCACTGCAGCGGCGCGCTGGCCTCGAACGTGCTGCTGGCGGCCACGCAGGCCGGCGCGTTTGTCGCCAGCGCCCACCCGATCCGCAGCTTTGCCGACCCGGCACAGGTGGCCGCTACCTTCGACGGCACGTTTTGCGGCGTGGAAGGCGATCCGCTGGCGCTGGCCTTCCTCACGCCGGCCTTGAATGCCATCGGCGCGCGCCCCGTGCCCATCGATCCGGCCGGCAAGACCCTGTATCACGCCGCCGCCGTCTTCGCCAGCAATTACCTGGTGACGGTGCTCGACGCGGCCTTGCGCGCGTATCAGGCGGCCGGCATTCCCGAACCGGTGGCGCGCGAACTGGCGCAGCCGCTGGTGACGGAAGCGGTGGCCAATGTATTTCGTCTGGGCGCCGCGCCGGCGCTGTCCGGCCCCATCGCACGCGGCGATTCGGCCACCGTGCAACGCCAGCAGCTGGCCGTGCAAAGCTGGGATGCCGCCACGGGCGAGCTGTACCGGGCGCTGGTGGCGCCCACACAGGATCTGGCCAGGCGCAAGCGCGGCGGATGACTCAGGCCGCGTGCACGCCGTTGCGGCCGTGATGCTTGGCCTGGTACAGCGCGCTGTCGGCGCGTGAAAAGAAGGCCGATTCGCTCTCCTCCGGCCGGTACTCGGCCACGCCCAGGCTGATCGTCACGGGTAGCTGCGGCGCGGGCAGGCCGAAATCGTGGCTTTCGATGGCGGCGCGCAGGTTTTCCGCCACTTCCGCCGCTTGCGCCAGGCTGCAGTTATTCAGCAGTACCAGGTATTCCTCGCCGCCCCAGCGCGTGATGACGTCGCTTTCACGCACGGTGGCGCGCGCCACGTCGGCCACGCCTCGGATGACCTTGTCGCCCCACAGGTGGCCGTGGGTATCGTTGACGCGCTTGAAGAAATCGATGTCGAAGAGGATGGCCGACATCGGCTGCTCGTTGCGTCTGGACAGGAGCATGGCGCGCTGGAACAGCAATTCCAGCGATTGGCGGTTCAATAGCCCGGTCAGCGCATCCGTCGAGGCGATGCGTTCGATGCGGCGCTGGTAGCGGTTTACCGTCAGCAAGGTCAGCACCAGTACCAGCACGGTCACGCCAAAGCTGATGGCCAGGTTGAAGATGAAGACGCGCTGCAGCGACTGGACTTCGTCGCTGACATTCTGCTCGACCACCAGGTACCAGCCCAGTTCGGGGATGAAACGCGAATTGACGAGGATTTCCGCGCGGCCCAGCTGGTACGACAGATGCGTCGGTTCGCTCCGGTGGTTGATGATTTGCTCGGCAATGGCGCGCACGCCGGGAAGGCTGCGGATGTTGCCGCGCCCGTTGCGCATGGTCTTGCCCGCCAATACCAGGGTACCGGCGGCATCGACAAAATAGATGTTGCGGTGGAAGCGCGCCTGGTAGCGGTCGATGATGTGGCTCATGGTGTCCAGGGTCAGGCCGATGCCGGTGGCGCCGATGAACTGGCCGTCGTAGTCAACCACGCGGTGGTTGATGAAGATGGTCATGCTGTCGCGGTTGGCCATGTCGATGTCGACGTTCGTTTCATAATCGGTCTTGTCCATGGCGCGCACGCGGTAGTACCAGATGTCGCGCGTCGCCTGCGGGCTGACGGATTTCAAGGTGCCTCCCGCATAGTAATATTTGCTGCTCTTGTCCGAGACGAGAAAGCTGGTGATGGCGCCGTACTTCTTCTTGACCTCGGCCAGGTAGCGCACGATCTGCTCCGGCTTGTTTTCTCCCGCCAGTATCCAGTCGCGCACGAAGGTGTCGTGCGCCATCAGCGAGGAAATGAAGACAGGGCGCAGCATGTCCTTCTGGATTTCCGAGTAAATGTTGTCGCCCGTCAGCGGCAGGGTCTGGTCGGCGATGCCGTGTTCGATGGCCTGGCGCGAGGCCAGGTAGCTGGCCAGGCTGGTCGCCATGAAGCCCGCCCCCAGGATCAGGGTCAGGAGGATGAGCAGGCGGTATTTGATCGACAGAAGACGCATGGAGACGGGGAGTGGCCGGCGGGAAGGCTATCGTGACGCAAGCCAAAAGTATGCAGCAGGGTGGGTATTGGCGCAATGATAACTGGTTTTATTGATAATTTACCCTGGCGAACGCGACAAGATAACCACGACTTACCAAATAAAAGTGCCGATTTGTCGACAAAGATGCCAATTAGCAATAAGATTTGACGAGGGGAATCATTGCGCACCGCCCCTGTCTTGCCGCCCGTTTCAGGCGCAGGATATTACGCGCAGGGAGTGTTGCATGTTATTTTTAAAGAGTACGTCCGTCAGCAAGGCCCCCGGCATCTACGAGGTCGACATTGCCGCCAAGCCGCCTGGCAAGACCTTCGGCATTTTTCTCGCCACCGATCCCGACCGTCCACCGTCAGCGTTGCTGGGGCAATTGAAGGCGCTGGGCTTCGAGAACACCTATAGCTCGCCTTACCTGCACAAGGATGGGGGCAAAGTGCTGGACCTGCATTTCCAGAAGGATGGCACGGATATCTTCAAGGGCTGGAAAACCGAGGAGTGCACGCAGAACCTGGCGGCTATCACGGCCCTGTTCGAGGAGCATGGCATCGTTATCACACCACGGGTGATGTCGATGGCGGAAGCCTACGCATAATCTGCCTCAACCGCCTCAGCCTGTCTCCACGCCAATGTGATACAGCGCCCACGGGCAGCTGGCGTAGCGTTCGGCCAGGGGCAGGGCCGCCACGGCCGCGATGCGGTCCGCATCGTGGATCGCCCATAGCGGCCCCAGCCCGCCCAGCGCCATCGCTTGTCCGTCCAGGTGGGTGGCGACAATAAAACGCTGGGCGCGCGCCTGCGCCATGGTCAGCGCCGCCGCGTAGCCATCGACGGCGCGCAGCAGCAAGCGAATCTCACCTTCCTCGGGCGCGCCCGCCGCCTTCAATACATCGACCAGCAACGGCCCGCGCAAGGCATGCGCCTTGCCGTCGTATTCCAGGGTGGGGTGGATCGTGCGCGCCGGCAAGTTCGCCAGCGCCGCAAAGTCGAATGCCCGCGCCCGCTCAAAACTGATCTTTTGCTTGTGCATCATCTGGTCGCGCACGGCGTCGAACGGACCGCGGTTGGGCTTGTCGATGCTGCCCGTGACGGTCAGCAAGGCCGGACCGCGCAAGCCGGCGGGTGCCGCCCGGGCGACGGTGGGCAGTGCCGCGCCCGCCATGGCGGCGGCGAGAAACTGGCGTTTATGCATGCACTTCTCCTCTGGCTGAAAATCGATAATGTTCTTAAGTCTATCTTAAGTTCGCTCAACGGGGCGCATTTTACGGTTATTGTCAGTTTGGAATCTCGGCTTACATCTTGTCACAGTTCTTACGGAATGGTGAAAGACGTAGCTTTTTTGGGCTGTTATTGTGTCCTCATCGCACTTCGCTGAACTGCGAATCCAGGCATGAATCTAGGAACATTTACCAATTAAGAGAGAGAACATGATGAAGAAGAAAATCCTGTTTGCAATGATCGCTTCCGTTACCGCACTGACCGGCATGAGCGCCGCACACGCCGAAGGCGCCTATGTGGGTGCCGGCGTCACGGGCAACCGTTATAACTTCGATATTCCTGGCGCCACCAGCGCCGATAATCACAGCGGCTACAAGGCAGGCGCCAAGATCTTCGCCGGTTACGATTTCGATAAGACCTGGGCGGTCGAGGGTGGTTATGCCGATTTCGGTAGCAAGGATTACAGCTATGTCACCGGCGCCGGCAACGGTTCCGTGAAAAGCGATTCGCACGGTTATTACCTGGCCGGCAAGGCCACCATGCCCGTGACCGACAAGGTCGGTGTGTTCGGCAAGCTCGGCGTGGCCAAGGTCAAGAATAGCCTGAGCGGCACGGGCCTGTCGACCGGCATCAGCGGCAACGACAAGACGGGCGTGTACGCTTCCGTCGGCGCCCAGTACGCGATCAACGAGAAAGTCTCGCTGACGGCGGAAGTGGAACACTTCGGCAAGAGCGCCGACCAGGGCCGCAAGGCTACGGGCCTCGCTTTAGGCGCACGCTACAACTTCTAAAAACCTACTGCGCGGCGCGATTTGCAGCCTCCGATGCTCACTGCCTCGGCGGCCCCGTGCTAAAGCACAGTTCCGCTTCTCAGCCACAACTCGTTGCCGTTCGCTACGGTTTTAAGAACTGGAAATGTGCTGAAAAAAAGGCAGTTACCGCGGTAACTGCCTTTTTGCATGGCCAGACCGAAATTACGTGGTCAAAGGCTTGTAGCGGATGCGTTTCGGCTTCGCGCCTTCTTCACCCAGGCGTTTCTTCTTGTCGGCTTCATATTCCTGATAGTTGCCGTCGAAGAAGGTGACTTGCGAGTTGCCTTCGAAGGCCAGGATGTGCGTGGCGATACGGTCGAGGAACCAGCGGTCATGGGAAATGACCATGACGCTGCCGGCAAATTCCAGCAGGGCGTCTTCCAGCGCGCGCAAGGTTTCCACGTCCAGATCGTTCGACGGTTCATCGAGCAGCAGGACGTTGCCGCCCATTAAGAGGGTTTTCGCCAGGTGCAGACGGCCGCGTTCACCGCCGGACAGGTTGCCCACTTGCTTTTGCTGGTCCGAGCCCTTGAAGTTGAAGCGGCCCAGGTAGGCGCGCGACGGCATTTCGAAGCGGCCGACCGTCAGCATGTCGGCGCCGCCGGATACGTCTTCGAACACGGATTTGTTGTCAGCGAGACTATCGCGGTTCTGGTCGACGATGGATACGCGCGCCGTCTGGCCGATGGCCACTTCGCCGCTGTCCGGCGTTTCCTTGCCGGTGATCATCTTGAACAGGGTCGACTTACCGGCGCCGTTGGGGCCGATGATGCCGACGATGGCGCCTGGCGGCACGGTGAAGCTCAGGTTATCGATCAGCAAGCGGTCGCCGAACGCTTTCGACACGTTCTTGAACTCGATGACTTCATTGCCCAGGCGCTCTGCCACGGGAATGAAGATCTCCTGCGTTTCGTTGCGTTTCTGGTATTCGTGCTCGGACAGCTCGTTGAAGCGGGCCAGGCGGGCTTTCGACTTGGCCTGGCGCGCTTTCGGGTTCTGGCGCGACCATTCCAATTCCTTCTGCAGCGCTTTCTGGCGCGCCGATTCCGTCGCCTCTTCCTGCTTCAGGCGGGCTTGCTTCTGGTCCAGCCAGGTCGAGTAGTTACCCTTCCATGGAATGCCGTGGCCGCGGTCCAGCTCCAGGATCCACTCTGCCGCGTTGTCGAGGAAGTAGCGGTCATGGGTGATGGCCACCACGGTGCCGGGGAAGCGCAGCAGGAATTGTTCCAGCCAATCGACCGATTCCGCATCCAGATGGTTGGTCGGCTCGTCGAGCAGCAGCATGTCGGGCTTGGACAGCAGCAGCTTGCACAGCGCCACGCGGCGCTTTTCACCGCCGGACAGCACGCCGATGGTGGCGTCCCATGGCGGCAGGCGCAGCGCGTCGGCGGCCATTTCCAGCTGCAGATTCAAATTGCCGCCGTCGGAAGTCGAGATGATCGCTTCCAGGCGTGCCTGTTCCGTGGCCAGGGCGTCGAAATCGGCGTCTTCCTCGGCATACGCGGCGTACACGGCTTCCAGCTTGGCTTGCGCTTCAAACACTTCGCCCAGGCCCGATTCCACTTCCTGGCGCACGGTTTTTGCCGGGTCCAGCTGCGGTTCCTGCGGCAGGTAGCCGATGTTCAGGCCCGGCATCGGCACGGCTTCGCCCTGGATGTCGGTGTCGATGCCTGCCATGATTTTCAGCAGGGTCGATTTGCCGGAGCCGTTCAGGCCCAGCACGCCGATCTTCGCGCCTGGGAAGAAGGAGAGGGAAATATCTTTTAGAATCTGACGCTTGGGCGGGACGATTTTGCCCACGCGATTCATGGTGTAGACGTAATTTGCCATTAGAAATCTCGGGTGATATACAAAGACGGACAGGATACGGTAAACGCCCGCTTCCGGCCAGCGCTGTGCGTTGCCGGAACGGGCCGGTCAGGCGGCCACGCGCGCGCGGCGGCTGCTCCACAGGCCTTCGGCCGCATACAGGCCCAGCGCTGTCCAGATGACGAGGAAGCCCAGCATGCGCTCGGGCGTGAACGATTCATGGAAGACCCATACGCCGATCAGGAGCTGGCCCGTGGGCGCGATGTATTGTAATAGTCCCAGCACGGCCAGCGGCAGGCGGCGCGCGCCGGCGGCAAACAGCAGCAGGGGAATGGCCGTGATGGGGCCGGACGCCAGCAGCAGCACGCGCGTGGCGGTGGAATCTGTATTGACGAAGCCGCTATGGCCATGCCATGCCAGCCACAGCATGTAGGCCAGCGCCAGGGGAAACAGAATCAATGTTTCGAACGACAGGCCTTCCAGCGCGCCCAGCGCGGCCGTTTTGCGCAGCAGGCCATAGCCGCCGAACGAGGCCGCCAGCAGCAAGGCGATCCAGGGCACTTGCCCCGCCTGCCAGGTGAGCCAGGCCACGCCGCAGGCGGCCAGGCCGATGGCCAGCCACTGCAGGCGGCGCAGGCGTTCGTGCAGCAGCAAAAAGCCCAGCATGACATTGATCAGGGGCGTAATGAAGTAGCCGAGGCTGGCGTCGACCACGTGGCCGTTGTTGACGGCCCAGATATAGATGAACCAGTTGGCCGAGAGTAAGAACGCACTGGCGACGAAGCTGGCCACGACCCTGGGCTGCGCTTTCAGGCTGCCCAGCCAGCTCCACTGCCGGCGCACGGTCAGCACGATACCGAGGAACAATAGCGACCAGACCATGCGGTGCGCGAGGATTTCCTGCGGCGCGATCTCGCCGATGGCATGAAAGTACAGGGGGAACAGGCCCCAGCACAGGAAGGCGAGGGAGGCGTACAACATGCCTGGATTCATGATGGGCTTCGCAGGAGAGTAGACAGTCTGTCATTATGGCTGAAAACATCGGGGGCTGCCCGGCGCCGCTGGCGAGGCGTAGAATGGCAACAAATCAATGGCCGCAAGCCCGCGCAGCAAGGCGGAGCGGCACAAAACCACGACTTTGGGGCAGCTGCGGAACCATGCAAAAATACTCTTGCTATTTGCTAATACCTATCATATTGTGCGATGCAACAAAACAAAAACGGGTGCAATCTTGACGTCGGAACATAAAAAAAGCGGCCTGGCTGGCCTGACCTTGGCGGCCGTCGGCATCGTTTACGGCGATATCGGTACCAGTCCGCTGTACACCTTGAAGACCGTTTTCGACCCGGCCCACGGCCTGATGCTGTCGCCCGAGAACCTGCTGGGCATCGTCTCGCTGATCTTCTGGGGCCTGACCCTGATCGTCTCGCTCAAGTACGTGACCCTGGTGCTGCGCGCCGATAACCGCGGCGAGGGCGGCATCATGGCCCTGATGGCACTGGTGCTGTCGTCCGTCAGCCGCCTGTCGCGCTGGCATTTCCCGCTGATGGTGATCGGCGTCTTCGGCGCCACCCTGTTCTATGGCGACAGCGTGATCACGCCGGCCATTTCCGTGCTGTCGGCGATCGAAGGCCTGGAAGTGGCCACGCCCGCCTTCAGTCCGTATGTCGTGCCGCTGACGATCGTCGTGCTGGTGGCGCTGTACTCGGTGCAATCGCACGGCACGGCCGGCATCGGCCGCTATTTTGCCCCCATCATGGTGCTGTGGTTTGCCGCGCTGGCCGGCATGGGCGTGGTCAACATCATCAAGTCGCCAGCCATCCTGGCCGCGCTCAATCCCCTGCACGCGGCGACCTTCCTGATGAATAACGGCTTCGTTGCCTTCGTTGCCCTGGGCGCCGTGGTGCTGGCGCTGACGGGCGCCGAGGCGCTGTACGCCGACATGGGCCACTTCGGCAAGAAGCCGATCCGCCTGGCCTGGTTCCTGATCGCCTTTCCCGCGCTGGCGCTGAACTACCTGGGCCAGGGCGGCTTGCTGCTCGCGCATCCGGAAGCCGTCACGAATCCGTTTTACCAGCAGCTGGGCGCGTGGAGCGTGTATCCGCTGGTGATCCTGTCGACCATGGCCACCGTGATCGCCTCGCAGGCGACCATTTCCGGCACCTTCTCGATGACCAAGCAGGCGATCGCGCTGGGCTTCTTGCCGCGCATGCGCGTGCGCCACACGTCGGAAAGCGAAATCGGGCAGATCTACATCCCCGCCGTGAACTGGCTGCAACTGGCCGTGGTGCTGCTGGCCGTCGTCGGCTTCGGCTCGTCGGAAAACCTGGCCGCCGCCTACGGTATCGCCGTGACGGCCACCATGCTGTCGACCACGATCCTGACGTTCTTCGTCATCCGCTACCGCTGGAAGATGAACCTGGCCCTGTGCTGGGCCGCCACGGGCTTTTTCCTGATCATCGACGTCAACCTGGTGTCGGCGACTGCCCTGAAACTGTTCCATGGCGGCTGGTTCCCGCTGCTGCTGGGCTCGATTTTGTTCATCGTCATGCTGACCTGGAAGCGCGGTCGCCAGCTGGTGTTCCAGAACCTGGAAAAGCATGCGATTCCGCTCGACGATTTCCTCTCGTCGCTGTTCATCGCGCCGCCGCTGCGCGTGCCGGGCACGGCCATCTTCCTGCGCGGCGAAACGGATGGCGTGCCGCATGCGCTGCTGCATAACTTGCTCCACAACAAGGTGTTGCATGAGCGCGTCATTTTCCTTACCGTCTTCATGCATGAAGAGCCATGGGCGGCGCCATCGGAGCGCGTGCGCGTGGTGGACCTGGGCCACCAGTGCTACCAGGTCAATGTGCATTACGGCTTCAAGGATGAACCGGACATTCCATCCGCGCTGGCGCAGTGTGCGCAGCAGGGACTGGATTTCGAGATGATGGAAACGTCGTTCTTCATCGCGCGCCAGACCATCATTTCGACGCCGGGCGCCGGCATGATGCCGTGGCGCGAGCACCTGTTCGTCACCATGTCGCGCAACGCGCGCACGGCGGCCGACTACTATCAGATCCCGAGCAACCGGGTGATCGAACTGGGCACGCAGGTGGAAATCTAGACATGACAATGCGGCGGGATGGTTATTCTGGCAATGTTGTATTGTTGCGTAATCTTCCGCCGTGCTTACGTCTGCTTACAAATTGGCTGCGCGACTCCTGTTAAACTGCTGCTCGCACCGGTCCGCACCGTACGGGCCTCAGCCACACACCAATATTTAAAGGGAAACCATGAAATCGGTATTTCAAATGATCGCCACCCTCGCTTGTGCCGTGGCCCTGACCGCTTGCGGTGCTGCTGCCAACACCGAGAAGCCGGTCGTGCTCGACCCGAATACGCAAGTGAAAGAACTGACCATTACCAATCCGGTGGTCGGTACCGGTACGGCAGCGGCAGCGGGCGATACCCTGCTGGTGACTTACACGGGCTGGCTGTATGACGCAAGCAAGCCGGGCAACAAGGGCGTGCAATTCGATGCGAGTGCGGAAGGCACCGGTTTTACTTTCCCTCTCGGTATCGGCCGGGTTATCCTGGGCTGGGACCGCGGCCTGGTCGGCATGCAGGTCGGCGGCACGCGCGTGCTGGCCATTCCGTATGACCTCGGTTATGGCAAGGCGGGCAGCCCGCCGAAGATTCCTGGCTATGCCGGCTTGCTGTTCGAGATCAAGCTGGTGAGCGTGACGAAAAAGTAAGCACGCGCAGGGCAGCAAATACAAGGGCGATTCCACGGAATCGCCCTTTTTGCTTTGGCGGCCCTTTACGCCTCGGGCGGAGCCAGTTCCTGGAAGTAATACGTGGCGCCGCCCAAGTTGGCCGGCGCGTCATATTGCAGCACTTGCGTGCGGCGCAGCGCCACCGGTGCGCTGAAGGCGGGGCCGTCGTAGACGAAGGTGTGGAATTCGCCGTTTTCACCGCAGGCGTCGACGCCGGGCGGCAGGTCGGCGAGGAAGGAAGCGTCGAACTCGCGCCCGCAAAATGCGCGCGGCAGGTGCTGGCCATTGATGCACACGACGATGGCCTTGAAGCCGGCGGCGAGAAATTCGTCGACCAGCGCGCGGCGATCCCCGCCCCACAGGGGCAGGTGTGCCGTCAGGCCGGCGACCGCGCAGACTTTTTCTTCCCAGTCGCGGTGCGGCTGCAGGTCGATGTCGCCAAACAGCGCATGATCGATGCCCTCGGCCTTTGCCGCGCGCAGCATGGCGATGAATTGCTCTTCATAGCTGGCCCAGCTGGCGTGATAGCGCTGCAGCCGCGCGCCCAGGCTGGCCGCCTGCGCGGCGAGCAGCTCGGGCGGCACACCGTGCGAGCGCGACTTGCGGCCATCTTCATCCATGGCCGTGATCAGCAGCGGCACGTCCATGCCGGCGTTGCGCGCGCGCCACAGAGCCAGGCAGGAATCCTTGCCGCCGCTCCAGGAAATCAGGGCCGTCGTCATGCCGCTTGCTCCACCGCGCGCAGCATGTCGACGTGCTGTATGCCGTCTTCGTCGTACGGTGCGCTGACGGTGACAAAGCCGAACGATTGATAGAAGCGCTCCAGGTACTGCTGCGCGCCGATGCGGATGGCGTGGCCGGGATGCTGGCGTTCGGCCCGCGCGATGCCTTCCGCCAGCAGATGCTTGCCGGCGCCCGTGGTGCGTGCCTCGGGCGCCGTCAGCACGCGGCCCAGCGACATTTCCACGTACTTGGCGCCCGGTGCCAGCACGCGCAGGTAGGCGGCCAGACGGCGCTGGCCATCGACCGTTTGCCAGCCCAGCAAATGCATGGCTTGCTGGTCATGGCCGTCCAGGTCCGGGTAAATGCACTGCTGTTCGATGACGAACACGCGCTGGCGCAGAGCCAGCACCTGGTACAAATCGTGGGGGCCGAGTTCGTCGAACGTGTTCCATTGCCAGCTGATCATGGGTCATCCTTGATTGAGAGTGGCGTGATTTTACCGGCTTCACGCGGCCGGCGTGGGATAGCGCTGCGCATACCACTGCTTCAGGTGCTCGATGCAGCGCGTCACGCGGGGCGCCACCAGCTGGCGCGACGGATAGATGGCGAACAGCGCCAGGCTGGGCCGCTCGATATCCGGAAACAGTTCGACCAGGGCGCCGCTGGCCAGTTCCTCGCGGCAGACAAAGGTGGGCAGGATGCCGATCCCCAGGCCGCGCAGGATCAGGCTGCGCATGAACAGGGTGTTGTTCGTGCGGACCCAGTTCGGCACTTCGATGTCGCTGTGCGGTCCCGCATGGCGCAGCGGCCAGCGGCTGCCGAACAGCGCGTGGCTGTAGATGAAGCAGCGCTGGCGCGTCAGGTCCGTGGCTTCCCGCAAGGGGCCGTGGCGTTCCAGGTAGGCGGGCGCGCAGCAGATGTGCAGGCGGTAGTCGTGGATATGGCGCGCCACGTAGCTCGAATCGTTGAGCGCGGTGGTGACGCGAAAGCCCAGGTCGTAGTTGGCGGCCGCGAGGTCGACATATTCATCCTTCAGGTCGACGTCCAGGCGCAGCGCGGGCCAGTCGGCCATGAAATCGGCCAGGCCTTCGGCCAGCTCGCCCACGCCCAAGGTCAGCGGCGCGTTGATGCGCAGGCGGCCCGTTACGTGCGCCGTCGAGTGTGCCACCATGTCTTCCGCCTGCGCCAGCTCGTCGAGCAGCTTGCGGCAGTGCTCGAGGTAGGCGGCGCCCGTTTCCGTCAGGGCCAGCTGGCGCGTGGTGCGCGTCATCAGGCGCCCACCCAGTTCCTGCTCCAACTGGCCGATGCGCCGGCTCACATATGACGCTGACAGGTCCAGTTCATCGGCGGCGCGGCGAAAGCTGCCCAGCTCGGCCACGCGGCGAAACAGCTGCATCGCCTGCAATTTATCCATTTCATTCCTATTCGGCGCTTCTATTCGGTCTTATTCTGCATCAGTGCTGTGCATTATTCATCATTTTTCCCCATTTTGATTCGGAATATGCTGGTGACCTCTCTACAGAAAGGCCACACCATGAAAAAATTACTGATCAGCAGCCTGTTGCTCGCCGCCTTTTCCAACGCCCAGGCGGCCGAGGTCCTCGTCGTGCTGTCGGACGCCAATCACCTCGAGCTGCGCGACGGCAAGGTCTTTTCGACGGGTTTTTATCTGAATGAACTGATGCAGCCCGTGAAAAAGCTGCTCGACGCGGGCCACACGGTGACGTTCGCCACGCCGCAGGGCAAGGCGCCCACCCTGGACGCCAGTTCGGATACGGTCGATTACTTTGGCGGCGACGCCGCCGCGCACGCGGCGCACAAGGCGCTGCTGGACCAGCTGGCGCTGGCGGTGCCGGGCCGCTCGCCCGTGATCAGCCTGAAGCGTGTGGAACAGATCGGTTATGGCCACTACGCGGCCGTGCTGGTGCCGGGCGGCCACGCACCGATGCAGGATCTGTTGAAGGATGCCAGCCTGGGCGCCTTGCTGCGCCAGTTCCACGCGGATGGCAAGCCGACGGCGCTGCTGTGCCATGGCCCCATCGCCTTGCTGTCGGCCTTGCCGCAGGCGGCAGCGTTTGCGGCCGCGCTGGAAGCGGGCCGCACGCCTGCCAAGCCGGCGGACTGGATCTACAGCGGCTACCGCATGACGGTGATCAGCAATCAGGAAGAGCTGGCGGCGCAAGGCGCGCTGAAGGGCGGGACGATGAAGTTCTATCCGCAGTCGGGCTTGCAGGCGGCCGGCGCGCGGTATGTGCAGAACCAGGCGCCGTGGACCAGCAACGTCGTGGTCGACCGCGAACTGATCACGGGACAGAATCCCGCCTCGGCGCCGGCCCTGGCGGACAAGCTGCTGCAGGCGCTGCGCTAAAGCAAAAATCCCCGGCGGCGCCAAGTGGCGCGTCCGGGGAGGTCGAGTGCATGCAGCGGGGATTAGACGATCGTCAGGGTGACGTCGATGTTGCCGCGCGTGGCGTTCGAGTACGGGCAGACGATGTGGGCGGCGGCGACCAGCGCTTCGGCGGCGGCGCGTTCCATGCCTGGCAGCGAGATTTTCAGTTCCACTTCGATGCCGAAGCCCGTTTCGATGGCGCCGATGCCGACGTTGCCTTCGATGGACAGATCCGCTGGCACGGCGATCTTGTCGCGGCCGCCGACGAATTTCATGGCGCCGATGAAGCAGGCCGAGTAGCCGGCGGCGAACAGTTGCTCCGGGTTGGTGCCGACGGCGCCATTGCCGCCCAGTTCTTTTGGCGTGGTCAGCTTGACGTCCAGCACATTGTCGGACGACACGGCACGGCCTTCGCGGCCTCCGGTGGCGGTGGCTTGAGCGCGGTACAGGACTTGTTTGATCGACATGATGGTTTCCTTTAGGTAGATAAATAGATGGCTACTAAATAGTGTGCTACTTTTTTCGTGGGCTCTCGCCCCAGGATCTCCGTCTGCAGAAGCACTTGCCGGCGTCCATGCACACAATATATATCGTGTGCTATTTAATTGCAAGCTATTTTATTTTGAAGTGGCGCGGATTGATGCTTTATTTTGCAGCCTTTGTCGCCACTACCTGGCTTCCATCGCATAATGGCCACCGCCGCCGGGGCCGATGGTTATGCTTGGCCCACTTCACACCCCAAGGAAAAATCATGACTAGCCTCTTCTTTATCCTGCGCATCACCGTGGCCACGATGCTCACTTACATCATCGCCACGGCGATCCTGGTCGAGAACTTCCTGCGCCATATCTTCGGGAATATGGAAGGCTTCTTTGTCATCGTCGGCGCGCTGCTGGCCAGCGCCGTCATCACGAATGCGTTTTCGCACGTGCGGCGCGTGCGCCTGATCGCCGGCGCCGTCAATGCCGGCACCCTGTCAAGCCGCCAGCGGCGCCAGATCGAGATCCCGTTCGAAGCGGGCGAAACGTTCGACATGATCGACGCGGCCATCCGCGAATTGCCGGGCAGCGAAGTGGTCGAAAGCGCGCGCGACAGCCTGCAGGTGCAAGCTAGAGTGCGCCGTGCCGCGCCGTACACGCACACGGGCTTGCCCCGCATGCGCGTGCTCGGTTTCCTCGAGCCGCGGCCGAACCAGATCCTCGCCACCGTGACGCCGAATGGCGAGGCGGGCAGCGTGACCCTGATCTGCGAGCCGGCGCGCAATGCCTGGACCGACTGGTTCCTCGTCGACCATGGCAGCAACCTGGAAAACGCGGAAGCGGTGACGCGGGCGTTGACGCGCCGCGTGGCGCAGCGCCGGCGCGGCGAACAGGCCGAGGCGCGCCAGACGGTGACGGAAAAGGAGCTCACGGTGGCCAAGCTGAGCCTGTTGCATGCGCAGGTCGAGCCGCACTTTCTGTACAACACCCTGGCCAGCGCGCAGCTGCTCACGCGCAGCGACCCCGTGCGCGCCGACGAGATGCTGGGCAATCTGATCCTGTACCTGCGCCACTCGCTGCCGCGTACGGAGCAAGCCATGTCGACCCTGGGTACGGAGCTGGAACGGGCGCGCGCCTACCTCGATATTTTGAAAATCCGCATGGGCGGGCGTTTGAACCTGCAGATCGAAGTGCCGCAATACCTGCGCCAGGTGGAACTGCCGCCGATGATGCTGCAAACCTTGGTGGAAAACGCCATCAAGCATGGCCTGGAGCCGAAAAGCGGCGGCGGCACCATCTGGATCATGGCGCGCAGCGGCGACGGCACGGTGATCGTCACGGTGGCCGACGACGGCAAGGGTTTCAGCGACGACGGCGCCGGCACGGGCATCGGCCTGCGCAATGTGCGCGAACGCCTGCGCCTGACCTACGGCAACGCCGCCGCGTTTGCCATCGTCGCCAATTTCCCCGATGGCGTGACAGCCACCATCACGGTGCCGGACAGTACGGCGCAAGGAGTGTCGTATGCATCAGCCTGAGATGACTTGCGTCATTGCCGAAGACGAAACCCTGCTGCGCGACGCGCTCGTGGCCCTGCTGGCCGAAGAGTGGCCGGCACTGCGCATCGTCGCCGCCTGCGATGACGGCGGCACGGCACTCGAGGCCATCGCCGCGCACAAGCCCGACGTCGCCTTCCTCGATATCCGCATGCCGGGCCTGACGGGGCTGGAAGTGGCGGCCGGCGCGCTCGAAGCGAGTCCCGCCACGCAGGTGGTGTTCGTCACGGCCTACGACCAGTACGCGATCGATGCCTTCGACAAGGGCGCCGTCGATTATGTATTGAAACCGATCGCCCGTGAGCGCCTGCAAGCGACTCTGCAGCGTGTACGGGCACGGGCCGGCAAGGCCCGGGCGGGTGATGGCGCGCTGGCCGGCCTGCTGCAGCAATTGAGCAGCGCCTTGCCGGCGGCGGCCAAGTCGCCGCCGCTGGTGTGGCTGACGGCCAGCAGCGGCAAGGATACGCGGCTGATCATGGTGGAAGACATCGCCTATTTTCAGTCCGACACCAAGTACACGGCCGTCATGACGGCGGACGGCGAGGCGCTGCTGCGCAAGCCGATCCGCGAACTGCTCGACGTGCTCGACCCGGCCATCTTCAAGCAGATCCACCGTTCCACCATCGTCAACATGAAGATGGTGGCGTCGGTGACGCGCGACGAGGTGGGACGCGGCGCCTTGCGCCTGAAGACGCGGCCGGAAACGCTGGCCGTGAGCCAGCCGTTCATGGCCTTGTTCCGGAATATGTAGAGCTGCTAAAGCCGGGGTCAGACCCTCAACACCGCTAACGCCAGGCTCACCGTCAACGTGGACGGGGGTCTTACCCCAGAATTACTCCGCCGTCTCGAACCCTTCGAGCACATTGACGACATTGATGCCGATTTCCTTCACCGCATAGCCGCCTTCGAGGATGAAGGCGGTGGGCAGGTTCAGATGCGCGAGGCGTTCGCCCACGCGCAGGTAGTCGCCGCTTTGCAGGGCGAAGTGCGACAGCGGGTCGCCGGCGAAGGTGTCGACACCGAGCGAGACCACCAGCGCGTCGGGCGCGTACATATTGATGCGCAGGCAGGCCGTTTCCAGCGCCGCGAACCAGCTGGCCGTGGTGCTGCCGGCCGGCAGCGGCAGGTTGACGTTGTAGCCGAGCCCCGCGCCGCTGCCCGTCTCGTCGGCGTGGCCCAGATAAAACGGGTATTCGCTGCGCGGGTCGGCGTGGATGGAGGCGAACAGCACGTCGTCGCGCGCATAAAAGATGCTCTGGGTGCCGTTGCCGTGGTGGTAGTCGATATCGAGGATGGCGACCTTGCGGGCGCCGTCGTCGAGCAGATGCTGCGCGGCCAGGGCCGCGTTGTTCAGAAAACAGTAGCCGCCAAAAAAGTCGCTGCCCGCGTGGTGTCCCGGCGGGCGCGTGAGGGCGAACGTGGCCCGTTCGCCCAGGCGCAGCGCGTGGGCCGCGTTGACGGCGCAGTCGGCGCCCGTCTTGGCCGCCGTCCACGTGCCGGCCGTCAGCGGCGTGCCATTGTCCATCGAGTACAGGCCCAGCTTGGCCGTGAAGTCGTCCGGTTCGATATCGCTGCGCAAGGTGCGCACGGGCCACACGGATGGCAGCGCATCCTTGCCCGCGTTGTCGGGGTCGAGCGCCAGCCAGTCGTGCCAGGCGTGGCGCAGAAAATGCAGGTAGCGGGGCGTGTGGATGCGCTCGAGCGACGTCAGCGGCACGCCGTGCGGCGTGACGATGCGGCCCAGGTTGCGCCGCCCCAGTTCGGCCACCACCATGTCGGCCCGTTCGGGCGTCTCGAAGCAGGGCACCATGGCGCCGCGAAACATCTCGAAGCGGCCCCGGTGCTGGCCGTGCAATTCATTGTAGAAGGTCAGCATGGGGCGCCAGGCAGCAAGTCAGGCAGGATCAGGTGTGCGAGCACAGGGTGCTGGCGCGGTAGGCGGCGACGAAATCGTCGAAGCTGCCGGCGGGCGCCGCTTCCATGGCGCGCTGCTCGGCGAGCGAACTGGCGGCCATCGCGTCGAAATACGCACTTTGCTCGGGTGTGGGCGGATGCGCGCGGAAAAACGCCGCATGGCGTTCGCTTTGCTGCAGGCCGAAGGCGGCAAACGAGCCGCCGTTGGCGCGCAGCTCGGCCAAGACCTTCGCCGATGGCGTCGCATCGGGGTTGGCCAGTTTGACGGCTTGCGCCGCCAGGCTGTCCGCGTGCTGCGTGCCGCCATGGCGCGCGTCGAGCAAGGCTGCCACGGGCGCGATGCGTGCCAGCAATTCCTCGCCCCACGCCTGCAAGCCGATGTCCTCGCCATCGCGGCGCAGGGTCAGGCCCGGCTTGCGGCCTTCCTTGACGGTGCGCGCGAAATTGTTCGTGTAGCAGGCGCTTTGCTCGGCCGAAATGGGACCGCTGTCGTCGAGCGCGCAGAACAGCAGGAAGGCGTCGAGGAAGCGGCCCGTTTCCAGGCTGATGCCCACCGGTTCGAACGGGTCGACGTCCATGCAGCGCACTTCGATGTATTGCACGCCGCGCAGGCACAGGGCCTGGATCGGGCGCTCGCCCGTGCGGATCACGCGTTTCGGACGGATGGTCGAATAGTATTCATTTTCGATCTGCAGCACGTTGGTGGACAGCTGAATCCACTCGCCATCTTTTTTTGTTCCCAGCGCTTCGTACGGCGGATACGGGTCGTTGACGGCGTGCGTGAGCGCGTTGACGTAGTCTTCCAGGCTGTTTTCGTGCGGGCGCAGGCCCGACTGGGCGTCGTTCTGGTAGCCGAGGTCGCTCATGCGCAGACTGGTGGCGTACGGCAGGAACAGGGTGTCGTCGGACAAGGTATCGAGCTTGTGCGCGCGGCCGCGCAGGAAACCGGCGGACAGGGCCGGCGAAGCGCCGAACAGGTACATCAGCAGCCAGCTGTAGCGGCGGAAATTGCGGATCGTTGCCAGATAGCTTTCCGACTGCACGTCTTTCGGCGTGGCTGCCGCCTGCGTGGCGCTGGCGCTGGTGTCCGGATTGCTGGCCAGCACTTGCCACAGTTGCTCGTCGAGCGAATAGTTGTAATGGATGCCGGCGATGCATTGCATGGCTTTGCCGTAACGCAAGGCCAGGCCGCGCCGGTAGACATGCTTGAGCATGCCCATGTTCGACGTGCCGTAGTTGGCGATCTCGATCTCTGCTTCGGGCGGCAGCTGGCACGGCATCGACTGGCTCCACAGCAACTCGTCGCCGAGGCGGCTGTAGGCGTGGCGGTGCACGGTGTCGAGCTTGTCGAGCGTGACGCCGATGTCGGCTTCGGCCGGGGTGATGAATTCGAGCAGCGCTTCGGCGTAGTCGGTGGTGATTTCAGGGTGCGTCAGCGCCGAGCCCAGAGCGGCGGGATGGGGCGTGGAAGCCAGATGGCCGGCGTGGTCGACGCGCAGGGTTTCACGCTCGATGCCGCGCAAGCCGCCCAGCAGCGCGCGGTTGGCATCTTCGGTCAGCAATGCCAGGCGGCGAGTCAACAGGTTGGGCAATTTGAGCTTCCTTTCTTGTGCAGCATATAAATAATTTGTGCTGAGATTAACCGAATTTTGGCAAATGCGTCGGCGCCGGCCCAAAAAACGCCGCGTCGCCAGCGTCCGTCCCGGAGAACGGGGACGGCGCTTCGGTCAGGAATTCGCTTGATAGTTTAACAAACTGCGGGGGGATCTGGCGCGCTGCCGGGTCAAGCTTTGCGCAGGTGGCAGCCGTCAGCCCAGGCGGGCGCCGCTGACCCGTTCGATGCCGGCCAGGTCGCGCCAGCTTTGCACTTTGTTGTAGCCGGCGTCGGCCAGCAAGCCGCGCACCGATGCCGCCTGGTCGTAGCCGTGCTCCATCAGCAGCCAGGCACCCGTCGCCAGGTGGCGCGCGGCGCCGGAGACGATGGTGCGCAGGGCCGACAGGCCATCGGCATGGTCGGTCAGCGCGCCCGTCGGCTCGAAGCGCAGATCGCCTTCGGCCAGGTGGCGGTCGCCGCTGGCGATGTAGGGGGGATTGGAGACGATCAGGTCGAATTTTTCCGTGCCCAGCGCTTCGAACCAGTCGCTGGCCATGAAGGTGATGTTGACGCCGTTGGCGCTGGCGTTGCGGCGCGCCACGGCCAGCGCCGCGCTGCTCACGTCCAGGGCCGTGACGACGGCGTCGGGCCGCATGTGCGCGAGCGCGACGGCGATGGCGCCGCTGCCCGTGCCCATGTCGAGCACCCGTCCGCCCGGTGGCAGGCGTTCGAGCGCCAGTTCCACCAGCACTTCCGTGTCGGGGCGGGGGATCAGCACGGCGTCGTTCACTTCGAACGGCAGGCCGAAAAATTCGCGCTGGCCGACGATGTAGGCGATCGGCTCGCCCTGCAGGCGGCGCGCCAGCAAGCTGGACAGGCGCAGCGCTTCTTCCGCAGTGAGCACACGCTCCGATTGCATGATCAGGCTCACGCGCGACAGGCCCAGTGCGTGGCCGAGCAAAATGCGGTTGTCGAGCGGGTCGAGCAGCGGACGGATTTGCAGGGCGCCGACAGTGCTGCCGGCGGGAATCAAGGTTTCTGGCATGGTGCTTTCAATTATTTCTGACGACGCAGCAAGGTCCACAGCATGGCGATGGCGAAGATGGCGAACCAGGCGAAGGCCCATTGTGGGATCGACAGGCCGAAAAACGGCTCGCCGGCGCTTTCGCAGGCGCCGTACGATTCAAACATGAAAGGCATGAGTTCGGCCGTGAAGACCTTGTTCAGCGCCGTTTCCACCGGATCGATGCCGCACGAGAAGCCGGGGTTGGCCAGCACGTACAAATGCTTGGCGCCCACGCCCAAGCCGCCCAGGGCCGCCAACAGGCCGACGCTGGCGCCGATTTTTGGCCGGTTGGCGGCCGCGCCAGCCAGGCAGGCAATGCCGATGGCGAGGAACAGGTAGCGCTGGATCACGCACAGCGGGCACGGCGCCATGTTCATGGCATGCTGCAAATACATGGCCACGCCCAGCATCAGGAAACACAGGGCGGCGGTCAACAGGAGGACGGTGCGTGAATTTTTCATGGGCGACACGGTGAGGTGGATGGAATCGAGCTGGTCATTTTCGCACAAGGGCCGATTTTTATTGCTTAGCCGCTACTTAAAGCTGTCGGCTTAGCGCAGCGTAAGCCGACGCAACGGCGCCGGCATTTAGTCGCCCAGCGCTGCTAAAAGCTCCGCCTGGTGTTCCGCCGCCAGCGCATTCGTCAACTCCGTCAAATCCCCATCCATGATGAAGTCGAGCTTATATAACGTCAGATTGATGCGGTGGTCCGTCAGCCGGCCCTGCGGGAAATTATACGTACGGATGCGCTCGCTGCGGTCGCCCGAGCCAATCAGGCTCTTGCGCGTGGCCGCTTCCTTCGACTGCTGTTCGCGCAGCTGCACGTCCTTGATGCGCGCGGCCAGCACTTTCATCGCTTGCGCCTTGTTCTTGTGCTGGCTGCGGTCATCCTGGCATTCGACCACGATGCCGGTCGGCAAGTGGGTGATGCGCACGGCCGAATCCGTCTTGTTGATGTGCTGTCCGCCGGCGCCCGAGGCGCGGTAGGTGTCGATGCGCAGGTCGGCCGGGTTGATGTTGACGTCTTCGACTTCATCGGCTTCCGGCATCACGGCCACCGTGCAGGCCGAGGTGTGGATGCGGCCCTGCGTTTCCGTGGCCGGCACGCGCTGCACGCGGTGGCCGCCCGATTCGAATTTCAGTTTCGAATACGCGCCATTGCCCACCACGCGCACGATCACTTCGCGGTAGCCGCCCAGGTCGGAATCGGATGAGGACACGAGTTCCACTTGCCAGCGGTTGCGCTCGGCAAAGCGCGTGTACATGCGTAATAAATCGCCGGCGAACAGGGCCGATTCGTCGCCGCCCGTGCCGGCGCGAATTTCCAGGAAGATATTGCGCTCGTCATTGACGTCCTTCGGCAGCAGCATGGTCTGCAGTTCGCGCTCTAGCCGCGCCATGGTGGTTTTCGCCGCCTCGATTTCTTCCTGGGCGAATTCCTTCATGTCCGGATCGCCGAGCATCTCTTGCGCCGTCGTGATATCGTTGCCCGCTTCCTGGTAGGAACGGTACAGGGCCACCAGCGGGCCCAGTTCGGCGTGCTCGCGCGTCATCTTGCGGTAGCTGTCCATGTTCGACGTGGCGTCCGGATGCATCAGCAGTTCGTCGAGTTCGACCAGGCGGTTCGCCAGTTGATCGAGTTTGGCCAGCATGGATGGTTTCATAGCGATTCGCGGTAAAAGAGTGTAGGGATGGTGCAGGTTCTGCAACTACGGCAGGCGGGCAGGGGTGGCCGCGCGCGGGCGGCCAGCGGGGCTGCGCTAACGGCGGGGGCGGAACAGTTTCGGCAGCAGGGTGACCAGCTGCTTGCGCTCGTCGCCTTGCGCGTGGTGCAGCGCCTGCTGCGGGCCGTGCAGGAACTTGGCCGTCAAGCCTTTCGACAGCGCTTCGAGGACAGCATCGATGTCGGCGCCCTTGGCCAGCATCTTGCGCGCCCGTTCCACTTCCATCAGGCGCAACGATTCGCTGTTTTCATGCAAATGCTGGATGACGGGCACCATGGCGCGGTCGTCGACCCAGCTCATGAACGATTGCACGCGCGTCTCGATGATGGCTTCGGCTTGCGCCACGGCCGCTTGCCGGCTTTCCAGGCCCGTCTGCACGACCTTGCCCAGGTCGTCGACCGTGTACAGGAAGACGTCGTTCAAACGGCCCACTTCCGCTTCGATATCGCGCGGCACGGCCAGGTCGACCATGAACATGGGCTTGTGGCGGCGTGCCTTGATGGCGCGCTCGACCAGGCCCAGGCCCAGCAGCGGCAACGATGACGCCGTGCACGAGATGACGATGTCGAACTGGTGCAGCTGCTCCGGCAAATCGGCCAGGCGGATGGCCTTGGCGTTGAAGCGGTGCGCCAGTTCCTCGCCCCGCTCCATGGTGCGGTTGGCAATGGTGATGCTTTTCGGGTTTTGCGCCGCAAAGTGCGTGGCGCACAATTCGATCATTTCGCCGGCGCCGATGAACAGCACGTTCTGCTCGGCGATCTTGTCGAAGATGCGCTGCGACAGGCGCACGGCGGCGGCCGCCATGGATACGCTGTGGGCACCGATTTCCGTGCTGCTGCGCACTTCCTTGGCGACGGAAAAGCTGCGTTGGAACAACTGGTGCAGATACGTGCCCAGGCCGCCCGCCTCGTCGGCCGTGCGGATGGCGTCCTTGATCTGCCCCAGGATCTGCGTTTCGCCCAGCACCATCGAATCGAGCCCGGAGGCGACGCGGAAGGTGTGGCGCACGGCATCGTGCTGCGGCAGCATATACAAGTGGGGGCGCAGCTCGCTGTAGTTGAGCTGGTGGTAGTCGGCCAGGAAATGCGCGCCCGCGTCGAGCGGATTGGGCACGTGGCTGGCCGCATACAGCTCGGTACGGTTGCACGTCGACAGGATGGCCGCTTCGTCGTTGTCGCGCAAGTCGATGCGCTGGAACCAGGTGCGCGCCGCCATCACCGCCGAACCCAAGTGCTCAGGCGCAAACGCCAGCTGTTCGCGAAGCGACACTGGGGCGGTGGTATGGTTGAGGCCGACGGCGAGCAGTTGCATTTCAGGGCTGTTGGGGTGACTTATGCCGACATTATAGCGCTTTGTGCCCGCGCTTTGAGCAGGTCAGCCGTTTGCCGCCGTTCAGCCGCCCAGTTTTTCGAGGCGATAACCGTAGCTGTAGACGGGCACGAGCCTGTAGCCGTGTTCCGGTTTCAGCTGCAGCTTGTTGCGCACGCGCGAGACGTGGGTATCCATGGTGCGCGAGGGCAGGGCCGTGTCGCGCTGCCACACGGCTTCGTGGATGTAGGCGCGCGACAGGGGACGGCCCAGGTTGCGGAAAAACAGCAGCGCCAGGGCAAATTCCTTGTGCGTCACGTCGAGCACTTCGCCATCGCGCAGCAGGCGGCCGGGGCGGGTTTCAAACGTGTAATGACCGAACTGCAAGTATTCGGCGCCATTCTGGGCCGGGTAGGCCACGCGCAGCAGCGCCTGGGTGCGCAAGGTCAGTTCGCTGCGCCGCAGGGGCTTGATCATGTAGTCGTCGGCACCGGCCGTCATGCCCGCCACTACATCGTCTTCGCCGGAACTGTTGGTCATAAACAACACGGGCGCCTTTGGCGCCAGTTTTTCGCGGGCACGGCGCAAGACTTCCGCACCGTCCAGATCGCTCACATGCCAGTCGAGGATGAGCATGTCGCAACTGTCCTTGCGCAGTTGCCCCAGCATTTCCTTACCACTCTGAAACTCGTGGCAAGCGTGGCCGGCGGCGGTGAGCACCTGGCAGATCAGCTCTGCCTGGCTATGGTCGCTATCGAGTACGGCAATTCGCATAATTGGCTGGAGTGTGTAGCAACAAACAGACGGTCTGCTCTGCTTATCGTAATGTTAAGGAATGCTCAAGTGAAATATAACAGAGATTGCAACTGTGTCCAGTGAAATCGGAGGGCGGAGCCTTTACGTTACACTTGTTCATCTACCCCCTACTGTGGAGAAGCGGCCATGTCAGACAAGAGCACTACGGATTGGACACTGATACCGGCCAGTCGTGCGGAAATTGAGCAGGTGCGCGAGCGTTGCCGGCGCCTGGTGCAGCGGCGCGCCATGATGTCGGCGGGCGCCTCGGCCATTCCCATTCCCGGCGTCGATCTGATGTCCGACGTGGGCCTGTTTTCCATGCTGATCAACGATATCAACCACGAATTCGGCCTCACGCCCGAGCAGATCGAGCGCCTGAACCCGCAGTTCAAGATGATGGTCTACCGCGCGGCGGTGGGCATGGGCGGCATGCTGGTGGGAAAGCTGGTGTCGCGCGAACTGATCCTCCACCTGCTCAAGCGCAGTGGCGTCAAGATAGCCACCAAGCAGGTGGCGCGCTTCGTGCCGTTTGCCGGCCAGGCGGTGGCGGCAGCCATTGGCTACGCCGTGTTCCGCCAGATCGGCAACCAGCACGTGAACGCCTGCGCCGCGGTGGCGCAGGAATTGCTCACGGTCAGGCCGGATTAACTATTATGCGTCCGGCAGCACCACGTTGACGTCGAGCACTTCCAGGTTGCCCTGGCGGTCCAGCGAAATCTTGATGTCGTCGGCGTTGACCTTGGTGTACTTGGAAATGACGGCGATCAATTCCTTGTGCAGGGCGGGCAGGAAGTCGGGACCATCGCGTCCGCTGCGTTCGCGGGCGATGATGATCTGCAGGCGTTCCTTGGCCGCGGTGGCCGTCTTCGGCTTGGGGGGGAAGAGGAAAGAAAGCAAGGCCATATCACTTCGCCCCAAAAATGCGCTGGAATAATCCAGGCTTTTCATAGTTGGTAAAGCGCAACTCGACTTCTTCGCCGAGGAAACGCGAGACCACGTCTTCATAGGCTTGCGCCACGTCTGTGCCCGTGAAATGGATGGCCGGATTGCCCTGGTTCGAGGCGGCCAGCACTTGCTCCGATTCCGGAATGATGCCCACCAGCGGGATGCGCAGGATTTCCTGCACGTCCTGGTAAGACAGCATTTCATCCGATTCCACGCGTTTCGGCGAGTAGCGGGTGATCAGCAAATGTTCCTTGACCGGTTCGCCGCCCGTCTGCGCGCGGCGCGACTTGGCTTGCAGGATGCCGAGGATGCGGTCCGAATCGCGCACCGACGACACTTCCGGGTTGGTGACGATGATGGCTTCGTCGGCGAACGTCAGCGCCATCAGCGCGCCATGCTCGATGCCGGCCGGCGAATCGCAGATGATGAACTCGAAACCCATGTTGATCAGGTCGTTCAACACGCGTTCCACGCCCTCTTCCGACAAGGCATCCTTGTCGCGCGTTTGCGACGCAGGCAGGATGAACAGGTTGTCGCAGTGCTTGTCCTTGATCAGGGCCTGGTTCAGGGTGGCCTCTTTGTTGATCACATTGATCAGGTCGTAGACGACGCGGCGCTCGCAACCCATGATCAGGTCGAGGTTACGCAGGCCTACGTCGAAGTCGAGCACGGCTGTCTTGTGGCCGCGCATGGCCAGGCCAGTGGAAAAACTGGCGCTAGAGGTCGTCTTGCCGACACCGCCCTTGCCGGACGTCACAACAATAATTCTTGCCACAAATAATCCTTTTCAGATATCTCTTGAATTGTGCAGCTTAAGAGCGGTTCACGGGAGTGACCGGATTGACAGAGTGTATATCGATTCTGTCTCCAGCCAAACGAATTTGCGCGGGTCCGCGCGCCATTTCTGCGGGGAAACCATCCTCGAACGTGCGGTACACGCCGGCGATCGAGACCAGTTCCGGTTCCATCGCCAGCGCGAAGATGCGCGCCTGGGGATTGCCCGAGGCGCCGGCCAGCGCGCGGCCGTACAGCGAGGAATATACGTGGATGCTGCCGTCGGCGATGATTTCGGCGCCATTGTTGACGACGGCGGTAATGATCAGGTCGCAGCCGCGCGCATAAATGCGCTGACCGGCCCGCACGGGCGTGTCGATCACCATCACCTGGGCGTCGGCGCCCGACTGGGCCGCCGCCGTGGGCGTATCCTTGGGGCCATCCTTGGGCGGCGCATCGTCGCGCGTCTTGCCGCTGTCGAGGCTCAAGCCTTGCGCCAGGATGGCGTCATGCATGTCGGCCGACGCATTGCGCACGGCCACGGCATTCAAACGGTATTTCTTCAGCAGGGCCACGAGGGCGGCCCAGTCGATGGGCACGCTGCCGGGCGGCAAGGCGGCCACGTCCAGCACGGCCAGGTCGTCCTCGAAAAAGTCGGCCACGCCTCCCGTCATGTCGCGCAAGGCGGCATCGAGGGCCTGCGTATCGGCGCTATGCATGATGGCGGAGACAGCAACGACGGTGGAAATCTTGATTTCGATAGGCTTCTGCGACGGGCTTTTGGACATAAACATTTATCAAAGTGAAACTGCGGCAGGCCAGATGTTCCGTACGGCAACAATGGGAGCAGTAAATTTCTTGCATTCTACTGCAAAAAAATCGGCGTCAGGGGCCTGGCGCATGCTATTCCGCAAGGCAACACCTACTTCATGTCAAAAAAAACGGGCGGCGCACCGGAAAACCGGTGCGCCGCCCTGGAAGCCGCCGAGAATGCGCCTTGGCGGCGCTGTCCTGGATCACGCCGCGCGCATCTGCCGCGCCGCCGCGACCATATTCTTTAAAGCCGCTTCCGTTTCCACCCAGCCCCGCGTTTTGAGGCCGCAGTCCGGGTTGACCCATAAATGGGCCGGTGGAATCACGGCGCTGGCTTTTTGCAGCAATGCCACCATGTCAGGTGTCGAGGGGATGCGCGGCGAGTGGATGTCGTACACGCCGGGGCCGATTTCGTTCGGATACTGGAACTGGCCAAAGCCCGTCAGCAGTTCCATGTCCGAGCGGCTCGTCTCTATCGTGATCACGTCGGCGTCCATGGCGGCGATCTGCGGCAGGATGTCGTTGAACTCGGCATAGCACATATGGGTGTGGATCTGCGTCGCGTCGCTGACGACGGACGCGGCGATGCGGAAGGCGCGCGTGGCCCAGGCCAGGTAAGTATCCCACTGGCCGCGGCGCAGCGGCAAGCCTTCGCGGATGGCAGGCTCGTCGATCTGGATGATGCCGATGCCGGCCGTTTCCAGGTCGGCCACCTCGTCGCGGATGGCCAGGGCGATCTGCAGCGCCGTGGTGGCGCGTGGCTGGTCGTCGCGCACGAACGACCATTGCAAGATCGTCACCGGCCCCGTCAGCATACCCTTCACCGGTTTGTGCGTCAGGCTTTGTGCGTGCACCGTCCAGGCCACCGTCATGGCGGCCGGGCGCTGCACGTCGCCATAGATGACGGGCGGCTTGACGCAGCGCGAGCCGTACGATTGCACCCAGCCGTGACGCGTGAAGATAAAACCGTCCAGTTGCTCGCCGAAGTATTCGACCATGTCGTTGCGTTCCGCTTCGCCATGCACGAGCACGTCCAGACCCAGCGCTTCCTGGCGGCCCACGGCGTGGGCGATTTCGGCGCGCATCTGCTGTTCGTAATCGGCGATGGCCAGTTCTCCCCGCTTGAAACTCGCGCGGGCGGCGCGGATGGCCGTCGTCTGCGGGAAGGAGCCGATGGTTGTCGTCGGGAAGTCGGGCAGCTGGAAACGCGCACGCTGCAGGGCCTGGCGCAGCGGGAAGCTGGAATCGCGGCGGTCCACGGTGGGCGTGAGCGCCTGCAGGCGCTGCGTCACCGATGCACGGTGCACGCGGGCGCTGGCACGGCGGCCGGCACTGGCCAGGCGAGACACAGCCAGTGCGGCCTCATCGGGATGGCCCGTCAGCGCGTCCTTCAGCAGCGCAATTTCCGCCAGTTTTTCCGTGGCGAACGCCAGCCAGGTCCGGATTTCACCGTCGAGCTCTGTTTCCGCTTCCAGGCTGAACGGCACGTGCAGCAAGGAGCACGACGGCGCCAGCCACAGCTGGCCATTGCGCTTGGCCACCAGCGGCTGCAGCACGGCCAGGGCCGCGTCAAGGTCGGTGCGCCAGATGTTGCGCCCGTCGACGATGCCTATCGACAAGACTTTATGCGCGGGCAGCCAGTCCGTCACGCTGACCAGTTCATGCGGCGCGCGGATGCCGTCCACGTGCAGGCCAGCCACGGGCAGGCGGCAGGCGAGGCTGAGGTTTTCTTCCAGCGGCGAGAAATACGTGGCCAGCAGGATATTCACGCCCACCTGGTTCAGCTGCCAGTACGCGCTCTCGAAAGCGCTGCGCCACGCGGTGGGCAAGTCCAGGCCCAGGATCGGTTCGTCGACCTGCACCCACGCCACACCTTGCTGTTTCAGGCGGTCGAGCAGGGCGCCGTAGACGGGCAGCAATTGTTCCAGCAGGGCCAGGCGGTCGAAGCCGTGTGTCTTTTCCTTGCCCAGCCACAGGAAGGTGAGGGGGCCGATCAGGGCCGCCTTGACCTGGTGGCCCAGCGCCTGCGCCTCGGCTACTTCCGCCAGCAGGCGCTCGCAAGCGAGAGAAAACCGGGTCTGCGGCGACAATTCGGGCACCAGATAATGGTAATTGGTGTCAAACCACTTGGTCATTTCCAGCGCGGCAGTGCCTGCGGCGTGTGCATGGCCGCAGTCCGCGTGCTCCGCATGCGTGCCGGTTTCTGCACCGCGCGCCATCGTGAAATAGCGCGACAGCGGCGATTGCTCTGGCGCGTAGCTGAAACGGGCCGATTCGCAGCCCAGCAGCTGGATATGGTTGGCGACCTGGTCGTAAAAGGCGAAGTCGCCCACGGTAACGTAGTCGAGACCGGCGTCGCGTTGCAGCGCCCAGTGGCGCGCCCGCAATTGCTGGCCCGTCGCTTCCAGCGCCGCCTCGGACAGCTCGCCGCGCCAGTGGCTTTCCAGCGCCAGTTTCAGTTCGCGCGCGGCGCCGATACGGGGAAAGCCAAGAATGTGGGTACGAATGGTCATGATGTCATCGAGATTTAATGTGAATGCGCTAGAGTGTGCGGCAACTTGGTCTATAATCAAAACGAAACATTTTGACGAATAACATGAAAATAATTCACGTGCGGCAACCAATTTCCCGATGCTAGAAATCCGCCACCTGCGCACCCTGAGTGCCCTGCGTTCGTCCGGCAGCCTGGTGCGCGCCGCGCAGCTGCTCAACCTGACCCAGTCGGCCCTGTCGCACCAGATCCGCTTGCTCGAAGAGCGCTACAAGGCGCCCCTGTTCGAGCGCAAGTCCATGCCGATCGCCTTTACGGCCACCGGCAGCCGGCTGCTGGAGCTGGCCGACAAGCTGCTGCCCGAGATCGAGCTGGCCGAACGCGACGTGGCGCGCCTGTCGCAGGGCGACCAGGGACAGTTGAGGGTGGCGCTCGAATGCCATACCTGCTTCGACTGGCTGATGCCCGTGATGGATGCGTTCCGCCAGCGTTGGCCGGAAGTGGAAATCGATCTTGTCTCCGGCTTTCACAGCGAACCGGCGGACTTGCTGCGCACGGGCGAGGCGGACCTGGTCATCGGCTCGCCGTATGGCCCCGATTTCACCGTGTTTCCCCTGTTCCGCTTTGAAATGCTGGTAGTGATGGCGCAGAAGCACCGGCTGCAGGCGCAGCGCCGGCTGGCGGCGGCCGACTTTACGGGCGAGACCTTGATTACCTATCCCGTGCCGGAAGAGCGCATCGACCTGATCCGCGAAGTGCTCAAGCCCGCCGGCATCCAGTTTGAGCGCCGCACAGCCGAATTGACGGTCGCCGTGCTGCAGCTGGTGGCGAGCCGGCGCGGCATTGCCGCCTTGCCGAACTGGGCCATCAAGAATTACGTCGATTACGATTATGTGGTGGCGCGCCCGGTGGGCGAGCACGGCCTGTGGAGCGATTTGTATGTGTCCGTGCCCGAGCAGTTGCAGGACAAGGCATACGTGCGCGATTTCGTCAGCGTGATACGCGAGCAGTGCGCGGCCTCGCTTGATGGTATCAAGTTGTTGTCCTGATCAACGTTGAGTTGGAAACAAACCAACAGGAATGTTTGATAAATATCAAGGTTTAGTAATGAACTACCGCTTACAGTTGAGCACTGTGCGGCGCAACATGGCGCTGCCTACTCTTTGGGGAGGAACGACATGTTTTCATTTTCCGAACAATGGGCACGGGCCGGCAAGGCCGTGGTGGAAGCACAATTGGTCAGCGCGCAAGCGTATGCCCAGGCCGCCGTCGACAGCGGCGCCAGCGTGCTGAACTTGCAGCTTGATGCGGCCCGCACGGCGCTGGCGGCCGCTACGGTGGCGGGCAATCAGCTGCTGTCCGTGACGGACCCGCAAGCGCTGCTGCAACTGTCGCGCACGCAGTCGCAACTGGCCATTGAACGCATCGGTGCATATGGCCGCCAGGCAAAGGATGTTGCCCAAGAAACCCAAGAGAAATTCGACACTGTGACAAAGGGTGAGTTTGCTGCATCGCGTCAAAAATTTGGCGAGCTGTTGCAAGTGGTAAAGCAAACCCCCGTACCCCTGATTATTCCCTTCAATAATTTTCTAAAAACCACTTTCGGCAGCGCCGATGAAGGGTATGATAAAAATAAAAACACGCGTCCTGCGCCCCAGGCGTAAGCGTTTTGCGGCCCGGCAGCGGCTATCCGCCGCGCCAGGCCGTCCGCCAGTACCGCAAGCAGGCTGTCATCGCCGCCGCCAGCGGTGCGGCGCTGGAACTGCGGCGCATGCCGCGCTAGAATGAAACGCAGCTTGCTGCGTCTTCCCGCATTGGATTCTATTAACACCTTGACCTTGGCCCTCGTGGCCTGCATATCGGAGAAATAAATGGATGATGTCGTAATCGTGGCCGCTGGCCGTACCGCAGTCGGCAAATTCGGTGGCAGCCTGGCCAAGATTCCTGCGTCCGAACTGGGTGCGCATGTAATCAAGGGCTTGCTGGCACAAACCGGCATCGACCCGAACCTGATCGGCGAAGCGATCCTGGGCCAGGTGCTGACGGCCGCCGTCGGCCAGAACGCCGCGCGCCAGGCCGTCATCAAGGCTGGCCTGCCTAGCTCGATCCCGGCATTTACCATCAACAAGGTTTGCGGCAGCGGCCTGAAGGCCACGCATCTGGCGGCGCAAGCGATCAAGTGCGGCGACGCCAACATCATCATCGCCGGCGGCCAGGAAAACATGAGCGCTTCGCCACATGCGATGAACGGCTCGCGCGACGGTTTCCGCATGGGCGACTTCAAGATGATCGACACCATGATCGTCGACGGCCTGTGGGACGTGTACAACCAGTATCACATGGGCATCACGGCGGAAAACGTCGCCAAGAAATTCGAAGTGACGCGCGCCGAGCAGGATGAGTTCGCGCTGCAGTCGCAACTGAAAGCGGAAGCGGCGCAAAAAGCGGGCAAGTTCAAGGATGAAATCCTGCCGCTGGAAATCGCCAACAAAAAAGGCACCGTGGTCTTCGACAGCGATGAATACATCAAGCCCGGTTCGACCCTGGAATCGCTGTCCGGCCTGCGCCCCGCGTTCGCCAAGGACGGCACCGTCACGGCTGGCAACGCGTCGGGCCTGAACGATGGCGCCGCCGCCGTGATCATGATGTCCGCTTCGCAAGCGAAAGAACTGGGCTTGAAGCCGCTGGCGCGCATCAAGGCTTACGCGTCGTCGGGCCTGGACCCGGCCGTCATGGGCATGGGTCCCGTTTCCGCCTCGCGCTTGTGCCTGAAAAAAGCCGGCTGGACGCATGAAGAGCTGGACCTGATGGAAATCAACGAAGCGTTTGCCGCACAAGCGATTGCCGTCAACAAGGAAATGGGCTGGGATACCAGCAAGATCAACGTGAACGGCGGCGCGATCGCCATCGGCCACCCGATCGGCGCGTCCGGCGCGCGCATCCTGGTCACCCTGATCCACGAAATGATACGCCGCGACGCCAAGAAAGGCCTGGCGGCATTGTGCATCGGCGGCGGTATGGGCGTGGCTTTAGCGATCGAGCGGGATTAAGTAGCTGGCACCGCACCCAAGCTACTGCGCGGCGCGCTTTGCGGCCTGCGATGCTCACCGTGCTAGAGCACGGTTGCGCTTCTTAGCCACAAATCATCGCCGCTCGCTACGCTTGGATACGGTGCGGTACGGCGCTGTGGTTCAACGGTTGTGGACTACTTTCACTAAATAATTAACTTTTTAGCAACAGAACGACACTGAGGGGATGAAAATGGCAAGAGTTGCATTGGTAACTGGTGGCATGGGCGGTCTGGGCGAAGCGGTGTGTTTCAAGCTGGCGGCGCTCGGCTATCGCGTGGTGACCACATATTCCCCAGGCAATCCGAAGGTCGCGGAATGGCTGGCGACGACGAAGGACATGGGTTATGACTTCAAGGCCTACCCATGCGACGTGGCCGACTACGATTCGGCGGCTGCCTGCGTGGCGGCCGTGGAAGCGGAAATCGGTCCTGTCGACGTGCTGGTGAATAACGCTGGCATCACGCGCGACATGACGTTCAAGAAGATGGACAAGCCGAACTGGGATGCCGTCATGAGCACCAACCTCGATTCCGTCTTCAACATGACCAAGCCCGTCTGCGACGGCATGGTGGAACGCGGCTGGGGCCGTATCATCAATATCTCGTCCGTCAACGGCCAGAAGGGCGCCTTCGGCCAGACCAACTATTCGGCCGCGAAAGCCGGCATGCATGGTTTCACCAAGTCGCTGGCGCTGGAAGTGGCGCGCAAGAACGTCACCGTCAACACCATCTCGCCAGGCTACATCGGCACCAAGATGGTCATGGCGATTCCACAGGAAGTGCTCGACAGCAAAATCATCCCGCAAATTCCGATGGCGCGCCTGGGCAAGCCGGAAGAAGTGGCCGGCCTGGTGGCCTACCTGGCTTCCGATGAAGCGGCGTTCGTCACGGGCGCCAACATCTCGATCAACGGCGGCCAGCACATGTCGTAATCGTTGTTGAGGTAAAACAGAGAGACAGCTTCGGCTGTCTTTTTTTATGCTTGCCAGCAAAACAAGGGGATGGCCGGATTTGCCTTAAAATCAGCATTTCTTCACTGCATCATTCCATGACCCTTGTTCCCGCCTTGCGCCGCGCCAGCGTGGCCGCCATCCTTTTCCTGGGCGCCAGCGCGGCCCAGGCCAGCGTTGCGTTCCACGTCACGGTAACTACCGAACGCGTCAACCAGCCCGGCGTGAAAACCAGCCTGCCCGCGCGCACCACGCAGGAAAGCGATGTCGTGCTGGGCCCGCATTACCTGAGCGTGCGCGATGGCAAGGCCTTGTCGGTGTTGGACTTTGCCACGCGCCGCCGCCACGTCATCGATATGGCGGCGTCTACCTACGACACGTATTCGTTGTTCGACGTGGCGGGTTTTCGCGTCGTCGAGCTGCGCCACCGGCAGGGGATCGTCGGCATATTGAAGGCGGGCGGCCTTGAGCAGCACGCAACGCTGCCCGTGTATGAGGAGCAAGCTTTATCGGTGCTGGACAACAAGCGGCGCGGCGCGCTGCAGCCCCAGCTGCTCGATGGCGCCGTGCTGTGGTCGCTCGATAAGCAGCCCCTGCTGCGCCTGGGCATTGCCGGCAGCCCCGTCAGCGGCGACGATGCGACGGCGTTTGCCCAGTATGTGCGTTACACCTGGGGCGGTCACCCGCTGGTACTGAAGCTGCTGGCCAACGGCAAGCGCATTCCCGCCGACTTCACCTTGCACTACGAGGAAGTGGGCGGTAAGGTCGCGCGCCATTTCCGCATCAGCGCCATGACGGCGGGGGCGCCCGCCACGTATTCGCTGGCTGCCTACCGGCTCCGTCCGCTGGCGGCCGATGCGCCGCCGCTCGAACGGGTGCTGGCGCAGGCGGCGTCGCTGCCGCCGTTGAGCCCCCAGGCGCATCCGGCGCTGCGAGCCGAGGCGGAGCGCCTGTTTGCGGCAGACAAACCCTTCGAGGCTTTCTTGACCATGCTGGAAGACCATTTTTCCACGGGCGCGCTGGTCGAAAAACTGTCGCTTCAGCAACAACGGGCCATGCAGGAATGCCAGCCCATCCACGACTTGACGCGGGGATTGCAGGCCAAGGACAAGGAGGGCATCGCGGACGCGCTGGCCACCGTGCAGGAATTGAGGAAGCAAACGGGGCTGGAGCAGCCCGTGCTGGCCTTGTTCGAGGGGAATTTGCGCGCCAAGCTGGGACAATGGCCGGAAGCGACGGCCTTGTATCTGCAAGTGCTGCAGGCAAAGCCGCAGATGGCGGCCGTGTATCAGGATCTGGGCGACGCCTTGCTGGCGCAATTCGATGCGCCAAATGCCTGGCGTAGCTGGGATGCGGGCCGGGCCGTGGCGCCGTCGCTACGGCAATTTCGCAAGGTCAACGACCTTGAGCGCAGCCTGCTGAACGATTATCCTGCCTTCTTTGCCGACGCTAAAGCAGTTCAGCCCAGCACCAGCCGTCCGGCCAGCAGCACGAAGACGGAGGGCAGCACGAACTTGCCGTAAGGCGAAGGCTTGCCGCGCAGGCGGCGCGCCAGCCGCGCGGCCAGCACGGCGTAGATGGCGTCGAACAGCAGGCCCATCAGCACCAGGATGGCGCCCAGGCGCAGGTATTGCATGCCGACCTGTTCGCTGCCGGCGACGAATTGCGGCAGGAACATGCTGCAAAACAGCAGTGCCTTCGGATTGAGCAGATTCGTCAGGAAGCCGCGCACCAGGCTGGCGCGGGCGCTGTGCGCCGTGGCGGGTGCCGCTTCTTCCTGCGCCGTTTTGCTCGACAGGGCCGACTGCAGCAGGCGCAGCGCCAGGTACAGCAGGTAGGCGGCACCCGCCCATTTGACCCACTGCAAGGCTTGCGGATGCGTCACCATCAGCGCCGCCAGGCCCGCGCCCGACAGCGCCACGTGGACGGCGCGCGCGCCGGCGATGCCCAGCGCCGTCACCAGCGCCGTGGCCACGCCGCGCGCGGCGCCCGTGGCCAGCACCAGCGCCATGTCGGGGCCCGGTAATAAAAAGGCGCCAGCCAGTGCCAGCAGGTACATCAGGAAGGTAGAATCGGACATGGGCCAGTCGAAAAGAAAAGCGGGAGCATGCGCACGGTGCAGCCTGCTCGCCGGGTCCCATTATGTTCTTGCAGCGATGAAATGTGCTTGCTTTTCCTGCCCTGCATGCCCTAGTATTAGGGTGGATTCCACTCGTATAAAAACAAAAATTAGATGAAAATTTCAGAAGTTAGTCTCGACGCCACTGATTTGCAGATACTCAGGCTGTTGCAGGATGAAGGAAGGCTGTCGAATGCGCGCCTGGCCGAGCGCTTGAAACTGAGCGAAACCCCCGTCTGGCGCCGCTTGCGCCGTCTGGAAGAGGAAGGTTTTATTACCGGCTACCAGGCTTTGCTCAACCGCAAGAAGCTGGGCATCGGCCTGGTCGCGTTCGTACGGGTCGTGTTTGCCAACCATGGCGGCGAGCAACCGTCGCAGTTCGAGCAAGCGATCGCGACGATTCCCGAAATTCTGTCGTGCCACAACGTGGCGGGCGAAGCCGACTATTTCCTGCAAGTGGTGGCGCGCGACCTGGAAGCGTATGGCGAATTCGTCTCGACTGTGCTGCGCCGCCTGCCTGGCGTGGCGGAAATCCAGTCCAGCCTGTCGATGCGTGAAATCAAGTCGTCGAACCGCCTGCCTTTGCTGCTGGCCTGAGGCGCCGGGCGCGCACTATAATTGGAACAGTTGCCAGGACTCGCGCCTGGCGCCCTGACCGCCACTCCAAGGACCGCCATGCCCGATTCCCTGTCTCCCCTGTTTCCCGCCCTGTCGCCGAACCGGCACGGCATGCTGGCGGTCGATGACATCCACACCATTTATTGGGAAGAGTGCGGCAATCCCGACGGCATTCCCGTGCTGTTCCTGCATGGCGGCCCCGGCGCGGGCCTGTCGCCGCAGCACCGCCGCTTTTTTGACCCGCAGCGCTACCGTGTGATCCTGTTCGACCAGCGCGGCGCCGGCAAGTCCACGCCGCTGGGCGAATGGCGCAACAACACGACGCAGTTGCTGATCGAGGACATCGAACGCTTGCGCGCCCAGTTCGGCATCGCCCAATGGCTGGTGTTTGGCGGCTCGTGGGGTTCCACCCTGGCGTTGGCGTATGGCCAGGCGCATCCTGAAGCCTGCCTCGGTTTCGTGCTGCGTGGCATTTTCCTGTGCACGCAGGCGGAAATCGACTGGTTCATTGAGGGCGTGCGCTGGTTCTATCCGGAACTGTACGCGGAATTCGCCGCACCGATTCCGCAGGAAGAGCGGGGCGACCTGCTGGCGGCCTACGTGCAACGAATCCTCAGCAGCGACCCGGCCGTGTACTGGCCGGCCGCGCGCGCCTGGAGCCGCTTCGAAGGGCGCCGCGTCTACCTGATGCCGCAGCCGGAAGACGCGCCGAACGATGCGCTGGACCTGGGCGTGGGGCGGCTCGAATCGCATTACATGGCCAATCTCGGTTTCTTCGAGGAAGACCAGCTGATCCGCAACATGGGGCGCATCGCGCATTTGCCGGCCGTCATCGTGCAAGGACGCTACGACGCCATCTGCCCGCCGCTGTCGGCCTACCGCCTGCAGCAGGCCTGGCCCGGTGCGCAACTGGAAATGATCCCGGACGCGGGCCATGGCGCGCTCGAGCACGGCATCGCTTCGGCGCTGGTGCGCGCCACCGAGCGCTTCGTGCCGGGGCGCGGCTTCGCATGAACTGTGAACATGCCGGTTGGCAAAGCGGCCAGCCGGCGTGTGCCACCTGCTACACTATGGCCTGTGCTGGCGCCAGGGTCGGGCGCCGGTGTGAACCCACGACTTTTTATCCATGAACATACAGATCGGCGACATCGGCCATATCATCCAGCTGGCGATTGCGCCGGTTTTCCTGTTGACCGGTATCGGCACCATGCTGGTGGTGCTGACCAACCGCCTGGGCCGCATCATCGACCGCACGCGCGTGCTGGAAGACCGGCTCGACATCGGCTACAACGATTTCTATATGGATGAGCTCGATACCTTGTATCGGCGTACCCATTTGATCAATTATTCGATTTCGCTGAGCACGGCGTGCGGTTTCTTCGTCTGCGTCATCATCGCCATGCTGTTTTTGGGCGATATTCTGAACCTGACCCTGGACAGATACATCGCGGCCTTCTTTGTGCTGGCCGTGATTTGCCTGATCGGCTGTTTTATTTATTTACTGCGCGAAATTTATCTGGCCGCGACGGCCCAGCGCATCCGGCGCCATATCCGCCCGCCACGTTAAGCGGCGCGCCGGTTTACCTTACTATTGAAGAACGAGTCCAGCATGCACGATTACAAACGTCCCCCCACCCTGCACCGCTACGGCCAACGCAGTGAACTCGAGCTGGCCCTGAGCCTGGGTCAGTTCCGCCTGGCGCCCGCGGGCAATTGCCTGACCCTGAGCTTTTCGCAAGTGTGGGACAAGCAACTGTTCGACCTGTTCGCCCCGGCCGACGCCTGTTTGATCATCCACAATACGGAAGAATTCGGCGAACGCCTGCACCGCGCCGTGCAGCGCACCTTGCCCAGCTGGGCAGGCATCGACGGCCTCGTCGAATACGGCCAGCGCGCCGCCCTGGGCGCCGCCTTCACCAAGACGCGCGCCGAAGCGCCCGAGCAGGAATGGCTGTTCGCCTGGCGCTCGATGCAGCCGCAGGCGAGCCTGAACCCCGTCACCGTGAAACTGGGCAGCCTGGAAAACTTCGCGGAAATCCGCGACCGCGACACGTACTTGGCGTAGTTCAGCTGGACTTGTCGGCGTACTGGCTGTCGATGCGGGCCAGCACGGCCGCCATCATGCGCTCGATATCGCCGCGTATCATGGTCGTGCCCAGCATGCCGGGCACATAGAAGCCCGGCATCAGGCGGCTGGAAAAGACGATGCGCGTGCCGCCCGTCTCGGGCACGGGATATAAATTCCAGCGCGATTCGTAATGCCGCATGTCGCCGGAGATCAGGGCGATATCGATGGACATGAACGGCGTTTCCGTGGCCCGCACCACCAGGTGGATGGGGTGGTTCATGAACAGGAAGCGCGCCATGCCCTGCTGCTCGATGATGACTTCATTGCCGTTGCGCGACAGCACGCGGCAGGAGCTGAGGTCGGGCACGAATTCACTCATGCGCTCATAGGTGGTCAGGGTTTTCCACACGGACGCCGGCGGCGCCTGCACGCTGGCGCTGGCATCGACTTCATACATGCGCTGCCCGTCGACCTCGATGCGCTTGACCTCGACCTTCAGCTTGTCCAGGCGTATCGCCTGTGCCAGCGCGGTAGCGGGGACGGCGCACAGCATCAGCAGGCAGAGGAAGAGTCGCTTCATGCCAGCTAGCCTACGGGAAAGTACCGTCCGGCACAAGCTGTACCCTTCGCCGGCCCGCGCGCCGGGCGATTTAGAACTCCCGGTCTAGAGAAAGTCGCTGCGGCGATCGATAATGCTTGCTACCGTACGGCCTGCATACCACTTCTACCGGACCGATCACCATGACTGCCTATCCTCACCTGCTGGCCCCGCTCGACCTGGGTTTTACCACCTTGCGCAACCGAGTCATCATGGGGTCCATGCACACGGGCCTGGAAGACCGCTTTTATCATTATGGCAAGCTGGCCGCCTTTTACCGCGAGCGGGCGCGCGGCGGCGTGGGGCTGATCGTCACGGGCGGCATCTCGCCGAACCGCCAGGGCTGGCTGCTGCCGTTCGGCGGCACCCTCAATTTCCTCGGCGACGTGCCGAACCACCGTAAAGTGACGCGCGCCGTGCACGAGGAAGGCGGCAAGATCGTCATGCAGATCCTGCATGCGGGCCGCTATGGCTATCAGCCGTTCGTCGTCTCGGCGTCGGCCAAGAAATCGCCGATCTCGCCCTTCCGTCCCCGGCCCCTGAGCGAGCGCGGCATCGAACGCACGATCTGCGATTACGTCCGCTGCGCGCGCCTGGCGCAAAAGGCGGGCTACGACGGCATCGAAGTGATGGGCAGCGAAGGATATTTATTGAACCAGTTCCTGTGCGCGCGCACGAATCTGCGCCAGGACCGCTGGGGCGGCAGCATCGAGAACCGCATGCGCCTGCCCGTCGAGATCGTGCGCCGCATCCGCGCCGCCGTCGGCCCCAGCTTCATCATCATGTACCGCCACTCGCTGCTCGACCTGGTCGAGGGCGGCAATACCTGGGAGGACGTGGTGGCGGTGGCCAAGGCGCTGGAGCACGCGGGCGTGACGATTTTGAATACGGGCTTCGGCTGGCACGAGGCAAGAGTCCCCACCATCGTCACCTCGGTGCCGCGCGCCGCGTTTGCTTCCGTGGCGGGCCGATTGCGCCGCGAAGTGACGATTCCCGTGGTGGCGTCGAACCGCATCAACATGCCGCACGAAGCCAACGCCATCCTCGAGCGGGGCGACTGCGACCTCGTGTCGATGGCGCGCCCCTTCCTGGCCGACCCTGATTTTGTCGCCAAGGCGGCCTCGGGACGCGCCGACGAAATCAATACCTGCATCGGCTGCAACCAGGCCTGCCTCGACCACACGTTCGCCAACAAGCGCGCCAGCTGCCTCGTCAACCCGCGCGCCTGCCATGAAACGAAACTCGTGTACGCGAAAAAGGCCGTGCCGCGCAAGGTCGCCGTCGTCGGCGCGGGCCCGGCCGGCTTGTCCGCCGCCTGCGTGGCGGCCGAATGCGGGCACGAGGTCACCCTGTTCGACAGCAGCGACAGCGTGGGCGGCCAGTTCAAGGTGGCCATGCAAATTCCCGGCAAGGAAGAATTTACGGAAACCATCCGCTATTTTGCGCGACGGCTGGCGCTGCTGGACGTCAAGCAGCGCCTGGGCCAGCGCGTCACGCGCGAGCAATTGCTGGCCGGCGGCTACGACGACGTCATTGTCGCCACCGGCATCAAGGTGCGCCTGCCGGCCATTCCCGGCATCGACCACCCGAAAGTGCTGTCGTACCTGGATGTGCTGCAAGCTAAGAAGCCGGTGGGCGCGCGCGTGGCCATCATCGGTGCGGGCGGCATTGGCTTCGACGTGGGAGAGTATTTGCTGCACGACCCGGCGCACCCGCTGCCGCAACCCGTGGCCACCTGGGCGGGCGAGTGGGGCGTGGACTTGAATGCGGCGACCGGTGGCGGCCTGGTGCCGCCCGTGGCGTCCCATCCCGTACGGCAAATCTTCCTGTTGCAGCGCAAGACGTCGAAAGTGGGTGCCGGACTGGGCAAGACGTCGGGCTGGGTGCACCGCGCGGCGCTGGCGAGAAACGGCGTGGCCATGCTGGCCGGCGTGACGTACGACAAGATCGACGAGCAGGGCTTGCACATCACCGTGGGCGGCGAGCAGCGCCTGCTGGCGGTGGACAACGTGGTCATCTGCGCGGGTCAGGACAGCTTGACGGAACTCATGCCGCCCACCGACAAGGATGGCAAGCCGCTGACGCCGGGCGGTCCGCGCTTCCATAAAATCGGCGGCGCCGCGCTGGCGGCGGAACTCGATGCCAAGCGGGCGATACGGGAAGGCGCGGAGCTGGCCGCCAGCCTGTAAAAAGAAAGCCTGCCGGCTGGGTAGCGGGCAGGCTTTCTGGACGGAAAGGGCGCTGGCTTAATGCCCGCCATGCCCCTTTTTCGCCGTCTCAAAACTCTGCAGCACGTGCTCGGCCATGCCATTGGCCAGCTCGTGCTCGCCAATGAAGACCTTGCCCGCGTTTTCCGCGCGCAGCAATTCCGCCTCTTCCTCGCTGTGTGTGCGCACCACCGTCAGGATGGTGGGGTTCAGCGCGCGCGCCGTCTCGATCATGGCGCGCACGTGGAAGGTGTCGGGCGTGGCGATGACGAGCATGGTGGCGTGCGTGATGTGTGCCTGGATCAGCACGGCCGGTTCGCCCGCATTGCCGGCCACGGCGGGAATGCCCTGCTTGCGCAGCTGGTCGACGATTTCGCGGTTTTCCTCGGCCACGACAAAGTGAATGCCCCGTTCCATCAGGGCGGCGGCGATGCGCCGGCCCACGCGGCCATAGCCGACGAGCACGATCTGGCCCGACAGTTTTTCCTGCGGCACGGTCATCGGCAGCTCGGCCAGCGGGTCGGTCGTGCGTTCGAACTTGCGGGCGAAATCGCTGTTGTTCATCACGCGCAGCAGCGGCTTGGCCATGCTGAAGACGAGCGGGTTGAGGGCGATCGACAGGATGGCGCCGGCCAGGATCAGGCTTTGCCCTTCCTGCGGCATCAGGCCCAGGGACAGGCCCAGCGCGGCCAGGATGAACGAGAACTCGCCGATCTGCGCCAGGCTGGCCGAGACGATGATGGCCGTTTTCGGCGGATAGCGCAGCGCCATCACGAGCAAAAAGGCGGCGATCGATTTGCCGAAGATAATGATGGCGCACACGGCCAGCACTTGCAGGGGCTTGTCGATGAGGATATTCGGCTCGAACAGCATGCCGACGGAAACAAAGAACAGCACGGCGAACGCGTCGCGCAGGGGCAGGGATTCTTCCGCGGCGCGGTGACTGAGTTCGGACTCGCGCAGCACCATGCCGGCGAAGAAGGCGCCCAGCGCGAACGACACGCCAAACAGCTTGGTCGAAGCATAGGCAATGCCGACGGCGGCGGCGATCACGCACAGGGTGAACAGTTCGCGCGAACCGGTGCGCGCCACTTGCCACAAAATCCACGGGAACAGCTTGCGGCCGACGACCAGCATGAAGACGATGAAACCGGCCACTTGCCCCAGGGTCACGGCCAGGGTTTGCCACAGGTTGACGGCTTCGGCGCCAGGGGCGACCTTGCCGCCCAGCGCGCCGGCAAACGCCGGCAGCAGCACGAGCACCAGCACGGTGACGAGGTCTTCCACCACCAGCCAGCCGACGGCGATGCGGCCATTGAGGGAATCGAGGATGCCCCGTTCTTCCAGCGCGCGCAGCAGCACCACGGTACTGGCCACGGACAGGGCCAGGCCAAAGATCAGTCCGCCACCAAGGGTCCAGCCCCACCAGTGGGCCAGGCCCATGCCCATCGCCGTGGCGACGCCGATCTGCAGGATGGCGCCGGGCAGCGCGATCTTGCGCACGTCCCACAAATCGTCGATGGAAAAGTGCAGGCCGACACCGAACATCATCAGCATCACCCCGATTTCCGCCAATTGTCCCGCTATTTCCGCATCCGCCACAAAACCGGGCGTGGCCGGTCCGATGATGATGCCGGCGGCCAGATAGCCGACCAGTGCCGGCAGTTTCAGGCGCGCGGCGATGAAGCCGAAGATGAGGCCGAACCCGAGGGCGGCGGCGATGGTGGTGATCAGGCTGATGTCATGGGGCATGCGTGTGGGGTTCCTTAAGGGGACGTGCGGATAGAAAAAGATGTTGCTCAGCGACCAAGTATAAACGCATCAAAGCCCCTGCCGGAAAATTTCCTGCGGCTTTATTGCAAAAAACCAGTGCTATATCTTCGTCCAGGTGGCCACGAACGCATGCCTATCCACCTCGAACATCGCCTAATTCAAGGTATCAAACGATGTTACACCCATGTGCTCAGAGCTTGCGCACGACCACGCAGCCGATGGAATAGCCGGCGCCGAACGAGCAGATGACGCCGGTGCTGCCTACCGCCATGTCATCCTGATATTTATGGAAGGCGATGATGGAACCGGCCGACGAGGTGTTGGCGTAGGTATCGAGGATCACGGGCGCTTCGTTTTCTTGCGCGTCGCGGCCCAGGATCAGGCGCGCGATCAGCAAGTTCATGTTCAGGTTGGCCTGGTGCAGCCAGTAGCGGCTCACTTGCGGCACTTCCACGCCGGCCTTGGCCAGGGTCGCCTTGATCATCTCGGCGGCCATCGGGCACACTTCCTTGAAGACCTTGCGGCCTTGCTGGCGGAACAATTTATCGGCCTGGCCCACGCCGGATTCGTCAAAACGGTTGAGGAAGCCGAAATTGTTGCGGATGGCGTTGGAGAAGCGCGTTTTGAGTTCCGTGCCGATGATCTCGAATTGGTGCTGCGACACGGCCGTGTCTTTCGCTTCGACGATGATGGCGGTGCAGGCGTCGCCGAAAATGAAATGGCTGTCGCGGTCGCGCCAGTTCAGGTGGCCGCTGGTGATTTCGGGATTCAGGACCAGCACGGCGCGCGCCTGTCCGCTTTGCACGGCGGCCACGGCTTGCTGGATGCCGAAGGTGGCCGACGAGCACGCTACGTTCATGTCAAAGCCATAACCATCGATGCCCAGCGCATCCTGCACTTCCACGGCCATGGCCGGGTAGGCGCGCTGCATGTTGCTGCAAGCGACCAGCACCATATCGATATCGGCTGGCGTGCGGCCGGCGCGCGCCAGCGCGTCGTGCGCGGCGGCGACCGCCATTTCCGCCTGCAGGGACAGTTCGTCATCGCCCCGTTCCGGGATGCGCGAGACCATGCGCGCCGGGTCGAGGATGCCTTCCTTTTCCATCACGAAGCGCGACTTGATGCCGGACGCCTTTTCGATGAAGGCCACGCTCGACAGGTCCAGCGCCGTCACCGTGCCCGCAGCGATCGCGTCGGCGTTGTCGGCATTGAACTTTTCCGCGTAGGCATTGAAGCAGGTGACCAGCTCTTCGTTGGAGATCGAAAATGGCGGCGTGTACAGTCCGGTACCGCTGATGACGACTTGTTTCATGGTTAAACTTTCAAATTTGGCAATCGACGTGGCGCCGATAAGTGAAGCAAATTTTACACAAACGTGCTCGACTGTAGAGAGTTTCGTGTTGCGGGGCAGGGCGATGTGTGGCGGAAGATTGATTTTTGTCGCGTGGACGGCTTACCGGGGGGCATGGCGCCCCCCGTTGTGATGCTGGTACTGCTTACTTCTTCTGTTCTTTCTTGACATCGGCCTGCACCACCACCGGTTCGGCCTTGGCCAGTTGCACCGGCAAGCCCTTCAGGTGGTTCAGCGCCTGGTGCAATTGAAAATCGTCCTTGCTGCCAAATTCCAGCGGCTTGCGGGTCTTTTCCAGCGCGATGATGCGCAATTGCTCTTCCATCTCGTCGTTGACGGGGGCCGCCTTGGTACTTTCCTTGTCGCGGTCGTTGCTCAGGTGCTTGGTCAGGTCCGCTTCGCGGATGCGCAAGCCGTTGAGGCCGTCGCCATCCGCATTTTCATCGACCAGCAAGTCGGGCACGATGCCCTTGGCCTGGATCGAGCGACCATTCGGCGTGTAGTAGCGGGCCGTTGTCAGCTTGACGGCCGTGTCGGCTGTCAGCTGGCGGATGGTTTGCACGGAACCCTTGCCGAAGGTTTGCGTGCCGATGATGGTGGCGCGCTTGTAATCCTGCAGGGCGCCGGCGACGATTTCCGAGGCCGAGGCCGACCCCGTGTTGACGAGTACCACCAGCGGCACTTTCTTGATGGCGGCAGGCAATTTCGCCAGTGCATCGCCTTCCGAGCGGAACGTATAGTATTCGGCGCGGCCGTAGAACACCTGTTTCGAGTCCGGCAGCTGGCCGTTGGTCGAGACGATGGCCGCGTCCTTCGGCAGGAAGGCGGCCGAGACGCCGATGGCACCCTGCAGCACGCCGCCCGGATCGTTGCGCAGGTCGAGCACCATGCCCTTGATGTTCGGATCTTGTTGATATAGCGCCGTGATCTGCGCGGCCATGTCGTCGACGGTCGGTTCCTGGAATTGCGACACGCGCAGCCAGGCGTAGCCCGGTTCGACCATCTTCGCCTTCACGCTTTTTTGATGGATTTCCTCGCGCGTGATGGTGAAGGCCAGCGGCTGCGGTTCATCCTTGCGGGCAATGGTCAGCGATACCTTGGTGCCCGGTTCACCGCGCATGCGCTTGACGTTGTCGTCGAGACTGACGCCTTTCACGGGCTGGCCATCGAGGCGGGTGATCAGATCGCCAGCCTTGATGCCGGCGCGGTAGGCGGGCGAATCCTCGATGGGCGAGACGATCTTGATGTAGCCGTCTTCGCTGAGGCCAATTTCAATGCCCAGGCCGACGAACTTGCCTTCGGAGCCTTCGCGCAGCTCGGCGTAGGCTTTCTTGTCGAGGTAGGCGGAATGGGGATCGAGCGAGGCAACCATGCCGGAAATGGCGTCTTCCAGCAGTTTCTTGTCTTCCACCGGCTCGACGTAATCGGACTTGATCAGGCCAAACACATCGGCCAGCTGGCGCAACTCTTCCAGCGGCAGGGGCGGCTCGACGGTCTTTTGCGCCATGGCGGAAAATTGCAGCGACACGGCGACGCCGGCCACCACGCCCAGGCCGATCAAGCCGGTATTTTTGAGTTTGCCCATCATTGCACCTTTGCAGCTAGCGTGTCTTGCACAAGCGCCAGTCCCCGTGGAGCGGCGCTTTGTTGAAAGTATAGACCTGAATCTCTGCCGGCGTGGGCCGGCCGTGGAAAAAGCGTGCCTGGACCCAGTCTACGCGCGGAAACGGGGCTGCCAGCTTGCCATATGTTGCGGTTTTGTATGCGATGTATAGGGAGTCTTGAGGGGAGTAAGCATTTGTAAGAGTCGAAAAAAAGCGTGTGCGGCGGCCCTATAGTGGACTCGCATTCTCGACCCGAAGTGGTTTTGCCTGCGTCCGCGGACGCAGGCTTTTTTTTATCCGCGGGCTCCGGGTCATTTAGACTGGAGCTTCTTCCTTCCCAGCAGATAAAAAATGTTAACTGATATGCAGGCACGTGTCTCGCTCGAAGCGCTGATTGAAAAGTATCTGAGGGGGCGGGATCCTGATGTCGGCCTGCTGATCGACATCGTTCAGGATCCGTCACGGCAAGTGCCGATTAGATGTGTGCTCGAAGCTATCGGGCAGTTCAACAATACGCAGTTCACGCAACAGGAGCTGGCGCTGATCGACGACCTGCTCTATCTGTATGGATAAACGCTGCATGCGCTGCTCCAGCCCACGCCATGCTCGCCGGACTGGACAATGAACGCCCCTTGAGCTTGGCCGAACTGAGGGGCGCGTGCTACATTCCTGCAGCGCCTGGCGCGGCGGGCTATCCGCCCGCAGCTATCTGCCCGGTCTTTTTGACATGCCCCATAAGGACAATTCGTGAATCGCTATCTCTTGAGCAGTCTGACCCTGACCCTGTTGGCTGCGTTTGCCCATGCCGCCGAACCCGTATCTGCCGCTGCCGCCCCGACCGTGGCCCCAGGCGCCGCGCCTGCCGCCGCTGGCGTCGTTTCCGGCATCGATGTGCAGTACATCGACCCTGCCGTGCGCGTGCAGGACGATTTCTTTACCCATTTGAACGGCAAGTGGCTGGCGACGGCCGAGATCCCTGCCGACAAGTCGAGCTGGGGTTCGTTCGCCAAGCTGCGCGATGACACGACGCCGCAATTGCGCGGCATCATCGAAGCGACGCAACAGGACAAAAACAAGAAGGCCGGTTCCGAAGCGCAGAAAATCAGCGACCTGTACGCCAGCTACATGGATGAAGCCAAGCTCGATGCGCTGGGCACGAAGCCGCTGGCCGGCGAACTGAACCGCATCCGCTCACTGCGCGACAAGAAGGGCGTGCCGGCCCTGATCGCTCACCTGAGCCAGACGGGCGTGTCGACTCCTTACGCCGTCTACGTGGGCCAGGATGCGCGTGCCTCGACGAAATATGCGGCATATGTCAGCCAAAGCGGCCTGGGCATGCCAGACCGCGATTACTACCTGGAAGCCAAGCAAGCTGGCGTCAAGGAAAAATACCAGGCGCACGTGGAAAAAATGCTGGCCATGGCCGGCGACAAGAACGCCGCCGCGCGCGCCAAGGCGGTCGTTGCGCTGGAAACGGCCCTGGCCGAAGTGCAATGGACCAAGGTCGAGAACCGCGACCCCGTCAAACGCTACAACAAGACCGACATCAAAAAACTGAACGACCTGACCCCGGGCTACGACCTGAAGTCGGGCCTGGCCGCGCTCGGTATCGCCAACAAGGTCGATTACGTCATCGTCAACCAGCCAAGCTACCTGGCCGGCTACAACAAGGTGCTGGCATCAAGCGACCTGGACACCGTGAAAGCGTATTTCGAATGGCAGTTGCTGCGCAGCTATGCCAGCTACCTGTCGAAAAACTTCGTCGATGAAAGCTTTGCCTTCTACGGCACGGTACTCAGTGGCGTGAAGGAAAACCAGCCGCGCTGGAAGCGTGGCGTGGGCGCCGTCGAAGGCGTGCTGGGCGAAGCCGTCGGCAAGCTGTATGTCGCGCAATATTTTCCGGCAGAGCGCAAGGCGCACATGCAGGAACTGGTGAAAAACGTGCTGGCCGCCTACAAGGACAGCATCGATACCCTGGACTGGATGAGCCCGGAGACCAAGAAGGAAGCGCAAGCCAAGCTGGCCAAGTTCACGCCGAAGATCGCGTATCCGAACAAATGGCGCGATTACACGAAGCTGCAAATCGTCTCGGGCGACCTGGTGGGCAACATGATGCGCGCCGCCAACTTCGGCTCCGCGCGCCAGGTGGCCAAGCTGGGCAAACCGATCGACCGCGAGGAGTGGGGCATGACGCCGCAAACGGTGAACGCCTATTACAGTTCGACGATGAATGAAATCGTCTTCCCTGCCTCGATTCTGCAGCCGCCGTTCTTCGACGCCAATGCGGACGACGCCGTCAACTATGGCGCCATCGGCGCCGTCATCGGCCATGAAATCAGCCATGGCTTCGACGACAAGGGCAGCCAGTCCGATGGCGACGGCAACCTGCGCGACTGGTGGACCCCGGCCGACCGCAAGAATTTTGCCGCCAAGGCCGATGCGCTGACCAAGCAGTACGATGGCTACAGCCCATTGCCTGGCTATCACGTCAACGGCGCGCTGACCCTGGGCGAGAACATCGCCGACAATTCGGGCGTGGCGATCGCGTACAAGGCCTATAAAATCTCGCTGGGCGGCAAGCCGGCGCCCGTGCTGGACGGTCTGACGGGCGACCAGCGCTTCTACATGGGCTTTGGCCAGGTGTGGCGCAGCAAGATGCGCGAAGCGCAGCAGATCGTGCAGATCAAGACCGACCCGCATTCGCCGGGCCAGTACCGCGCCAATGGCACCATGGTCAACCAGCCTGGCTTCTACGAAGCGTTTGGCGTGAAACCGGGCGACAAGATGTATGTCGCGCCGGAAAACCGCGTGATCATCTGGTAAACGTCGTATCCATGTAAACGTTATCTTGTCACAACAAAAAAGACCACTTGCGTGGTCTTTTTTGCATTCTGGCCAAAGTTTTTTCTGTCATTTCGGCCGGTATGCTACAGTCAAAAACCGGGCCAGAAGCCTTGGGCCTTCTGACCCTTATATTCCACACAATATAATATAGAGGACAACCGTGAATCGTTATTTGTTAAGTGCTTTGACCCTGAGTTTGCTGGCCGGCGTGTCCGGCATGGCTGGCGCCGCTGATAGCGCCAAGAAAGCCGCCGCCGCGCCCTCCACGGCCGTCGCCGCTGCGGCGCTGACGTCCGGCATCGCCGTCGAATACGTCGATCCTGCCGTGCGCGCGCAGGACGATTTGTTCCAGCACCTGAATGGCAAATGGCTGGCGGAAACTGTCATACCTGCCGACAAGTCGAGCTGGGGCAGCTTTGCCAAGCTGGCCGACGATACGCAAACGCAGCTGCGCGGCATCGTCGAAGGCGCTGCCGCCGACAAGGCACGCGCGGCCGGTTCGAATGCCCAGAAAATCGGTGATTTCTATAACAGCTTCATGGACGAAGCCAAGCTGGAAAGCCTGGGCTTGAGCCCATTGAACGCGGAGCTGGCGAAGATCGCCGCGCTGCAGGACAAGGCCGAATTGCCTGCCGTGATCGCCCATTTCAGCAAGCTGGGCGTGACCTCTCCTTACGACTTCGGCATCCACCAGGACGCCAAGGATTCCACCAAATACGTGGCCGACATCGTGCAAAGCGGCCTGGGCTTGCCTGACCGTGATTACTATCTGGAAGAAGGCAAGGCCGATACGCGCGCCAAATACCTGGCCCACGTGGAAAAAATGCTGAGCCTGGCTGGCGACGCGAATGCGGCCGCCAATGCCAAGGCCATCCTGGCGCTGGAAACGGAGCTGGCCAAGGCGCAATGGAGCAATGTGCAGAACCGCGACCCCGTCAAAACCTACAACAAGGTGGAACTGGCGAAACTGGCCAGCGTGGCGCCAGGCTATGACTGGGACCGCTACCTGAAGGACACGGGTATCGCCGGCAAGGTCAATTATGTGATCGTCAGCCAGCCCAGCTACCTGAAGGGTTTTGCCGAGATCGCCAACAAGACGCCGCTGGAAACGTGGAAAGCGTATTTCCAGTGGCACTTGCTGCACGCTAACGCCGGCTACCTGCCGAAAGCGTATGTCGATGAAAACTTTGCCTTCTATGGCACCACCCTGACGGGCGTGACGGAAATGCGTCCGCGCTGGAAACGCGGCGTGGGCGCCGTCGAAGGCGCGCTGGGCGAAGCCGTGGGCCAGCTGTACGTGGAGCAGTATTTCCCGGCCGAGCGCAAGGTGCGCATGGAAGCGCTGGTGAAAAACCTGATGACGGCCTACAAGCAAAGCATCGACAAGCTCGACTGGATGAGCCCTGTCACCAAGAAACAGGCGCAAATCAAACTGGCCAAGTTCACCACCAAGATCGGCTACCCGAACAAATGGCGCGATTACTCGGGCCTGACGGTGGCGCCGGACGATTTGATCGGCAACATCCAGCGTTCGCACTTGCTCAACTACAACCGCGAGCTGAACAAGCTGGGCCAGCCGATCGACCGCGACGAGTGGGGCATGACGCCGCAAACCGTGAACGCCTATTACAATCCTGAGCTGAACGAAATCGTCTTCCCGGCTGCCATCCTGCAAGCGCCGTTCTTCGACGCCAACGCGGACGACGCCGTCAACTATGGCGCCATCGGCGGCGTCATCGGCCATGAAATCAGCCACGGCTTCGACGACCAGGGCGCCCAGTACGACGGCGACGGCAATTTGCGCGACTGGTGGACCAAGGCCGACCATAAAAACTTCGCCAAGAAAACCAAGCAGCTGGTGGCGCAGTACAACAGCTTCAGCCCGGTGAAAGGCCACTTCGTCAACGGCGAGCTGACCCTGGGCGAGAACATCGCCGACAATTCCGGCGTGGCGATTGCCTATAAAGCGTACAAATTGTCGCTGAACGGCAAGAAAGCCCCCGTCATCGACGGCTTCACGGGCGAGCAGCGCTTCTACGCGGGCTTTGCCCAGGTATGGCGCATGAAGATGCGCGAAGCGCAGCAACTGGTCTTGCTGAAAACGGACCCGCACTCGCCAGGCCAGTTCCGCGCCAACGGCACCATGCGCAACCAACCCGGCTTCTATCAAGCCTTCGACGTGAAACCGGGCGACAAGATGTATCTGCCGCCGAAAGACCGCGTCATCATGTGGTAACAGCAGTGCTGACGCACTAGCACCGAGCCGCCCCGCTATCAAGCCGGGCGGCTTTTTCACGTCCGTCGCGAACGTCGCGTAGGCCGGATTAGCGACACGCGTAATCCGACAAATCGCTTGCTTATGCGCAGGCGAAAAAAAACCGCCCATCCGGGCGGTTCCTGGTTCAGCGCGCTGGCTGAATTATTTGGCAGGCTCGGCTGCAGGAGCAGCGCCGTCAGCGGCAGCGGCTGGTGCCGGCACTTCCGGTTCCTTGAACTTGCCGCCCGACGCGTTGGCGATGTAGACGACGGCGCGCGCCACTTCCACATCGTCGAGGTCCGGATTGCCGCCCTTGGCCGGCATCGCGCGCAAGCCTTCGATGGCGTGCTTCAGGACCGTATCGTAGCCCTGGGCCAGGCGGGCAGACCAGCCGCCCACGTCGCCAAATTTCGGTGCACCGGCCACGCCGGCGCCATGGCAAGCCACGCAGGTGGCCGTGTAGACGGCTTCGCCGCTTTGCAGCACTTTCGGACCGCTGGCATCCTTGAAGGTAAAGCCGGCGTTGGCCACCGGGCTCAAACGCTCGGCAATGGCTTCCGGCGACTGGCTGTCCGTACCGGCGCCCGTCAGTTTTTGCGCCGTGACGAACTGCACCAGCAAGATGATGCCGATGACGGTGACGAGGAAGAAGCCAGCTACGGCGGCAAGCAATTGTTTAGGCGTTTTGATCGCTGATTGTTGTTCGTTATGTGCGTCGCTCATGATGTCCTTAGTCCAGATTTGAAACTGATGGCCGTGTAAGGTAGCATTTTTACATGCCTGGATGTAAACCTTTATGAAACCCACAATTATAGGCACAAAAATTGAGCAGTGACATGCAATTGCCAGCGATACGACAGTTTCCGTAGACGTAGGTAAAGAAAAACGGTATCCTTCGCATCACTTCAGAAATTCCCCCTACGCGGCTGTAGCTCAGTGGATAGAGTATTGGCCTCCGAAGCCAAGGGTCGTGGGTTCGATCCCCGCCAGCCGCACCAGACAAATCAAGACTCCCGTTTTATCCAGCCCGCATTGCCATGCGGCTGCATGCCGTGTCTCCATCGTGATTTCAACCAACCCGGCAGGGTCTGTAACGCTGTGCAGTGGCTTACCTGCGCCGCCTTTCGCATGCGCAGCGTGCCCATCCAATAACTTCAACTCCCTCGAGCAAGAAAGACGCTTGCTGTTGCACGTGCCCGTTTCTGCTCGCCATGGGCACCGCGCGCCGGCACAGGTCGATCTGCCCCTTTTTTGTGCAGATACTCCTGAAGAATACTCCTGACGCCCCTGCCGTTGTCTGTTTGCAACCTCCAAAGTCCTCCGGCCGCTGATATCAATATTGATATCAAAACAGTGGAAAAATTGATTGGAGAGATTATCTCCCAGCCCCTAAGATAAACGCCGAGCATGCGAACGACATGCAAGCGATACAAAAAATATCAATACAATATCTGGAGATTCATGATGCGCAACGCCACCGGCCCGCTCGCGGCCACTTCCCCTCGTCCATTCACCTTGAAGGCAGCCGTTGCTGCATTGGCCGGTATTGGCTTGCTGAGCACGGCTTCGGTCTGGGCGCAGGATGCGGTGGCGGCCGATGCCGGTGCCGAGCCGGCGGCGGAAGTGTCGGTCGTGACCGTCAGCGGCGTGCGCCGCTCGGCCCAGAATTCGCAGCAGATCAAGATGCGCTCGGACCAGGTCATCGATTCCATCGTGGCCGACGACATCGGCAAATTCCCCGATAACAACGTGGCCGAGACCCTGGCGCGCATTTCCGGCATCCAGATCCGCCGCGATTCTGGCGAAGCGAGCGCCGTCATGATCCGCGGCTTGCGCGATGTCACGACCCTGCTCAACGGCCGCGAACTGTTCACCACCACGGGCCGCTACGTCAACCTGGCCGACATTCCCGCCACGATGCTGCAGCGTGTTGACGTCTATAAGTCGCAGGGCGCGGACCAGGTCGAAGGCGGCGTAGCCGGCATCATCGACGTGCGCACCAACCGTCCGTTCGATTTCAAGGACTTCACGGCCAGCGTGAATACGCGCGCCGTCTACAGCGACAAGTCCAAGGCCACCGACCCGAACATTAGCGGCATGCTGTCGAACCGCTGGAAGACGGGCATCGGCGAAGTGGGCGCGCTGCTGGGCTTGTCGCAGCAGCAGCACCGTTACCATGAGGAACGCGCGTTCAATACGGCGCCCGTGGATAAAAGTTTCCTGTCGCCTGGCTTGACGGGGCCGGACCAGGTGGGCTTGCTGCCGATCAAGGGCGACCGCCGCCGCACGACCGCCAATGCCGTGCTGCAATGGCGTCCGAACGCCGACGTGGAGCTGTACGCGGAAGGCATGGCCACGCGCTTCCTGCTCGATGCCGAGTCCGATTACTTTGTCGGCTTGCCATGGTGGGGCACGCCCGTGTCGGCAACAAAAATTCCCGGCACCGACCAGCTGCAAACGCTCACGTCCACCAACGTCAACACCATCATGTCGACGCAGGCGAACAAGAACCAGACGAAGACGCATCAATTTGCCGTGGGCGGCTTGTGGGATATCAATCCGGAATGGCGGCTCACGTCGGAAGTGGCCAGCACCAAGAGCACGTATGCCTGGCGCAATCCGATTCTCGATGCCATTACCGTTGTGCCGAATGCCCGCGTCAATACCAACCAGAACGGCACCTTGCACGTCGACTACACGGGCAGCGATTTGCAAGACCCGTCGAACTACTATCTGAAGGGTTTCTTCGACCGCTACGGCCGTGACCAGGGCAGCTCGAACGACGTGCGCGCCGACCTGGCGTACACGCCGAGCGCGGGTGGCATCTTCAGGGAAATCAGCGTCGGCCTGCGCGGCGTGAAGCGCGAAGCCGAATCGATCAAGAGTTTCGAGGGCAATGCGGAAGCACCGGACGTGTCCGGCGCCGCATTTCCGTTCGGCCGCCAGAGCGTGACGTCGATTCCGGGCCTCAACTGTCTGTCGGAACCGATGTCCAGCGGCGGCCCCGACTATGGCTTGAAGCAATGGTACACGCCGTGCGCCAGCTTCCTGCTCAATAACACGGGCACCATCCGCCAAGCCGTCACGGGCAGCAGCGCGGCGCGCGCCATGGACCCTGGCTCATTCTTCAAGGATACGGAAAAGACGTACTCGATCTATACCAAGGCCAAGGTTGCCTTCAAGCTGGGCGCCTATCCCGTCGATGGCACTGTGGGCGTGCGCGTCGTGCGCACCGAACAAAGCCTGCAAGGCAACAGTTCGCAAGATGGCGTCTACACGCCGGTCATCAGCGACACGTCCAGCACCGACGTGCTGCCGAGCGTGGCCCTGAAAATCAAGCTGCGCTCGGACCTGGTCGGCCGCTTCGCTGCGGGCCGCACCATCAGCCGTCCCGGCTTTTCCCAGCTGAACCCGGGCGTGGCCCTCGTCAACTCGACGGAAACGGTGAAGGCGACGGGCGCGGGCGGCAATCCGAACTTGAAGCCGGTGACGGGCGACAATGTCGATGCCGCGCTGGAATGGTATTTCGCGCCCGCCGGTTCCGTCACGGCCACCGTGTTCCACCACAAGTTCGACGGTTATATCCAGCAACGCATTTCCAGCGAAACCATCGCCGGCAAGACCTATGACGTGGACCGCCCGTACAACACGGCCGCCGGCAAGCTGCAGGGCCTGGAAATTGGCTACCAGCAGTTCTATGACGGTTTGCCTGGCCTGTTGAGCGGCCTGGGCTTGCAAGCGAACGGCACCTACATGAGCGGCACCACGGACGACGAGACGGGCAGCCATGCCATCACGGGCGTGTCGCGCTATGCCTACAACCTGGTGCTGCTGTACGAAAAAGACGCCTGGTCGGGCCGTTTGGCCTACAACTGGCGCTCGAAATTCGTCGACAGCTACAACCAGGGCGGTCCCGGCCTGGACTTGAAAGTGGCGTCGACGGCCCAGCTCGACGGTTCGCTGTCGTACAAGATCAACGACCAGTTCACGGTAACCCTCGACGGCAATAACTTGCTCGACACCAAGTTCAAGGATTACTGGAACACTGCGGGCGTGTATCCGCGCGACACGCGCCGCTATGACCGCACGGTAGGGTTATCACTGCGCTGGAAAATGTAAGTTGGTCGCACAGTAAAAAATCAAGGGCGTTGCCATGGTTTCGGCCGGCAACGCCCCTGTCAGTTGGGCAGTCACGCACGATTCATCATAAAAAGAATGGACGGAAAGCATGGAGACGCAAAAATTATCTACCGTTGAAAAGGTCGGCTTCGGCGCCGGCGACATGGCGCTCAATGTCGTCATCTCGTCGATGATGTTGATCATTACCTTTTTCTATACCGATATCTATGGCTTGAAAACCACCGACCTGGCCCTGCTGTTCGTGGCCGTGAAAGTCATCGGCGCCATTGCCGACCTGGTCATGGGCCAGATCACCGACCGCTACAGCTTTGCCTCGGGCCGCTACCGTCCATACCTGCTGTGGCTGGCCGTGCCGTATGGCGTCAGCGTCTTCTTTGTCTTCAGCACGCCCGAGTGGCAATATGACGCCAAGCTGATCTGGGCATATTCGACGTATATCCTGATGACCATCATGACGGCCGGCGTGGGCATCCCGTATATCTCCCTGATCAGCGGCCTGACCAGCGACCCGCAGGACCGCCTGTCGGCCAACGGCTACCGCCTGTTCTTCGCCAAGATCGGCGCCTTCATGGTGACCATTGTCGTGCCGGTTCTGTCGCAGCGCTGGGGCGGCGGCAACCCGGCCGTCGGCTACCAGGCGGCCATGGCCGTGATGGCCGTCATGGGCGTGGCCCTGTTCCTGTTCTGCTATTTCTCCACCACCGAGCGCGTCTTGCACGTGGTGGAAAAGCAATCGTTGCTCGATCAATTGAAAGTGCTGCTGCAGAACGACCAGTGGCTGGTGCTGTGCGGCGTGTGCGTCACGGGCACCATCGGCTACGTGGTGCGCGGCTCGGTCGCCATTTATTACGCGAAATACTATCTGGGCGGCGGGACGGAAACCGTGGCCGCCTTCCTCACGACCGGCGTGGTGGCCGCCATCCTGGCCATGATCGCCTCGACCTGGATCACCAAGTTTTACTGCAAGGTAAAACTGTTCCGTTACACGCAGATCGGCGTCGCGCTGATCAGCCTGGCGATCTATTTCCTTGTGAAGCCGAGCGACACCGTGCTGGCTTTCGCCCTGTATTTCCTGCTGTCCTTTGTCGTGGACTTGCATGCGCCCGTGTTCTGGTCCGCCATCGCGGAAACCATCGATTATGGTCAAGTGAAAACGGGCAAGCGCGTCTCGGGCTTCGCCTTTGGCGGCATCTCCGTCTGCCAGAAGGCGGGCATGGCGGTGGCGGGCGGCCTGGTCGGCGTGCTGCTCGCATATTTTGACTACCAGCCCAACCATGAGCAAACGCAATTCGCCCTGAACGGCATCGCCCTGATGCTGTCGATCATCCCCGGTTTCTTCCACTTGCTGATGGGCTTGTTGATGTTCAAGTACCGCATCAACGATACGTACTACAGCGGCGTGAAGTCGGAAATGCACAAGCGCGGTTTTGTCTCCGCGTAAGAATAATTGAATGGAGCAAGCAACATGGCAGACATCTTGAAACCGCTGATCGAACAGCGCGCCGACCCGCATATCTACCGTCACAGCGACGGCTATTATTACTTTACGGCGTCCGTGCCCCAGTACGACCGCATCGAACTGCGCCGTGCCGACAGCATCGCCGGCCTGGCCGACGCGCAAACGGTCGACGTGTGGCACAAGCCGGAAACGGGGCCGTATAGCGAACTGGTGTGGGCGCCGGAATTGCACTTCAACCAGGGCGCCTGGTATGTGTATTTCGCCGCCGCGCCAAGCCGCGAGATCAAACATAAACTGTTCCAGCACCGCATGTATGCGATCCGCAACACGAACGCCAATCCTTTGATTGGCGAGTGGGAATTCATGGGCCAGATCGACACGGGCATCGACACCTTCTGCCTGGACGCCACCACCTTTACGCACGATGGCGTGCTGTATTACCTGTGGGCGCAGAAAGATGTCGCCATCGAGGGCAATTCGAACCTGTACATCGCGCCGATGGCCACGCCGTGGCGGCTGGCCGGCCCGCCCGTGATGCTGAGCAAACCGGAATTCGACTGGGAAATCCGCGGCTTCTGGGTCAATGAGGGGCCGTCCGTGCTGAAGCGCAACGGCAAGATCTTCATCAGCTATTCGGCCAGCGCCACCGATGAAAACTACGCGATGGGCTTGCTGTGGGCCGACGACTCCGCCGACCTGCTCGATCCCGCGGCGTGGACCAAGTCGCCCGAGCCCGTGTTTGCCACCTGCTACGAGCACGGCATTTACGGCCCCGGCCACAACAGCTTCACGACGGCCGGCGATGGCGACGGCGTATTGCTGGTGTACCATGCCCGCACCTATACGGAAATCGTTGGCGACCCTTTGTGGAACCCGGACCGCCACACGTTTGTCAAACCGTTGCGTTGGGACGCGCAAGGCATGCCCGTGTTTGGCCGCTCATCGACCCTGTAAAACCTGGACCCGACGCCATGACCCCAGTTGATTCTGTTTCAGTGACGCAATTGCCGTTCGGCATCCTGCCCGATGGCCGGCACGTCAGCGTATTTACCCTGACGAACCGCCAGGGCATGCAAGTCAAGGTGCTCGACTTTGGCGCCATCATCAGCGAAATCCACGTGCCGGACCGCGACGGCAGCTTTGCCGACGTGGTGCTGGGTTTCGACCGCATCGAGCCGTATCTGCACAACAGCGCTTTCCTGGGTGCCGTCATCGGCCGTTTCGGCAACCGCATCGCCGAGGGATGGTTCAGTCTGGACGGCAAGGATTACCAGCTGGCCGTCAACAACCCGCCCAATCACTTGCATGGCGGAAACCAAGGCTTTCATCAGGTCATGTGGCAAGCCGCGCCGTTCACCAGGGATGAGGCCGTCGGTATCACGTTCACGCGCAGCAGCCCGCACGGCGAAGACGGCTACCCGGGCCAGCTGGACGTCACCGTGGTGTACGAACTGGACAACGAGAACGCGCTGAGCCTGCGCTATCACGCCGTGACGGACCAGGCCACGCCGATCAACTTGACCAACCACAGCTATTTCAATCTGGCGGGGCAGGGCGATATCCTCGGCCACGAGTTGTCCATCAACGCGGACCGCTACCTGCCCGTGGACGCGGGGGCGATCCCCACGGGCGAACTGGCGGACGTGTCCGGCACGCCGTTCGACTTGCGCCAGAGCACCGTCATCGGCAGCAGCATCGATGTGCCGCATGAGCAGCTGCGCATCGGCCGCGGCTACGACCATAACTTTGTGCTGAATCAAAAGCCGGGGCACAGACTGAACCTGGCCGCCACCGTGCGTGATCCCGTTTCCGGCAGGGTGATGCAGGTGTACACGCAGGAGCCGGGCATCCAGTTTTATTCGGGCAATTTCCTCGACGGCAGCCGGCAGGGCAAGCAGGACGCCATCCGCTATCGCGGCGCGCTATGCCTGGAAACCCAGCATTTTCCGGATTCGCCGAACCAGCCGCATTTCCCGAATACCATTTTGCGCCCGGGCGAGGTGTATCAGACGGAAACGGTCTATCGGTTTTCCGCAGACTAATCGTCGCAAACCCCAAAAACCTTCCACGCCCTGCCGCCACGCGCCCGCAGGGCGTTTTCACTGGTGCTTATGGATATCGTTTTCGATATCGGAACGCATTAAAAATTGATTGGAAAGGCATGGCAGGATTCTTTAGTATTCCAACATCGCTGCCCGGGCCGACGACATTAGATCCGGCATGGCACAACCAGGAGAATGGCATGTCTGAGACAAAAAAGAAGGTTGCCCTGCGCTCTGCCGAGTGGTTCGGCTCGCAGGACAAGAACGGCTTCATGTACCGCAGCTGGATGAAAAACCAGGGCATACCTGACCACGAGTTTCACGGCAAGCCCATCATCGGCATCTGCAATACCTGGTCCGAACTGACCCCCTGCAACGCACATTTCCGCCAGCTGGCCGAACACGTCAAGCGCGGCATCCTGGAAGCGGGCGGTTTCCCAGTGGAATTCCCCGTTTTCTCGAATGGCGAATCGAATTTGCGCCCGACAGCCATGTTGACGCGCAACCTGGCGTCGATGGACGTGGAAGAATCGATCCGCGGCAACCCGATGGACGCCGTCGTGCTGCTGGTCGGCTGCGACAAGACCACGCCGGCGCTGCTGATGGGCGCTGCCAGTGTCGATATCCCCACCATCGTCGTCAGCGGCGGCCCCATGCTGAACGGCAAGCTCAATGGCAAGGACATCGGTTCCGGCACGGCCGTATGGCAGCTGCACGAGCAGATGAAGGCCGGATCGATCACCCTGCACCAGTTCATGTCGGCCGAATCGGGCATGTCGCGCTCGGCCGGTACCTGCAACACCATGGGCACGGCTTCGACGATGGCCAGCATGGCCGAAGCGCTGGGCACGTCCCTGCCGCACAACGCGGCCATCCCCGCCGTCGATTCGCGCCGCTACGTGCTGGCGCACATGTCGGGCATCCGCATCGTCGAGATGGTGCACGAAGACCTGCGCCTGTCGAAAGTGCTGACGCGCGAAGCGTTTGAAAACGCCATCAAGGTCAATGCCGCCATCGGTGGTTCGACCAATGCCGTGATCCACCTGAAGGCGATTGCCGGGCGCATCGGCGTGCCTTTGGAGCTGGAAGACTGGACCAAGGTAGGCCGCGGCACGCCGACCATCGTCGACTTGCTGCCGTCGGGCCGTTTCCTGATGGAAGAGTTTTATTATGCGGGCGGCTTGCCGGCCGTGATACGCCGCCTGGGCGAGGGCGATTTGCTGCCGCACAAGAATGCGCTGACCGTCAACGGCAAGTCGCTGTGGGACAACTGCGTCGAAGCGCCGATCTACAACGATGAAGTGGTACGCACGCTGGACAACCCATTGCTGGCCGATGGCGGTATCTGCGTGCTGCGCGGCAATCTGGCGCCACGCGGCGCCGTGCTGAAACCGTCGGCCGCCTCGCCGCATCTGATGCAGCACCGCGGCAAGGCCGTCGTGTTCGAAGACTTTGAACATTACAAGGCCCGCATCGTTGATCCAGATCTGGATGTCGACGCGAACTCCGTGCTGGTTATGAAGAACTGCGGCCCGAAAGGCTATCCTGGCATGGCGGAAGTGGGCAACATGGGCTTGCCGCCGAAACTGCTGGCGCAAGGCATCACCGACATGGTGCGTATCTCGGATGCGCGCATGAGCGGCACGGCCTACGGCACCGTCGTCTTGCACGTGGCGCCGGAAGCGATGGCCGGCGGCCCGCTGGGCATCGTGAGGGATGGCGACATGATCGCCCTCGATTGCCACAACGGCAGCCTGAACATCGACATCAGCGACGCGGAAATCGCCGAGCGCCTGGCGGCCCGCGAACTGGGCAGCGCGCCCGGGCCGAAGAGCGGCTACCAGCAGCTGTACATCGAACACGTGTTGCAGGCCGATGAAGGCTGCGATTTCGACTTCCTGGTCGGCAATCGCGGTTCCGCCGTGCCGCGCCACTCACACTAAGCGGAGAATCCCATGCTGTTGCTGCAATTTACGAATGAACACGGCGGCCGTCTCGTCGGCCTGCTGCAAGACGACGTCATCCGCGTCATCGAAGGCTACAACACGACGTATGCGCTGGCGCAGGACGCCATCCGCAAAAAGGTGAGCCTGGCGGACCTGGTCAACGCCACCGTCGGCAACACTACGCATTCCTATGCGGATGTGGCAGCTGCCGGACGTGTGCTGCCGCCGCTCGACCACGCCGACGAAGCGCACTGCTACGTGACGGGCACGGGCCTGACCCACCTGGGCAGCGCCGGCGCGCGCGACGCCATGCACAAGAAGATCGGCGGCGATGCCGAGTCCCTGAGCGACTCGATGAAAATGTTCCGCCTGGGCGTGGAAGGCGGCAAGCCGGCCGACGGCACGGCCGGCGCCCAGCCCGAATGGTTCTATAAAGGCGACGGCTCCATCGTGCGCGCCGGCGGCCAGCCGCTGCGCATGCCGGACTTTGCCCTCGATGGCGGCGAAGAGCCGGAAATCGCCGGCCTGTACGTGATCGGCGACGACGGCCAGCCCTACCGGGTCGGCTACGCCATCGGCAATGAATTTTCGGACCACGTGACGGAACGCCAGAACTATCTGTACCTGGCCCACTCGAAACTGCGCGCCTGCAGCGTGGGCCCGGCCCTGCTGGTGGGCGAATTGCCCGCGCATATCGCCGGCGCCTCGCGCGTGCTCGACACGGCTGGCAATGTACGCTGGGAAAAGGCGTTTGTCAGCGGCGAAGAGAATATGTCGCACACGATCGCCAACCTGGAACACCATCACTTCAAGTATCCGCTGTTCAAGCGCCCTGGCGATGTGCACGTACACTTCTTTGGCACGGCAACGTTAAGCTTTGCCGATGGCGTGAGCGTGGCGCCGGGCGAAACCTTTGAAATCGAAGCGCCGGCCTTTGGCCCTGCCTTGCGCAACCGCCTCGATGTCTTCCCAACCGAATTTGCGAAAGTGAGCACATTATGAGTTTCAATATCACCGGTGATGCATTGATCGGCGGCGTCGCCGTCAAGGGTAACGGCGGCTCTTTCGAAGCCTGGGACCCGGCCGCGCGCGCGCATATCGCGCCCGCTTTCCACATGGTCGACGCCGCGCAAATCGACGCGGCGTGCCGTCTGGCCCAAGCCGCGTTCGACCCGTTTCGCGCCACCAGCGATGCGGAACGCGCCGATTTTCTCGACACCATCGCCGCGCAAATCCTTGAGCTGGGCGACGACCTGATCGTGCGCGCCATGACGGAAAGCGGCTTGCCGCGCGCGCGCCTGGAAGGCGAACGTGGCCGCACGGTGGGTCAGCTGAAACTGTTCGCCGGCTTGCTGCGCGAGGGTTCATGGACCGATGCACGCATCGACAGCCCGCTGCCTGACCGCACGCCGCCGCGTCCTGACTTGCGTTTGCGCATGATCGGCCTGGGCCCCGTCGCCGTGTTTGCGGCCAGTAACTTCCCGCTGGCCTTCTCGGTGGCAGGCGGCGATACGGCCTCGGCCCTGGCTGCCGGCTGCCCCGTCGTCCTGAAAGCCCACTCGGCCCATCCGGGCACGTCGGAGCTGGTGGCGCGCGCCATCGTGAAAGCGATTGCCATCTGCAAGCTGCCGGCCGGCGTGTTCGCCTTGCTGACAGGCACGGGCAATGGCATCGGCCAGACCTTGGTGGCGCATCCCGCCATCCAGGCTGTCGGCTTTACGGGTTCGCGTTCGGGCGGCATCGCCCTGATGAAGGTGGCGGCGGAACGTGCGCAACCGATCCCCGTGTATGCGGAAATGAGCAGCATCAACCCTGTCTTCGTGTTGCCGCAAGCGCTGGCTGCCCGTGGCGCGACGATCGCCAGCGGCTTTGCCGCCTCGCTGACGATGGGCGTGGGCCAGTTCTGCACCAATCCCGGCCTCGTGCTGGGCCTGGAAGGCCCTGACTTTACGGCGTTTGCCGCCGCTGCCGCCGAAGCGCTGGCGCCGGCCCCTGCTGCCACCATGTTGACGGCCGGTATTGCCAGCAGCTATGCCAAGGGTGTCGCCGCTTTGGCGCAGCACGCCGACGTGACGCCGCTGGTGCAAAACACGGGCGACGAAGGCAAGGGCGCCGCCGCCCTGTTCGTCACCTCGGGCGAAGCGTTTTTGGCCAAGCACGATCTGCGCGACGAAGTCTTCGGCCCGGCCTCGCTGCTGGTCGCCTGCCGCGACATCGAGCAATTGCTGGCGATTACGGAAAGCCTGGAAGGCCAGTTGACGGCCACCTTGCAAATCGATGCCGGCGACGTGGCAGACGCGCGCCGTTTGCTGCCCGTGCTGGAGCGCCGCGTGGGCCGTATCCTGGCCAACGGTTTCCCGACGGGCGTGGAAGTGTCGACGGCCATGGTGCACGGCGGCCCGTTCCCGGCCACGTCGGATGGCCGCAGCACCTCGGTCGGCACGGCAGCCATCAACCGCTTCCTGCGTCCCGTGTCCTACCAGAACCTGCCGCAGGACTTGCTGCCGGAGTCGCTGCGCGACGATAATCCGCTGGGGATCTGGCGTCGTCACGATGGCGTGCTGGGTAAAGTTTAAATCATAAGATTAATCAGAAAAAATAAACATACACAGGCGGAGACAAGATGAAGCAATTGGCGAAATATGGCAGCTTGCAGGGCAAGCGCGTGTTCATCACGGGTGGCGGCAGCGGCATCGGCGAATCCCTGGTGGCGGAGTTTGCCGCCCAGGGCGCGCTGGTGGCGTTTGTCGATATCGCCGTGGAAGCGAGCGGGGCCCTGTGCCGCCGCCTGGCCGAAGCGGGCCTGACGGCGCCCATTTTTCGCCATTGCGACATCACGGATATTCCATCGCTGCAAGCCGTCATGGCCGAACTGGCCGACAAGCTGGGCGACTTCGATATCCTCGTCAACAATGCCGCCAACGACCAGCGCCACCAGGCGCAGGACGTCACCCTGGAATACTGGAACGAGCGCATTGCGATCAATCAACGTCCCATGTTCTTCACGTGCCAGGCCGTCTTCGAGGGCATGAAGCGCAAGGGCGGCGGTTCCATCATCAACGTCAGCTCGATTTCCTGGCACATGAAGTCGGGCGGCTACCCGGTGTATGCCACCACCAAGGCGGCCGTCGTGGGCCTCACGCGGGGCCTGGCGCGCGACTTTGGCGCCCACAATATCCGCGTCAACACCGTCACGCCGGGCTGGGTCATGACGCAGCGCCAGATCGACCTGTGGGTCGACGACGCGGCGGAAGTGGAAATCAAGAAAAGCCAATGCTTGCCAAGCAAGCTGATGCCACAGGACATCGCCGCCATGGTGCTGTTCCTTGCGTCGGACGATGGCGCTATGTGCTCCTCCCAAGAATTCATCGTCGACGCCGGCTGGGTGTGACAAAACGTCCAGAGCGTTGTTGCAGGGTCGGATGTCATCGTACTGATGTACTAGCGTACTGTCTTCGACCCTGCGCCTAGCCCTGGGCGTTTTGTCGGCCGCGGGTGTGCCCGCAGCCACCTTCCTCCTTTGAAATACCCTCTTGCCGCCCCAACCCCGCGGCAGGAGAGGCATCGCCATATCCATATTGCCGGGTTGATCCCGGCCCTTGCTTTTCACTAAAAAACAGGAGACAGCATGAAACTCATCCATACCAGCATCGTGGCCCTCAGCCTGGCCATGGCCGCCGGCAGCACCTTTGCCGCGCCCGTCAAGGTCACCATCGACGTGGCCAAGCCCGGTTCCGTGATCAACAAGAACGTGTACGGCCAGTTCGCCGAGCACCTGGGCACGGGCATCTACGAAGGCATGTGGGTGGGGCCGGAGTCTTCCATTCCGAATACCAGGGGCTGGCGCAACGACGTGCTGGGCGCGCTGAAACAGTTGCACGTGCCCCTGGTCCGCTGGCCGGGCGGTTGTTTTGCCGATGAATACCACTGGAAGGACGGCATCGGTGCGCGCGACAAGCGTCCGACCAAGGTCAACACCAACTGGGGCGGCGTGGAAGAATCGAACGCCGTCGGCACGCACGAATTCTTCGACCTGGCCGAGCTCTTGGGCGCGCAGACCTACATCAACGGCAATCTCGGTTCCGGCACGCCGCAGGAAATGTCCGAATGGCTCGAATACATGACGTCGGACAGCAAGTCGACCCTGGCGGAGTTGCGCCGCAAGAATGGCCGCGCCCAGCCGTATAAAGTCGATTACTTTGGCATCGGCAATGAAGCCTGGGGTTGCGGCGGCAATATGCGCCCGCAGTACTACGCCGACCTGTACAAGCACTATCACACCTTCATGAAGACGCCGGAAAGCGCGCGCCCGAAATTCATCGCCAGCGGCGGCAATGACGACGACATCAGCTGGTCCAGCACCCTGAGCCGCGAAATCAAGCCGAACATGATGGACGCCATCAGTTTCCACTACTACACGGTGCCGACCGGCGTCTGGGAAAAGAAGGGCGCGGCCACGGGCTTTGGCGAAGATCAATGGATCTCCACCCTGAGCCGCACCCTGCGCATCGATAGCTTGATCAAGAACAATATCGCCGCCATCGACAAGAACGATCCCTCGAAAAAGACGGGCTTGTACGTCGATGAATGGGGCACCTGGTACGACGTGGAGCCGGGCACCAATACGGGTTTCCTGTTCCAGCAAAACAGCTTGCGCGACGCCTTGGTCGCCGCCCTGAACTTCAATATTTTCCACGCCCACGCGGACCGCGTGCGCATGACGAATATCGCGCAAATGGTCAATGTGCTGCAGGCGATGATCATCACGGACAAGGATAAATATTTCCTCACGCCTACATATCACGCCTTTGAAATGTACGTGCCGTTCCAGGATGCCACGTCCCTGCCGGTCGCCATCCAGGGCAATGGCAAGTACAGCCTGGGCAAGGTCAGCATTCCGGAAGTGAGCGCCTCGGCCGCGCGCGGCAAGGATGGCAAGGTGTATCTGTCGCTGGTCAACACGAACCCGCACAAGGCTGTCGACGTGAGCGTGGCATTGGCCGGCAAGCAAGTGGCCAGCGTGACGGGCCGCGTGCTGACCGCAGGCAAGATGGATGCCGTCAACAGCTTTGCGCAACCGCAAGCCGTGCAGCCGGTGGCGTTCAATGCCCAGGCGCAAGGCGGCAAGCTGACCGTGTCGGTGCCCGCCAAGGCCGTCGTGGTGGTGGCCGTCGACTAAGCTGTCGCTCACCTGTCACTCATCAGGCCGGCCCGCATGACGGGCCGGCTGACCATTTTGGAGAAGACGATGCACACATTGACACGCGGCATGGCCGCCATCCTGAGCACCCTGGCGATCATGGCTGCCGCGCACGCGGCCCAGGTCAGCGTGCACGACCCCGTGATGGCCAAGGAAGGCGACACGTATTATTTGTTCAGCACGGGGCCCGGCATTACCTTCTACAGTTCGAAAAACATGCTCGACTGGCAGCCGGAAGGGCGCGTCTTCGCCGGCCAGCCTACGTGGGCAAAAACAGCTGCTCCCAGCTTTGACGACCATATCTGGGCGCCCGACGTGCAATTTCACGACGGAAAATATTACCTGTACTACTCGGTGTCCGGCTTCGGCAAGAACACGTCCGGCATCGGCGTGACCGTCAATACGACCTTGAATCCCCGTTCGTCCGACTACCGCTGGGTCGACCAGGGCATGCTGCTGCAATCCGTGCCCGAGCGCGACGAGTGGAATGCCATCGACTCGAACATCATCACCGATGCCAAGGGCACGCCGTGGATGTCGTTCGGCTCGTTCTGGAATGGCATCAAGCTGGTGAAACTGACGCCTGACTGGACCCATATTGCGGAACCGCAAGAGTGGCACTCGCTGGCGCGCCGCGTACCCCTGCCGCCACGCGCAGGCGAATTCAAGCCGGCGCCCGAGGAAATCGAGGCACCGTTCATCTTCCAGCGCGGCAACGATTACTTCCTCTTCGTTTCCTGGGGCTTGTGCTGCCAGAAGGAAAAAAGTACCTATCACCTGGCTGTGGGGCGCTCAAAAAGCGTGACGGGCCCCTACCTGGACAAGGAGGGCCGCGACATGGCGCAGGGCGGCGGCACGGTGGTGCTGAAAGGCGACAAGGACTGGCAAGGCCTCGGCCACAACAGCGCCTATACGTTTGACGGCAAGGATTATCTGGTGCTGCACGCCTATGAAACGGCGGACAATTACTTGCAGAAGCTCAAGATCCTGCCCATGACGTGGGACAAGGATGGCTGGCCGCAAGTCGATGCGCGCGATTTGAACCGCTATCAAAGCCGCGAATTGCCGGCCGCCAAACGGTAAGCAGGCCAGGGGATGGGCGGCAGGTGATACGCAAATCGATATCACAAGCGAAAAAGAATTGATTGGATGGCTATGTTGCTTTCTCCTACCATGGGTTCATAAAAACCGCCCATCCGGCATCCGGCTGTGATGGTATTCCAAAAAAAACTGGAGACAAGAATGAAATTGACACGCCGCACACTCCTCGCCAGCGCCATGTTGTTGGCACTGTCCGCTACTTCTTCCGCTTTTGCCGCCAAGCCCCTCGTCATGGGCTTTTCGCAGGTGGGCGCCGAGAGCGAATGGCGCACCGCCAATACCGTCTCCATTAAGGAGGCGGCCAAGAAAGATGGCGTCACCCTGAAATTTGCCGATGCGCAGCAAAAACAGGAAAACCAGGTCAAGGCCCTGCGCTCGTTCATCGCGCAAAAAGTCGACGTGATCGCCTTCTCGCCCGTCGTTGAGTCCGGCTGGGATACGGTTCTGCGCGAAGCCAAGGCTGCCAAGATTCCCGTCATCCTGACGGACCGCGCCGTCAATGTCACCGACAAATCGCTGTACGTGACCTTCATCGGTTCCGATTTCGTGGAAGAGGGCCGCCGCGCCGGCCAATGGCTGCTCGAGCACGCCAAGAAAACCCCGGACGCGCAACTGAACATCGTCGAGCTGCAAGGCACGGTCGGTTCCGCGCCGGCCATCGACCGCAAGGAAGGCTTCCAGGAAGTCATCGGCAAGAATCCGAAATTGAAGATCATCCGTTCGCAAACGGGCGACTTTACGCGCGCCAAGGGCAAGGAAGTGATGGAAGCGTTCCTGAAGGCCGAAGGCAAGAAGATCAACGTGCTGTACGCGCACAATGACGACATGGCCATCGGCGCCATCCAGGCCATCGAAGAAGCGGGCATGAAACCGGGCAAGGACATCATCATCATTTCGATCGATGGCGTCAAAGGCGCGTTCGAAGCCATGATCGCCGGCAAGCTGAACGTCACCGTCGAATGCAGCCCGCTGCTGGGCCCGCAATTGATGTCGATCGCCCGCGACGTGGTGGCCGGTAAACCCGTGCCAGCGCGCATCACGACGGTGGAAGGCGTGTTTCCTGCCGAGGTGGCCGCCAAGGAATTCCCGAACCGTAAGTACTAAGCTTGCCGCATGATGAATACGCAAGAGCATCACAACGCCGCGCCAGCTCCCTTGCTGGAGTTGCGCGGCATCAGCAAGTCCTTTCCTGGCGTCAAAGCCCTCAGCGACGTTGCCCTGCGCCTGTATCCGGGCGAAGTGCACACCTTGATGGGGCAGAACGGCGCCGGGAAATCGACGCTGATCAAGGTGCTGACGGGCGTCTATACGCCCGACAGTGGCCAGATTCTGTTTGAAGGCAAGCCCATCGCCCCCGCATCCACGTCGGATGCCCAGTTGCTCGGCATCAGCACCGTGTACCAGGAAGTCAATCTGTGCCCGAACCTGTCGGTGGCGGAAAACATCTTTATTGGCCGCTACCCGCGCCGCTTCGGGGCCATCGACTGGCGTGCCATGCAGCAGCAGGCGCGTGCCTTGCTGCAGCAATTACAGATCGATATCGATGTCACGGCGCAATTGTCCAGCTTTCCGCTGGCGATCCAGCAAATGGTGGCCATTTCGCGCGCACTGAACATTTCGGCCCGCGTGCTGATCCTCGATGAACCCACGTCCAGCCTGGACGAGGCGGAAGTCAATCTGCTGTTTTCCGTGCTGCGCCGCCTGCGCGAGCAGGGCATGGCGATTCTGTTTGTGACCCACTTCCTCGACCAGACCTACGCCATTTCCGACCGCATCACCGTCATGCGCAACGGCGAGCGCGAGGGCGAATACGCGTGCAGCGAACTGTCGCGCCTGGCGCTGGTCAATAAAATGATCGGCGTGGCGGCCGACACGCAGGAGCAAACGCTGGACCTGGCGCAGGAAGCGGGCGCCGCCAGCTTTGGGCCGAACGTGCTCGAAGCGCAGGGACTGGGCCGCAAGGGCGCCTTGCTGCCCATGGATTTCCACATCCGCCAGGGCGAATTGCTGGGCCTGGCCGGCTTGCTTGGTTCGGGCCGCACGGAACTGGCGCGTTTGCTGTTCGGCGCCGACAAGGCCGATTCCGGCAGCATCGTCATGCAGGACAAGATACGCCAGTTCAACGTGCCGCGCGACGCGATTGCCCAGGATATCGGCTTTTGCTCGGAAGACCGCAAGCACGAAGGGGCGATTTTGTCGCTGTCCGTGCGTGAAAACATCATCCTGGCCTTGCAGGCCCGCACGGGCTTGCTGCGTGCGATTCCCTTCAAACGCCAGCAGGCGCTGGCCGACGAGTATGTGAAGGCGCTCGGCATCAAGACGGCCAGCATCGAAACGCCGATCGGCAGCCTGTCGGGCGGCAATCAGCAGAAAGCCTTGCTGGCGCGCTGGCTGGTGACGTCGCCGGCCATGCTGATCCTCGATGAACCGACGCGCGGCATCGACGTGCGCGCCAAGCAGGAAATCATGAGTTATGTGAGCAAGCTGTGCCGCAAGGGCATGGCCATCCTGTTCATTTCGTCGGAGTTGCCGGAAGTGCTGCGCTGCAGCGACCGTATTCTCGTCATGCGCGACCGCAAGGCCTGCGGCGACTATGCGCGCGGCGAGCTCGACGACAGCTCCGTGCTGCAAGTGATCGCCGGAGACGCCACATGAGTTTATCCACGCCATCGAACGCGCCCCTGGCGCGTCCGGCTTCCACTACGGGTACGTCCGCTTTGCATACCGTTCTGCATCACCCCTTGAGCCGGCCCCTGGCCGCGCTGTTGCTGCTGTTGCTGGTGGCCTTCTTTGCCATCCCCGGCTTTTTCCATCTGGAAATTCGTGACGGCCACCTGTACGGCAGCGTGATCGACATCGTCAACCGTGCCGCCCCGCTGATGCTGGCGGCCCTGGGCATGACCCTGGTCATTGCCACGCGCGGCATCGACATTTCCGTGGGCGCCGTCGTGGCCCTGTCCGGCACGGTGGCCGCCATGCTGATCGGCGGCACCATGGTGATGGACAACGGCGTGCCGACCTACGTGAGCAATATCCCCATGGGCTGGGCCCTGGCGGCCGCCCTGGGCGCGGCCCTGCTGTGCGGCGCCTGGAATGGCGTGCTGGTGGCTGGCCTCGGTTTGCAGCCCATCGTCGCGACATTGATACTGATGGTGGCGGGGCGTGGCCTGGCGCAATTGCTGACGGATGGGCAGATCGTCACCGTCTATTATCAACCGTTCTTTTTCATCGGCAGCGGCTACCTGTTCGGCTTGCCGTTCTCGCTGTTCCTCGTCGCTGCCGTGTTCATCATCACGGCCGTGCTGATGCGCAAGACGGCCCTGGGCCTGTTCATCCAGGCCGTCGGCATCAACCCCGTCGCCGCGCGCCTGGCCGGCATCAAGACGGCGACGCTGATCTTCTTCGTCTACGTGTTTTGCGCCGCCTGCGCGGGCCTGTCGGGCCTGATGATCAGCTCGAACATCAAGAGCGCCGACGCGAATAACGCGGGCCTGATGCTGGAACTGGACGCCATCCTGGCAGTCACTTTGGGCGGTACCTCGCTGGCTGGCGGCAAGTTCAGCCTCGTGGGCAGCATGATCGGCGCGCTCATCATCCAGACCCTGACCTACACGATTTATTCGCTGGGTGTGCCGCCGGAAGTGAACATGGTCGTCAAGTCGGTCGTCGTCTTCCTCGTTTGCCTGTCGCAATCGTCGGAATTCAAGCAATTGCTGCATCGGAGAAAAGCATGAAGGGCTTGCTGCACACCCCGTATTTCACTTCGCTCGTCACGGTCCTGCTGCTGGTGGTGATGCTGGGCCTGGGCGGCGCCGCCTATCCGGGCCTGCTGTCGACGCAAGTGATCTTTAACCTGTTGATCGATAACGCCTTTTTGCTGGTCATCGCCGTCGGCATGACTTTTGTCATCGTCTCCGGCGGCATCGATCTGTCCGTCGGTTCCGTGCTGGCCCTGTCGACCATGATCGCCGCCTGGCTGCTGAACGTGGTGCACTGGCCGCCGCTCTTGGTGATCGTCACGGTGCTGGCGCTGGGCACTGTGTTTGGCGCCAGCATGGGCGCGCTGATCCATTATTTCAAATTGCAGCCGTTCATCGTCACCCTGGCCGGCATGTTTCTGGCGCGCGGGCTGTGCTATTTGATCAGCATCAATTCCATCACCATCGATGACCCGCTGTTCGTCGCCATGTCGCAGACGCAATTGCAGTTTCTCGGCGGCTTCGTTTCGCCCGGCGTCGTGATCGCCGTGATCACGTTGCTCTTGGCCATCTGGCTGGCGCACGCCACGCCGTTCGGCCGCGCCGTGTATGCGATCGGCGGCAATGAGCAGTCGGCCCTGATGATGGGACTGCCCGTGGGCCGCACCAAGGTTTTCATTTACGCCTTCAGCGGCTTTTGCGCCGCACTCGGCGGCGTGCTGTTTTCGTTCTACATGCTGTCCGGCTATGGCTTGCATGCGCAAGGCACGGAACTGGACGCGATTGCCGCCGTCGTCATCGGCGGCACCCTGCTCAGCGGCGGCTACGGCTATGTGGCGGGCGCGCTGTCGGGCGTGCTCGTGCTCGGCACCATCCAGACCCTGATCGCCTTCGACGGCACGCTCAGCTCGTGGTGGACCAAGATCGTCATCGGCGGCCTGCTGTTCGTCTTTTGCGTCGTGCAAAGACTGATGGCCATGGGCCAGAAAAATACCAATCGGAGTTAATACCATGTTTCACAAGAATAAACTTGCCGCAGCCATCGGCATGGCGGCGGCGCTCGCCTGCGCCCCATTCGGCGCGCAGGCGGCCAACCCCATCGTCAAGGATATCTACACGGGCGACCCGGCCGCGCTGGTCGATAATGGCAGGGTCTACCTGTACGTGGGCCACGATGAAGCGAGCGCCACGGATACGGATTACCGCATGAACGAGTGGCGCGTATATTCCTCGTGCGACATGGCGAACTGGACGGATCATGGCTCGCCCGTGCGCTTTTCCACCTTCGCCTGGGCCGGCAAGGATGCGTGGGCCGGCGACATCGTCAAGCGCGGCAATAAATACTATTTCTATTCGACCGTCGACCATAAAACCATCCCCGGCAAAGCCATCGGCGTGGCCGTGTCCGACAGCCCGACCGGGCCGTTTGTCGACGCGCGCGGCAGCGCCCTGGTCACGAACGACATGACGAAGCAGACGGCCATTCCCTGGGACGACATCGACCCGGCCGTCTTCATCGACACGGATGGCCAGGCCTACATTTACTGGGGTAACACGGTCTTGAAATACGCCAAGCTCAAGCCCAATATGACGGAGCTGGACGGTGCGATTCTCACCTTCGGCATGGATGCGTTCACGGAAGCGGCCTATATGCACAAGCATGCGGGCACGTATTACCTGTCGTACTCGCGCAATTTCCCCGAGGAGACGGCGTACTCGACGGGCCCGACGCCCACTGGCCCCTGGCATTTCCGCGGCACCATCATGGACAAGAACGCCGTCGTGAAAACGATTCACCAGGCCATCATCGAATTCAACGGCAAGTCCTACATCTTCTATCACAACGACAAGTTGCCCGGTGGCGGAGAATACCGGCGTTCCGTGGCCGTGGAAGAGCTGAAATACAAGCCGGACGGCACCATCGAATTCATCGCGCAAACGGCTGGCCCGGCCGCCAACCCGAGCGCCGGCTGCAAGGCATTGTGAACGCTTGTTGACCACGCATCAAAAGGAGACATACCGATATCTATAACATCGATATTGAATTAAAACTGATATCGATCATGATATGATTTATTCATGGATACCCTCAACCCCAACTGGTTCTTGCGAGCCCGCCTGAAGACGCGGCAATTGCTGCTGTTGATCGCCCTTGACGAGCAGCGCAACATTCACCGCGCGGCGGAAGAATTGCACATGACGCAGCCGGCCGCGTCCAAGCAAATCAAGGACCTGGAAGAGATGCTGGACGTGCGCCTGTTCGACAGGTTGCCACGCGGCATGGAGCCGACGATCTACGGCGAGACGATGATACGCCACGCGCGCATGGCCCTGACGAGTCTGTCGCTGGCGCATGACGACATCGTTGCCCTGAAGTCGGGCCTCACGGGCCAGGTGGAGGTGGGCGTCATCATGACGCCGGCCATGGCCTTGCTGCCGCGCGCGATTGCCCGCATCAAGCAGCAGGCACCGTTGATGCGCATCGGCGTGCATCTGGAGCACAGCAACACCCTGATGGACATGCTGCAGCACGGCACCCTCGATTTCATGATCGGGCGCATCCTGGAAAAGGAAAGCAGCGCGGGACTCATCTACGAGGAATTGACGGAAGAGCCTGCCAGCGCCGTGGCGCGCAATGGCCATCCGCTGCTGTCGCGCAAGAATCTGCAATTGAAGGATTTGGCGGCCCAGCCGTGGATCTTGCCGCCGCAAGGCAGCATCCTGCGCCACCGCTTCGACATGATGTTCCGCCGCGCGGGCCAGGAACCGCCCGTCGACGTGGTCGACACGACCGCCTTGCTCCTGATCACATCCTTGCTGCAGCAAACGGACTCGCTGCACGTGATGCCGACGGAAGTGGCCCATTACTACGAATCGTTGAACGTGCTGAGCATCCTGCCCATCGAATTGCCGTGCAAGATGGATGCGTTCGGCATTATTCGCCAGCAGGACCATTTGCTGTCGCCGGGGGCGGATATGCTGTTGAAAGCTGTGCGGGCGACTGCGGCGGATATGTATTGAGTGCTGTGCTGGTGTTGTCGGATTACGCGTTCCGCTAATCCGACCTACGCCACATGGTAGGTCGGATTAGCCCGCAGGGCGTAATCCGACAATATCCGCGCAGCATGCTCAATCCGGTACCTCAAAGAAAAACAGCTGCACCAATCGACCATTCTCCGGCGTGTCGCCAAACACATTGCTGATCGAGTGAAAGTAGTGTCCCTTATACACGATCAGGCGGTTGTGGCGCATCGGCACTTCCAGCAGGGCTTGCCAACTGTCGCGCTGTTCCTGCAAGTCATTGAATTTCTGTACTTTACTGTTCGGCAGCCAGCGTTTCTGGAAATCCTTGAAGCTGGCGTAGCCGCCCGCTTTCACGTCCGCTTCGGGTAATCGCCGGTACCAGCCGCTGGGCTGGTGGCGCCAGAAGGTGGTGCCACCCTGGCACTGCTCGGGCGGGTTCAGGTACAGCACGCCCGCATAGAAATTGAAATTGTTGCCCGTCTCGTTATCCACGTGGATATCCGTGCGCGCCATCGCGTCTGCATAGCTGAGGCGGTAGGAGCCATTGTCGGGCGAGATAAAACGGATGGGGCGGCCCAGCGCCGTGGCGATGCGCTCCATGATGGCCTGGCTGGGCTGGCCCGCCGTCTGGCTGCCCGGATAGTTTTGTCCCGCATAGCGCTGCTGCTCGAACGGCAGAGCCAGCGCTTGCGCGCGCCAGGCGGCGGGATCGGGCAGGAAATCGTCGAGGATGTGCAAATCCGTTTCGCGCAGGAAATCGTGCAAGCTTGCCGGTACGTCGGGCGTCGTCAGCCGTTCTGTATTGTCCGTGCCGGGGCTGGCAAAGCCGATGCGGCATGTTTGCGCCAGCGCCGGATGCAGCGCCAGGCCTTGCGCGTAGCGTTGCAACGCCAGTTCCTGCTGTCCCGTGCGGTAGTACAGTTCGGCCAGTCCCTGCAGTGTTTGCCAGCGCTGCGGACGCAGGACGTGGGCACGTTCCAGTTCGGCGATGGTATCCATCAGCCGCTGTTTTCCCATCAGCAATTCCGCATGGCTGATGGCGAAATCATGTTCGTGTGGCGCCAGCCGCGCCGCCGTGGCGTAGCTGGCCAGCGCCGCGTCGCTGTCCGTGCCGCGCAGCACGTTGCCGAGGTTGTAATGGAACAGGGCGTTGTCCGGCTGCTGCTTGAGCGACAGTTTCAGCAAGCCCAGGCCGATGGCGCCCTGGCCCAGCTCCAGCATGGCCAGTCCCTGGAAATGCTGCGCTTCGGCCAGGGCCGGGTTCAGTTTATACGCGGCCTGGTAGGCGTTGATCGCTTCGATCAGCTTGCCCGCCTGCTGCAGCCGTTGCCCGTTTGCCAGATGTTGTTCCGCCAGTGTCTGTTCGCCCATATGTCCCGATCCCGATCCCGATGCAATGTGGCGAACAGTGTAACCGAGCCCGTTCTACCGCGCCTGGCTGACGGGAATTTCTTCCCCGTTCAGCTTGATCGCCACCTTGACGATCTGCGCCTTGACCTGGTTGCTGGCCATGTCCGCTTCCTGGGCATAGGCATACACGACGATGGCGAAATCCTTGTAGCCGCTGCGCGCCGCTTCGATCTTGCGCGCCGCATCCTGGTCCACTTTCAGCAGCGAATAACCGTCGCCATTCGTAAACGCCAGCTTGTAGTCGCCGTTGTCGTACATGTAGTAATAGGTGCCCGCGTCGGCGAACTTGGCGGGGAAGGCGGCCTTGTCCATGGCATACGGCGACAGCGCGCCCTGGCCATTGATCTGGTAACGCAGGTAGCGTTTGGTTTTCGCTTCGCTGACCTTGGCGTCGATCTGCGGTTTCAGCGCGTCGAGCACTTCCTGCTTGCGGAAGGCGTCGTTGCTGGCCGCATATTCGCGCGAGATGCGCTGGGCCACGGCCGCGTAGTCGGGCGGCACGCCGGACAGGGCAAGGTAGCTGTACATCAGCTGGTGGCCGCTCGTGATGTCGACATAGCTGGACGTTGGCGTGGCAGCGTCCGCTTGCGGCAGGCTGGCGGCGGCTGCCTTCACTTGCGCCTTGGCGGCCAGGTCGGCGACATTCGCGGCGACGGGAGCGGAGGCGGCCGGTGTGGCGGTTTCGGTCTTGCCGCAGGCGGACAGCAGGACGGCGATGGCGAGCAGGGTAGGCAGAGTACGGTTCATGATATTTCCTTCAATGAATGTGCAAGAGGTGAATTAGCCGATGGTTTTACGTTTGTATTCGCCGACGCCGTAAGCGGCCAGGACGATGGAAGAGGCCAGCACCAGGTAAAAACCGATGCCGAACGAGAGGCCTTGCCACACTTGCCCCAGCATTTCGCTGGCCATCTGCTCGGCCATGCGGGCCGCGCGGGTGCCCATGATGCCGCCCATGGCGCTCCCCGCGTCGCTGACGGCGCCCTTGATCTTGATGAACAGCAAGCTGCTGTGGATGACGATGAACAGCAGCGGGGCGCACTTGCCCAGCGCCGCTTTCGGGTGGCGGCTAACCATGGTGGCGCAGCATCCGGCAATGGCCAGCAGGAAGAAAAATTGTGCCGAGGTAAAACCGCCGCCGCCATCGCGGGCAAAGCTTTCCAGGCTGTCGGCGGACAAGCCCAGCAATTGCCAGTAGGTGCGCGAGACGGAGGCGAACAAACGGATGCCGATGGTGTTGAAGATAAAGGCGCCGGCGATCAGGACGCCCAGGCTGGCCAGCACCTTGATGCCCAGGGCGGACACGGCCTGGCCCCACAACTGCTGGCTTTTTTCGCGCGCCAGTTTCGCCGCGCCGGCCATTTCTTCCTGCGCCAGTTGCTGTGTCGCCACGGCGCTGACGGTGGCGAGGCTGCCGGCGTCATCGAAGCGCACGTCGACGACGGCGTTGATGGCGGGCGCCACGTCCGAGCGCCAGTGCGTGGCCACGTCGAACGCATGTTGAATGCCGGCCACGCTGACGGAACCTTGTCCGCTCGGTTGGTAGGCGAGGATACGGCCACGTTGGCCGGTGGTGGTGAATGGTTGCATGAGATTTCCCTGGTCACTGTCATGCTCTATTGCATGTACCCACGGATAACGGGGGCAGTTCAGGGAAATCTAAAATTATTTTGAATTATTTTTTTGCGGCTGCATCATGTCCTTGGCGGCACCCTGGTAATCCTTCATCAAACCCATGAAAGCATCCTGCAAATGCCGGGCCGCATCCTGCGGCGGCGCGCCCGTGCGCCGGGCCAGATCGAATTTATACGCATGGGCGGGGCTGTAGCCGGCTTGCGATGCCGCGTCCAGCAGCACGCCCGCCCGCTTCAGCGAAGCGGGGTCGCCCTTGACCATCAGCAATTCCGCCAGATAGGTCTGGGCAATCGGAAAGTCCTTGGCGGCCGCCTTTTCCAGCCACTGCATGCCCGCCTTCGGCTGCTTGATGCCGGCGTCGCCGCCGCCGATGCCATAGCCGAGGGCCGTCAGCGCCACCAGATCGCCGCCCCGTGCGCGTTTTTCCAGCTGCTGGCGGGGAAACGGACGGGCCGCGATCTGCATGCGGATTTCATAGTTGATGTCTTGCAGTACATTGCCTGGCCACACTTTGGCGCCCGGTGCGGCCGGCTTTTCCACCGCTGGCGCAGGCGCGCGCACGCCGCCCTGGCCTTGCGCGCCGGCCAGCACGCCCGGCGTGGCCTGGCTGACACCCTTGCCGCTGCCCATGTTCAGTACCAGGCGCGCCGACGTTTCGCCAAACGACACGCGGGGCTTTTGCACGTCGTGCGTCATGGCGGCAACCCTGGCCGCCACTTGCGAAAACACGTCGCTCATCGGCAAACCCGGTGCGTCGAGCGCGTCGAGCAGGGCGCTCGTGTAGGGGCTGTTGCGCGAATCGGGCGACCAGAAATCGCGCGCCAGGGCACCGGGACCGGCCGAATAGGCGATTACCACGCCGCGTGGCGCTTGCGTGTCGGCAAAGCCGTGGCTGGCCGCATTGCCGCCGCCGGGAATCGCCACGGCGCCGCCGCGCGTATATTCCTGGCGGCAAGCGTCGAGGATCAGCACGGCGCCGCGCGCACCCGTGCGCTGCAAATCACCGGCCAGGCTGGAGACGGACACGCCCTGCGCGGCGATGGCGGCCGCGCTCAATGCATTCATGTTGGCGCCCAGCGGCAACACATAGTTCGCTTCGCCCGCCTGGGCGCCGTGGCCCGCGTAAAACACGAGGGCGATATCGGCGCCGCGCGCCTGCGTGGAAAACTCGGCCGACGCCTTTTGCAGCTGTTGCGCATTGATGTCCGTGCGCAACAGCACTTCAAAGCCCAAGCGGCGCAGGCGCTCGGCCATGGCGCGCGCGTCGTTCACGGGATTCAATAGAGGCTGCGGATAGGCCGCATTGCCGATCACCAGGGCGATGCGCTTGCCGGGACCGCTGGCGGCGTTGCCCACGGCCGCCTGCGCGACGTTACCATAGAGTAAAAAGATGAGGCTGAAAAACAGGGGAATCAGGCGATGCATCGGCGTCTCGGGAATTGTCGTGAAAGTAACAAAAGTTAGCGATTTTTACTGTGATATGAGAAAATTGCTTAAATGCATTTTACCTTACTGACAAGTTTCTCTTGTCTGGCCAGCGCACGGTGCGTCGCCGCCGGCCAGTGGCGCGTGCCGCCCAACACACGATCGGACCGGCTTTGCAATCGGAACAATTTGAACGGATTCATGCTTTCTGGACCCGCCGCCAGCAACTGACGCAAGGCGAACTGGGCGAGTTTTACCAGCGCGTTATCGCCGCGCTGACGCCGTGCCGTCCGCGCGAGGCGGCGTCGCTGGGCGACTCGCTGGCCGACTTGCGCCACCAGTTTTTCATCGAAAAAGTCCTGCACGGCGACAGCGAGGCCGCGCCCCACCACATCGGCGCCCTGTTTTTGTACTTCAAGCGTTTCATCATCGACCAGCTGCGCAAGCAGCGCGATGACGAAGATGCCGATGCGCAAGAGGGCTGCGAGCTGCGCGCGCCCGATGCGTATGCGGAACCGCTGCGCGATTACCAGCTCACGCCGCAGCAAGTGCGCGACGCGGCCGACGTGTTCATCACCACCTTGCCCGACGACTTGATCTTGCTGCTGCGCCATTGCGGCTGCGGCGGCATGCCCGTCAAGGAACTGGCCGAGCAGATCGCTTCCGCGCATTACCACGGCGGCAAGCTGGGCCTCGTCCACAAGCAGAAGGGCGATCCTGCTAGCGCGGGTCGCCAGATCGTCGAGCCGGCTCACCGCGCCACCTTGCTGGGCAGCTGGGTCTTGAACCTGCTCAAGCTGCGCGTGGGCGATGCCCTGGCCGCGCGCGATATGCAGGCGGCGCAAATAGTTTTGGATATCTTGTGCGTGGCCGCGTTATCCCTGCACATGGACCCCGCGTCCACCCACCCGAACCCTGATGAAAGGCCATCGGCATGAACGCATTGACGCCCTCGCTGGCCATCGTTGCCGCGCGCCTGTCGTCGCCTCCATCTTCAGCCGAATTGCTGGAGGGGGACGTGGCGGGCACTACCCCGGACTGGCGCGGCATTGCCGTGCCGGAACACCTGCTGCAACGCTTTGCGCGCCGCAGCGATGCGGCACCGTTGGCCGCGCGGCCCATCGCCGGTGGACAGATCCACCTGCTGGCGCGCCTTCCCGGCTTTGGCGCCGTGCTGCTCGACGCCTGGGATAGCACGCGGCAGCGCTGGCGCGGCTGGCTCGTCACGCCGGACACGGCGTATGCGGACGCCTGCGGCCTCGTGGTCGAGGAGCGTGATGCGCCCGCCGACCCGCGCGCGGGCCTGGTGTTGTGCGACATGCCGGTGGCCCTGGCCGTGACGGACCTGGGCGCTTGCCTGGGCGTATTCAGCCAAGAGCGCCTGCAGGCGGCGCGCTGGCTGGAGCTGCATGGCCGCGCGAATGGCGCCACGGCCGCGCCCGGCGTGATCGCCCGCGTGGTTTTGCCCGGCGATGGTTACGCCTTGACCGGCACACCGCTGTCGAGCGAACTGGGCAAGGATGGCCGCGTGGCGTACCGCCAACTGCTGCGCCAGGGGCTGCAGCAATTGCAGATCGCTTCGGCCGATGCCGCCGCGCCACAGATGAAGACGCCGGTGCAGGCGGCCAATGCCAGCCGCTGGCTGAAGATCGTCACGGCCGTGGCCGCTAGCGTGATGGTGGTGCAATCGGCGTGGCTGTTCCTGCCGAAAGAGGGCGCCGTCGTCGGCAATGCGGAATTCCGCAGCGGCGGCAGCGGCGTCGAGACGGGCGTGCGCACGCGCGTGCTGTTCCGCGCCGAGGCAACGGAGGCGGAAATCCGCACCTGGCTGCAGCGCGAGCAGCTGGAAATCGTCGCCGGACCGGACACCCTGGGCGCCTTCACCGTGCTGTCGCGCAACCGCCAGAAAGTCTTGCCGCCGCCAGGCCCGGGCAATCCGCTGGCTGTCATCAATCCCTGAATTGTAAAATAAGAGAAAGTTATCGAGTATGACAATGTATAAGAATTTTGCATCCGCGCACTGGCGCAAATTGATCGCCGGCGTGGCCGCTGGCATCCTGTTGACGGGCTGCGCCATGACGCCGAACGGCCGTGGCGGCGTGTTGATGGGCCTCGATACGGCCGAGCTGTTCGGCACGCCGATTTCCACCTTCCGCCTGCGCGACGGCACGGAAGGGACCTTGCGCAAGGATCCGCAGGGCAAGTATTCGATCAAGCTGTCGCAGGCGTTTCGCGTCGTGCCGCTGGCCAACGCCATCACGGCCCGCGTGGCGCGCGTGGAAAACGTGGGCGAGCGCACCGTGGTGATCGTGGAAACCCAGGAGCGCGGCTGCGCCTACCGCTATGAAGTGCTGGCTTTCCAGGGCTCGGACGTGCTGCAGTGGACGGTCGGCAATTGCAAGGACCGCCCCCGCGCGGACTTGGCGGCCGATGGAAAATCGCTCAATATCGACTTCCCCAACTACAACCGCCTGTCGCGCATGATCTACACGGACAACCGCCTGCTCAACGCCAGCGTGGCCGTGCCGCCCGGTGTCGATACGCGCGCCCAGCCGTTTGCCGACGACGCCTTGCGCGGCATGGGTCCTGCCATCGCCACCACGCCCGGCAGCGATAGCGGCCGCGTGATCCCCGCGCCACCGGCCCCGGCATCGGCCCCGGCGCCTGCCGCCGCGCCGAAAGCGGCCAGCCGCGCCAGCGCCAAGGCGCGCCGCCAGGAGACCCCGGCCAGGGCGGCGGCACCCGCCGCCATCAGCCTGCCCGCGCAGCGTAGCGCTGCGCCTGCTCCGGCGGCGCCGATGATCTTCCAGGCTGAAGAGATCAAGCCCGTCGTCATCGATTTGAGGAAATAAGATGGCCGCGAGTTTGCGCAGTCTGCAGATCCGGCAGACCTTGATCCTGATCGTCCTGACGATCGTTTACCTGTGCTTCGAGCTGGGCTTCAATGCCCGTTTGCTCGACGTGGTGGGCGGCGACGTCAAGCCGCACGACGTGGAGGGTGTGGAATTCTATGGTCGCAGCCTGTCGGGCATCGCCGCCGCGCTGGTGGTGCTGCAGCTGATGTGGCGCCGCCGCCTGAAGAACAATGGCAGCGGCCCCAGCTGGAAAAAGATCATCTTTTGCTGCGTCGCCACGGCGGCGGTCGTGTTCGGCATTTTGAAAACGACGGTCACCATGCTGGTCGAAACGCGTGACGCGCAATTTCGCCGTCTGGCCTTCAACACGACCCTGATGCAGCGCTCGCTGGTCGGTGGCAGCCTGCAATTGCAGGGCCTGGTTGATGACGCCACCCTGTTTGCCAAGCCCGAAGGCAAGGCTTTTCTCGCGCTGTTCCCCTTCCTGGCCGTCTCGGTGGGCCACCTCGATGAGCGCATGGAGCCGGCCAAGGAACAGTTGATCAATTTCAACGTGCGCAAGATCGCTGGCGGCGCCGCCGGTTACTATGAAAAATACCAGCAGGCGATCGGCGAAGTGCGCGACAAGTGGAAACTGTATTCGGGCATCATTCCCGACGACGATGCGGGCTTGCGCCAGCAGCAGGAAACGGCGTGGAGCGATTACCGGCAAAGCCTGTCGCGCCACGGCTGGCAACCGCATTCCGTTCCGGCGCGGCGCAAGGCGGCTGTCGTCAACAATGTGCGTAAGAAAGTGCCCGTATCGGCCAACTGGCACCCTGCCGACCAATTGAGCTTCCGCGCCGCCGTCAAGCGCCGTTATGCGTCGGAAGCGGCCAGCAAGGGTTTGCATATCAAGGGCGACCGCATTCCGCCTGGCTTGTCTTTCCCCGCCTTCGTGGCGCGCCCCGGCATCCAGGCCGTCCTGCGCGACGGGCCGGATGGCGGCGATGGCAGCGAAGCGAGCAAGGGCTTGCGTTTGCCCAAGGGTGCCGTGGTGCAGGATGCGTATGCGAGCCCGGCCGAGTTCAGCCGCCTGTTCGATCAGTTCGCCGCGCGCCAGACGGCGGAAAAACTCGTGGAATACCGCGCCAGCCGCAACGATTTCGAAGTGGGCGGCAAGTACTTTGAAGAGGGCAAGGAAGCGGCGCGCGCGGCCATCGTGCCGCCCGTGGCCCTGTTCTTCTCCTTGCTGGGCGCCATCGGCCACTTCTCGAAATTGCTGTACCTGATCGCCACGGTGGGCTTGCTGGTGCTGGCGGCGCGCCGCGGCGAGCAGGCGGGCGCCGATGACCAGCTGAGCCGCCGTTCCGCCTGGATCGCCACGGGCGTGCTGGCTGGCGCCTTCCTGGGAACCTGGGGTATCTTTACCCTCTCGGACAATAATGTCACGAAGAGCGAGCTGTTCCGCCAGATGCTGGACTGGAACCGCCAGGCCGCCGACGACAGCACGCGCTGGCAAATCGCCGGCAAGGGCTTGCTGGCCAATATCACGCACGTCGTGGCGGTGGGGCAGGGCTACAGCTACCCCGTCAACGAAGCGATCCGCATCCACGTTTTGCAGGGAATTCACTATGGCTATCATCCGGGACAAAAATAAGGCGGCCGCACTGGCTTTGCTGCTTTCCATGGCCAGCACGGCCGTGCAAGCGGACTGCCTGGGCATGAAGGTGCATGCCCACCGTGGCGCCGGCAATGCGCCGGAAAACTCGCTGAGCGCGCTGCGCAACACGTATTTCGGCACCTGGGACGGCGTCGAGACGGATTTGCAGCTGCTCGGTGACGGCAGCTGGGTGGTGCACCACGACCTGTTGACGGGCAGAGTCGTCGACACGGGCTCGCCCCGTACCGTCAAGCAATTGACGGCCGACGACTGGCGCGCCGCCAGCATGAAGAACCGTGGCGTGGCCACGCCGGAAACGCCGCCTTTTGTGACCGACATCGCCGACCTGGCCACAGCTTTCCCAAGTAAAACCCTGAACGCGGAAATCAAGGATGTCGTGGGATCGTGCGCACCGATCGCCTCCCTGGTGGGGCAGTTGCGCGCGAACATCAAGCACGGCAACTGGTTCTTGACGTCGGGCGTGCCGAACAACCTCGCTTGCGCGCGCCGCGCCGATCCGCAGGGCTACCTGGGCTTGCTCGTGTTTGACGCGCGCAATGCGCAGGCGGCCGGCACGAACCGCGTCAGCCGCTATATCGCGAAAAATGCCCGCCCGCCCAAGCTGGACAAGCCTTGGCTGCAGCGCGTGCAGCAGCAGATCGGCATGCCCACGGGCGTGCATGTGGATGCGCGCAGCCTGGACGCCAATCCGAATTTGCTCAGCGACGCGGCCAGCCTGAACATGCCCGTCTTCGTGTATGCCATCGATGGCGATTCGGCCCTGGCCGCCTCCTTGCTGCGCGCCCAGCAGCGCAGCCACCGCTGGCCCAGCGGCGTCATCCTTGACGGCAATCCCGAGACGTTTTGCGCGATGATGCAGTAAGTTCTCCCCGATCTGCGATACGGCGGTTTTGCCATGCAGCAGAACGTCTTGCCGCCCCAGAAATAGCTTTTCCAATGGCCCGCACAGGGCCGTTTTTTGCCCATCTTTTGCGCATCGCAACATCGATAATGTTTGCATCGCGCGCGCGACTGGCTTATAAATGTAATCGATTACATTTTGTTGAAAAGCGCCATGCCAGCAGCCCTTCCTTCTCCTTTGCCGACAGAAACCGTCTCCATCAGCGCCGTCGCCGCGCATGCGGGCGTGTCGGTGGCCACTGTCTCGCGCGTGATGAACGAGCAGGCGGGAGTGCGGGCGCCCACGCGCGACAAGGTGCTCGCTTCCGTGGCGGCGCTCGGCTACCGCATGAACCACCTGGCGCGCAGCCTGCGTACGGCCGAGAGCCGCATGCTGCTCACCATGGTGCCCGACGTGGGTAACCCGTTCTATGCGCAGATCGTGCGCGGCATCGATACGGTGGCGCGCGAACACGGCTATTTCGTGCTGCTGTGCGACACGGGCGCCGACGCGGGCCGCGAGCGTTCCTACTTCGACCTGCTGCGCATGCACCGCGCCGACGGCGCCATCTGCCTCGATCCGGACACGGTGCAGCATGCCTTGTCGCATGAGTCCGTCACCCTGCCGTGGGTGGCCTGCTGCGAATTCGACCCCGCCGTGGCCGTGGCCTATGTCGGCATCGACAACCACCGGGCCGCTTCCGACGCCGTCGCGCATCTGCTGTCGCGCGGCCATACGCGCATCGGCCTGATCAATTCGGATGAGCGCTATCTGTACGCGCGGCAACGCCAGCAAGGCTACCTGGACACCCTGGCGGCGGCCGGCCTGCCCGTGCAGCCGCAGTGGGTGCACACGGTGCAAAGCCTCGATTACGAAGCGGGCACGGCCGCCACTTTGCGCATGATGGCGCAGCCCGACGCACCGACGGCCATCTTTGCCGTTTCCGACACCCTGGCCATTGGCGTGCTGAGCGCGCTGCGCCAGCTGAACAAGCGCGTGCCCGAGGACGTGGCCGTCATCGGCTTCGACGATATCGCCATCGCCGCGCAGATCGCCCCGGGCTTGACCACGATTGCCCAGCCGATGCGCGAACTGGGCGAGACGGCGGCCCGCTTGCTGCTGCAACGCTTGGCGGACCCGGCCGCGCAAGTGCCGGGTGTGCTGCTGCAACACCAATTAATTCTGCGAGGGAGTGCATAGTGAGCGTTGCCGTCGGTTTCGAGGGGGTCTGCAAGGATTTCGGCCCCGTGCGCGTCTTGCATGGCGTCAGTTTCAGCCTGTCGCCGGGACGCGTGTATGGCTTGCTCGGTGAAAATGGCGCCGGCAAGTCGACCCTGATGAAAATCCTTGCCGGCTACGAAGCCGTCAGCGAAGGCCAGCTGCTGATCGATGGCCAGCCCCAGCACTTTGCCAGTTCGCGCGCGGCGGAGAGTGCCGGCATCGTGCTGATCCACCAGGAATTCAACCTGGCCGAACACCTGACGGTGGCGCAAAACATGTTTTTGGGCCACGAAAAGACGCGCGGCTGGCTGCTCGACGAGGCCGCCATGAAGGAAGAAGCGTCGCGCTATTTGAAACAGGTGGGCCTGGACGTGTCGCCCGACACGAAAATCCGCGACCTGATCGTCGCCGAGAAGCAGCTGGTGGAAATCGCCAAGGCCCTGTCGCGTCGCGCCCGTTTCCTGATCATGGACGAGCCGACAGCCACCCTGACGTCGTCGGAAACGCAGCGCCTGTTCGCCGTGATGGCGCAGCTGAAAGCGGACGGCGTGACGATTTTGTATATCTCGCACAAGCTCGATGAAGTCGAGCGCAACACGGACGAGGTCATCGTCATGCGCGACGGGCGTTTTGTTACGCGCGAGCCGACGGCCAGCCTCACGCGCCAGCAGATGGCGAACCTGATGGTGGGGCGCGAATTGTCCGACATGTTCCCCCCGAAAGCAGCGCTGGCCGTTGATGCGCCCTTGCTGTTGAAAGTCGATGGCTTGTGCGTGCCCGGTTGGGCGAAAGAGCTGTCGTTCGAGGTGCGCGCCGGTGAAGTGCTGGGCTTTGCGGGCCTGGTGGGCGCGGGGCGCACGGAATCGTTCGAAGCCTTGCTGGGCTTGCGTCCGCGCAGCGCGGGCACGATCGAACTCAATGGCCGGCCCGTGGACATCCGTACCCCCAAGCAAGCCATGCAGCACGGCATGACCTATCTGAGCGAAGACCGCAAGGGCAAGGGCTTGCACGTGAACCTGGGCTTGCGCGAAAACCTCACGATGATGACGATGGAGCGCTATGCGAGGCCGTGGCTCGATGTGGCCGGGGAAAAGGCGGCGCTGGCCAAGGCCGTCGAGGATTTCAATATCCGCACGGGCGACCTGGACAGCCGCGCGCGCATGCTGTCCGGCGGCAACCAGCAAAAGCTGGCGCTGGCGAAATACCTGCATTCGGACCCGCGTGTCGTCGTGCTCGACGAGCCGAGCCGTGGCGTGGACGTGGGCGCCAAGCGCGACATTTACTTTTTGATACACCGCCTGGCCGCCGAAGGGCGCGCCGTAATCGTGATTTCATCCGAACTGATCGAATTGATTGGCCTGTGCCACCGGGTCGCCGTGATGCGCGCCGGCACCTTGCAAGCCACCCTGTCTGCTGACCACCTGACTGAAGAGGAGTTGATTGCCCATGCAACCGGTACGCACTGACACCACCGTATCCCCGCTTGCCAGCTTCGGCGCGCGCATCAAGGGCTTTGGCCCCGTGCTGGGCCTGTTATCTCTGTGCATCGCGGGAACCTTGCTCAACGGCGACTTCGCCACCGTGGACAACCTGATGAACGTGCTTACGCGCACGGCCTTCATCGGCATCATCGCCGTCGGCATGACCTTCGTAATTATTTCCGGCGGCATCGATTTATCGGTCGGCTCCATGGCGGCCCTGATCGCCGGCTGCATGATCTATTTCATGAATGCGCTGGCGCAAGGCGCGGGCGGCGATTTGGCGCCGATCACCATGCTGGTGCTGGGCATCGCCATGGCCCTGGTCCTGGGCGCCGGCTTTGGCCTGATGCATGGCTTGTTGATCAGCAAGGGCAATATCGAACCGTTCATCGTCACCCTGGGCACGCTAGGCATCTTCCGCGCCGTGCTGACTTACCTGGCTGATGGCGGCGCCCTGACCTTGGACGCCACCCTGTCCGAGCTGTACAGCCCCGTCTACTACACGAGCGTGCTGGGCGCGCCGATACCGATCTGGATTTTTCTGTTCGTTGCCGCGGCCGGCGCCATCATCCTCAACCGCACGACCTTTGGCCGCCACGTGCAAGCGATCGGGTCCAACGAGCAAGTGGCGCGCTATGCGGCCATCCATGTCGATAGAGTCAAGATTGCCACCTACATGCTGCTGGGTGTCTGCGTGGGCATCGCCACGGTACTGTACGTGCCGCGGCTGGGCTCGGCTACGCCGACGACGGGCTTGCTGTGGGAACTCGAAGCCATTGCCGCCGTCGTCGTGGGCGGCACCGCGCTGAAGGGGGGAGAGGGACGCATCGTCGGCACCGTGATCGGCGCCATCCTCTTGTCCGTGATCAGCAATATTTTGAATTTGACCAGCATCATCAGTGTCTACCTGAATGCCGCAGTGCAAGGCGTGGTGATCATCGCCGTCGCCTTCCTGCAGCGAGGCCGCAAATAAAAACATGGCGGCGTTCTGAAAGGGCAGCCAACGGGCGCCCACAACCTTGGAGGAGAGCAGCATGAAGAGCTTTATACGGGTAGCAGGGATGGCAGTGCTGGTGATGCAGGCGTGGGCGCTGCCGAGCGCACAGGCCGCTGAAAAGCTGGTGGTCGGCGTGGCCATCCCCACGGCCACGCACAGTTTTACGTCGGGCATCGTCTGGTGGGCGAACCAGGCCAAGGCGGAACTGGAAAAGGCCCATCCGGGGCTGAAAATCATCGTCAAGACGGCCGCCACGGCGCCCGAGCAGGCGAACCAGTTGCAGGACATGTTGACGGTGAACAAGATCAACACCCTGGTGATCTTCCCCATCGAATCGGCCTCGCTGACGCAGCCCGTCGCGCAAGTGAAAAACAAGGGCGTCTACGTCACCGTGGTCGACCGTGGCTTGACGAACACGCAGTCGCAGGATGCCTACATCGCCGGCGACAACACGGCCTTCGGCAAGCTGCCGGCCGAATACCTGGCGAAAAGCCTGAATGGCAAGGGCAATATCGTCGTGCTGCGCGGCATGCCGACCACCCTGGACAACGAGCGCTACGATGCCTTCAGTGCCGTCATGAAGAGCCATCCCGAGATCAAGATCTTGGATGCCAAGTATGGCAACTGGAACCGCGACGATGCCTTCAAGGTCATGCAGGATTACCTGACGCGCTTCAAGCAGATCGACGCCGTCTGGGCCGCCGATGACGACATGGCCATCGGCGTGCAAAAAGCCATCGCGCAAGCCAAGCGCACGGACATCAAGCAAGTGTTCGGCGGCGCGGGTGCGAAGGGCGCCGTGAAAAAGATCATGGACGGTTCCGACCCGCTGATCGTGGCCGATGTGTCCTACTCACCCAAGTTCATGTACGACGCCATCAAACTGACGACGGAAGCGCGCCTGAAAGGTGATAAATTGCCGGCCAACACGATCATCCCATCGGTGCTGATCACGCGCGAGAACGCCAAGCAGTTTTACTTTCCGAACTCGCCTTTTTAAATTCTGTGGTCAGCCCCCTCGCCCGCTAGCAATGGCCTGTGCGTTAGCGGCATTGAGGGGCTGACCCCGGCTTTATCTAACAGGATATTGACATGAAAACCATCCAGGGCCCGGCCATTTTCCTGGCCCAGTTTCTCGGCGATGAGCCACCGTTCGACTCGCTCGAGCACCTGGCTCAATGGGCGGCCGGCCTCGGTTACAAGGGCTTGCAACTGCCCACGGCACCGCGTCTGTTCGACCTGGAGCAGGCGGCGGCCAGCCAGCAGTACTGCGACGACGTGGTCGCCTTGCTGGCGCGCCACGGTTTGCAGGTGACGGAATTGTCGACGCATCTGCAGGGCCAGCTGATCGCCGTGCATCCCGCTTACGACGCGCTGTTCGACGGCTTTGCGCCCGAGCACGTGCGTGGCGACTCGGCTGCGCGCACGGCCTGGGCCTCGCAGCAACTGCTGTGGGCGGCTACCGCCTCGCAGCGCCTGGGTTTGACGGCGCACGTGACGTTTTCCGGCGCGCTGGCCTGGCCGTATCTGTACCCGTGGCCGCAGCGCCCGGCCGGCCTGGTGGAAACGGCGTTCGCGGAACTGGCGAAACGCTGGCTGCCCATCCTCGATGCCTTCGATGCCGCTGGCGTGGACGTCTGCTATGAACTGCATCCGGGCGAGGATTTACATGACGGCGTGACCTTCGAGCGCTTTCTTGCCGCCGTCAACGACCACCCGCGCGCGTCGATCTTGTACGACCCCAGCCACTTCGTGCTGCAGCAGCTCGACTATCTCGCCTTTATCGACATTTATCACGCGCGCATCAAGGCGTTTCACGTCAAGGATGCGGAATTCCGGCCGAACGGACGCCAGGGCGTGTATGGCGGCTATGCCGACTGGCAAGACCGGGCCGGGCGCTTCCGCTCGCTGGGCGACGGGCAGATCGATTTCAAGGCGATTTTCTCGAAGATGGCGCAGTACGATTTCCCGGGCTGGGCCGTGCTGGAATGGGAATGCTGCCTGAAACATCCGGAGGATGGCGCGGCCGAAGGGGCGCGTTTCATCCGCGAGCACATCATCCATGTGGCCGAACGCGCGTTCGACGATTTTGCCGGCAGCGCTGTTGACCAGGATCAAATCCATCACTTGCTTGGCTTGAAATAAGGAAAACGACATGCAGCGACGCTTACGGCTGGGTATGGTAGGGGGCGGGCAGGGCGCATTCATCGGCGCCGTGCACCGCATCGCGGCACGCATCGACGACCAGTACGAACTGGTGGCGGGCGCCTTGTCGTCCGACCCGGACCGTGCGCGCGACAGCGGCGCCGCGCTGCACCTGGCGCCGGACCGCTGCTACAGCGATTACCGCGCCATGGCGCAGGCGGAGGCCGCCAGGGTGGACGGTATCGAGGCCGTGGCCATCGTCACGCCCAATCATTTGCATGCACCGGTCGCCACGGCGTTCATGGAAGCGGGCATCCACGTGATTTGCGACAAGCCGCTGGGCATTTCTCTGGCGGAAGGGCAAAAGCTGGCGGCGCTGGCCGAACAGAAAAATCTGCTGTTTGCGCTCACGCATACCTACAGCGGCTACCCGCTGCTGCGCCATGCGAAAGCGATGGTCGAGGCGGGCGATATCGGCGAACTGCGCCTCGTGCAAGTCGAGTATTCGCAGGATTGGCTGGCCGATGCGATTGCGGCGGGCGGCATGAACGAAGGCAACTGGCATAACGACCCGCAGAAAGCCGGACCCGGCGGCACCCTGCTCGACGTGGGGCTGCATGCGTATCACCTGGCGCAATTCGTCAGCGGATTGACGCCGCAGGCCGTGCTGGCGGAACTGTCGACTTTTGTACCGAACCGCACGCTGGACGACCACGTGCAGGTGATGCTGCGCTATGCGAATGGAGCCAAGGGTACGTTGTGGGCCAGCCAGGTGGCGACCGGTTGCGAAAACACGGTGCGTCTGCGCCTGTTCGGCAGCAAGGCGCAGCTGGACTTCGACCAGGAGAAACCGAACGAATTGTGGTGTACCCCGCAGGGCGGCAACCGCCAGCTGCTGCGTCCGGGGCGGGTCGACAGCGCCGCCGCGCGCCATGCCACGCGCGTGCCGGCCGGCCATCCGGAGGGTTATCTGGAAGCGTTCGCCCAGCTGTACCTGGATGCGGCCCTGGCCATCCGCGCGCTGCAAGCGGGCTTGCCCGTACCCAGGGAAGCGAGCTGGTTGCCGACGGTGGCCGATGGCGTGGCGGGTCTGGCCTTTGCCGAGGCCGTGCTGCGCAGCCATGCGGCGGGCGCCAGCTGGACGGCGCTGGCGGACTGTTAAACTGGGCGCATGAGCGCGCCCCTGACCACTTTTACCATCACCATCGTTCCGCAAGGCTGGCAATTCCCGGCAGAGGCTGGCACCACCGTGCTGGCTGCCGCCGAGCTGGCCGGTATCCGCCTGCTCAGTTCCTGCCGTAACGGCACTTGCCGTACCTGCCTATGCCATATGCCGGCGGGCCAGGTGCGCTACACGGTGGACTGGCCAGGCATCAGTCCCGATGAACGGCTCGACGGCTACATCTTGCCTTGCGTGGCCGTGGCCGAAAGCGATCTCACGGTACAGGCGCGGGCCGTGCGCAAGTAAAGTGTTGCCGTGAGTATCTGTTAGATTTAACAATGTTTCCCATGTTATAACGTTCAGTCAAGGTTTCCAGCACACCTCCATTGGGGAGGAAATGAAACCTCAACATGGATATTGCATGCGTACATTATTCCCTTCGTTGTGGCAGGCCGCCGCATTGCCGCTGGCTATCATGACTACCTTGTCCGCCTGTGGCGGCGGTTCCGGCAGTGCCGTTGGCGTGCCGCCTGGCTTGCAGGAAAAACCCGGCATGATACTGTCGGCAGTGAGCGGCAGTTGCACGGCCCAGCCTGGCGCCACCTGCGATGACATCCGCGTGACCGTGCGCCTGGCCGATGGCGTGACCGATGCGCGTCCCCAGCCGCATGAACAACCGGCCAGCGGCACGGCTAGTGTGCTGCAGATGGCCGACCGCCAGAAGCAGGCCGATGGCAGCTGGCTGCTGACGTTCAAGGCGCTGCCGAACCTGGCACCCGGCGTGTACACGGGCAAGATCGAGCTGGCCCTGCCTGCCACAGTGGGCCTCTACAAGACGGAAAGCATGGATTACAAGGTCACTGTCGCGCCGCTCGCCGGCAGCATGGGCGCGTTGCAGGCCTTGCCCGGCGTGGGCGACTGGGAAGGCGTGAATGGCAATGCCGCGCATACGGGCCTGGTGCCGGTCACCCTCGATAGCGGCCGCTTCACGCGGCGCTGGACCTGGCTGGGCCCCACTTCCCCGCGCGGTTTCGTCGGCAGTCCCGTGGTGTCTGCCAACGGCCTCGTGTATGTCAGCCAGCAGTCCGCCGCGCCGGTGGAAGGCAGCAGCACCAAATATGTGACCACCTCGACCGTGACGGCGCTCAGCGAGAGCGACAGCCAGGTGCGCTGGACCCAGTCGCTCACCTCGGAGGGCTATCTGGGCGCGCCGGCCGTTGCGGGCGGCAAGCTGGCCATGGCCGGCAGCGATACCGTGTATGTTTTCGATGCGCTCGCTGGCGGCGCGCCGCTCGGCGTGCGTCCGCCGAATACGAACGGCGCACTGCTGGGCGTTTCCCTGGCGACGGCGCCCACCTTTTCTGGCGGTAATGTCTACGTGGGCGGCAATAACGATGTCAGCGGCATCGATGCGGCGGGGGGCCAGACGCGCTGGTCTGCCAGCCTCGGCTTGCCCAAGCTGGGCAATGTCAATGACTGGACCCCCGCCGTCAGTGGGGGCACGGTGTACAGCCATGCGGCAGGGACATTGACGGCGTTCAATATCGCCGATGGCACGGCCCGTTTCAGCGTGGCGGTGCCGGGACAGGTGTTGGGCGGACTCAACAAGAGCAGCCTGCGCCAGGCGCCCGTACTGGCCGATGCCGGCAGCGTGCTGGTGCTCAATCAGCGGCCGCCGGCCGGCGAGGCGGCGAATAACAGCCTGAGCCTGGTTGACGTGGATAGCCGCGCCGTGCGCTGGACGGTGCAGGGACAGTTCAGCACGCAGCCGGTGGTGGCGCAGGGCATCGTGTACGTGGGCAACCAGGCCAGCCGGTCGCTCGAAGCGCGCCAGCTTGGCGATGGCGCGCTCCTGTGGCGCTGGCCCCTCGATACGGCTCTCGATGAGTACTTTGGCGGCGATCTGATCGTCACAGGCAATCTGCTGTTTGTTGGCGGGCGCAACAATACCTATGCGATCGACCTGGCCAGCCGCAAGGCCGTCTGGACCTACCGCATGGGCGGCAGCCTGGCGCTGTCGCGTCATGGCGTGCTGTACATCCGCCAGAGCACGGATTTGCCCGGCAGCAGCATGGTCTTGACCGCCATCAACCTGCAATAGCGGCTTGCCGCGCGGCGGCTAGGGCTTGCCCGGGCTTTTGAGCCGCTGCAGCAGCGCATCCACGCTGTCGCTCACGGGCAAGCCGTGGCGGCGCAGCAGTTGCACGTGCAAGACGAGGTTTTCCAGCACCAGCTTGGCCGCCACGGCCAGCAGGGCCAGGTTGCGGTCTTCCGGGCTGAAACTTTCCATGGCGTCGGCCATCTCGCACAGGTGGTTGGCGATCAGCCCGCGCAATTCCTGCTCGTTGAAGGGCAGGTCGGCAAAATCGATGGGATCGGCCACCTCCACTTCCTGCATCAGCACCGCTAGTTCTTCCGGGGTAATCGTCATGCCTGGCCTCCTTGTGTGCTTGCCGCTATTTTAATTGTATTGGCCGCAAAGCGGACTAGAATGAGTCGAGGCCGACGACGTCGAAGGGCAGCATGGCGCATTTGCATTTTACGCAACAACTGGCACGCTACCTCGACGTCCCCACGGTGGACGTCGATGCACCACGCCTGCGCGCCGCCCTCGATGCCGCGTTTGCGCAGCAGCCGCGCCTGCGCGGTTATGTGCTCGACGAGCAGGGCGCCTTGCGTCCGAACGTGGTGATCTTCATCGACGGCGTGCGCTGCCGCGAGCGGCGCGTGCTCGACGACGCCTTGCTGCCCGACAGCCAGGTGTATATCTTGCAGGCACTTTCCGGAGGTTAAGCATGGGACAAGGCATGGCTCAACGCGCGTATCTCGGCACCCGCAAGGGGCTGTTTCAGCTCGATGTCGATGCGGCCGGCGCCTGGCAGCTGGCGCTGGTGCAGTTTGCCGGCGATCCCGTCTCCATGCTGCTGCACGATGGCCGCGACGGTGCCGTGTACGCTGCCCTGAACCTGGGCCACTTCGGCGCCAAGCTGCACCGCCTCGACGCGGGCGCCAGCGCGTGGCAGGAAGTTGCCGTGCCCGCCTATCCCACCAAGCCGGAAGACAGCACCGATACCGTGGACTGGACCTTGCGGCAAATCTGGTCGCTGGCGGCCGGCGGCCCGGACCAGCCCGGCGTGCTGTGGGCGGGCACCCTGCCTGGCGGCCTGTTCCGCTCAAGCGACCGCGGCGAAAGCTGGCTGCTGGTGGAGTCGTTGTGGAACGTGCCGCAGCGGGCGCAGTGGTTTGGCGGCGGCTATGACGTGCCCGGCATCCACAGCATCTGCGTCGACCCGCGCGACAGCAACAAAGTGCTGGTTGGCGTGTCTTGCGGCGGTGTGTGGCAAACGCTCGATGGCGGTGCCAGCTGGGCCTTGAGCGCGACGGGCATGCGCGCCGACTACATGCCGCCCGAGCTCGATGAAAACGAAGCCGTGCAAGACCCGCACCGCATCGTGCGCAGCGCCGGCACGCCGGACGCGCTGTGGTGCCAGCACCATAATGGCATCTGGCGTTCGGACGATGCCGGCTGGCACTGGCAGGAAGTGACGACGGCGCCGCTGTCGCATTTCGGCTTTGCCGTGGCCGTGCATCCGCGCGATGGCGGCATGGCCTGGTTCGTGCTGGCGCAAGCGGACGTGGTGCGCATTCCCATCGATGGCGCGCTGGCCGTCACGCGCACGCGCGATGGCGGAAAAACCTTCGAGGTGTTGCGTGCGGGATTGCCGCAGCAGCATTGCTACGACTTGATCTACCGCCACGGGCTGGCGCTGGCTGACGACGGGCGCAGTTTATTGATGGCGTCGACGACGGGCGGCGCCTGGTATTCCGGCGATGAGGGCGAACACTGGCAGACGCTGTCCGCCCACTTGCCGCCCGTTTATGCCGTCTGTTTCGCCAAGCCGTAATAGCACAGGAAGATATCGACGGCCAGCTCCGTTACTTCGCGCCGGCGTGCCGGGCCCAGCAGGGGCTCACCCATGGTGATCTGCGGCCAGAAGGCAAAGGTTTTTAAAGGCGACATCAGCAGGTGCGCCACTTCCAGGGTTTCGCCCGCCTTGATGCGCCCGTCTTGCTGCGCCGCGCGGATCCAGATATTCAGTCCCGTTTCCTTCTCATTCAGGCGCGCCACCATGGCTTGCGCCCGCTCGGGCGAGTGGATGGTTTCGCCAAAGATCACGCGCGCCAGGTCGATGAAGGCCGGATCGCACAGCAATTCCATTTTCTGCTCGACCAGGGCCAGCACTTGCGGGCGCAGCGGCTGGTCGGCCACATAGGGCACGGCGGGCTGGGTCACGCTGCTTTCCCACATGCGCTGCAGGATTTCCGCGAACAACTCGTTCTTGCTGGGGAAATGGTTGTACACGGTGCGCTTGGAAACGGCGGCCGTGGCAGCGATCCTGTCCATGCTGGTCGCATCAAAACCGTGGTCGCGGAACTCGGCGATGGCGGCATCGACGATGGCGACGCGCTTGCGGTCGGTGAGGCGTTGCGGTGCGGCCATGGCTGAAAATCTCCTTTGAAAACAATATTTTACACCTCCTGGTTTACTTTGCCAGAAATAGGAACTACACTGTGTAGTGTAATTTAACCCTTGTTAATTCCTTGCCGGGCCACATATGCACTTGCACCGAGCCGCACGCCGTCTCTTCTTTCTGGGAGTCCTGATCCTCATGAGTTCTTGCACCTTGCGCGCCGCGCCTGCCGCGCCCGCTGAATCCCCACAACGCCACGAAGGCAAGTTCCGCAATCCCGTGGAAATGTACAAGCTGGGCACGACAGCGACGCTCAAGCTGCTGTGGACGTTTGTCTTCGACAAGCCGGACAGCACGGTGCCGGCCGCAGCCGTTCCCGTGCAAGCCTTGACCCGGGCGCAGCTGCTGGCCGCGCCCGACAACAGCCTGTTTCGCCTCGGCCATTCGACCCTGCTGCTGAAACTGAATAATGAATTCTTCCTTACCGACCCCGTGTTTTCCGAGCGCGCCTCGCCGGTGCAGTGGGCTGGACCGAAACGTTTCCATCAGCCCCCCATCAGCATCGCCGACTTGCCGCCGATCAAGGCCATCATCCTGTCGCATAACCATTACGACCACCTCGACTATGCCGCCGTGCTGCAACTGGCGGCCAAGACCGAACATTTTGTTGCGCCGCTGGGCGTGGGCGATACCCTCGTCGAATGGGGTGTACCGAAGGAAAAGGTGCAGCAGTTCGACTGGTGGCAAGGCACGACGATTGCCGGCGTGAAACTCGTCGCCACGCCATCACAGCATTTCTCGGGGCGCGGCTTGTTTGACAGCAATCAAACCCTGTGGGCCTCGTGGGTCATCGATGCTCCGGACGTGCGCGTGTTTTTCAGCGGCGACTCCGGCTATTTCGGTGGTTTCAAGCAGATCGGCGACAGGTACGGCCCGTTCGACATGACCATGATCGAGACGGGCGCCTACGACAAACTCTGGCCGGACGTGCACATGCAGCCGGAACAGACCTTGCAAGCGCATCAGGACTTGCGTGGCAAGTGGCTCATGCCTGTGCACAACGGCACGTTTGACCTGGGGCTGCACGCCTGGCATGAACCGTTCGACCGCATCACGGGATTGGCGGCCAAGCAGGGCGTGAACCTGGCCACGCCGCAGATGGGCGAAGCGGTCGACCTGGCGCAGCCGAAGAAGGGGGATACGTGGTGGCTGGCGATGCTGGAGGAGGAGATGGGGCAGTAATTTACGCCGTCACATCGATCAGGCGGCCCAGGGTCTGGCCATAGCCGTTCAGCTGGGGCGTGCTTTTCGGTGCGGCCGGGGCCGCTTGTTGCGGCACGGCCACCTTGATCGCCTGGTCCAGCTGCGGCGTCTTGACGGCGGCCGGGGCATCGGCCTGCGCTTGCTGGCTGCTGCGTTGGGTCTGGCTCAGCGATTCCTGTTCCCGCGCCAGCAAATGGCGGCTTTGCGCCAGCTGTTCGCTGTCGCGCTGCACCTGGTTCTGGCCTTGTTCGACCCTGCGCTGCGCCGTGACCAGCGAGGCTTGCAAGTTGTTGACGGACGTTAGCGATACCACATTGTTCACCTTTGAAAGTATGCCCAAGCGTGTACAGAAAAGAGGGGAGTCCAGGAAGATGTGCTGCACCAGGCGCAACATGCTTGGCAGTAACCTTTACCTGAATCAAGAGTAGGACAAATTCTCGCACAGTTCCAGTAAATATGTTTTCTTGATAATGCTATCGCGCGCGCCCCGTGTTGCCGAAGCGTCATGCCGAAAGTAAGGGGATGATTGTCGAAGTGAGTACATGCTGTCGCCTGCGAGCATTGTTTCTCTGCCATCGGTGACGCCATGCCGTAGAGGGGCACAAGTGATCACATTTAAAACGTTGCTTTTTAGATAGTCAATGTATTGTTGTTTTTATACCATGTCTGCGCCCGCTAATGCGCGGCCTGTTTGGCGCTCTGGGCTATAATGGACGGTCAGAGTTGGTTTCTTTTGCCATACAGACAGGTAGTTAACATGAATCTCAAGAGCCTCGCAATTGCCCTCGGCATGTCGAAAACGACAGTCAGCAGGGCGTTGAACGGCTATCCGGAAGTCAATTCCCGCACCCGTGAAATCGTCCTGGCCGCCGCCAAGAAAGTCGGCTACCGGCCCAACCCGCTTGCGCGCAGCCTGGCCGTCGGCCGCACGAATGTGCTCGGCATGATCTACCCCTTGCTGCCCAGCGACCTGGGCGACAGCGTCTTTCTTTCCGTGGTCAATGGCATGTCCGACGCCGTCGAAGCGTCGAAGATGAGTTTGATCATCGCGCCCGTGTCGCCGCAGAACGAACAGCCCTCGTATGAAAACATGGTGCGCGGACGCCAGGTCGATGGCCTGGTGGTGGGCCGCACCAAGGTGGTCGACGAACGCATCGCCTACCTGACGAAAGTCGGCTTTCCCTTTGTCGCGAATGGCCGCACGCGCATCGATGCGCCGTACGCCTATTTTGACTACGACAACGACACGGGCATCGACCTGGCCGTGTCTTTCCTGGCGGCGCACGGGCATCAGCGCATCGCCTTGCTGAGCGCGCCGCTGGATCTGCATTTTGCGTATGAGCGCAAGGAAAGCTTTATCCGCTGCATGGCGCAAGCGGGGTTGCCGGTCGATCCCGCCTGTCTGCTCGACAATACTTTTGATCGCCGCAGCGGCTACCAGGCCATGCAGCAATTGCTGGCCTGCTCGCCGCGTCCCACGGCCGTCATCGTCGACAACCACTTGTCCGGCGTGGGCGTGGTGCGCGCGCTGATGGATGCGGGCATCGAGATCGGCAAGGAAATCTCCGTCATCGTCTGGGGCAATGTGGAAGACACCTTGATCGGCATCAACGTCACCACCATCGACCAGCCCGATCTGCGCCGCGCCGGCGCCAAGATGGTCGAAATGCTGGAATCCCTGCTGGCCGGCACGCCGCCGGAACGGCTGCAGGAAATATGGCAGCCGGTGCTGTTGCCGGGGGCGACGGTGGGGCGCTGCCTGGATTGAATCTGGATGCGTTGCAAGCCCGGGACTTGTCCCGGACTTGGTTCTACAGTATCTAATGCTATCTCTTACGCTGTTTTCTCTGCATCTTCCGCAGGCAAATGCATCAGGACGGTAGCCTTCAGTTGTTCGGCATGGGTGTACAGATCGTCTAGGCTGGCAATTGGGAACTTTTCCTCCTCCCTCTTTTGATTGAACAGGCCAACGGCAAGTTTTTCAGTATTGTTGAAGCGTAGGCGGCAAACTGGCTTGCGATTATTGTCGTCTAACAAGATCGCACAGTAACTCTGCGAATCACGCATAACAATGCGGCGCGAACTGACAACACCGCGCAGTATCGCGCGGATGATGTGCAATCCTTCGATTTCTTCTGGTGTCGTGATAATCGGGTTTTCAACGACCCCTTCAGGAGGAATGACTGGTGCCAATTCTTGTGCCGGCGATGATTCCGGCGTCATTGCGCCCTTGAGGCGATCATTGATACGCTCCCCCAATAATTGCTCAAAAGCCCGTTTAGTAATGACGGTAAATTGATCTTTGACAGCGGGTGTAAAGCGCTTTCCTCCAAGTAAATCTGATGACAGTATTTTTACAAATTCTTCGGAGGGATTGTGTGTCCATTCTGCCAGACGGTTCTGGATGGCACGCGTATATTTTAGATCATTCGCTGTCGTCAATATGGTGTCGATATCGAATTGAGATTTGGCAAATTTCTTGAGTTCATCCACATCCCGCTCTTTGAAGTCCAAAATATTAAACTCAAAGAAGGGTTTTTCGTCCATCTTGTTGGGTTGTTCAAGGTCGGTGAAGAATTTATAGGTAAGTCCATTTGTCAACACCCCGAATCGTGCTGCGGTGACATGGAAATATCTGAACAACTGCCCAGCATGATTGATGCTCAGGTCTCCGCCACTTTTCTTGCATTCGAAGAGAATAATTGGCTTGCCATCACTCAGAATGGCGTAATCAACTTTTTCTCCCTTTTTTGTACCGACGTCGGCAATTAATTCTGGTGTCACTTCCGTGGGATCGAATACGTTGTAGCCCAACATCTGGATGAAAGGCATGATCATCGCGTTTTTTGTGGCTTCCTCCGTCTGGATAATATCTTTGGTCGCTGCGATTCGGGAGGCAAGTGCTCTGAGTTGGTCGATTAAATCCATTGCTTTTCCTATGACGTGGGTAGAAATGCGTGAACGTACTCGTTCCTGTTGAAGTACAGAATGAACGAATAAGTTTTGCACGAATTTCATCTTCGTGGCAATGAAAATCGGATTTTATGAAAAAGGAAAATTCAGAGAAAAATCATGAGACGATTTAGATAACTTAAATGAAATTATTTTTATTGAAAATATGAATAATTTAATATTTTTTTGAAAATCTGCCGTCACGAGGCCTATTGAGATTAGCGAGGGAACTTAGATGCTCGATGAGCCGCGCTTTATTGTCAGACAGGTTCAGCTTTCAATCCAGTTCATTGATCTCATGCGGTACCGGGTCGCGGCTTGACTGAAGTAGCGCGATGGCCCGGGTAAGCCGGTGCTTGGTCATGTGATAGTAAGTGACTGATTTTTATGGAAAATGTGATGTTATCGTTTTTCTGGTGTGATAAAAAATGTACAGACTTGAATAAAAATGCGCTATGCCGGCAGTGTGTACTGCTGCTGGCATAGCGCATTGCGAATCAAGCGCTGTAGCTTAGAGTCTTAGGCCGCGTGCTTGCTTCCAGCCGCCAGCACCGCCAATAGTCTCGCCTTATCCTTGCGGTAAGTATCGACTGCCGCTTCCTTGACGTGGCCGAAGCCGCTGATTTTCTCGGGCAGGGAGGCCAGTTCCACGCAGGTCGTCAGGTTGTCCGCCGTCAGGTTGACCAGCAGGCCGGCCAGCAGTTCGCGATATTCGACGATCAGCGCGCGTTCCATCTTGCGTTCGGCCGTGTAACCGAAGAGGTCGAAGGTACCGCCGCGCAAGCCCTTGGCTTTGGCCAGCAGCTTGAAGGCGCGCCACATCCAGGAACCGAACTCCGCTTTCACCAGGTGGCCTTTCGCATCTTTCTTGGCGAACAGCGGCGGCGCCAGGTTGAATTTCACGGAGAAGTTACCTTCGAACTGCTGCTGCAATTGCTCTACGAAACGGCCATCCGTGTACAGGCGCGCCACTTCGTATTCGTCCTTGTAGGCCAGCAATTTGAAATAGCTTTTCGCCACGGCGGTCGACAATTTCTGTCCCAGCCCCAGAGTGTTTTCGCGGTCGCGCACCTGCTTCACCAAGGTCGCATAACCATCCGCATACGCGGCATTCTGATAGGCCGTGAGGAATTCCACGCGCTTCTTGATGACGCTATCGAGGCTTTGCGGCATCTGCACGATGATCGCTTGCGACGGCGTGGCGATTTGCGTTACACGGCGCACGTCGACGGCGGCGCGGCGGCCCCACAGGAAACTCTTCTTGTTCGATTCGATGCCCACGCCATTCAATTCGATGGCGCGCAGCAAGGCCGCTTCTGTCAACGGGATGCGGCCCTTTTGCCAGGCGTAGCCGAGCATGAACAGGTTGGCGGCAATCGAGTCGCCCATCAGCGCGGTGGCCAGTTTTGTCGCGTCGATGAAGTCGGCCGCATCGGCGCCACCGACGGATTCCTCGATCAGCTGACGCACTTCGGCCGTCGGATATTGCCAGTCCGCATTCTGCGCAAACGTGCCCGGCGGCTGCTCGTGCAGATTGACGACGGCCAGGCTGCGGCCCGGACGCATTTTCGATACGGCATCCTGCGCCCCGGCCGTCAGCATGTCGCAGCCCAGGATCAGGTCCGCTTCGCCCGTGGCAATGCGCTGGGCGCGGATGTGCGCGGGGGATTTGGCGATTTTCACGTGCGAGGTGACGGAACCGTTCTTTTGCGACATGCCCGTCATGTCCAGCACGGACGCGCCCTTGCCTTCAAGGTGCGCCGCCATGCCCATCAGGGCGCCGACGGTGATGACACCGGTGCCGCCGATGCCGTTGATGAGGATGTTGTACGGCGCGTCGCAAGCGGGCAGGACGGGTTCCGGCAGGGGGCCGAAGTTGTCCGTCTCGCCCGCTTTGCTCGCGCCCGTCTTGGTCTTCTTCAGGCTGCCGCCCTCGACAGTGACGAAGCTGGGGCAAAAGCCCTTGGCGCACGAGTAATCCTTGTTGCACGAGGATTGGTCGATGGTGCGCTTGCGGCCAAATTCCGTCTCTTTCGGCAAGATCGACACGCAATTCGACTGCACGCCGCAATCGCCGCAGCCTTCGCAGACGGCGTCGTTGATGACCATGCGCTTGGCAATGTCCGGATACTCGCCTTTCTTGCGGCGCCGACGTTTCTCGGCCGCGCAGGTCTGGTCGTAGATCAGCACGGACACGCCTTGTACTTCACGCAATTCGCGCTGTACGGCATCCATGTCCTTGCGGTCGTGCAAGGTCACGTGGGCGGGAAGGTTGCTGCGGTCGCTGTAGCGGCTCAGGTCTTCCGTGACCAGCGCGATGCGGGCGATGCCTTCGGCCGCCACCTGCTGCGCCATCATGGGCACGGTGATGAGGCCGTCCACGGGCTGGCCTCCCGTCATGGCGACGGCATCGTTGTAGAGGATTTTGTAGGTAATGTTGACCTTGGCCGCCTGCGCGGCACGGATGGCCAAATAACCGGAATGGAAATACGTGCCGTCGCCCAGGTTCTGGAACACGTGCGGCAACTCCGAGAACGCGGCTTGCCCGATCCACGGCGCGCCTTCGCCGCCCATGTGCGTGGTCAGCTTGTTCATTTCCGGATAGATCGACGTGGCCATCACGTGGCAGCCGATGCCCGCCAGCGCCAAGCTGCCGTCCGGGACCTTGGTCGAGGTGTTGTGCGGGCAGCCGGAGCAGTAAAACGCGGGGCGGAACGGTGTGTTCACGGCTTTCTTTAATACCGCATCCTTGGCGTCGAGGAAGCTCAGGCGCGCCTTGATCAGGTCACAGGTGACGGGGTCGGAAATCAGGCGCGCGATGCGGCTGGCGATGACACGCGCCACTTGCGAGACGGAAAAATCCGCCTTCGAGGTCAGCAGCCATTCGCCGCGCGGCGCCACCCATTCGCCTTTTTCGTCGAACTTGCCGATCACGCGAGGGCGCACGTCGTCGCGCCAGTTGTACAGCTGCTCTTTTAACTGGTATTCGACGATCTGCCGTTTTTCTTCGACGACGAGAATTTCATCGAGGCCTTGCGCGAATTCGCGCACGCTATCCGGTTCCAGCGGCCACGGCATGGCGACCTTGAACAAACGCATGCCCACGTCGGCTGCCATTTGTTCGTCGATGCCCAGCTCTTCCAGTGCCTCGAGCACGTCCAGGTAGGACTTGCCGGAAGCGATGATGCCCAGCTTGGCGTTCGGACTGTCGATGGTGGTGTGGTTGAGCTTGTTTTCGCGCGCGTAAGCGAGGGCCGCATAGATCTTGTAATCCTGCATCAGCGCTTCCTGGTTGCGCGCCTGCTGGCCCAGCGGGATGCTCGACAAGCGTGCGTTCAGGCCGCCTTCGGGCATGTGGAAATCCTGTGGAATTTTGACTTCCACACGGAACGGGTCGGCATCGATGGAGGCCGACGATTCGACCGTGTCGGCCAGGGCCTTGAAGGCCACCGTGCAGCCGGAAAAGCGCGACATGGCCCAGCCATGGATACCGAGGTCCAGGTATTCCTGCACATTGCATGGATACAGGACGGGGATCATCGAGGCGGAAAACAGGTGGTCGGACTGGTGCGGCAGAGTCGACGAATAGGCGCCATGGTCGTCGCCGGCCACCAGCAGCACGCCACCCAGTTTCGCCGTTCCCGCATGGTTCATGTGCTTGAAGACATCGCCGCAGCGGTCCACGCCAGGACCCTTGCCATACCACATGGCGAATACGCCGTCGTACTTGGCCGGGCCGATCAGGTCGACCTGCTGCGAACCCCAGACGGCCGTGGCGGCCAGGTCTTCGTTGACGCCGGGCACGAACTGCACGTGGTGCGCTTCCAGCTGTTTCTTGGCTTTCCACAGGTTTTCGTCGAGGCCGCCCAGGGGCGAACCGCGGTAGCCGGAGATGAAACCGGCCGTGTTCAGGCCGGCAGCCTGGTCGCGCAGGCGCTGCATCATGGGCAGGCGCACGAGGGCCTGGATGCCGGACAGGAAGATGGCGCCGGAAGTGGCCGTGTATTTGTCGTCGAGGCTGACGGTGGTCAAACGGGAAGTGTCGGGGGGGGTAGATGGCGCGGCACCGGCGTTTCTAGCGAACGCTGCGGAGCCGTTTTCCGTGGTCACGGACATGGCTGTCTCCAAAAGGGTGTTTCAGATGACGGCTGTACAAGGGACGCGCCCGGTAAGGCGCGCGCTGTGCAGACGGGATGGCCGCGTGTGGGCGGCACATAACTATTTTAAATTTAAAATAGTTAATGTGGTCAGTGTAGAACGACCGTGGGGAAGGGGCAAATACGGTTTGACGATGGGGGTATAAGAAATACTTATGTCATGGGCGAGAGTACGTGCGCCCCCACCCAGCGCCCGCTGCCGCACAGCTCGGCGGCCACTTGCAGCACGAGGTTTTTCACGGCGTTGCCGGCATTTGTCAGGGGAATGTTTTTCGAGGCGCACAGGGCCACCGTGCGCGACAGGACGGGGCTGTGGATGGCGTAGCTGCGCATGGCGCCGCTGTCGAGTTCGGCCAGCAGGGGCGCGGCGGGCAGGATGGTGGTGCCCATGCCGGCCAGGATGGCCGATTTCAGGATGGCGATCGAGTTGATTTCGATCACGTTCGCCGTCTCCAGGCCCAGTTCGCGGGCGCGGCTGTCGATGCGCGGGCGCACGCCATGCTGCAGGCCCGGCAGGATCAGAGTGGCGCTCAATGCCTGCGGGAACGACAGCGCCGAGCCCGGGGGCGCGAACGGCGAATCGCTGCGGCAGATGAAACGCATCTCTTCCTCCACCAGGGGGCAGCAGGCAAACGGGGTCAACTGGCCATCGTCGAACAGCACGGCCAGATTGATGCGGCCCGATTTCAGTTGTTCATTGAGGTTGCCCGTGATTTCTTCCGTCAACTGCAGGGTGATTTCGGGATAGCGTTCGCGTGCGGCCAGCAGCAGGGGCAGGGCCAGCGCGCCCGATATGCTGTGCGGCAAGCCCAGGGTGACGTTGCCGGACGGCCGCGTGGCACTTTGCGTGACGGCCGAGCGGGCGTCGGCCACCTGTTTCAGGATCGCCTGCGCATGTTCGTAAAACACCTTGCCCGCGTCCGTGCTGAGCACGCCCTGGGCCGAGCGGTGCAGCAGCTGCACGCCCAATTCCTCTTCCAGCTGGCGCAACTGCTGCGTCAGGGCCGGCTGCGCCACGTGCAGGATCAGGGCCGCGCGCGACAGCGAGCCGTGGTCGACGATGGCAACAAAGTAGCGTAATTGGCGCAGTTCCATGGGTCCCAAAAGCGGTGCGGTGGTCGGAAAAGCAGCATATTGCGCCGCAGCGCCGAACGCGGCCAGCAGAATAACAATTTTGTTATACTCATTCTAGCGCCTTCGGTGCTCCAGCCGCGTATTTGTGGGATGACAGCATGCTCAAGAAAGTTGATTCGTCTCAATTAAAAGTGGGCATGTACATTCATGACCTCAGCTGCGACTGGATGACGCATCCATTCGTGCGCAACCGCTTCCTGTTGCGCAGCGACGATGAAATCCGCAAGATCATGCAGGCTGGCATCCGCGACGTGGTGATCGACAGCGGCAAGGGCCTCGATGTGCAGGATGCGCTCACGGTGGCGCAGGCGCAGGTGGAAACGGAACGCGAACTGGTGCAGATCGCCACGCCGCTGCAAGTGGTCACGCGCGTGTCGCTGGGCATGGAACTGGCGCGCGCCACGCAGGTGCGGCGGCAGGCGGCAAGCCTGGTGCGCACGGTGATGGCCGACGTGCGCCTGGGCAAGGCTGTCGAGCTCGACCGCGTACAGCACACGGTGCAAGACATTACCGAATCGATCCTGCGCAATCCCGGCGCCCTCGTCGGCTTGTTGCGCATCAAGAGCAAGGATGATTACACCTTCCTGCATTCCGTCAGCGTGTGCGCGCTGCTGGTGGCGTTTTGCCGTTCGCGCGGCATCGATGCGGCCACCACGCACCAGGCCGGTCTCGGCGGCTTGCTGCATGACACGGGCAAGGCGCTGGTGCCCGATAGCGTGTTGAACAAGCCGGGCCCCTTGAGCCCGGAAGAGTTTATCCAGATCAAGCGCCACCCGCGCGACGGCTACGACATCCTGCGCCAGTCGCCCGAGGTGGGCGCCATTCCCCTCGACATTACCCTGCACCACCACGAACGGCGCGACGGCAGCGGCTACCCGGACCAGTTGGCCGGCGACGCCATCAGCGAGCTGGCGCAGATGGCCGCCATCGTCGATGTGTATGACGCGCTGACGTCGGACCGCAGCTACCACAAGGGTATTCCCGCCGCCGAAGCCTTGCGCAAGATTTATGAATGGAGCAAATTCCACTTCAATCCCGTGTTCGCGCAGGATTTCATGCGTTGCGTGGGTATTTATCCGGTAGGCACCATGGTGATGCTGGAGTCGGGCCGGCTGGCCGTCGTCATCGAGGCGCACGAAAGCAATCTGCTGGCGCCGAAGGTCAATGTGTTTTTCAGTACGAAGAGCAAGACCTACATCAAGCCGGAAACGGTCGATTTGTCGCGCGGCTTCGGCTTTGGCGGTGCCGACAAGATCGTCGGCCATGAGTCGGCCGCCAAGTGGCAGGTCGATCCCATGCGTTTTCTATCCCTTGCAGACGCTTAGAAGAATTCCGCCGTATCGTTCGAAGCGATAGTGGTGAGCAAACCCTTGGCGACCAGTTCGTCGTAGTGGCACGCCAGGTTGCGGCCATGGCTCTTGGCGTAATACAAGGCCTGGTCAGCACGGCCGAGGATGATGACGGGCGCCTCGTAGGCGTTGATGCTGACGAAGCCCACGCTGACGGTCACTCTGCCCACTTGCGGGAAGTCGTGCGCTTCGACATTGGTGCGGAAGCGGTCGATGATTTTCTGTGCATTTTCCAGGGTGATCGAGCGCAGCAGCACGACGAATTCCTCGCCGCCGAAGCGGAAGATGCGGTCTTGCGAGCGGAACGACGATTGCAGCTGGTTGGCGATCAGGATCAGCACTTCATCGCCATACAGGTGGCCAAATTTATCGTTGACCAGTTTGAAATGATCGACGTCGATCACGGCCAGCCATTGCCGTTCCGTGTCCGTATGGTGGCGCCGTTCTTCATCGACGGGACGCGGCTTTTCCGTTTCCGGTTCGCCGCGGCTGTGCAGGATTTTCGCCAGCTGGTCGTCGAAGGTCTTGCGGTTCAACAAGCCGGTGAGTGAATCGCGTTCGCTGTAGTCGAGCAGGTTCTGGAAATTGCGGTACACGCTGACGATGCCGCCGATCACCTGGATGGTGGCGCCCGTGTACGGCGTGGGATTGGTGATTTCCAGGCAGGTGGTGACCTGGTCGCCGATCCAGATGGGCAGCCACAGCAGATGGCGGCCATCGGCGCACAAGGTGTCGGCACTCGCTTCATGGCGCTTGATGCAGGCGGCCAGGGCCGGGTAGTCGGACAGCGGTTCGCCTGGCAGGGTCGGGTCGTTATGCTCTTCCATGCGGGCCACGCTGCCCGCCACGATGATGGCCCGCGACCGCACGAACACCTGGCCACGCACGGTGGTCAGCGCCAACACACGGGTCTGCGACGCGGCAGCAAGTTCCTGAACCGCCGAGATCACGGAGATGTCGAGCATCGTGTGGTCGCGGTGCCCGGTCATGTCCACCATGTGTTTCAGTAGGGAATCCATTGTCGATCTCTGGAAAGTGGTCACACAAGTGTCGTCATAACAGCATTGCATCAAGCAAGAGCATGTTCGCGTCCGTCTACAAGAAGCCAAGATTTATTTGGTGGCATGACGCTCTGTACCGCCGGGCGAGAGGCCTTTCCAAAGAAGAGCTAAGCAGGATAATGTCTTTTTGCCTAATAGGCAATTAACGTATGCAATATTTCATGTAAATACATGAGATTCATGCACTACATTGCAAAAAACTTGCCCTGACGAAGGCTTTCAATCCGGATCGCAACATTTGTTTGCGCCAGCCGCCATTTCAACAAGGTTTGATAATTTCCATATGGAAACTTGTGGCGCGTCAATTTGCCAAAACATGGACGCTTTATAGTCAATGCAATGGCGCAGAAATTTACGGCAGGAAACATATTAGCAGGAAAGGGCAATGTTTCACACCGATTGCGCCAGGGACTTGTGATTCACTTTTGGGAGCTTGTCATGCATACCTTCCTGTCGGCAGTACAGCAGTTTGTCAAGGATGAGGATGGCATTACGGCAATCGAATACGGCCTGATCGCGGCGTTGATGGCTACCGCCATCACGGCCGGTTTCTTGCTGATCAAGACCAACTTGCTGGCCGTCCTCACCGATATTTCGTCGAACCTGGTGTTGACGCCCTAAGCGGGTGCCCGCCATCGGCCGGCCGGTGGCGGGTTTTTTTTCGGGAGGTGTGCCATGCCTGCAACTGCCTTGTGCAACCTGCTGTTGCTGAGCTTCGTGACGGGAGCCGCCGTCAGTGATTTGATCCAACGCAAGATTCCGAATTGGCTGGTGCTGGCCGGCATGCTCGCCGCGCTGGCGCTGCATTTGTGGCTGTGGCCGCACCGCGTGCCGCAGCTGGTGCTGGGCGGCATGGCGACGGGCTTCTTCCTGTTCCTGCCTTTATATGTGCTGCGCGGCATGGCCGCCGGCGACGTCAAGCTGATCGCCATGGTGGGCGCCTTTGTCGGTCCCTGGCCCGTGCTGCAGATCTGTTTTGCCACATTTGTCCTGGGTGGCGTGATGGCCGTGCTGATGATCACCTGGCAGGGCAAGTGGCGCGTTTGCCTCGGCAATTTGCGCCAGCTGATGTGGCCGATGATTGCGCGCATGGCCGGCATTCCGCTGGCGCCAAGCGCGCTGGGCAGCGGCACCAGCGTGGGCAACATGCCGTACGGACTGGCCGTCGCCATGGGCTGCCTGGTGGTGCAAGGGCGGAATTATTTCTGATTGGTATTCATTGCTTTGAATCAATGGACGCCAGTTCTCACTCGCTAGAATGAATTCTGTTCAATGCAGTCCTAACCGGCTTGGAGACGCAGCATGACCGAGGTCGACTATTCCATGAGCACCGACAGCGTTCCGCGCCCTGCCGACGCGAACCTGATGCCGCCCTTGCCGCCGCAGCCGAAGAGCTTGCGTGAAACGGGACTCGAGCGGCCGCTCGTCGTCGAACTGATTGCCAAGCTGATGTTTGTAGGCGGCAAGACGCACCTGTCCGCGCTGACGACGCGCTTGCGCCTGTCGATCAATGTCTTGCGCGAAGTGCTCGATTTCATGGTGACGGAGCAGATGGCCGAAGTGGCCTGGCGCGGCGAATCCGATATCGACGTGCAGTACCAGCTGACCAGCGCCGGCAAGCAGCGCGCCAGCGCCTTCCTTGAACGCTGCGCGTATATCGGCGCCGCTCCCGTCACCCTGGAAGCATACCGCGCCATGGTGGCGCGCCAGTCGTGGCTGGCACAGGAACAGCGCGTCGGCAGCGATGACCTGGCCGCCGTGCTCGGTGGTGCCCATGCGGGGCCGGGCATGCTCGACGTGGTCGGCGCGGCCCTGCATTCGGGACGTTCGCTGCTGCTGTACGGTCCGCCCGGCAGCGGCAAGTCGACCCTGGCGCTGCAGCTGGGCCAATTGCTGCACGGTCTCGTCGCCGTGCCCTACGCCATCGTCGTCGGCCAGGACATCATCCAGTTGTACGATCCGGCCCAGCACCTGCCGCCCGCGCCGCAGCACGTCAGCCATGCGCGCCAGGCGCTGGAGCGGCGCAGCACGGATATCCGCTGGGTGCTGTGCCAGCGTCCCGTGATCCACGTGGGCGCCGAGCTCGACGCCGGCATGCTGGAACTGCGCCATGACCCCAGCGGCGGCTGCTACCAGGCGCCGCCCCATGTGCGGGCGAATAACGGCATGCTGATCATCGACGACCTGGGGCGCCAGCGCCTGGGTGCGCAAGAACTGCTGACGCGGCTGATGCAGCCGCTGGCGCGCGGCAGCGATCAGCTGGCTTTGCCCGGCGGCGTGCAGATCAGCGTGCCGTTCGACAATGCCCTCGTGCTGGCCACGAATGTGCCGCCGGGCGAGCTGTTTGACGCCGCCTTGCTGCGCCGCATCGGCTACAAGGTGCAGGTAGGGCCGCTGGCCGAGAACGCCTATCGCGCCCTGTTCCGCCAGCAATGCCGGCTGACCGGCATGGCCATCGACGAGCTGGTCCTGAACCACCTGCTGCAGCTGCATGGCGCGCAGGGCCGGCCCTTGCTGGCCAGCTATCCGCAGGAATTGCTGGCGCGCATAGGCGACTTCGCCGGCTTTGCCGGCTGCGACGCGCGCCTGACGGTGACCGCGCTGGAGCAGGCCTGGAGCAGCCTGTTTGCCAGCTGCGACGTGCCGGCCGCCAGCCTGTGCGAGCGTATCGCATGAAAAACCGGCGCGCCCTCTTGATGATGGCCCTGGCTGTGGTGCTGGGTCTGCTGGCCGTGCTGCTGGCCTCGCACTGGCTGCTGCGCCAGACGCCGGCCGGCAAGGGCAAGATCGTCGTCGCCTCCAGCGATGTCAACCTGGGCCAGCGCCTGACACCCGAGATGCTGCGCCTGGCCGAGTGGCCGGCGGAAAGCTTGCCGCAAGGCGCGCTGCAAGACCCGGCAAAACTGGCCGGACGGGTGCTGAAAACCAGCGTGCTGCGCGGCGAGCCGCTGAGCGAGGCCAAGCTGGCGCCCGTCGGTACCCTGGGTGGCCTGTCGGCCCTGATCACGGAAGGGCGGCGCGCCATCACCGTGCGCGTCAACGATGTGATCGGCGTGGCCGGCTTCGCCTTGCCGGGCAACTATGTCGACATCATCGTCAGTACCCAGCAGGATGCCGGCGACCGCGCGTTTCCGCAAAGCCGCAACATTTCCAAGATCGTGCTCGAACGCATTCTCGTGCTGGCCGTGGCGCAGGAAGTGGGACGCGACGAGACCAAGCCGCGCGTGGTCAATGCCGTGACCCTGGAAGTGACGCCGGAACAGGCGGAAAACCTGGACCTGGCGCGCAGCGTGGGCAGCCTGTCGCTGGTGCTGCGCAACCAGGTCGATCCGCAGCCGGGCGTGACGGCGGGCGCCACCAAGCTGACCTTGCTGGGCGGACCGCACGAAGCCGAGCCTGCTTCTGCGCCTGCCACCGTCGTGTCCTTGGCCGCTGCGGCGCCGCGTCCGGCGCGCGTGGCGAAGGCGCCGCCGGAACCACAGCGCCAGTGCAGCACCGTCATCGATGGGACGCGCCAGTCGCGCGAATGTTTTTAGCCTTTTTAGCCTTTGCCTTGCTCAACCATGGACACGCTCATGAACCGCGCCCTGCTGACACTGTGCTGCCTGCTGTTGCCGCTTGCCGGCGCGGCAGCCGATCCTGGCCCCCGCTGCGGTGGCGAAGCGGCGACACCGGGCAACTTGCAGCTGCAGGTGGGCAAGTCGAGCATGCTGCGCCTGCCCGAGGCCGTGCTGGCCCGCAGCGTCGGCAATCCTGCCATGCTGCAAGCCATGCTGGTCGCGCCCGACACCTTATATGTCGTCGGTGTCGACGTGGGCAGCACGAATATGATCATCCAGGGACGCAGCGGCGTGTGCAGCGTGGTGAACGTCAGTGTCAGCATGGATCCGTCCGGCTTGCAGACGACCCTGGCGGCCCTGATGCCGGAAGAAAAAGCCATCCGCGTCACGGCCGTGGCCGACACCCTGGTGCTGTCGGGCACGGTGCAGGATGCGGGCGCCGTACTGCGCGCCACCGAGCTGGCGCACGCGTATGTGCGCCGCGCTACCGTGCCGCTGGCGCTGCCCAAGCCTGCCGACGGCGCCGCCATGCCGGCGGCCGCCACGGCGTCCGCTGGCAGCGCAAACAGCCGCATTATCAATATGCTCGACGTCAGCGCGCCGCAGCAGGTGATGCTGGCCGTGCAGATCGCCGAAGTGTCGAAGTCGCTGCTGGAACGGCTGGAAGTGGGCGCCACCTTGCGCTTCGCGTCCGGCAGCTGGGCCACCACCTTGCTGTCGAATTTCCTGAGCGGCACGGCCAATGGCTTGCTCGACGTGCGCAAGTCGAATGGCCAGCAGCTGACCATCGAGGCGCAGAAACAGGATGGCCTGGTGCGCATCCTGGCCGAGCCGACCGTGATGGCGATCAGCGGGCAGGAGGGCAGTTTTCTGGCCGGCGGCAAGATCTTCATTCCCGTCGGCCAGGACAACAACAAGATCACGCTGGAAGAGCGCGAGTATGGCGTCGGCCTGCGTTTTACGCCCACCGTGCTGTCGGGCGGGCGCATCAATTTGAAGGTGGCGCCGGAAGTGTCGGAACTGTCGCGTGAAGGCGTGGGCATTTCCGCCGCCGGCGTCAGCGGACGCTCTATTTTGCCCGTGATCACCACGCGGCGCGCCTCGACCACGGTGCAGCTGTACGACGGCCAGAGCTACGCCATCGGCGGCCTGATCAAAAACAACCAGGTGAGCAACATCACGGGCGTGCCGTGGCTCAGCGAGCTGCCGATCCTCGGCGCGCTGTTTCGCAGCACGGATTTCCAGCATGACCGCACGGAATTGTTGTTCGTTATTACCGCGCACCTGGTCAAACCCTTGCCGGCCGATGCCGTACTGCCGACGGCGCAGCTGGCGCCGCCTTCGCGCACGGACTTGATGTTGCGCGGCAAGATGGAAGGTACCTTGCCGCTGGCGCCGCCGTCCGTGCCGCCACCGCGCGCGGCCAACGGCTTCGAGTTGAAATGAGACGGGGAGACACGCCATGCCGAACTCGTTCCTGATACCGCTGCGGCGCCTGGCCGCCTTGACCCTGGTCATGCAGCTGGCCGCCTGCGCGCACAGCAGCACGCCGCAGCTGGACCCGCGTTTCGGCAATGCCGTGCACCTTTCCATGGCGCAGCAGGTCCGTTATCCGGCCAGCGCGGGCAATCGCCAGCCTGCCGACGGCCTGGACGGCCCCAGCGCGCACGCCGTCATGCAGCGCTACCGCGCCTCGTTCGTCGAACCGAACGGCCAGGCGCCGCAGCCGGTGCAATTCATGCTGGGAGGCGGCAATGGCAAATAGACGCCAGCACCAGCGCGGGGCGATGCTGATCGCCTTTTCCATCCTGCTCATCCTGGTGCTGGGTTTTATCGGCCTGGCGCTCGACGTGGGCCAGGTCATCGGCCGCAAGACGGAATTGCAGAACCTGGCCGACAACGCGGCGCTGGCGGCGGCCGCCGAACTGGCGGGCACGCCCGAAGGCTTGCTTGCTGCCGTGACGAAGGCCAAGAGCAGCGCGGCCGACAAGAGCGCGTGGCGGCGCCGCATGCAGGGCGCGATCCTGTCGGACGCCAGCATCCGCTTCGCCAGCGCGCCCGATGCGCCCGCCAGCGAATGGCATGCGGCGGGCGCCGTGCCCGATGCGGCCACGGCGCTGTTCGTGCGCATCGATACGCAGGCCAATGACCCGTCGCTGGGGCGGGTGGCGACGGCGTTCCTGGGCGCCTGGTCGCCGGCGCTGCGCACGCTGGACACGGGCGCGCGCGCCGTGGCGGGGCGTACCAGTCTGAACCTGACGCCGCTGGCCGTCTGCGCGCTGTCGGCCAGCGCGGCCAGTGCGCGCACGAATGCGGCGCTGCTGCCGGCCGTCGAGCTGCTGGAATATGGCTTTCGCCGTGGCGTGGCATATAACCTGCTGAAACTCAATCCGCACGGCCCGGCGGCCGAACATTTCGTGCTCAACCCGCTGGGCCAGCCGGGTGTGGTGGGCTCGTCGCTGCAGGTCGGCGAGACCAGCGTGTTGCCGTTCGTGTGCAGCGGCACGGTGCTGTACCCGCGCATCGGCGGCGCGCAAGTGCACGTGCACCGGCCGTTTCCCGCCACCCTGTGGCCGGCCTTCAACGCGCGCTTCAATCTGCACGCTGGCAGCGGCTGTCATCCCGTCACGGCGCCGCCCGATACGAATATCCGCGCCTATCCGAATACGGCCGCGAACTGGTGGATGACGAATACGCCCGACGCACCGAGCGCCCTGAGCACCGGCAATCCGCTGCTGTCCGTGGCCGATCCGGAATCGAACGCGACGCCGCCCGCCGTTGGCAGTTACGGGCCGTTGTGGTCGTTTGCCAAGGCGGCCAGGTACAGCAGTGTGAAGCCGGCCGGCGGCTACCTGCCGTTTGCCACCAGCGACTGGGCCAAGCTGTATCCGGCTAGCCCTGCCGCGCCGGCCGCCAAGTCCGGCTATCCCGCCACGCCGCCGTACCAGACGCTGGCGTACCAGACGGCGCCGACCGGCAATACGGGCGTGGCGCAGCGGCGCCTGCTGCATATTGCCCTGCTGGCCTGTCCGCTGCCGGCCGGCAGCGACGTGCTGGCGCAGGTGCGCGGCATCGGCCGCTTCTTCATGACGGCGCCGGCCAGCAATGGCGTGCTGAGCGCGGAATTTGACGGTCTGGTGGCCGAGGGCACGCTGGTGGGCCCTGCGGAGTTGCTGCAATGAGGCCGCGCTGCCGCGCGCCGCGCCGCCAGGATGGTGTCGCCGCCATCGAGCTGGCGCTGATCCTGCTGTTTTTCATGGCGCTGCTGCCCTTCGTGCTGCTGTTCGGCCGCGCGCTGCTGGTGTACACGGCCCTGCAAAAGAGCACGCACGATGCGGCGCGCTACATGGCAACCATGCCGCTGTCGCAGATGGCCGGTATCGGCACGGCGACCCAGGCGGTCGCATTTTCACGGCAGATGGTGACCGAGGCGATGGCGGAAAGCTGGCCCACCATGGAGGCCGTCAGGGTCAGCGTGGACTGTGTCTATGCCGACGATTCCTACAGTTGCGGCACTTATGCGACGCCGCCGCTGCAGGTGCGCATCAAGTTGTCCGTGGACATGCCCGTCGATATCTTGCCCGAGCTGACGCGCAAATGGCTGCCGCAACTGGCGCCGATCCCGCTGCGCGCCAACGCGACATTACGCTATGTCAATTAACCCGCTTCCCCGCCGGCAGCGCCAGGGCGGTGTTTTTGCCGTCGAGTTCGCCATGCTGGCGCTGTTGTTCCTGCTCTTCCTGTTTGCCATGCTGGAAGTGGCGCGCGCCGTGTATTTATGGAATATGGTACATGAGATTACCCGGCGTGCCGCGCGCGGCGCCGCCGTCGCCGATTTCAGCAATGCAAGTGCGCTGCAGGCCGTGCGCACGCACGCCGTGCTGCGCGCCGCGCCGGGTGTGCTGCCGCTCGGCGGCGGCATCAGCGACGCGTATGTGCGCATCGATTATCTGTCGCAGTCGAGCGGCGGCGCCGCGCTGGCGGCCGTGCCGGTGACGGTATTGCCGGGCTGCCCGCAACGCAACCGCATCAATTGCCTGGACGACCCGCATGGCGCCAGCTGCATCCGTTTCGTGCGCGCGCGCCTGTGCGTGCCTGGCGACGGCGGGCGCTGCGAGAGCGTGCCGTACCGGCCCATCCTGCCGCTGCTGAACGTGATGTTTCCCTCCGGCGCAGGCGCCGTGCGCCTGCCCAACGGCGCCACCATGGCGGTGGCCGAGTCGCTGGGCTATCCGGACAATCCCGGTTTTTGTCCTTGAGCGCCACTTGTCGGCGCAGCCGAATGTGTAGACCTGAAAGAAGCGAGGAAGTGCGATGAAAGCCTTGATGATTAGCCGCGACACCAGCTTGCACGATGAAATTGCCGCGCAGGGGGCGGCCCGCATGCCCGTGCTGCGCCTGCTGGAACGGCGCAGCGGCCTGCGCGACGCCGTCGAGCGCATGCTGCCGGAAGCGCCGGAACTGGTGATTGTCGACGCCAGCGGCATCGACGCCGATGAAGCCGACCTGCTCGAGCGGCTGGCGCGCCAGTATCCGCTGGCCGTGCTGATGCTGCTCACGCGCGGCCAGCAGCAGGATGTTCTGATACGCGCCATGCGCGCCGGCATGCGCGAAGTGCTGCAGCTGCCGCTGGTGCACAAGGCCTTTCACGAGGCGATGGACAGGGTCGATATCCAGGCCGGCGTGACGCAGATGCGCGACGGCAAAGTCCTCGCCTTCATCTCGTGCAAGGGCGGCAGCGGCGCCACTTTTTTGTCGACGAATTTTTCCTACGCGCTGGCCAGCCTGGCCGGCTGCAAGGTGCTGCTGATCGACCTGCACGGCCAGTTCGGCGACGCCACCTTGTACGTGTCGGACCAGAAGCCGGCCATGACCCTGTCCGACATCTGCGCGCAGATCGCGCGCATGGATGGCGCCTTTCTCGCCTCGTGCCTGGTGCACGTGACGCCGAACTTCGGCGTGCTGGCGGCGGCCGACGACCCGTCGCACAAGGTCGACATGCAGCCCGAGCACATGGACCGCATCCTGGCCGTGGCGCGCCAGCACTACGACTACATCGTGCTCGACGTGGGACGCCAGATCGATGCGCTGTCGCTGCGCGCGCTCGACAACGCCGACGCCATCTATCCGGTGCTGCAACTGGCCTTGCCCGACATCCGCGACGGACGCCGCCTGCTCGACATTTTCCGTTCGCTTGGCTATCCGGGCGAGCGCCTGCGCCTGATCGTCAACCGCTATGAAAAGGGCGGGCGCCTGCGCCTGGCGGATCTGGAACAGGCGCTGGGCGCGGAAGTGGTGCACACGGTGCCCAACGATTACATCGCCGCCACCGACTCCGTCAACCAGGGCATCCCGCTGCTGCAGCTGTCGCGCACCAGCGCCGTGGCGCGCAGCCTGGCCGAACTGGTGGAGCTGGTGACGGCGCGCCGCGTGACGGAAAGCCGCGGCCTGTTCGACCGCCTGTTCAGCCGCAGCGAGGCCTAGGACAGGATAGATGTCAAGGCTCCCGCCGGGGGCCGTCATGGGAGCCGAGATGACTTTACGCGAACGCCTGGCGGCGAATGAAACGGTGCGCCCCGCCACGAATGCACAAGGCGCGCTGGCGCTGCACGCCTACCAGGAACTGAAAAAAACCATGCACCAGACGATACTCGACCGTATCGACCTGGAACGCTTGAAACGCCTGACGGCCGAGCAGTTCAAGCACGAGCTGGCGCTGCTGGTGCAGCGCGTGATCGAGGAAGAACGCATCGTGCTGAACCAGCATGAGCGCCATAGTCTGGTGCTCGACATCCAGCACGAGATGCTGGGCTTTGGCCCGCTGGAACCCTTGCTGGCCGATGCCAGCGTGTCCGACATCCTCGTCAATACCTGCGACAAGGTGTACGTGGAGCGGGGCGGGCGGCTGCAGCTGACGGATGTGACGTTCCACGACAATGCGCACCTGATGAAGATCATCGAAAAGATCGTCTCGCGCGTGGGGCGGCGGGTCGATGAATCGAGCCCGATGGTCGACGCGCGCCTGCCCGACGGCTCGCGCGTGAATGCCATCATTCCGCCGCTGGCCGTCGATGGGCCGATCCTGTCGATCCGGCGCTTTGCCGTGCAGCCGCTCACCATCGCCAACCTGCTCGATTACAAAAGCCTGACGCCGCCCATGGTGCAGGTGCTGCAGGCGCTGGGCCAGGCCAAGGTCAACATCCTGATTTCGGGCGGCACGGGCAGCGGCAAGACGACCCTGCTCAACGTGCTGTCCGGCTTCATCCCTGGCAGCGAGCGCATCGTCACCATCGAGGATGCGGCCGAACTGGCGCTGCGCCAGCCGCACGTGGTGCGCCTGGAAACGCGCCCGCCGAATATCGAGGGCAAGGGCGAAGTGAGCCAGCGCGCGCTGGTGCGCAATGCGCTGCGCATGCGGCCCGACCGCATCATCCTGGGCGAGGTGCGCGGCGCCGAGGCGCTCGACATGCTGCAGGCGATGAACACGGGCCATGAAGGGTCGCTGGCGACCATCCACTCGAACACGGCGCGCGACGCGTTGGCGCGGCTGGAAAACATGGTCGGCATGGCCAACGTGAACCTGACGCCGCGCGCCACGCGCCAGCAGATCTGTTCGGCCGTGACGGTGGTGATGCAAGTGTCGCGCCTGACGGACGGCGCGCGCAAGCTGGTCAGCCTGCAGGAAGTGACGGGCATGGAAGGCGACATCATCGCCATGCATGAAATCTTCCGCTTCGAGCAGACGGGTGTCGATGCCGACGGCAAGGTGCAGGGCCACTTCTGCGCCACGGGCGTGCGGCCCCGTTTTACGGAACGCCTGCGCATGTTCGGCGCGCCGGTGCCCGACAGCGTGTTCGACCCCGACCGCATCTACGAGTAAGGAGGGAGCCATGGACCTGGTCTTCTACGGCTTTGCCGTGCTGCTGTTCGCCGCCTGCATCCTGATGGTGGAAGGCGTCTGGCTGTGGTGGTCGGGCACGCATGGCAGCGCGGCGCGGCGCATCAACCGGCGCTTGCGGCTGATGGCGGCGCGCGGCGAAGGGGGCGGCGAGCGGGTCTCCATCCTCAAGCAGCGCCGCTATGCGCGTTCGCCTGCCCTGGAACGCTTGCTGCGGTGCGCGCCGCAGGCCGCAAAGCTCGACCATTTGCTGCTGCAATCGGGCCTGTCCTGGTCGGTGGCGCAATTCCTCGGCGGCACCGGCGCCTTGCTGCTGGCGGCCTTGCTGCTGCTGGCGGCATGGTCCATGCCCGTGCCCGGCGCCGTGCTGCTGTTGTCCTGCGCCGCGAGCGCACCGTGTTTGTGCGTGCTGCGCGCGCGCGCGGCGCGGCTGAAAAAGATCGAGGCGCAACTGCCGGAAGCGGCCGATTTCCTGGCCCGCGCGCTGCGCGCCGGGCACTCGTTTTCGAACGTGCTGCAGATGGTCGGCGATGAACTCAATGAGCCGATCAGCGGCGAATTCAAGATGGCGCACGAAGAGATCAATTACGGCGTGCCGATGAACGAGGCGCTGCAAAACCTGGCCGCGCGCATTCCGCTGACGGACTTGCGCTACCTCGTCATCGCCGTGCTGGTACAGCGCGAATCGGGGGGGAATTTGGCCGAAGTGCTGGTCAGCATCGCGCGCATCATCCGCGCCCGCTTGAAGTTGCTGGGGCAGGTGCGCGTGCTGTCGGCCGAGGGACGCATGTCGGCCTGGGTGCTGGGGCTGATGCCGGTGGTGATGATCGGCGTCATGGCCCTGGTCAACCCGCAATACATCCGCCTGCTGTGGACCGATCCCAGCGGCATCAAACTGCTGTGGTACGCAGCCGGCATGGTGGCGCTGGGTGTCGTGTGGATGCGCAACGTGATCCGCATCCGCATCTAAAACAGGAGGTGCTATGAGCGGTGCACAACTGCTGTTTCTCGTGATCGTCTTTGCCGTGGTGGTGGCGCTGGCCCTGCTGGCGTGGGTGATCTTCTTTCCCGGCACTTTGCGCCAGCGCCTGTTTGGCGCCACGGCGCCGGCCGCCAGCGAGGCGGTGGTGGAAAATGGCTGGGTGGAGAGGGTGGCGCGCGTGGCGCAGCCGTTCAGCAAGCTGTCGCTGCCGGAAGAGGGCTGGGAACGTTCGCCGCTGCGTACGCGTTTCATGAACGCGGGCTGGCGGCAAGCCAGCGCGCCGGCCCTGTACTTCGCGGCGAAATCCGTGCTGGCCCTGCTGTTTCCCACCGTGCTGGGCCTGTACGCGGCCAGCGCCATGGCGGCGCAGCTGCGCAGCGTGCTGCTGTTGCTGCTGTGCGTCAGCGCCACCATCGGCTATTACCTGCCCAACCTGGTGCTGGCCAGCACGGCCAAGCGGCGCCAGCGCGACATCTTTGAAAACATCCCCGACGCGCTCGACTTGCTGACCGTGTGCGTGGAAGCGGGCCTGAGCCTGGAGCGCGCGCTGGTGAAGGTGTCGGGCGAAATCCACATCAAGAGCGTGGTGCTGGCGCAGGAATTGCAGTTGGTGCTGATGGAAATGCGCGCCGGCTTTTCCAAGGAAAAGGCGCTGCGCAATCTGGCCCTGCGCAGCGGTGTGGAAGATGTCGACACCCTGGTCGCCATGCTGATCCAATCGGAACGTTTCGGCACCAGCATGGGCGATTCGCTGCGCGTGCATTCGGAAAACCTGCGCGGCAAGCGCAGCCTGCTGGCCGAGGAGGCGGCAGCGAAGATCGCCCTGAAACTGCTGTTCCCGCTAATCTTTTGCGTCTTTCCCACCCTGATGCTGGTGCTCATGGGGCCGGCCGTGATCGAAGTCTATCGCGTGCTGGTGCCGGCCATGGCCAGCCGCTGAAAGGAGTCACCATGCGCTTGACGATTTCCCGCCTGGCCGCCGCCTGCGCCTGCCTGGGCCTGGCCGCCTGTACCACGCAGCTGGCCCACGTGCCGGTGTGGCCCGACGCCGATGCCGCCTACGCGGCGGGACGCCAGCATGTCGAGCGGGGCGACTTGCCTGCGGCGCAAGCGGCTTATGAGCAAGCCCTGCGCAATGCGCCGCGCCACATGAACGCGCGCAACGGCCTGGCCGTGCTGCATGCGCAGCGTGGCGAACACGACGCTGCGATCGCCCATTGGTTGGCCTTGACGCAGGAAGCGGGCACGCCGCAGCCGCGGCAGGCCTATCTGTTCAGCAATCTCGGTCATGCCTATTATTTGAGCGGACGCGATGCGCAAGCGTTGACTGCGCTGGAGCAGGCGTGTCTGCTCGATCCGCTCAATGCGCTGGCATGGCGGCACCTGGCGCAGGTGCTCGAACGGCTGGGACAGCACGAGCGCGCCGCCGTCATGCGGCGCCAGGCGGCCAGCTTGCAGGAACACGATGTGCGGCGCGACATGGCCTTGTTGCGCGCCGAGGCGCCGCCGAAGCTTATGCCCGAGCCTGTGCCGGATGCGCCCGCCATGGCGCGCGTGGAGATCACGCAGAGCGATGGCATGGCCCGCCTGCGGCGCGTGCCGTCGGCCGTCGTGCGCAGCGTGCCCGCTGCCGCGTCGGTGTCTGTGGCGCCTGCACCGGCAGCCGGCGCGCCGCATCCGCGCCTGGAAATTGTGAACGGCAACGGCGTGCCTGGCTTGGCCGCCGCGCTGGCACGCAGCCTGGCCGGTGCGCCCGTGCAAGTGGTGCGCCTGGCCAATGAAACCAGCTTCCAGGTGGCGCGCACCCGCGTCGAATACCGGCCCGCGCAGGAACAGGCGGCGCGCCAACTGGCCCGCCAGCTCGGTATACAGGTGCGTACCCAAGTGCAGATCCAGGCCGCCGACTGCCCCGCCAGCGAGCTGCGCCTGGTACTGGGGCGCGACCTGAGCGACCCTGCCATGCTGCACCGCTATTATCTGCAGCAATTGCAGCTGGCGCGCCGGGCGCTGGCACTGCTCGGTTAACACGTTTTTATCGGCATAAAAAACGCGGCGCCTTTTGCGGGCGCCGCGTGTTTTTCATGCTGAGGCTTATTTCGGCTGGCGGCGGCGCGTAAAAGCCAGGACCGCCAGTCCCATGCCCAGCAGGAACAGGGTGCCAGGCTCCGGTACTTGCAAGGGATCGATGACGACGATGTCGGTGCGCGTGGACTTGGAAAAGTTCAAGGTGTAGCTGCCGGCCGGCAAAGCGAAATTCGAGGTCAGGGAAAACATCGCAAAGCCATTCGCAAAGGCGCGCGAGGTGGCCGGATCGTTGGTGCCTGCCGTCATGTTCAGGCTGAAGGGATCGAGGCTGCCGACCGTATGGTTGCCATTGACGTCGCTGCCATTGCTGGCGTCGCCATCGGGCGCGAACTGGAAGATCACGCCATCGGCATTCGCGTTCGACAGGCAGCCCACGGGACTGGAAGTATTGCACGAGATATTGAAGATATCCATGATCGATACGCTCGACTTGTCACCCATGGTCGTCACGCTGGTGCGCAGATCGCGCCGTCCCATGAAGCTGAAGGTGATGAAGCCGGCGCTCGACAGGGTCAGATTGACGGAGCCGGTGAGCGTGTCGCCAGCCGTGGCCGTGGCGGCGCCGACCGTGTCGCGCTGTGCTTCCGCAACGGCGCGCACGGTGGCGCCGCCATTGAGCATGTTGCCGAATGCGTGCGCGTCGCCGCGTGCGAACTCCAGAGTGGAACTGGGGCTGGGCGCGTAGTTATTTTGCGGCAAGCCGCCGCAGCCGCTGCCCGAACACACTTGCAGCACGTCGGCGTTGGCGGCCGGCCCCGTATTGACGGCGCGCGGATTGACGGCCACGCCGCCTTCGAAGAAGGCGCTGTCGCTGGCATTGCGGTTGGCGCCGGCCAGCGACAGCGCGCCGGCGCTGGTGGCGATGCGGAAATTGTTCAACTCATTGACGGCCAGGCCGTACGCACCGGCGTGCGCCTGAGCGCTGGTCAGCAAGCTTGCCGCCGCCAGTGCGCCCAGCCAACCCAGGGTCTTGTTTCGTGTGTGATCGACGTTCATCGCAGCCTCTTATCGTAGTCAGTCTCGAAAAATCCGGGGGAGAAAGAATCCAGAATGACCTGACTGGATTCATCTCGTAGACAGTGATAAGCAGCTTGCGTGCCACACAAAAAAAGCATATTGAATCAAGGGCTTGCGTAAAGCGAACTGAGCAGGTGGAAGCAAAGTGTAAGAAAGGCCGACGCCGCTTTGCCGGCGGTACCGGTCAGTGTCAGGTACCCCGGTGATAGCCGAGGTGGCCACCCGAATTGCGCGCGCAGCCGCAACCGATGCGCGCCACTTCCTCGCCTTTCGTCAGTTTCCAGTTGGTAATCGTCGTGTGCTGCCAGTCGATGTCGCTTTTCTTGACAGGTTTGACGGTCAAGGTGCGTGTTTCCGCATCCGTGTACTCCATCAGCTCCTCGTCGTCGGCGATGTCGAAATGGCGGTGGATCAGGGAAATGCCGAAGCGGTCAAGGGCGCCGTAGCGTTGCAGCACGTCGCGCAATTCGCGAAAGCAGGCGAGGTCGTCGGGCAGAAGCGGATTGACGGCGGAAATATCGGCGACGGGCTGCCATTGCATGGCGTGGATGTTCAGGCTGTGCATGATAGGCTCCTGTGCCCCGTGATGGTAGGACCAGGCTGCCAGAGGGGTACTGGCACGCCTGTCGAAACGTCCATCGTGGCCGCAAAGCCGCTGCGGCGTTTGCGCCAGATCAAAGGTGCGGCACATCGCGCCTTGGCCGGTAAAATAGGCCATGGCAAACAAAACCCCCACTTTCCCCGGCGCACGCACGGGCCGCGGCCAGGTCCTGGCCGTGCTGCTGTCGAACCGCGACCAGTCCGGCGCCGAACCGCTGCAAGGCCGCGTCTCGCTGGCCGCCATCGTGAAAGCGCTGAAACGCAAATACCACTGGCCGATCGAGACGCACAGCTTTCCCGCCAACACGCAGGACGGCCGTGCCAGCTGGGCGACCGTCTACAGCTTGCCGGAAAAGGTCATAGAGACCGCGCTCGACAGCGGCGGACGGGAATGGCTGGAGAGCCGGGGAGTACCTGGGCGGCGCTGAGCGCGCCGCCCGCCTTGCTCGATCCCTTTATTCGAGCCGGAAGCCGACCTTGAGCGTGACCTGGAAATGCGCCACCTTGCCGTCGACGATATGGCCGCGCGATTCCGTCACTTCATACCAGTCCATATGCTTGACCGTCAGCGCCGCCTTGGCAATGGCATCGCGTATCGCCTGATCGCTGCTCTCGGTCGAAGTGCCAACCAGTTCGATCAGCTTGTAAGTGTGTGCGGACATGATATTTCCCCCGGTAGGCAAGTCAGATGACGGGAGCCTGCTTTGCGCAAGCACGTGCTCATCTTGCGCCTAAATGTGCTGGACGTCATTGCGCGGTGCAGCAATGCGTCAACCTGAATGACGATGCGTTTCAGTGTCCCGGATGGCTCCCGCAGGCGGGAGAAAAAGAAAAAAGGGCTACCAGCCGAAGCGGGTAACCCTTTGATTTCCTACTGAATTCTGGTGCCGACTGCCGGTTTCGAACTGGCCACCTGATGATTACAAATCAACTGCTCTACCAAATGAGCTAAGTCGGCAAAAACTGCGCGTTGCGAATTATACGCTATTTAATGCGTGTCAGGGTCGGACGGCCGCCTTTTTTTGGTGGCTCGTCGTCGCCGGGCGTGGCGCTGTCGCGCTGTTCGGGGGAGCTGGTCGGCACGGACGACAGGGTCGGGGCGCTGGCGGTGGGGGCGAGCACTGGCGGCGGGACGTCGGCGGAGGCCGGGCTGTCCGTCGGTTGCGCATTGGGGTCATCGTTGCCCAGCACAGGCTCGAAGGCCATGCCCTGGCCGTTTTCGTTGGCGTAGATGGCCATCACGTTGTCGACCGGCACATAGATTTCGCGCGAGACGCCGCCGAAGCGGGCGTGAAAGCGGATGGCGTCGTTGTCCATCTTCAGGCCGCTGGTGGCGCCGAAGCTGATGTTGAGCACGATTTCGCCCTTTTTCACGTATTCCATCGGTACCGTGGTGCGCGAATCGACTTTGACCGCGAGATAAGGCGTGTAGCCGCTGTCGGTGCACCACTCGTAGATGGCGCGCAGCATATAAGGTTTGGTTGAGATTTCAGACATGGTAGGCACTGTGAGGCGGGAGCGCCCCTGTCAATGACAGGGTGGCGCACCGGTAATTCAAAAGACTGGCTGCTGACGCAAAATGTCCCGGCAAGCGCGGCCTGCCGGGAATATCTTTTAACGACGCATCACTTTTTCCGAAGGAGTGAGTGCTTCGATATAGGCTGGACGCGAGAAGATGCGTTCGGCGTATTTCATCAGCGGTGCGGCCGTCTTCGACAGTTCGATGCCGTAGTGGTCCAGGCGCCACAGCAGCGGCGCGACAGCCACGTCGAGCATCGAGAATTCGTCGCCCAGCATGTACTTGTTTTTCAGGAACAGTGGCGCCAGGGTCGTCAGGCGGTCGCGGATTTCCGCGCGTGCCTTGTCGTGGGCCTTGTCGTTGCTCTTGGCGCGTTCGCTTTCCAGCACGTGCACGTGCACGAACAGTTCTTTTTCGAAATTGAACAGCATCAGGCGCGCGCGGGCACGCATCAGCGGATCGGCCGGCATCAGTTGTGGATGCGGGAAGCGCTCATCGATGTACTCGTTGATGATGTTCGATTCATACAGGATCAGTTCGCGCTCGACCAGGATAGGCACTTGGCCATACGGGTTCATGGTCGAAATGTCTTCCGGTTTGTTGAACAGGTCGACGTCGCGCACTTCGAAGTCCATGCCTTTTTCAAACAGAACCAGGCGGCAGCGTTGCGAAAATGGGCAGGTTGTACCCGAATAGAGAACCATCATTTTTTATAGTTCCTTAGAAACAAAGGGGGTGAAGCCGCGAACGGCTCACCCCAGGTCGCTTGTCCACTCATGCGGACAACGCAGAAACAGGCATAAACCGGCCTATGGCCGGCGCCTCACTTATTTGACTTCCTTCCAGAACGACGCGTTAAGGCGCCATGCCAGCAGAGCAAAGACCGACAGGAACAGCAGCACCCACACGCCCAGGCGCTTGCGTGTTTGCTGTGCCGGTTCGGCCATCCACTCCATGTAGCCGACCAGGTCGGCTACCGCATTGTCATACTCGATCTTGTTCAACGTACCTGGCTTGACCTGCTCGAAGCCGGTAAATTTGTGGATCTTCTTGCCAGCTTCGTGCGGATCATTCTCTTCCACGAACTTGGCAGTCTGGATACCTTGCAATTCCCACAATACATGCGGCATGGCAACATTCGGCACGACCATGTTGTTCCAGCCGGTCGGACGAGTGTCGTCTTTATAGAACGTACGCAGGTAAGTATACAGGTAGTCGCCGCCTGTGCCAGCGGAAGATGATTTCGCGCGCGAAATTACCGACAAATCCGGCGGTACGACGCCAAAGAAGGCCTTGGCGTCCTGCGCTGCCAGACTTGTCGTCATCAGGTCGCCCACTTTATCACTGGTGAACAACAAGTTCTGCTTGATCTGGTCTTCCGTCAAGCCCAGGTCGCGCAGGCGGTTGTAGCGCATCGACACGGCAGAGTGGCAATTCAAGCAATAATTGACGAACAATTTGGCGCCATGCTGCAGCGCTGCCATGTTGGTCTGGCGGTCAGGTGCCTTGTCCAGCGGAAAGCCGCCTTCGCTGGCGAGAGCCATGGCGGGCACGAGTGCCAGGATGGCGAGCAGTTTTTTTGCAATCTTCATATGATGTATGTCCTTTGAGCGTGGCGTGAGAGCGGCTTAGTGCGGGTGAAACGTCACACGCGACGGCACGGTCTTGAACTTGCCCATGGCACTCCACCATGGCATCAGCAGGAAGAAGCTGAAGTAAATCAGGGTGCACACTTGCGACACGATGGTTTTTGCATCTGTTGGCGCCTGGGTCCCGAGGTAGCCGAGGATCAGGAACGACAGGCCGAAGATGGCATAGATGTATTTGTGCCAGGTCGGACGGTAGCGGATCGATTTCACCGGCGAATGATCGAGCCATGGCAGGAACGCCAGGATCACGACGGAACCGCCGAAGAACACCACGCCCCAGAATTTCGCGTCCAGCACCTGCGGCAGCATGCCGATGATGGCGACGATGGCAATGCCGGCGATGACCGACTTGACGGTCGTCGACAGGCGCGACTTGAGCCAGATGAACACCACATAGGCGGCCACGACACCCATCAGCACGTACATGAAGTCGGCCGTGGTGGCACGCAGCACCGAGTAGAACGGCGTGAAGTACCAGGTTGGCGCGATGTGCAGCGGGGTCTTCAGCGAGTCGCCTGGCAGGAAGTTGTTGTATTCCAGGAAGTAACCGCCCATTTCCGGCGCGAAGAAGACGACGGCGCTGAAAATGACGAGGAAGATCGATACGCCGAACAGGTCATGCACGGTGTAGTACGGATGCGAAGGAATCGAATCGACCGGGTGGCCATCGGCGCCCAGGTTTTCCTTCACTTCGATGCCGTCCGGATTGCTCGAGCCGACTTCATGCAGGGCGATCAAGTGCGCTGCAACCAGGCCCAGCAGAACCAGCGGGATGGCGATCACGTGGAAGGCGAAGAAGCGGTTCAGGGTCGCGTCGGAGACGACGTAGTCGCCGCGGATCCACAGCGACAGGTCAGGGCCGATCAGCGGGATGGCGCCAAACAGGTTGACGATCACTTGGGCGCCCCAGTACGACATCTGGCCCCATGGCAACAGGTAGCCGAAGAACGCTTCGGCCATCAGGCACAGGAAGATGGCGAAACCGAACAGCCAGATCAGTTCACGTGGCTTGCGGTACGAGCCGTACAGCAGGCCGCGCGTCATGTGCAGGTAGACGATGATGAAGAAGGCCGAGGCGCCTGTCGAGTGCATGTAGCGCACCAGCCAGCCCCACGGTACTTCGCGCATGATGTACTCGACGGAATTGAAGGCCAGGGCCGCATCCGGTTTGTAGTGCATGGTCAGGAAGATGCCGGTGACGATCTGCAAGACCAGCACCAGCATGGCCAGCGAGCCGAAGATGTACCAGAAATTGAAGTTTTTCGGGGCGTAGTATTTGCCCCATTGGTCGTTCCACAGCTTGGTCAGGGGAAAGCGGTCATCGACCCAGCCCAGCGCTTTTTCGGCGACGGGAGCGTCTGTCGGGAATTTCGTCTCTTTGAAAGCAGCCATGATCAAGCCTCGCCTTTCTCGTCTTTACCTATCAGCAATTTGGTGTCGCTCAGATACATGTGACGCGGCACTTGCAGGTTGTCCGGCGCCGGCTTGTTCTTGAACACGCGGCCAGCCATGTCGAAGGTGGAGCCGTGGCAAGGGCACAGGAAGCCGCCTTCCCAGTCATCGGGCAGCGACGGTTGCGGGCCGGGGGCAAATTTCGAGGAAGGGGAGCAGCCCAGGTGGGTGCAGATGCCGACGGCGACGAGAATTTCAGGCTTGATCGAGCGTGCCTCGTTCATGCAGTATTCAGGCGTGAATTCGGCGGGATTGCGTTGGGAATTGGCATCGGCGACTTTGCCGTCGGTCTTTTTCAGGGACGCGATCATTTCCGGCGTGCGCTTCAGGATCCAGACCGGCTTGCCGCGCCATTCGACGGTGCGCATTTCGCCGGGTTGCAAGGTGGTGATGTCTACTTCGACCGGCGCGCCAGCCGCTTTCGCGCGCTCCGACGGCTGGAAGGTGCTTACCAAGGCTCCCGCGGTTGCCAATCCAACTACACTGCCCGCCGCGCACGTGGCGACGAGCAAGCCGCGACGGCCTGAATCGACCTGCTTTTCGTTACTCATGCAAACCCCAATCAGTCAAAATGCGAATCTTTATTATGAGTGGCAGCCGCGAAAAACCCGTCGCCGAAGCTCTATCCCACTGATTGCCGCGATCCGCATCTTTGTACGGTAACGTGGCAACATCCCTGCGGAACTTCGGCCAATGGCGCAGCCCGTGCCAGTTTCTTGTTGATTATCCGGAAGTGAAAAAGCCACTTCTGGCAACCGCAAATTATAAGTGAAGCAAACAACGAATAAAACAAAAACGTTGCTTGTACCATAATTTATATACTTTTGCAGGAGGTGGCTAGTTCTTTCGAACTAGATGCGCATGGCTGTGCCGGAATTGGTCCTGCCGGCAACCACAAGTTGGTGTCCCCAGGAATCAATAGTATGATCGGCATGTTTTTATATCTATCCGAAGGAGAAATTCATGGCAATGATGCAAGAATTTAAAGAATTTGCAATGAAGGGTAACGTCGTCGATCTGGCGGTCGGTGTCATTATCGGTGGTGCCTTCGGCAAGATTGTCGATTCGCTGGTGCAAGACGTGATCATGCCGCCTATCGGCCGCATTTTCGGCGGCCTCGATTTCGCCAACTACTACCTGCCCCTGAATGGCCAAGCCACCACCCTGACCCTGGTGGAAGCGAAAAAGGCGGGCGCCGTGCTGGCCTACGGTAACTTCCTGACCATTCTGCTCAATTTCGTCATTCTGGCCTTCATCATCTTCCAGATGGTACGTCTGATGAACAAGGCCCGCCGCAGCGAGCCGGTCGCGCCGGCAGCGGCACCGGCCACGCCGGAAGACATCGTGCTGCTGCGTGAAATCCGCGACTCGCTGCAGAGGAACGGACAGAATAGCAACGATCTGGCAAAATAAGTCGTTCCGGCACGAGCCGGCTGACTTGGGCAGAGAACTGTATGCGACGATTCTGGTTATTGTTTGCGCAAACCGTGACGATCGCGTTGGCGCTGTACTTTGTGTACGGTGCGCTGCGCCCGGCCAGCCGGGTACAGCAACTGGGTTCTCCCGCGAAACCGGTGCCCGTGGTGGAAACGGCGTCGAGCAGCCTGGCGCCCGGCTCCTACCGCGACGCGGCGGCGCGCGCCATGCCCGCCGTCGTCAACATTCTCACCCTGCAAGTACCCAAGCGCGGCGCCCATCCGCTGGCGCGCGATCCCTTCTTCAAGCGTTTCTTCGGCGACCGCGACCCGGACGACGGGGATGACGACGACTTGAAAAACAGCCTCGGCTCCGGCGTCATCGTCAGCCATGAAGGCTATGTGCTGACCAACAACCACGTGGTCGAAGGCGCCGATGAAATCGAAGTGGTGCTCACCGATGGCCGCAAGGCGCCGGCCAAGGTGGTGGGCCTGGACCCGGAAACGGACCTGGCCGTCATCAAGATCGACCTCGACAAGCTGCCCGTCATCGTGCTGGGCCAGTCGGAACTGGCGCGCGTGGGCGACGTGGTGCTGGCCATCGGTAACCCGTTCGGCGTGGGCCAGACGGTGACCATGGGCATCATCTCCGCCCTGGGGCGCAACAATCTGCACATCAACAGTTTTGAAAACTTCATCCAGACGGATGCGGCGATTAACTTCGGCAACTCGGGCGGCGCCCTGGTCGACACGCGCGGCAATCTGATCGGCATCAATACGGCGATTTACTCGCAAAGCGGCGGCTCCGTCGGCATCGGCTTCGCCATTCCCGTGTCGACGGCCAAGACGGTGATGGAAGCCATCATCAAGGATGGCCACGTGGTGCGCGGCTGGATCGGCGTGGAAACGCAGGACATCACGCCCGAGCTGGCGCAAAGCTTCAACTTGCAGCGCACCAGCGGCGCCATCATCGCCGGCGTGGTGCGCAACGGCCCGGCCGACAAGGCGGGCATCGTGCCCGGCGACATCCTGCTGGCGGTGCAAGGCAAGCCCGTGGGCGACACGACGGAAATGCTCAACCTGATCGCCCAACTGCCGCCCGGCGAAAAAGCTAAAATGACGGTGCTGCGCAAGAATCGCGAAGCGGCACTCGACGTGATGGTGGGCAAGCGCCCCATCCCGAAAGAGCTTTCCAAATAGTTGCTGATCGGAATTTGACACATGCATGTGCGTGATTTGACCCAATTTTTACGTGAACTGAGCGACAACAACAATCGTCCCTGGTTTGTGATGAACAAGCCCCGCTACGACATCCTGCGCGAGGAATTCCTGGCGCTGGTCACCAGCCTGATCGGCGAGCTGGGCAAGTTCGACCCGGCCGTGAAATATTGCAATCCGAAGAAGGCCATGTTCCGCATCAACCGCGACGTGCGCTTTGCCCATGATAAAAGCCCGTATAAAACGCGTTTTTCGGCCGCCATCGCGCCGAACGACATGCGCCGCCCCAGCAAGGCGGGCGGTCCCACGTATTATCTGCAGATCGACGGCCAGGGGAACCTGCTGTTCGGCGCCGGCGAGTACATGCCGCCACCGGGCCGCCTGAAGGCGCTGCGCGAGCACATGGTCAACGATGCGCCAGGCTTTTCCAAAGTGCTGAAAAATAAGCGCTTGAAGGCCCGTTTCGGCACCATCCAGAACGAGGGCAAGCTGCAGCGCCCGCCGAAGGGGTTTGACGCGGACGCCGAACATATCGAATTCATCAAGCTGAAGAGCTTTTTCGTCTGGACCGAAGTGCCGCTACCCGTCAATGCCCCCGAGAAACTGCTGCCGACTCTGGCGGAAGGCTTGAAGGATGCGTGGCCGCTGGTCGAGTGGATGCGCGGCGCGAAAGAGCCGGAGGAAGTCACCGAGTAATTGCTGAAGGAGCACATGATGGCATTGGAGCATGCAAGTTCAGGACAGGTGATCGACGTGCTGCGCAGGGACGGCGGCGACCTGTCGCAGTTTTCCGCCATTGCGCTGGCCAAGACGGATGAGCTGGAATTGATCCGCATGTGCATGCCCAAGGGCAAGACCATGCCCGAGCATCATGTGCTTGGTGAAATCACCTTGCTGTGCCTGCAAGGGCAGGTGGCGGTGGAAGCGCATGGCGGCGTGCAAGTGCTGGGGCCGGGGCAGATGCTGTACCTGCTCGGCGGCCAGGCGCACGCCCTGGAAGCGCGCGAAGACAGTCTGTTGCTGCTGACGATCTTGATGGCCAAGGCGGGGCGCTAGGTTTCCCTGGCGGGTCAGGACACCTTAGGCCGCTTCGGCGCGCGGGTCGCGCGACAGCAGTTGCTGCACCATCACGTGCGGCAAATCCCCATCGAACAGCACGCCGGCCACCGCATTGGTGATCGGCATGTCGACGCCCATGCGGCGCGCCAGTTCGCGCACGGCCTTGGCGCACGGCACGCCTTCGGCCACGTGACCGAGTTCGGCCACGATGGTGTCCAGCGCCTTGCCTTGCGCCAGGCCCAGGCCGACTCTGCGGTTGCGCGACAGGTCGCCCGTGCAAGTGAGTATCAAATCGCCCATGCCGGTCAAGCCCATGAACGTTTCCGTCTGGCCACCTAGGACCGTACCCAGGCGCGTGATTTCCGCCAGGCCACGCGTGATCAGCGCGGCGCGCGCATTCAAGCCCAGGCCCAGGCCGTCGGCCACGCCGGTGGCAATGGCCAGCACGTTCTTGACGGCGCCGCCCACTTCCACGCCTACCAGGTCGTCGCTCGCATACACGCGGATGGTGCCGCCATGCAGGGCCGAGACGACGGCGCCGCGCAACGCCGCGCTGTGCGAAGCGATGGTCAGCGCGCACGGCAAGCCGCGTGCCACTTCCTGCGCGAACGAGGGGCCGGACAGGGCGCCGCCGGGGATAGTGTCGCCCAGCACTTCCTGCACGATCTGGTGCGGCAGCAGGCCGGTGCCGCCTTCAAACCCTTTGCAGAGCCATACGAGGTTGCCGATGGCCTTGTCTTTCAGCTGATGCAGCATGGGCCGCAAGCCCGCCACGGGGCAGGCGGCGATCAGCAGGCCGTGTTCGCCACTGGCATGCGCGACGGCGGCGTCGAAATCGGCGCTGATGCGCAGTTGCGGCGGCAATGGGAAACCGGGCAAATAACTGTTTTCGCCGTTGGCGGCCATGGCGGCCATGGCGTCGCCGTTGCGGCCCCACAGCAGCACGTCGTGGCGGCCGGCCAGGGCCATGGCCACGGCCGTGCCCCAGGCGCCGGCGCCCAGGAGGGTGATCTTGCGGGCGGCGGGAATACTATCGGGAGTGACTTCAGGAGAAACTTGCATGCAACCTCAACGGGGCAGGGGAAACGGGCACGGTGCTTACAAGCCCCACACTTCGCTGGTCTTGACGTAGCCGCTCAGGCCATCCTTGTGGCGTACCTTGACCCAGCCGGAGCTCGCTTGCTCGCTCATTTCCAGCAGCACGCCCTTGTCGACGAGGAGGATGGCGGAGGCGGCATCGTCGGGGCTGGCGCGAACCTTGAGGTTTGCGGCGCGCGCCACGACGTTGCGCTTGGCCGACAGGCCCTTGGCTTCCGTCCAGGCCATTTCGCCGCTGGCGTCGCGTACCTTGACCCATTCGCCGTAGCTGAGCACGACTTCCAGCGGCATGCCGCGTGGCGCCACGTACAGCTTGCCGCCCTTGGCGGACGGCGCGTCATACAGGATCACGGGGGCTGCTCCCACCGTCTTGAAATCGACGGCGTGGCTGGCGGCGGTCGCCAGCAGCAGCACGGCGCCGGCCATCCAGCGGAACTTGCTCAAGAGCGCACTTTTCAACATGATATTTTGAACCTTAACGAAACACGGCGGCCAGGCCGCCGTGTCAGGCCAGCCTTGACGGCTGGCGGGGTCTTGCAAGAGCTTAGTGCGTTTCGCTGGCTGCGGGTGCTGCTGCAGCGGCGTCAGCAATAGCTTGCAGACGTTGTTGGTAGAACACTTCGAAGTTGATCTCGGCCAGGTGCACTGGCGGGAAGCCGGCACGGGTGATCACGTCGGCGATGTTGGCGCGCAGGTAAGGGTAGATGATGTTCGGGCAGCCGATTCCCAGCAGCGGATCGAGTTGATCGGCAGGAATGTTGCGTGCTTCGAAGATACCGGCTTGCTTGCCTTCAACCAGGAAAGCGACTTTATCGCCGACTTTGGCGGTGACGGTGATGGTCACGGTGGCTTCGAAGATGCCGTCGGCCAGAGGCGCAGCGCCCACGTCCAGAGCTACTTCGATCGCTGGTGCTTCTTGTTCCAGGAAAATAGCTGGGGAATTTGGTTGTTCCAGCGACATGTCTTTCAGGTAGACGCGTTGGATTTGGAAGACTGGTTGCAGGTTTTCGTCAGACATGGAACGCTTTCGTTGTAAAGGACAAGAACGGCACACCGTTCAAATATGGTGCTTGCGGTATGTAAACCGCGCCGGATAGGCGCGGCCAGATCAGGTGCGAGGGCAATTGTATCAAAACAATACGACAAAAAACCAAGCAATTTCTCGAACCAGCTTTATATCAGGCTGCCGTGCCATTTAACAAGGGGTCGAGCTTGCCAGCTTGATCGAGCGCATACAAATCGTCGAATCCGCCCACGTGGGTGTCGCCCACATAGATTTGCGGCACCGTGCGGCGGCCCGTGCGTTCCATCATCTTGATGCGCTCTTCCGGGTCGAGGTCGACGCGGATCTTTTGCACGGCGACGCCCTTCGATTCCAACAGGCGCTCGGCGCGTACGCAATACGGGCACACGGCGGTGCTATACACAATTACGGGTACGGTCATGATCATTCCTTCAGTTAAGGCTGGCTTATTTCGCCAGCGACAAGGTTTTCAATGGCAAACCTTGCTTTTTCCATTCGTCGAGGCCGCCTTCCAGACTCGTTGCCTCAGCGAAACCAGCTTTGCCCAGCAGGCCGACGGCGGTTGCCGAACGCGAACCTTTCTGGCAAACCACTACAATGGGGCGCGTTTTGAATTTTTCCAGTTCGCCCAGGCGTTTTGACAGTTCCGGCAGCGGAATATTTTTTGCGTCAGGCAAGTGGCCCGTGGCGAATTCTTCCGCGCTGCGCACGTCGACGATGACGCTCTTGCCACGGTTGATCAGTTGCGTGACTTCCAGCACGGTCGCGCGCTTGCCGCGCATCGACAGCAGTGGCCAGAGGAGGGCGCCGCCGGAAATAATGACGATGGCAAACAGAAAAATGTGGTCGATAATGAATTTCACGTAGGGTCCAATGGTTTAAGTCAATCCGCGCATTATAAAATAGAAGCTGGACGAGGTCTTTTTACGTTTTGCTTTTTTGATTTGAACCCCTTGAGAAGATAGAACTATGTACAAAATCGTTTTCATGCGTCACGGCGAGTCCACCTGGAACCTCGATAACCGCTTCACCGGCTGGACCGACGTCGATCTGACGGAAAAGGGCGTCAACGAAGCCAAGGCCGCCGGCCAGATCCTCAAGCAGGAAGGTTTTACGTTCGACGTGGCCTACACTTCCGTCCTGAAGCGCGCCATCCGCACCCTGTGGCTGGCGCTCGACGAGATGGACATGATGTATTTGCCGATCAAGAACGACTGGCGCTTGAACGAGCGCCACTACGGCGCCCTGCAAGGCCTGGACAAGGGCGAGACGGCCGCCAAGTATGGCGACGAGCAAGTCCTCGTGTGGCGCCGCAGCTACGACACGCCGCCGCCGCCGCTGGCGGAAGACGATGACCGCGCCTCGTTCAACGATCCGCGCTACGCCGGCTTGCCGAAAGCGTCGATTCCGCTGACCGAATGCCTGAAAGACACCGTGGCGCGCGTGATGCCGGCCTGGGATGAAGAAATCGCCCCGGCCATCCGCGCTGGCAAAAAGATCATCATTTCGGCCCATGGCAACAGCCTGCGCGCGCTGATCAAGATGTTAGATGGCATCAGCGACAGCGACATCGTCGGCCTGAACATCCCGAACGGCCAGCCGCTCGTGTATGAACTGGACGCCGACCTGAAACCGATCCGTCACTACTATCTGGGCGACCCGGCAGCGATTGCGGCAGCGCAAGCAGCCGTGGCCAACCAAGGGAAGGCCAAGTAACTTGTCGTCTTTCTTCCGCGGCACAGCCATCGCCCCCTCTGCTGAACGACCCCTGCCGGCGTGGCGCGCCGGTGCCATGCTGTGCCTGGCGCTGCTGCTTTCCAGCGGTGCCGCGCAGGGCGCCAAGCCCACCGAACGCAGCAAGCAGAAGGCGGCCGCGGAAGCACAACGTGCTGGATTGCAACAAAAGCTGACGGCGCTCAAGCGCGACATCAGCCGCACGGAAAGCGCCAAAGATGACGCGGCCGATACCCTGGCCGAGTCGGAAGAAGCCATTTCCAACGCCAACCGCGCCTTGCGCGACCTGGCGCAGGAACAAAGCGAGACGGGCGTGAAACTCAATGCGCTGGGGCAAGAGCACCAGCAATTGACGGCCACCGTCGAGAAACAAAAGACGCAGCTGTCAAAGTTGCTGCGTGAACAATATGTCGCAGGAAACGAAGACCGCATCAAGCTGCTCTTGTCTGGCGACAATCCGAACCGCATCAACCGCGACTTGCAATTGATGGCGTATGTGTCGCAGGCGCAGGCGCGCCTGCTGGAAGCCTTGCGCGCCAACTTGCTGGCCGTGGAGAAAAACCAGGCGGACGTGCAGAACGCCAAGGATGAGCTGGAAGAAATCGCGCAGGAAGAGCGCGACCAGAAGGCCTTGCTGGTGCAGGAGAAGGCGCGCCGCGCCGCTTTGCTGACGACCTTGTCGCAGCGCCTGGTGGCGCAGCGCAAGGAAGTGGGCAATGTCGAGCGCGACGAACAGCGCATGGGCAACCTGGTCGACAAGCTGGCAAAGCTGATCGAAGAGCAGGCCGCCGCCGCCGCGGCTGAAAAGAAACGCCAGCAATTGCTGGCCGAGCAACGCGCCGCCGCCAAAGCGGCCGCCGACGCAAAGATCGCGGCGGAAAAACGCGAACGCCTGCTGGCCGCGCGCGCCAAGGCGGCCCAGGCGCAGGCCGAACGCGAACGCATTGCTAAAGAGCAACAAAATAAATCGGGCAAGATCAAGCCGCAAACGCCGCCTCCGCCGCCCGTGAAACTGGAACCGATCGACGACGACGAGCCGCCGCAAGTGGCCAAGGTGACACCGAAGCCCGAACCGAAGCCGGAACCGGAGCCGGAACGCCCGAGCCTGGGCCCGGCCGCGCCAGCCGGCGCCTTTGCCAGCCTGAAAGGACAGTTGCGCGCCCCCGTGGCGGGCAAGATCGCCGCCCGCTTCGGCAGCAAGCGTGGTGACGGCCCCAGCTGGAAGGGCGTGTTCATCCGTACGGGCGAAGGCAGCGAAGTCCACGCCATCGCCGGCGGCCGTGTCGTGTTTTCCGACTGGCTGCGCGGTTTCGGCAATTTGATCATCGTCGACCACGGCGGCCAGTACATGAGTATTTATGGCAATAACCAATCCTTGCTGAAACGGGTGGGCGACGCCGTCAAGGGCGGCGACGCCATTGCCAGCGCGGGCAACAGCGGCGGCAACGAGGAATCAGGGCTATACTTTGAATTGCGTCATCAGGGCCGCGCCTTCGATCCCGCCACCTGGGTGAAGTTTTAAGTTCCCACCATTGCTGCGGCAGCGAATTTGTAGATTGCGAAGAATACATGGGTATCAAAGTCAAAAGTATCGGCCTGATCGGTCTGGGCGTACTGGCCGGCATCGGCATGTCGCTGCAGTTCCCGGCCGTGGCGCAGAAGATCACGAATGCCCCGCTGCCGCTCGACGAGCTGCGCCAGCTGTCCGATGTCTTCGGCCTGATCAAGTCCGATTACGTCGAGAAGGTGGAAGACAAGAAACTTTTAACGGAAGCCATTTCCGGCATGGTCTCGTCCCTGGACCCGCACTCCGTCTACCTCGATAAAAATGCCTTCAAGGAAATGCGCGAAAGCGTGCAGGGCAAGTTCGTCGGCATCGGTATCGAAGTGAGCATGGAAGACGGTTATGTGAAAGTCGTCTCGCCCATCGAGGACAGCCCGGCCGCCAAGGCCGGCATCCAGGCTGGCGACCTGATCACCCGTCTCGACAACATTCCGCTGAAGGGCTTGCAGCTGGAAGAGGTCATCAAGAAGATGCGCGGCCAGCCTGGCAGCAAGCTGGTGCTGACGATGTCGCGCAAGGGCGAAAGCAAGCCGCTGGTCTTCCCCATCGTGCGCGAGGAAATCCGCGTGCAAAGCGTGAAGGCCAAGATGGTCGCGCCCGGCTATGCCTGGCTGCGCATCGCCCAATTCCAGGAACCGACCGTCGACGACATGGTCAAAAAGATCAACGCGCTGTATGCGCAAGACCCCAAGCTCAAGGGCCTGGTGCTGGATTTGCGCAACGATCCCGGCGGTGTCGTGCCGGGCGCCATCGGCGTGGCCACGGCATTTTTGCCCGGCAACTCCGTGATCGTCTCGACCAAGGGCCAGTTGCCCGAGTCGAAACAGGTGTTTTACGGCCGCCGCGAATTCTATGCGCCGCCCGGCGCCAAGGCCGATCCGCTGGCCAAGCTGCCGGCCGCGCTGAAAACCGTGCCGCTGGTGGTGCTGGTCAATGCCGGTTCCGCGTCCGCCTCGGAAATCGTCGCGGGCGCCCTGCAGGATTACCAGCGCGCCACCGTCATCGGCACGCAGACGTTCGGCAAGGGTTCCGTGCAAACCTTGCGCCAGATCACGGCCGACACGGCCGTCAAGCTGACGACGGCCCGCTATTACACGCCGAAAGGCCGTGCCATCCAGGCGCGCGGCATCGTGCCCGACTTGCTGGTCGATGAAACGGCCGAAGGCGACGGCTGGAACAGCCTGCGCGTGCGCGAGGCGGATCTGGAAAAACATTTGAGCAGTAACGACGGCAAGCCGGAAGCGGCCAAGCCGACGATGGAAGGCATGCAAGATCAATTGGAAGAAGAGCAGCGCCTGATCGCCACGGCGAAAAAGCGCAAGCCGCTCGAATACGGCGCCAAGGACGATTTCCAGCTGCAACAAGCCTTGAACCATTTCCAGGGCTTGCCGGTGCAGCTGGCCAAGATAGACGCCAAGGTTGAGAAGATCGGCGCCAAGCCGGAAATTGCTTCCGACATCAAGGCCGATGACAAGAAAATTCCGGTGCGGAAGCCTTGATGCGTAAGCTAATGCAAAAGCTGGGGTCAGACGGGGACGCCGAGTCCCGGCGGGTCTGACCCCGTGAACGACAATCAATTGCTGCGCTACTCGCGCCACATCCTGCTTGATCAGATCGGCATCGAAGGCCAGCAAGCCTTGCTCGATGCGCATGTGCTGGTGATCGGCGCGGGGGGGCTAGGCTCGCCTGCGGCCATGTACCTGGCCGCCAGCGGTGTCGGCAAGCTGACCCTCGTCGATGACGACACGGTCGACCTGACCAATCTGCAGCGCCAGATCGCCCACACGACGGCCCGCGTGGGCCAGCCGAAAGTGCTGTCGGCGCGCGAAACATTGACCGGCATCAATCCCGAGATTGACATAGTGGCCTTGCAGGAGCGCCTCGACGGCGCGCGCCTGGCCGAACTGGTCTTGTCCTCCACGGTGGTGCTCGACTGCACCGACAACTTCGCCACGCGCCACGCCGTCAACCGCGCCTGCGTGGCGGCCAGGGTGCCGCTGGTGTCGGGCGCCGTGATCCGTTTCGACGGACAAGTGAGCGTGTTCGACCCGCGCACGGGCACCCAGCCCTGCTATTCCTGCCTGTTTCCGCAGGAGCAGCAGTTTACGGACGAGGCGTGCTCGACCATGGGCGTGTTCGCGCCGCTGGTCGGCGTGGTGGGCGCCATGCAGGCGGCTGAAGCGCTGAAACTGATCATGGGTGCGGGCGAATCGCTGGCCGGACGGCTGCTGCTGCTGGACGGCTTGCACATGGAATGGAGCAGCATGCGCGTCGCGCGCGACCCCGGCTGCGCCGTTTGCGGCAAAGTGGTCTTGCCGGCCTGACAGCCCCCGCAGAAATTTTTCCCTATATGACAGGCTTTGTCATATTTCCGCTTTATACTCTGCTCTCATTACTCACCTTCTTCTCTCTTTCTTATGCAAAACGCAGCAAACCATCCGATACGCCAGCGCCGCGCGCGCGGCTTCACTTTGATCGAAATCATGGTCGTGGTGGTGATCATGGGCATCCTCGCGTCGCTGGTGGTGCCCAAGCTGATCGCCCGCACGGGCGAGTCGAAAGTGGCGGCCGCGAAAGTCGACATCGCCACCGTGATGCAAGCGTTGAAACTGTATCGCCTCGATAACCAGCGCTACCCGACCACCGAGCAGGGCTTGCAGGCGCTGATCGAAAAACCCACCACGGGACCGGCCGCGAATGGCTGGAAAGCGGGCGGCTACCTGGAAAAGATGCCGAAGGATCCATGGGGCAACCCGTACCAGTTCCTGTCGCCAGGCGTGAAAGGCGAAGTCGACCTGATCTCGCTGGGCGCCGACGGCCAGCCTGGCGGTAGCGGCGACGACGCCGATATCGGTTCCTGGGAACTGTAAGTTTTCCATTGCATGCCTGCCATGAGCACCGGTCGCGCACTGCCCCGGCCACGCGCCAGCGGCTTCACGCTGATCGAGCTGCTGGTGGTGATGGTCATCATCGGCGTCACCCTGGGCCTGGTCTCGCTGAACGCCATGCCGAATGGCCAGCAAGCGCTGCAAAAGGAAGCCGAGCGCATCGCCCTGCTGCTGCAGCTGGCGCGCGATGAAGCCATCGTGCGCAGCCGGCAAGTGGCGTTCGAGGCGGACGAAAATCAATACCGTTTCCTGGTTCTCAATGAAAAGCTGTGGGAACCCGTGACGCAGGACGATTTGCTGCGCGAGCGGGCGTTTGCCAACACGCCCATGCTGCTCAGCGTGCAGCCATCGAGCAGCGTGGCCCAGCCGCTGCGCATCATCTTCGGCCGCGAACCGGTCGACAAGCCTTTTGTCCTGACCCTGGCCAGCGGCGAGCGCAGCGTGGCCATCCGCGCCGACGGCATCGGCCACTTCACGGTCGAGCAATGATGCGGTTCTCATTTCACCGCCGCCAGCGCGGCTTCACTTTGCTCGAAGTATTGGTCGCCCTCGTCATCGTCGGCACGGCCCTGGGCGCCTCGCTGCGCGCCGTCGGCAGCCTGACGCAGAACAGTGATGGCTTGCGCAGCGCCATGATGGCCACCTGGTCGGCGGAAAACCATTTGGTGCGCCTGCGCCTGGCAAAAACCTTCCCGCAGACGGGCAAGCGCACGGTCGACTGCCCGCAAGGCGATCTGAAACTGATCTGTGAAGAGGAAGTGGTGGCCACGCCGAATCCCCGTATCCGGCAAGTGCGCGTGAACGTGTATGACGTGCAATATCCGGCCCGGCGCATCGTGCGCCTGGTGTTATTGGCGTTCAACGACTGATGGCGCGCCGCACTGTCCCTGCCGGCGGTTTCACCCTGATCGAGCTGCTCGTGGCGATCGGCATCCTGGCCATGGTCGCCGTGCTGGGCTGGCGCGGCCTGGACAGCATCATGCGTTCGCGCGAAGTGCTGACCAGCCAGCTCGAGCAGGCGCGCGGCATGCAGCTGGCGTTCGCCCAGATGCAGAGCGATTGCGACCACCTGGCCGGCGCCGGCCAGAGCAATACCCTGCTGAATGGCCGCATCAACCTGTCGGCGGAAAATGACCGCCTGACCCTGGTGCGCCTGGCCGCGTCGGAACAGGAGCCGCAGCAGTTGCAAGTGGTCACTTACCGCCTGCGCGGCGGCGTGCTGACGCGGCGCGAGTCGAACGGCACGCGCGACCTGGCCGTGCTCGACACCCTGTGGCAGGCGGCGCGCGACGATACCGATACCTCGAGCGCCGACGTGACCCTGATGCGCGGCGTCGACAGCATGGTCATGCGCGGCTGGAGCAATGGCGCCTGGAACGTGCTGACGACGGGCGCCGCCATTTCCACGCAAGTGCCGGGCCTGGAAGTGACCTTGCAGATGCCGGGCCAGGACGCGGGCCTGTCCAAAGTCTTTTTGCTGGGGCCGGGATGAGGACTTTTACACGTCCCTCGCGCCAGCGCGGCGTGGCCGTCATCACGGCCTTGCTGCTGACGGCGCTGGCGATTACCGTCGTTGCCAGCCTGTTCTGGCAGCAGCAAGTGCAAGTGCGCTCGATGGAAAACCAGCGTTTGCGCCTGCAGACGCAGTGGGCCATGCGCGGCATGGTCGACTTCGCCCGCTTCTGGTTGCGTCAGGACAATGTCACGCTGACGGCGCTTGACGGTGTCTGGGCCACGCCCATCGAGGAAGCGCGGCTTGACGATTACGTGGACCGCGAAAAGGTCGACACGGAAAAATTCGACGCCACCGTCTCGGGCCGCGCGCTCGACGCGCAGGCGCGTTTCAATATCACCAACCTGGCCACTGCCGCGGGCGCCATCAGCCCGCCCAACGTACAGGCCTACCAGCGGCTGCTGTCCAACTTGCAGCTCGATAGTTCCCTGGCGCAGGCGACGGCCGATGCCGTGCTGCGCGCGCGGCCGAAACCGCGCACTGCCGACAGCGGCACCGACGGCAAGACGCCCGCCGCCACGCCCGCCACGGGTGGCAGCGGCGAACCGGTGGCGTTTACGCAGGTCGAGGATTTGCTGGCCGTGCCCGGCTATACGCCGCAGATGATCGAGAAACTGCGCGACTTCATCATTGTGCTGCCGAAACCGACCGCGGTGAACGTGAATACGGCGTCGGCCGAGGTGCTGGCGGCCATCACCGACATGTCCGTGTCCGAGGCCAGCGCCCTGACCTTGAGCAATCCGCGTAAAAAGTTTGTCGATAGATCAAATTTCCAGAATAATATCAACGGCAAGAAACCGATCGACGGCGTGGAGATCGATGTGAAAAGTCAGTACTTTCTCACCGTGATCCGCGTGCGCCTGGACCGCGCCGCGCTCGATGCGCAGGCACTGGTGTGGCGCGAGCCGAATCCGCAGCGCACCACCAGCCTGGTCTGGTTGCGGGAAAATTAACAGCTGAAAGCGAGTCACTTTGACAATACTGTATATCCGTCACCCGGCCAAGGCGTCCACCGACAGCGCGCCTGCCTGCTCCTTCGTGCTGGCCGGCGACGGCGGCGCCCTGTTGCAGCAGGGCAGCGCGCCGCTGGGCAGCCTGGGCCAGCTGATCGCCGGCGCGAAGCAGGTGCTGCTGCTGCTGGCGGCGGCCGACGTGACCCTGCTGCGCCTGAAAACCCCGCCGCTGGCCGGCGCCCGCTTGCGCGCGGCCTTGCCGGGCCTGGTGGAAGAACATATCCTCGGCGACGCCCAGGATTGCCTGCTGGCTGCCGGCGCGCCCGACGCGTCCGGCATGCGCACGGTGGCCGTGGCGCAGCGCGCCTGGGCCGAGGTCCTCGTGAAAGCCTTGCTGGCGCAGGGCGCGCGCAAGGTGGCGCTGCTGCCGTCGCAGCTGTGCCTGCCCTTGCAGCCGGGTAGCGTGACGGCCGCCCTGCAGGCCAGCGGCGACGGCCTGGAACTGGCCTTGCGCCAGGCGCCGCAAGAGGGCCTGGGCCTCGTATTGCCGGCCCAGCCGCAGCAGGCGCTGCTGACGACGCGCGCGTTTGCCGGCGACGTGCCGCTGACGGTCTATGTGGCGCAGGCCGAGCTGGCGCAATATCAACAGCTGGCCGCCGGCATGGATGGCGTGACGGTGGAGCCGGATCACTGGGCGCACTGGATCGCCGGCGCCAAGGGCGCGGGGCTGGATCTGGCCGGTGCCCTGGGCACGGCGACGGGATCGGCCACCGAGTGGCGCCGCTGGCGCTGGCCGCTGCGCCTGGCGCTGCTGGCCGTGATCGTCAACCTGGCCGGCATGAATATCGAATGGATGCGCCTGAAGCGCGAGGCCGCCACCGTGCGCACCTCGATGCAGCAAACCTTCAAGGCCGCGTATCCGAACGAAGCGCCCGTGTATGGCCTGGAAGCGGAACAGATGCGGCGCAATATCGCCGTCGCCCGCCTGCAAAGCGGGCAAGCCAGCATGGATGATTTCACGAGCATGAGCGCGGCCCTGGGCGAGGCGCTGGGCGGCCTGGCCGGGCGCGGCGTGGTGGCCTCGCTGGAATACCGCGAGCGCAGCCTGATCGTCAAGCTGAAACCGGACACGGTCGACGCCAGCGCCCAGGCGCAGGTGCGCGACGGCCTGGCCGCGCGCAAGCTGGCCTTGAATGAAACGGCGCCGGGCGTGTGGAAGATCACGCCGGCCACGGGAGCAAAAGCATGAGTGCAGCAGTCAACAAGGCGCGCGCCGCGCTGGCGGGACAACAGCAGGCCGTGCAGGCCTTCTGGGCCGAGCGCACGCCGCAGGAACGCAAGCTCTTGACCATCGGCGGCGTCGTGGCGGGGCTGGCCCTCGTCTACGCCGTGTTTTTCGAGCCTGCCTGGACGGGCCGCATCGCCTTGCAAAAGAGCTTGCCCGAGCTGCGCCAGAACGCGGCCCAATTGCAGGCGCTGGCCCGTGAAGCGGGCGAACTGGCGCGCCAGGCGCCCGTGCAGGTCGCTCCCATGGCCCGTGAAAGCCTCGACGCGTCGCTGAAAGCGCGCGGCCTGGCGCCGCAATCGCTGTCGCTGACGGGAGAATACGCGCGCGTGCAGCTGAATGGCGTGCCGTTCGCCAGCGTCATGCTGTGGCTCGATGGCTTGCGCCGCGAAGGTCGCGTGGCCGTGCAGGAAGCGAAGATCACGGCGCAGACCAAGGCGGGACTGGTCGACGCCAGCCTGACCCTGCACCAGAGCCCGGGCGCGGCACGATGATGCGCCTGCTTGGCTGGCTGCTGGCCATCATCGTCAGCGTCTGCGTCACCCTGCTGGTGTTTTTCCCGGCCGGCTGGGTGGCCAGTATCGTGGAAAAACAGACGGGCGGACGTTTGACCTTGGGCGACGCGCAAGGTACCCTGTGGCGCGGCTCGGCCTTTATCGGCGGGGCGTCCAGCGCGAATGGCGCCGTGACGCCGCTGCTGCCGGGGCGCTTCAACTGGCGTATTTCGCCTTCGGTGCTGTGGGGATCGGCGGACGTGGAACTGCAAAACCCGCAGGCGCTGTCGCAGCCGGTGAACCTGCGCGGCTCGTGGTCGCACTGGCAAGTCAGCCCCGCGGCCCTGCTGCTGCCGGCCGACGGCCTCGGCGGCCTCGGTGCGCCGTTGAATACCGTCGCGCCGACGGGCAGCATGCGCCTGTCGTGGAGCACCTTGCAGTTGGCCCTGGAGCAGCGGCAGTTTTCCGCCATTGGCCGCACCACCTTGCAGATGACGGACATGGCGTCGCGCCTGTCGTCCTTGCGTCCGCTGGGCAGCTACGAGCTCGATTTCGATTGGCAGGGGCAGCAGGCGACGTTGACACTGCGCTCCATCAAGGGACCGCTGCTGCTTGACGGCAGCGGCAGCCTGCAACAGGGGCGCATGCAGTTTTCCGGCCAGGCCCAGGCCGCAGCAGGATATGAAGAGACCTTGGCGAGTTTGTTGAATTTGCTGGGACAGCGCCGTAGCAATAGCGAAAAAAACATCATCGCCTTAGAGTTCAGACAATGAAAAAACCATCCGTGAGCCCCATTACCTCCTCCTTCTCGCTGCGCCGCCTGTCGGCCGCCGCCTTGCTGTGCTGTTCCGTGGCCGGCATGCCGGCGCCCGTCTGGGCCGCGCCCGGCGATGAAGCGGCGCTCAATTTCGTCGGCGCCGACATCGAATCGGTGATCAAGGCGGTGGGCCATTACACCAACATCAATTTCGTCATCGACCCGCGCGTCAAGGGCACGATCACCCTGGTGTCGGAAAAATCGATCAGCAAGACGCAGGCGTTCGGGCTGCTCGCCTCCGCGCTGCGCCTGCAAGGCTATGCCGTGGTCTCCGGCGACGGCTATGCGAAAGTGGTGCCGGAAGCGGATGCCAAGCTGCAATCCGTGCCGACCCAGGTGGGCAATGGCGCCAGCCAGGTGAAGGGCGACCAGATCGCCACCCAGGTGTTTTACCTGAACTACGAATCGTCGGCCAACCTGCTGGCCGTGCTGCGCCCCTTGATCTCGCCGAACAACACGATCAACGCCAACCCGGGCAACAACTCGCTGGTGATCACCGATTACGCGGACAACCTCAAGCGCCTGGCGAAGATCATCGCCGCGCTGGACGTACCCGCGTCGACGGACCTGGACGTCATCCCCGTGCGTTATGCCATCGCGTCCGACCTGGCCTCGATGGTGAACAAGTTGATGGAAGGCGGTAACGCGGGCGGCGCCGCAGGGGCGGACGCGGGCAAGGTTTCCGTGCTGGCCGACCCGCGCACCAATTCGCTGGTGCTGCGCGCACCGTCGGCGGCGCGCGCCAACCTGGCCAAGTCGCTGATCTCGAAGCTGGATCAGCCCACCACGCAGCTGGGCAATGTGCACGTGGTGTACCTGAAAAACGCGGACGCCACGAAGCTGGCGCAGACCCTGCGCTCGGTGGTGACGTCGGACGGCACAGCCGCTTCGGCGCAGCAGGGCACCAGCAACGCCGCCACGAATAACCAGATCAACCAGAACAACAGCGGCATGAACAGCACTGGCCTGGGCGGCAATACGCAAAGCGGCACCACGGGCGGCGCTTCGCTGAACAACGGGCCGCAGCAGCTGTCGTCGGGCGGCGCGGCAGGCTTCATCCAGGCCGACGCATCGACGAATACCCTGATCCTGACCTGCAACGAAGCCGTCTACCGCAACCTGCGCGCCGTGATCGACCAGCTCGACGTGCGCCGCGCCCAGGTCTATATCGAGGCGCTGATCGTCGAAGTGACGTCGGCCAAGGCATCCGAGTTCGGCGTGCAGTGGCTGGGGCTTTCCGGCGACAGCAGCAGCAGCTACCGCGTAGGCGCGCTGCAGTCGTTCGCCGGCGGCACCGACAACAATATCGCCAAGCTGGCGCTGGGCGGCGGCAAGGTGCTGCCGACGGGCGGCCTGACCCTGGGTATCTTCAAGCAGATCAACGGCGCGCTGGGCCTGGGCGCCGTGGCGCATGCGCTGGAATCGGACGGCAACGCGAATATCCTGTCGACGCCGAACCTGATCACCCTGGACAACGAGCTGGCGACCATCAAGGTGGGCCAGAACGTGCCTATCCTGACGGGCCAGTACACCAGCACGGCCGGCACCAACACGAATCCGTTCCAGACCATCGACCGCAAGGAGGTGGGCCTGACCCTGAAGGTGCGTCCGCAGATTTCCGAAGGCGGCACCATCAAGCTGGGCATCTATCACGAGACGTCGAGCGTGGACAAATCCACGTCGACAGCCGTCAGCGGCATCACCATCAACAACCGCGTGATCGAAAACAATGTGCTGGCCGACGATGGTCAGATTATCGTGCTCGGCGGCCTGATCGAAGACAGCACGGGCGACAACGCGGAAAAAGTGCGTGGCCTGGGCGACATTCCCCTGATCGGCAACCTGTTCAAGTACCAGACGCGCGAGCGCAAGAAAACCAATCTGATGATCTTCCTGCGCCCTGTCATCGTGCGCAACAAGGAACAGAGCGGCAGCCTGGCGGCCGACCGCTACGACTACATGCGTTCGGCCGAGACGGCCGCCGTGCCGGCTTCGGGCAATCTGATGCTGAAAGACCTGGGCACGCCGGTGCTGCCGCCGCTGCAGGATGGACAGCCCGTGGGCGGCAACATGGTGACGCGTCCCGTGCCGCCAGCGCCGACGCCGCCGCCAGGCGCGCCGGCCAACGCGGCCACGCCGCCGCAGTCGCTGCTGCAGCAATATCAGCAACCGCAGCAGCCACAGAAGTGATGGGACAGTCATGAGTAATCTGCTTCCCTACGCCTACGCGCGCGACTTCGGCTTGCTGGCCCGGCCCGGCGCCGTCGACGGCGCCCCCGTGGACGTGCTGGTGGCCGCATCGACGGCGCCGGCGGCGATTGCCGAAGTGTCGCGCCGTTTCGGCCAGATCCAGCTGACGGTGCTGCCGCGCGGCGAACTCGATGCGGCCATCGCCGGCGCCTACGCGGGCGGCGGCGGCGATGCGTCGCAGATGGCCGATGAATTCGACGCCGACCTGGATCTCACCAAGCTGCTGCAGGACGTGCCGGCCATCGAGGATTTGCTCGAATCGTCCGACGATGCGCCCGTCATCCGCATGATCAACGCGCTGCTCACGCAGGCGCTGCGCGAAGGCGCGTCCGATATCCACATCGAGCCGTTCGAGCAGACCTCCGTCGTGCGCTTTCGCATCGACGGCAGCCTGCGCGACGTGGTGCGCCCCCGCAAGGCCATTCACGGCTCGCTGATCTCGCGCATCAAGATCATGGCGCAGCTCGACATCGCCGAAAAACGCTTGCCGCAGGATGGCCGCATCACCTTGCGCGTGGGCGGAAAACCCGTCGACGTGCGCGTCTCGACCCTGCCCACCGGGCATGGCGAACGTGCCGTATTGCGTTTGCTGGACAAGGAAGCGGGCCGTCTCGACCTGCAGCACCTGGGCATGAGCGCGCCCATGCTGGGGCAGTTCGATGGCCTGATCACGCAGCCGCACGGCATCGTGCTCGTCACGGGCCCCACCGGCTCGGGCAAGACGACCACCCTGTACGCGGCGCTGTCGATGCTCAACGCGACGACGACGAATATCCTGACGGTGGAAGACCCGATTGAGTACGACCTCGCCGGCGTGGGCCAGACGCAGGTCAACCCGCGCATCGACATGACCTTTGCCAAGGCGCTGCGGGCGATCTTGCGGCAAGACCCGGACGTGATCATGATCGGCGAGATCCGCGACCTGGAAACGGCGCAGATCGCCGTGCAGGCATCCTTGACGGGCCACTTGGTGCTGGCGACCCTGCACACGAACGACGCCTCGGCGGCCGTCACGCGCTTGCTCGACATGGGCATTGAACCGTTTCTGCTGTCGTCGTCGCTCCTGGGCGTGCTGGCGCAGCGCCTGGTGCGCAAATTGTGCGGTTCGTGCAAGACCTTCGATGGCCAGTACTGGCAGGCGGTCGGCTGCGAGCATTGCGGCCAGACGGGCTACCAGGGCCGCGTCGGTGTGTACGAACTGCTGCGCACGACGGAGCAGATCCGCGCGCAGATCCACAACCGCGCGTCGGAAGCGGAAGTGCGCACGGTGGCCCTGCAGGACGGCATGACGAGCATGCGCGACGATGGCGAACGCTGGCTGCGCGACGGCACCACCACGCAGGCTGAATTGCTGCGCGTGACCAAAGACTAGGCCCGCCACCATGCCCGCATTCCGCTATGAAGCCGTCGACGCGCAGGGCGCCACCCGCAAGGGCGTGCTCAATGCCGACAGTCCCCGTTCCGCGCGCGCCGAGCTGCGCGTGCAAGGCCTGGTGCCGCTGGCCGTCGAGCCGATCGCCGCGCAGGTCGACGCCGCCGGCGTGACCAAGCGGCGCGGCTTCGGCGAGCGCCTGTCCAGCACCGAGCTGGCCCTGTTTACGCGCCAGCTGGCCAGTTTGCTGGAAGCGGGCCTGCCGCTGGAGCAGGCGTTTTCCGCGCTGCTGGAACAGGCCGAGCGGCCGTATCTGCGCGATCTGATCGCCTCGATCCGTTCGGAAGTGATCGGCGGCGCCGCGTTTTCCGACGTGCTGGCGCGTCATCCGCGCGATTTCGCCGAGATCTATCGGGCGCTGGTGGCGTCGGGCGAGCAGATCGGCCATTTGTCGCGCGTGCTCTCGCGCCTGGCCGACTACATCGAGCGGCGCAATGCGCTGGTGCAGAAGGTCAAGCTGGCGTTTACGTATCCGGCCATCGTCACCGTGGTGGCGTTTTCCATCGTGATCTTCCTGCTTACCTACGTGGTGCCGCAGATCGTTTCCGTGTTCGCCAATACGAAGCAAAAGCTGCCCATGCTCACCGTGATCATGCTGGCGCTGTCGGACTTCGTGCGCAACTATGGCATCGTCGTGGCCATTGCCCTGATCGGCGCCTGGTTCGCCTGGCGCCGCGCACTGCAGCAGCCGGCCCTGAAGCGGCGCTGGCATACCTGGCTGCTGACGGCGCCCCTGTACGGCAAGTTCGAACGCAGCCTGAATACGGCGCGCTTTGCCAGCACCCTGGCCATCACCACGGGGTCCGGCGTGCCGATTTTGCGCGCGCTCGACACCAGCCGCGACACGCTCACCAACGTGGCGATGCAGGAACTGGTGCAGGAGGCCAGCGGCGCCGTGCGCGAGGGCGTCAGCCTGGCGCGCGCGCTGTCGGCGCAAAAGCATTTTCCACCGATGCTGATCCACATGATACGCGCGGGTGAAATCACGGGCGAGCTGCCGGCCATGCTGGAACGCGCCGCCAGCGCGCAGGAACAGGACCTGGAACGCCGCACGCTCACCATCGCCGGCCTGCTGGAGCCGGCCCTGATCCTGGCCATGGGCGTGGTGGTGCTGCTGATCGTGCTGGCCGTGCTGATGCCGATTATCGAAATCAATCAGCTCGTCAGATAAGAAACCCAAGGAAGCCATGAAGCGTTTGCCTCAATTTACAAGTTTGCTCGCCGTCGTGGCGCTGTCCGTATCGCTGGCCTATTGGGCCATGCAGCTGTTCAAGGCGCCGCAGCGCCCCATCAATCCGCCCCCCAATCCGGTGGTGCAGGATGCCAGCGTGGAGGCGGGCGCCTCGCTGTTCGGCGGCCAGGTCAGCGTGGCCACGGCCAGCAATTACCAGCTCAAGGGTGTGGTCGCCGCCGGCAATGGCCGCGGTAGCGTGGCCATCATCTCGACCGATGGCAAGCCGTCCGTGGCGTTGCCGGAAGGCGCCGAGGTGGTGCCCGGCGTGACGGTGCTGGAAGTGCATGCGCGCCACGTGCTGCTGCGCGATGGCGGCGTGAGCAAGCGCATCGACCTGGTGGCCGACGACAAGGCGCTGGCCTTGCCGGGGCCTGTGTCCGCCGCCCCAACGCCGGCACCGGCCCCGGCGCCGGCATCGAATTTGGTGCCGCCGCCGCTGCCGATGGAGCAGCAGCGTCCGGCCACCGTCATGCCGGCCGCGCCGCAGGTGACCACCACCAGCACGCCGCCGTCGAATTAACGCCGTTCTTATCGTATTTTGCCGATGGCGCCGTGCCGCCATCGCGACTGGAGTCTTCATGTTCTCGATCCGTGCCGTCCTGGCGGGCTGCGTGGCGGCGCTGTGCGCCTTGCCGCAAGCCGGCGCCGCAGCCGACGCTCCCGCCGTCACGCCTTCCCCCGTTTCCACCGTGGCCATTCCTGCCTCCGCGCCGGCCCGCCCGCGCATCGCCCTCGTACTGTCGGGCGGCGGCGCGCGCGGCCTCGCGCATATCGGCGTCTTGAAAGTGCTGCAGGAGCTGCACGTGCCGATCGACATGGTGGTCGGCACCAGCATGGGCGGCGTGGTGGGCGGCGCGTATGCGGCCGGCGCTTCCGTGGCGGACCTGGAAAAGATGGCGCGCGAGACCAACTGGGCGCGCGTGGTGGCCGACCGGCCGCCGCGCGACGAACTGGCGTTCCGCCGCCGCGAGGAAGATTTGCTGCTGCCGTCGCGCATCGAGTTTGGCGCCAGCCGCAACGGCATTTCCACGCCGCCGGCGGCGGCCAGCAATGCGGCGTTGGAAATGGCCTTGAACCGCCTGCTGCCGGCCGGCATGCGCGACCGTCCCGCCAGCCAACTGCCCTTGCCCTTCCGCTCGGTGGCGTCGGACCTGGTCAATGGCGAACTGGTGGAACTGGTCGACACGCCGCTGTTCCTGTCGATGCGCGCCTCGCTGGCCGTGCCGGGCGTGTTCGCGCCCGTGCGCGTAAACAACCGGCTGGTGGTCGATGGAGGCCTGGTGCGCAACCTGCCCGTCGACATGGCGCGCACCATGGGCGCCGACGTCATCATCGCCGTCAACGTAGGTACGCCGCTGGCGCCGGAAAAAGAGCTGGGCAGCGCCATCGGCGTGGCGCAGCAGATGCTGCAGATCCTCACGGAGCAGAACGTGCAGCGCTCGCTCAAGGAGCTGCAATCGCAGGATATCCTCGTGGCGCCCGACCTGACGGGCGTGAGTTTCCTCGACTTTGAAAACTATGCGCGCGCCATGCGCGCCGGCGAACAGGCGGCGCAGGCATTGGCCGCCCGCCTGGCGCCGCTGGCCCTGCCGCCGGAACAGTATGCGGCGCGCGAGCAGCTGCGCCTGGCGGCGCCGGCCCTGCTGGACGTGGCCCTGCCGCTCACGCGCCTGGCCGTGGAGAGCGAAGGCGATATCAATCCGCGCATCCTGCAGGCCCAATCGGGCCTGGTGGAAGGGCAGCCGGTCAGTCAGGAAGATGTGCTCAAGGCGGCCGCCAGGCTGTATGGCCGTGGCGACGTGGCGCGCGTGGAGACGGAAGTGGTCGACGCGGGCGACCAGCGCACGGTCAACATCAAGGCGGTCGAAGCGCCATGGGCCAGCAACCGCCTGCGCGTGGGCCTGGAAATGGCCAGCGATTTCAGGGACAGCAATACCTTTGCCCTGAAGCTGCTGCACGTGCGCTCGAACTTGAACAGCTGGGGCGGCGAATTGCGCAGCATGGCGCAGATCGGCAATGAGCGCGGTTATGGCGTGCAGTTCTGGCAGCCGCTGGGGGCCGGCAACCCGTGGTATATCGCGCCGGAACTGCAGTACAGCTCGTCGGCAATGGATTTGTTCGACAAGGGCCGGCGCAGCTCCCGTGTGACATATAACGGCCAGACGGCGGCGCTGGTACTGGGACGCCAGTTCGGGACCTGGGGCGATCTGCGGTTTGGCGTCACGCGCACGGAGGTCAAGGGCAGGCTGGCGATTCCGGCCGACCCTACGCTGCCGGAATCGCGCGCACTGGGCACCACCCAGTTTGTGCAGCTCCGCGTCGATACGCTCGATTCACCGGGTTTCCCCACGCGCGGCATGCTGGTGGATGCCACCTGGACGCGCGATTCGAGCACGGGTTCGGGCGAAGCGGCCCTGGGCCGCTCTTCCATCACCGGCATGCAGGCTTTTAGCCGCGGCAACTGGGCCGGCCACGTGTATGGCGAATGGGCGCGCGCGCAGCGGGGCGAGGCGCCGCTCAGCCTGGGCGGCTTCCTGCGCCTGTCCGGCACGCAGTTCGAGTCGGTGACGGGACGCAGCGTGGCCCTGGCGCGCTTCGTGATGGCGCGCCGCATCGGTTCCCTGCCCAGCACCCTGGGCGGCGCCGTGCGGGCCGGCTTTTCGCTGGAGATGGGCGGCGGCTTCGATCAGAGCGAGCGCTGGAAATCCACCAAGTTCACGCAAGCCGGCAGCGCCTTCATTTCCGTCGATACGCGCTTCGGTCCCGTGTACGTGGCCTCGGGCGCATCGAAGGGCGGCGAGAGCACGTTTTATCTGTTCCTGGGACCGGTCTGGTAGGGCGCCGCCGGGGCGGTGGATGCCGTACTGCGGCGCAGGGCCGTGAAGGCGGCAAATTCCCATGAGCGAAAGCCCAGCAGCAGGGTAAAGCCATCGCGCTCGGCGGGTGCCAGGCGCCGGTCGTTCTGGTGCAACCGCGCCAGTTCCTCGGCCAGCTGGCGGATCTTCTGCACCAGCTCCTGCGCGCTCGACAGCGACAGTCGCGCCGGGATGCACATCAGGGTTTCGCCGGCGCCGTCGAAATGCCCGCTGAAATAATCGGCCACCACGTGTTCGCGGAAGTACTGCTGCACCGGGCCGTCGGCCAACCAGTGGAAGGCGTTCGAGACGCGCAGGCTGTAGCGGTTCAGCGGCTTGAGTTCGATCAAGCCCAGTCGGTCCAGTTCGGCCAGGCAGCCGATGCATTCGGCCTGCGTCAGCGCATACGTTTCCACCACCTGCTCCAGGCTCCAGTGGCCGAGGCAGCAGATCGCCACCAGCAGCAGGCGCGGATGCGCCACCAGCGACTTTTCCTGCACCAGGGTGAGCGTGTCGGCATGCGGCGTGATGTCGGCCGCGCCGCGCAGCACGTCTTCCATGGCGATGCCCGAGGCCTTGCAGATCAGGGCCAGGCGCGACAGCGACATGTCGTGTTGGCCAAACATGCGCTTGACGCTCGACTCGCTCATGCCGATGCGTTCGGCCAATACCTTGTACGTGATGCCGGCGGCGCGCAGTTGGGTGCGCAGCACGCGCAAAACCAGTTCAGGTGAACTCACGGGATATCCTTTTTTACAAGTTTGGTAGCGGGTGACGGTACCGAATGTAGCCGTTAATGGCACTTTGCACAAGATGATAGTACTTTTCGGCAAAAGCGATGACACTCCCGCTTGTGGCTCGCGCAGCGCGCTACAACCAGGCAATCCATCCACTTGTAGAGGTTATCCATGTTCCCATCTTTCCGTTTCCCCGCAGCGCTGCTGGCGCTGGCCACCATCGCTCCCTTGCACGCCAACGCAGCCGAGCCTGCACCGGGTCCCATCTATGCGGGCGCCAGCTATGGCTTTCGCGCCAGTAGCGGCCTCGATTGCATCGCCGGACAAAGCGATTGCGACAAAAGCAGCAAGCGCAATGGCAAGGCCTACGTGGGTTACAGTTTCGACGCGCTGCCGTTTCAGGGCGGCGTGGCCGTGCCTTCGATTGAACTGGTGGGGTACATGGGGGGCGAGGTCAAGTCCGGCTTCGACACGGACGCCGGCAAGCGCGCTGGCCGCGGCAAGTTCACGGGCCTCGGCATGCAGGGCGTGCTCGGTTACCAGTTTGACGCGTTTACACTGAGCGGCCGCGCCGGTGCGGCCTACACGCAGGGCAAGGTCGATTATCTGAGCGGCGGTTCGGACAAGAAGAGCAAGATCGGCCTGACCTACGGCATCGGCGCGGCGTATGCGCTGAACAAGAACTGGTCGCTGCACCTCGACTGGGACCGCGTGCCCGTCAAGTACAACAGCAAGCAAACGACCAAGGTCGACATGTTTTCGCTGGGCGCGTCCTATCGTTTTTAAGGGGATGCTGCCGCTGCAGAGAGTGGCCTGATGGCGGACGCCCCCAGAACGGGGTGTCCGCGGGCGGCCTATTTGTCCGTTTCGACTTTCAACAGCAGTTTCGCCAGCAGGCGCTTTTCCTGCTGGCGCTGGCCTGAGACGGTTTTCACGTGCGCTCCGGCGGTGCGCTGCAGGGCTGCAGTGGCGACCGGGTTGCGCGGTTTTTGCGAGGGTTCGACGCGGAACTGCATTTTCTGCCGCGTCGCCAATGCCTTGTTTGCCATCGGTTTCCCCCTTCTTTCTTACAGCACGTAGCGCGACAGGTCCTCGTTGACCGACAGCGCTTCCAGGCGTTCGTTGACGTAGGCTGCATCGATCACCAGCAGGTTTTCCGAGCTGCTGCTGCCTTCGCTGGCCGTAAACGACACTTCTTCCAGCAGCTTTTCCATCACCGTGTGCAGGCGGCGCGCGCCGATGTTTTCCGTGCGCTCGTTGACCGAATAGGCGATTTCCGCCAGGCGCGTGATGCCTTCCGGCGCGAACTGCAGTTTCAGGTTTTCCGTCGCCAGCAAGGCTTCGTACTGCATCGTCAGGCAGGCGTCGGTGCTCGTCAAAATGCGCTCGAAGTCCGAGATCGACAGCGATTCCAGTTCCACGCGGATGGGGAAGCGCCCCTGCAGTTCCGGGATCAGATCCGACGGCTTCGACAGGTGGAACGCGCCCGAGGCAATGAAGAGGATATGGTCCGTGCGTATCATGCCGTACTTGGTGTTGACGGTCGTGCCTTCGACCAGCGGCAGCAGGTCGCGCTGCACGCCCGCGCGTGAAACGTCGGCGCCGCCCGATTCCGAACGCGAGGCGATCTTGTCGATCTCGTCCAGGAAGACGATGCCGTTCTGCTCGACGTTCTGGATGGCCTTCTGTTTCAGCTCATCTTCGTTGAGCAGCTTGGCCGCTTCTTCCTCGACCAGCAGTTTCAAGGCTTCCTTGATCTTGACCTTGCGCGCCTTCTTGCGCTGCGCGCCCACGCCCGAGAACATGGACTTGATCTGTTCCGTCATTTCTTCCATGCCTGGCGGCGCCATGATTTCCATCTGCGGACCTGCCTCGGCCAGCTCGATCTCGATTTCCTTGTCATCGAGCTCGCCCTGGCGCAAGCGCTTGCGGAAGGTCTGGCGCGTGCTGTCGCCGCTGCCGCCCGCATCCACGGCCGCGGCTGTATTCGGCGTGAAGCCGAAGTCGCGCGCCGGCGGCACGAGGATGTCGATTACGCGGTCTTCGGCCGCATCTTCGGCGCGTGCGCGCACTTTCTTCATTTCCAGTGCGCGCGTCTGCTTGATGCCGATGTCGATCAGGTCGCGGATGATGGTGTCGACGTCGCGGCCCACATAACCCACTTCCGTAAATTTGGTCGCTTCGATCTTGATGAACGGCGCCTCGGCCAGCTTGGCCAGGCGTCGCGCGATTTCCGTCTTGCCGACGCCCGTGGGGCCGATCATGAGGATGTTCTTGGGCGTGATTTCATGGCGCAGGGGCTCGGCCACCTGCTGCCGGCGCCAGCGGTTGCGCAAGGCGATGGCGACGGCGCGCTTGGCCTTGGCCTGGCCCACCACGTGCTTGTCGAGTTCGGTAACGATTTCCGACGGGGTCATGTTCATGATCATAGTTGGCTTTCTATTCTTTGCGTAGAGTTCCCGAAAAACGTTCAGGGCAAGGCGCGTGGCCGCAGGCAGTACGTTTTTGTACGCCCAGGCCATGCAACGCAGCCATGGGCGTTTTTTCGGGGACTCTTAGTCGAGGGTTTCGATGATGTGGGACATGTTCGTGTAAATGCACAGCTCGGCGGCGATGGTCAGCGATTTCCTGACCACCTCGGCCGGCGACAAGTCCGTGTTTTCCTGCAGCGCCTTGGCGGCCGACTGGGCGTAGGTGCCGCCCGAGCCGATGGCGCCGATGCCGTCTTCCGGTTCCAGCACGTCGCCATTGCCCGTGATGACCAGGGTCGATTCGCTGTCGGCTACCAGCAGCATCGCTTCCAGGCGGCGCAGCACGCGGTCGGTGCGCCAGTCCTTGGCCAGTTCGACGGAGGCGCGCAGCAGATTGCCCTGGTGTTTTTCCAGCTTGCCTTCAAAGCGGTCGAGCAGGGTAAAAGCGTCGGCGGTGCCGCCGGCAAAGCCGACCAGGACCTTGCCCTGATACAACTTACGCACTTTGCGGGCCGTGCCCTTCATGACGATGTTGCCGAGCGTTACCTGGCCGTCGCCGCCCAAGGCGACTTGCTTGCCGCGCCGGACGCAGAGGATGGTGGTGCCGTGAAATTGTTCCATAGTGACCTCAAAAAATTCGTGCCGATGCGTGCAAGGCCATGCGATTGCGCGCCCATGCTTCAAAAGTGGGGATGGAAAAGGCAATTGCAAGCGGCACTTGCCGCTGCCGTGCTTGCTTCAGTGTAGTCGGCGCGGGACGAAAAAAAAGCACGCAACCGGGGTTGTGTGCTTTTTATCGCCATCGCGGGGCCGCCGGGGCGGCCGCGCAAGGGGAGGGGCGATCAGTCGCCGTAGAGTTTTTGCTTCAGTTCGCGCCGTTGCTGGGCTTCCAGCGACAGGGTGGCCGTCGGACGGGCGATCAGGCGCGGGATGCCGATAGGCTCGCCCGTTTCTTCGCACCAGCCATAGTCGCCGGCGTCGATGCTGGCGATCGATTGCTGTACTTTCTTCAGCAATTTGCGCTCGCGGTCGCGCGTGCGCAGTTCCAGCGCATGCTCTTCCTCGATGGTGGCGCGGTCGGCAGGGTCCGGTACGAGCACGGTTTCACGCAAGTGTTCCGTGGTTTCGCCGGCGTTTTTCAGCAGGTCTTTTTCGAGCTGCTGCAGACGCGCCTTGAAGAATGCCAGTTGTGCCGGATTCATGTAGTCATCTTCGCTCATGGCGCGAATGTGATCTTCGCTGATGAGAGGGATGTCTTGGTTGGCGGCCGGGGTCGATTTATTAGTTTTGGTCATAACTTCGCTTACCTTCGATACGACAGAGTTTTCAAATTGATCAGTTGATGCGGCGATACCGAGCAACTGTACAGGTTTCGCTTGGCATTGCTGTCCCGCTGTACTGCGTGCGACCTTGGCTTGCCGGCGTAAGCCAGGATTGCCGGCCGGCCAAGGTGCCATGTTGATAACTTTTTACCGCTCTATGCCAGTCGCGCTATGCGCGCGTCAACAGGCGTGTTGGGTGGATCGGTTGCATGCCTGGCATGCGGCCAGCGGCAGTTTGCCAGCATTTCATGACAGGCTAACGACATGGGCCGTTTTCGTCGCTGATTTTGGCACGCTTTGCTTTATATTGCCATCCCGATTTGTTGACTAGCCGATCAGAGACGGCTACTTGTTGGTTTATTCCAGCAAGATGGGTGTCGGACAGCGGGAAAGCGTGCTTAACTTTCCCTTTTGTTTCTGCTTTGCAACGGATACTTTGCAAAACCCGGCTAGTTTATACCAAACATTGTTCGAGTCCGCGAATAAAAATGTCTTTTGGTAGATTTTTGCCAATAAACACCATTTTGCTGCCACGCACTTCGTTTTCGCCCCATTTGGCGCCCAGGTCGCTGCCCATCAGCTGGTGCACGCCCTGAAAGACCACCTTGCGCTCGGCGCCCTGCATCAGCAGCACACCCTTGTAGCGCAGCATGCGCGGGCCATACACTTGCACCAGGCCGCCGAGGAACTCGTCGAGCTTGGCGCTGTCGAACGGTTGCGTGCTCTTGAAAACAAAGGCGGCGATATCGTCGCTGTGCTGCGCATGGTGGTGGTCGGCATGGCCGCAATCGGTGGCGCAGGCTTCGGTGTGTTCATGTTTGTGCTCATGGCCGTGCTCGTGCTCGTGCGCATGGTCGTGATCGTGGACGTGCGCCGTTTCCGTGGCGAGGAAATCCGGGTCCAGTTCCAGCTTTTCATTCAGGTTGAAGCCGCGGATGTCGAGCACTTCGGCCAGCGGCGCACGGCCGAAATCGACTTTGGCGATCGGTGCGCGCGGATTGATGCGCTTCAGGCGGCGCGTCAGCGCGGCCACGTCCTCTTCACTGACGAGATCGGTTTTCGACAGCAGCAGCTTGTCGGCAAAGCCCACTTGCCGCTGGGCTTCCTCGTATTCATCGAGTTGCTTCATCGCATGGCGGGCATCGACCACCGTGATGATGGCGTCGAGCATGTAGCGGCTGCCCACTTCCTCATCGACAAAGAAGGTTTGCGCCACGGGGCCGGGATTGGCCAGGCCCGTCGTTTCGATGACGACGCGGTCGAACGCCAGCAGGCCGGCGTCGCGCTTGCGCGCCAGTTCCGTCAGGCCCACGATCAGGTCGCCGCGCACGGTGCAGCAGATGCAGCCGTTGTTCATCTCGATGATGTGTTCGTTGCTATCTTGCACCAGGATTTCATTGTCGATGTTTTCCTGGCCAAACTCGTTTTCGATCACGGCGATGCGCATGCCATGGTCTTCCTGCAGTATGCGGTTGAGCAAGGTGGTTTTGCCTGCGCCCAGGAAACCGGTGAGGATGGTGGTTGGAATCAGTGCCATGAAGATGCCTATGCTGTAATCGGTGGTGCCGCCGCGCAAGCGGAAGAATGCGGACGATTATGCCGGAATTTTGCAAAAGCTTGCAAATGCGCGCCGATCCGCTTGATATGGATCAGGCTGTCAAACGGGCGCGGCTGCCTACTTGACCTTGGCGCGCGGGTGCGCCTGGTCGTACACGTGCGCCAGGTGCTGGAAATCGAGGGCCGTGTAGACCTGGGTCGAGGTGATGCTGGAATGGCCCAGCATTTCCTGCACAGCGCGCAAGTCGCCCGACGATTGCAGCACGTGCGAAGCAAACGAGTGGCGCAGCACATGCGGATGCACATTCGCGGGAATTTCCGTGGCCAGCGCGTGCGCCTTCAGGCGCAGCTGCAGCACGCGCGGCGAAATGCGCGTGCCGCGCGTGCTTAAAAACAGGGCGGCGCTGCCATCGGCCGCCGGCGGACGCACGGCCAGCCAGGCGGTCAGGGCCACGAGCGCTGCCTTGCCGACGGGCACCTTGCGCATCTTGTTGCCCTTGCCCGTGACGATGACTTCGAAGCTGGCCATGTCGAGCCAGCCCAGCGAGGCGGGTTGGCCGTTCTCGGCCTTGCAGTAATGGGTGTCCAGGCTGGTCAGCTCGGAGACGCGCAAGCCGCTCGAATACAGCAGTTCGAACATGGCGCGGTTGCATAGCTGCTCCGGCTCGGCGGCGCCTTGCTGGTGTTGCGCGGGCGCCACGAGGCGCACGGCGTCATCCACCGACAAGGCTTTGGGTAAGGTTTTGGCCCGCTTGGGGGCGCGGATGCCGTCGACGGGATTGGCGTCGAGGGTGGTCTCGCCGCTGAGCCAGTTGAAAAAGCCCCGCCACGACGACAGCTTGCGCGCGATCGAGCGCGGGTCGAGGCCGCCGGCGTGCAGCTTGGCCGTGTAGCGGCGCACTTCGTTGTGCGCCAGCGCCGTCCACGGCGTATCGCCGCTCAGTTCCAGCAAGGCGCGCAAGTCGCGCCCGTAGGCGTCCAGGGTATGCGGCGACAGCTTGCGCTGCGTGGCCAGCTGCGCCAGGTAGGCGTCGAGCCACTCGGCCTTGCCGCGCGCCGCATTCATGGCGTACTCAGGCAGGCGAGCCGGCGCGCAGCGCGGCCAGGGCGGCGCTGGCCGTGGCGCCGATATGCACGAGGAAATCCGTGCCCATGCTCGACGTAAAGCGTTCGCTGTCGGGCGAGCCGAGCACCAGCAAGCCGAAGGTGCCCGTGGTGTTCGGTGCGCGCAGGGCGATCATGACGGTCGATTCGATTTTATCTGCCTGCAACCAGTGCACGGCTTCGAAATCGCGGTTGCTGCCGCAGTACGGTGTTTGCAGGCTGTTGGCAAACATGCGCACGTCGGCCGTCACGTCTTCCGTGAACCAGCCGTCGGCGTGTTCCGGCAGCACTTGCCACAGGCGCAGGCTGACGTAAGGCACGTCGAAATTGCTTTGCAGGGCATCGACCAGCACGCGCGGCATGTCGGCATCATTGCGCACTTGCAGCATGGCCTGGTTCCAGCCGTGGAACTTGCTGGCGATATCGCCATTTTCCTCGGCTACACGGCTCAGCTTGGACATGCGCAGCTCGAGCGCCTTGTACTTGTCGCGCATCACTTCCATCTGCCGCTCCTGCAGCGAGATGGTGCGTCCCGTCAGCGGGCTGCTCAGCTTGACCTCACCGAGCAGCGCGGTATGCTCTTCGAAGAAATTCGGGTGCTCGCTCAGGTACTGGGCGACGGTGCTGGAATCGAGTGTGGCGGTCATTGAAAATATCTGTCAGTGAAAGTTGAACGCTTCATTCTAACCGAGAGTGCGGCGGCATAGGCGCAAAGGGCGTGGCGCCGATGCATTTTCCGCACGCCCATGAAAAAAGCGGCATGGTTGCCCATGCCGCCTTGTCTTCCTGGTCAGCTGTCACCCGCGGAGGGTGACAGGCGGGCCATTAGAAATTGTGGTGTACGCCCAGACCGATGTAGGTGACCGACGTTGCTGCCTTGCGGTTCGAGATGTCCGCGTACAGGTAGGTGCGCTTCGACAGGTTGTAGTCGTAGCCCAGCGATGCCTGCTTGGTTTTGGTCACGCCGTCTGGCGTTTTTTGACCGTAGCCAGCGCGAACCTTGCCTGGGCCGACGTCGTAGTTGGCGCCGAGCAGCCATGCTTTGGTGTCCGTATTGACGAGCTTGAAGTTGCTGTCATCCTGATGCTGGTACGACGCCATCAGTTTCAATTCCGTGATCGGATTGAACGATGCTGCAACCGACCACAGCTTCGCTTCCAGCGCATTGCGCTCGTAAGCGGCCATGGCGGCAAATTGCGCGTTCGTGTACGTGGCCGAGACCGAATATGGATTCGAATCGGGCGTGGCATTGGCCGGCACGGCGCGGTTGGCAGCCGTGGCAGCGACGGCAGCGTTGCCATTGGCTTCCTTGGCGGCGACGGTGGCATTGATCTGGAAGCCGCTGAACACTGGCGAGTTGTAGAACACGGCGTTCGAGAAGCGGTTACGCGAGTTGCCTGCCGGGCTCAGCGGATCGCTGGTGTAGGCGGCTACGGTGAGGTCGGTCTGGAAACCGGCTGGCGTAGGCATGCCCGACCATGGTTCGAACGCGGTGCTCGATTCCTGGAAGGCGGTCAGGCCACGGCCCAGGCGCACGGTACCGAAGTTGCCTTGCAGGCCGACGCGGCTTTGACCCTGGAACAGCGGACGGGCGTTGCTTTCCAGCGTACCCGTGTCGGATTCATAGCGAATTTCCAGTTGGAAAATAGCTTTCAAGCCATTGCCCAGATCTTCCGTGCCCTTGAAGCCCAGCTTGTTGTTGTCGCGCTTGGTGACTTTGGTGGTATCACCGGTCGACTTGCCCAGGCCAGCATCGATCGTGCCGTAGATTTGGACGGACGACTGCGCTTGTGCGGTTGCGGCAAAGGCGCCGAAGAGTGCGAGGGCAACGAGTGATTTTTTCATGTCTTATTCCCTATTAAAAGTGAGTTCCGTCCGAGATCCGAGCAGATTGAAATGCGCCAACTGCCGCGTTTCGATGAATGAACCTTAATTCGTCGGCGCGCTAGACGTGCGGGATTGGTCAAATATGCGTGAAAAGATTGGTGAAAAGCGGCGTAACTGCATGCCCCTGTTGTATTTTTGTAACGCGCGGTTTCTGCCGATCCTGCACCGATGGCACGCGTTCTCCCATCGCCACGGTATCGGTGCCTTGTGATATTGGCATGCCCTGGCCGCGAGATTGTTGCGTTGAATCAAGTTCTTGCGGCCGCTTTGGCGGATTTATGACACAAGGACGTTACACTAAGGGACGGCCTGCACTGATGGGCCTGGAGACGACTCACTATTATTAGAATCATTGACTCAATATCGAGAATCGATGGCAAATCGCGAAACATTAGGATTGATCAAGGGGGCGCGTGCGGGCGATGTGGCTTGCCAGCTGGCGTTGGGGCGCGTGTATCTGTTTGGACAAGGTGTGCCGCAAAGCCTGCCGACGGCCTTGCACTGGCTGGCGCGGGCGGCCCAGGAGGATAGCCAGGAAGCGTGCTTGCTGATTGGCACGCACGTGCCGTTCGAAGTGGCGCAACCGGCAGCCAAGGCGCTGATCCCGTATTACGCGCAAGCGTTCGATGCGGGTCTGGTGCAGGCGGGCCTGGTGCTGGCGCAACTGGTGCTGGGCAATGCCGCCAGCAGCAGTGAAGCCTTGCGCGCCAAGGCGCGCGTGGCGCTGGACGCCGCCGTACGCGCAGGCTTGCCCGATGCGCAATGGTTGCTATCCCTGCAAGAAAGATCATCGGCAGCACCCGGGCAGGACAGCAGCGTGGCTGGCGAACAAGCCTTCGATGGCGACGCGCCGCTGTACGCCTGGCTGGAGCAGGCGTGGAGCCAGGGCAACCATGCGGGTTTCCTGTCGCAAGGCTTGCCGCTGGCGCGCGAGCTGCTGCAGCGCCAGGCGGCGGCCGGTACGCGCACGATCGCCCTCGACGCGCAACAGGTGCTGTTGCTGTCGCGCTGCGCCCAGGCATTGGCGCCTGGCGGCGATGCCGAAGGGTGGCAGTGCTGCGAGCTGGCCGCGCATGGCGGCGACCGCACGGCGCAGCTGGAGCTGGGGCTCGGCTATGCGCGCATGGATGCACATGGCCAGCGTCTGGCCACGCGCAATGGCGCAGCCAATTTCAAGCGTGCCGTGCGCTGGCTGACGCAGGCGGGCGAGCAGGGACTGGCCGAAGCCTGGTTCGTGCTGTCGCGCATCTATACGAAACCGGAATTTTCCCAGCGTAATGTGGTCGAAGCCCATTTCTGCCTGGAGAGGGCCGCCGACCTGGGGCATGGCCCGGCCCAGCTCGAGTGCGGCATGCATGCGTGGCGCAATCGCCGCGACGGCGTCAACAACGATGTGCGTGCCGCGTACTGGCTGCTGCAGGCGCAGGCGCAAGGCAGCAGTGAAGCGGAAGCGGCGCTGGCGAAAATCGCGCCGCAAGGCGAACCCGGCGACTGGGGCCAGGGCACCGCCATGCATGCGCATGGACAACTGCGCCAGTTGGGCCAGAGCCATCCCTTGCTGGCGGCGCGCCTGGAACTGGCGCGCTGCTTTCATCTGTCGCGTGCCGAGGCGCTGCTGCTCGATATCCATGCGGCCGACCAGGGGCATTGTTTGTTGATCGATATCAGTGCCGCGCATGGGCGCGGCAAGCGGCGCCTCGTGCTGATCCGCACGGCGCAGGAGCGCCAGTTGCTCGATCAGGTGGTGCGCCTGTTTGAACGCGTCGATTGCGGCGTGGCGGGACCGGAAGGCAATTACCGGCAGCGCCTGTACCGCCTGAAATGTTACCTGGCCGAATTTGATGTCGCGCAGGAACAGCAGTTCCTGGCGGCCTGACTTTTAGGTGCTTACAGCTCGATCGTGCCTTCGAACACGGTCACGGCCGGGCCCGTCATCAGGACGGGATGGCCGGGGCCTTGCCAGGCGATCGACAGTTCGCCGCCGCGCGCGCTGATGCGCACGGGGGAATCGAGCAAGCCGCGACGGATGCCGGCCACGGCGGCGGCGCAGGCGCCCGTGCCGCACGCCAGTGTTTCACCGGCGCCCCGTTCAAATACGCGCAATTTCACGTTCTGGCGGTCGACGATCTGCATGTAGCCGGCGTTGACCCTGCGGGGAAAGCGTGGATGGTGCTCGATCAGCGGGCCCGATTGTTCCAGGTTTTGCGCATCGACATCGCCGACCACTTGCACGGCATGCGGGTTGCCCATCGAGACGACGGATACCAGCACGGGCGCGGTTTGGCCCGGCAGTGCCAGGTCCAGCGGCCACAAGGTGTCGCTGCCTTGCGCCACACCATCGAGGCCGGCTGCATCGAACGGCACCAGCGCGGGCTCGAGTATGGGCGCGCCCATGTCGACCGTGATGCTGCCGTCGAGTTCCAGGCGCGGCGCGATGACGCCGGCCATGGTTTCCACGCGGATGCTGGCCTTGTTCGACAAACCTTTTTCGCTGACGAACTTGACGAAGGCGCGCGCGCCATTGCCGCATTGCTCGACTTCGCCGCCATCGTTGTTGTAGATGCGGTAGCGGAAGTCGCAGCCGGGCAGGCGCGGCTTTTCCACCACGAGAATCTGGTCGGCGCCGATGCCGAAACGGCGGTCGGCCAGGCGTTGCCACTGGGCCGGCGTGAAGTTGATATCCTGGTTGATGGCGTCGATGACGATGAAGTCATTGCCGGCGCCATGCATTTTCGTAAAGTGGAGTTTCATGGTCTGCCGTATCACTTGTGCTGGTTATAGAACGATGCTTCGCCTTCCGGACGCGTCTTGAAGCGTTTATGGGTCCAGAAATACTCGGCCGGCGCTTCGCGCACGCGCTCCTCGATGAACTCGTTCATGCGGCGCGTGGCGGCCGTGATGTCGTCGCCCGGATAATCGTCCCACGCCGGATAGTAGGTCACTTGCCAGCCCTGGTAGTTGGGCAGGAAGGTGGCGATGACGGGAATCACCTGCGCCTTGGCGGCCAGCGCCAGGCGCGCCGTGGCCGTCAGGGTGGCGGCGGGCACGCCGAAGAAGGGTACGAATTCCGCATCCTTTTCGCCAAAATCCATATCCGGCAGCATGAAATACGGCAAGCCGTCGCGCAGCGCGCGCAAAATCGTCTTGATGCCGTCCTGGCGCGTAAACAGCTTGGGCGGCTTGAAGCGGGAACGGCCGTTGCGCAAAGCCTGGTCGAAGGCGGCGTTCTTTTGCTGCACGTACATCGATGAAGCGGAAATTTCCATGGCCGTGGCGGCGCCGGCCACGTCGAGGCAGACGAAATGCGGACACAGCAGGATGGTGGGCTTGGCCGCGATCTGCTGGCCCGGGAAGGCGGGCACCTTTTTGATCAGGCGGTTCAGGCGCGCTTCCGACGACCACCACAGGATGCTGCGTTCCCACACGCTGCGCGAATAGGCCTGGAAATGCTGGCGCGCCAGCGCCACGCGCTGTTGTTCCGTCAATTCCGGCATGCACAGGCGCAGATTCGTCAGGGCGATCTTGCGCCGCGTGGGCATGGCGATGAACAGCACGCTGCCGACGGCCACGCCGAAGCGGCCGAGGATAGGCAAGGGCAGCCAGTGCAGCAGCCACATGAAGGCGATCAGCAGTCTCATGCCTGCTCCCCGGCGGCATCGGACGTGGCCGGCGTGGGCGGCGGTGCGCCGCGCGGCACTTTATAGCGGTTGTAGCTCCACAAGTATTGCGCCGGGCTACGCGCGATCAATTGCTCCATGGCCGCATTGATGGTGCGTGCCTGTTCGGCCGAGGTGCTGTCGAGCGATTCGGTAAACGGCACGAAATGCACGACATAGCCGCGTCCGCCCGGCAGGCGTTCCGCGTAGGTAATGATGACTTCGGCGCCGCCCATCTGCGCCAGCTTGGCCGGCAGGGTCATGGTGTAGGCGGGACGGCCGAAGAAGTCGGCCCACACGCCTTCGCCTTCCTGCGGCACCTGGTCGGGCAGCAGGCCGATGGGCTGACCTTTTTTCAGGCATTTGGCAAAGATGCGCACGCCCGACATATTGGCTGGCGCCAGCATGAGGTTTTCGCGCGCGCGGGCCCCTTCGATCAGCGGTTTCAAGGCGGCGCGCTTGGGCGGGCGGTACATCACGGTGAGCGGCGTGCGCAGGGCGATTTGCTGGGCGACGATTTCAAAGCAGCCCAGGTGCGGCGTCAGGAAGACGATGCCGCGGCCATGCTGCAGCGCTTTTTCCACCAGTTCCCAGTTTTCCACCGTTGCGTGGCGCGCCACGCGCTCGGCCGGCGCGCACCAGATGAACGGTAATTCCAGCACGCTCTTGCCCGCTTCGGCCACGGCCGTGTGCAAGTGTTGCGAAAACCCCGCACCTTGCATGTTCTCGCGCATGCGGCGGCGGTAGGACGGGGAAATGGCGTAAATCACCCAGCCGAGCGCAGCGCCCAGGCCATGCAGGACGGGCAGGGGAAAGACGGACAAGAAGCGAAAAATTGGGACTAACATGTATAAGCGGTTTCCAGGAATGGCGTGTTGCTGTGCCAAAATTTTTTAAGAAGCGTAAAATACCACGTATGCAGTAACCGCTGAGTTAATAGACAACTTGCGAAGCGGAATATAAATATCGCTAAAGCGTCGCAGGCAAAATCCTCTTTACTGCGACAGAACATTCACATAGTAATCAGGAGCTTGCAATGTCAAACGACTATCTCTTCACTTCCGAATCCGTTTCGGAAGGCCATCCCGACAAGGTTGCCGATCAAATTTCCGACGCCATCCTTGACGCCATTCTGACCCAGGATCCAGCCGCCCGCGTGGCTGCCGAAACCCTGTGCAACACGGGTCTGGTGGTGCTGGCTGGCGAGATTACCACTCACGCCAATGTGGATTATATTCAAGTTGCGCGCGAAACCATCAAACGCATCGGCTACGACAACACGGAATACGGCATCGACTACAAGGGTTGCGCCGTGCTGGTGGCCTATGACAAGCAGTCGCCCGACATCGCGCAAGGCGTCGATGAAGGTGCGGGCATTGATCTGGATCAAGGCGCTGGCGATCAGGGCTTGATGTTCGGCTACGCCTGCGATGAAACGGCCGAGCTGATGCCGGCCGCCATCCACTACGCGCACCGCCTGGTCGAGCGCCAGTCGCAGCTGCGCAAGGATGGCCGTTTGCCATGGCTGCGTCCGGATGCAAAATCGCAAGTGACCCTGCGCTACGTCGATGGCCGCCCCGTCGGCGTGCACACGGTCGTGCTGTCGACCCAGCATGCGCCGGAAATCTCGCACAAGCAGATCGAAGAAGCCGTCATCGAAGAAATCATCAAACCTGTCCTGCCGCGCGAATGGCTGACGGACACGAAATTCCTCGTCAACCCGACGGGCCGTTTCGTCATCGGCGGTCCGCAAGGCGATTGCGGCTTGACCGGCCGCAAGATCATCGTCGACACCTACGGTGGCGCAGCCCCGCATGGCGGCGGCGCGTTTTCGGGCAAGGACCCATCGAAAGTCGACCGTTCGGCAGCCTACGCGGCCCGTTATGTGGCGAAAAACATCGTCGCGGCCGGCCTGGCGCGTCAATGCCAGGTGCAGGTCAGCTACGCCATCGGCGTGGCCAAACCGATCAACATCACCGTCTACACGGAAGGCACGGGCGTGATTCCTGACGCGGAAATCGCCAAGCTGGTGCTGGCGCACTTCGATTTGCGTCCAAAAGGCATCGTGCAAATGCTCGACCTGCTGCGCCCGATCTACCAGAAGAGCGCCGCCTACGGCCATTTCGGCCGCGAAGAGCCGGAATTCACGTGGGAGCGCACGGACAAGGTCGCCCTGCTGCGCGACGCCGCCGGCCTGAAGTAATCTAGTCAGACTTGCAAGAAAAGCGCCCCGGCCTTTAGGTCGTGGGCGCTTTTTTTATGTGTTGTTACATGGCAATGCATGGCAAACAAGCTGGCGTACCGGCCTTGACAATGTTAAAATCCCCCGTCCGAGGAGCGTTGCGACGAAGAAATTCGCCAGGCTCGGAATATCCTGCAACTGCGCTCACGTACCTTTTTCAACTGAAAGGAGGGCGTGATGAACGCCGTACTCAAATCGCAACACGACTACACCATCGCCGATATCACCTTGGCCGCATGGGGCGACAAAGAAATCAAGATTGCTGAAACGGAAATGCCTGGCCTGATGGCCATCCGCGAAGAATTCGCGGCAGCGCAGCCTCTGAAAGGCGCGCGCATCACCGGTTCCATCCACATGACCATCCAGACCGCCGTGCTGATCCAGACCCTGGAAGCACTGGGCGCGCAAGTGCGTTGGGCATCGTGCAACATTTACTCCACGCAAGATCACGCCGCTGCCGCCATCGCTGCCGCCGGCACGCCTGTGTTCGCCGTCAAGGGCGAGTCGCTGGACGACTACTGGGAATACACGCACCGCATCTTCGAATGGCCGAACGTGGACGGCAAGGCTGTCTACTCGAACATGATCCTCGACGATGGCGGCGATGCCACCCTGCTGCTGCACCTGGGCGTGCGCGCGGAAACCGACCTGTCGGTGCTGGCCAACCCCGGTTCGGACGAAGAAATCTGCCTGTTCAACTCGATCAAGAAGCACTTGCTGGCCGATCCGACCTGGTACTCGAAGCGCCTGCCGGAAATCCTCGGCGTGACGGAAGAAACGACGACCGGCGTGCACCGTCTGTATCAAATGCACAAGGAAGGCAAGCTGGCTTTCCCTGCGATCAACGTGAACGATTCCGTCACGAAATCGAAATTCGACAACCTGTATGGCTGCCGCGAGTCCCTGGTCGACGGCATCAAGCGCGCCACCGACGTGATGATCGCCGGTAAAGTGGCCGTCATCGCCGGTTACGGTGATGTAGGCAAGGGTTCGGCCCAAGCCATGCGTGCCCTGTCGGCGCAAGTATGGGTGACGGAAGTCGATCCGATCTGCGCACTGCAGGCGGCGATGGAAGGCTACCGCGTGGTGACCATGGATTACGCCTGCGAACACGGCGACATCTTTGTCACTTGCACGGGCAACTATCACATCCTCACGCACGATCACCTGACGCGCATGAAAGACCAGGCCATCGTCTGCAACATTGGTCACTTCGACAATGAAATCGACGTCGCTTCGTTGAAACAATATGAGTGGGAAAACATCAAGCCGCAAGTCGACCACATCATCTTCCCGTCGGGCCGCCGCATCATCCTGCTGGCCGAAGGCCGCCTGGTCAACCTCGGTTGCGGCACGGGCCACCCGTCGTACGTGATGAGTTCGTCGTTCGCCAACCAGACGATCGCCCAGATCGAACTGTACGCAAACACGGCCAACTACCCGGTCGGCGTGTACACCCTGCCAAAACACCTGGACGAAAAAGTCGCCCGCCTGCAACTCAAAAAGTTGAATGCGCAGCTGACGGAACTGACGCAAGAGCAAGCCGACTACATCGGCGTGCGCACGGAAGGTCCTTACAAGCCAGAGCACTACCGTTACTAAGATGGTTGCCTCATGAACCTACTGCGCGGCGCGGGGCGCGGCCGGCGATGCTCGCTGCCTCGGCGGCCCCGTACTTCGTACAGCTACGCTTCTCGGCCACGCCGCGCATCCGCTCGCTACGGTTCCTGAGGCAACAAGACTGATCGGTATATCTTTTGTGCCGGCTGTTGCCGGCCTGACTTTCTTTGACAGGCTAGAGAAATGCGCTTGCTACTGATTTGGTTTATCAATGCGGCAGCCCTGTTTGCCGTCCCCTACCTGATGCATTCGGTGACGATGAGCAGCGGCTGGACCGCGCTGCTGGCCGCTGCCGTGCTGGGGCTGGTCAATGCGCTGATCCGTCCTTTGCTGATCCTGCTGACCTTGCCCGTGACGTTCTTGTCGCTGGGCCTGTTCATTTTCATCATCAACGGCTTCATGTTCTGGCTGGTGGCGCAGGTGATCGATGGTTTCCATGTCGCCAGTTTCTGGTCGGCCGTGGGGGGTGCATTGCTGTACAGCGTCATTTCCTGGGCCCTGTCGACCTTACTTTTGAGTAATGACGATGGAAAAGCATAATTTCAGTATTGAGTTTTTCCCGCCGAAAACCCTGGAAGGGGCGGAAAAGCTGCGCGCCACGCGTGTCAAGTTGTCTGAGTTGCATCCAAAGTATTTCTCGGTGACGTTTGGCGCCGGCGGTACCACGCAGCAAGGTACCCTGGACACCGTGCGCGAGATCCTGGCTGCCGGTGAACAGGCCGCACCGCACCTGTCGTGCGTCGGTGGCTCGCGCGAATCGATCCGCGCCGTGCTGGCCGACTTCAAGGCGGCCGGCGTGAAGCGTATCGTCGCCTTGCGCGGCGACTTGCCCAGCGGCTATGGCGCTTCGGGCGAGTTTCGCTACGCCAACGAGCTGGTGGAATTCATCCGTGCCGAGACGGGCGACCATTTCCATATCGAAGTGGCCGCCTATCCGGAAGTGCACCCGCAAGCCCGTTCGCCGCAGGACGACCTGAACGCGTTCGCGCGCAAGGTGCAGGCTGGCGCGAATGCGGCCATCACCCAGTACTTCTACAATGCCGACGCGTATTTCCAGTTTGTCGAGCAGACGCAGAAGATGGGCATCGACGTGCCCATCGTGGCCGGCATCATGCCGATCACGAACTACACGCAGCTGATGCGGTTTTCGGACATGTGCGGCGCGGAAATTCCACGCTGGGTGCGTCTGAAACTGGCCAGCTTCGGCGACGACAGCGCGTCCATCAAGGCGTTCGGCCTGGACGTGGTGACGGGCTTGTGCGAGCGTTTGCTGGACGGCGGCGCGCCAGGCTTGCATTTCTATAGCATGAACCAGGCGGCGCCCACGACCGCACTGTGGCAGCGCCTGGTCAAGTAATCCCCGTCTGATTCGTCAGTACAGATCGCCCTCCGTCACGATGTGATCGAGGGCGATGTCGTATTCGCCGTTGGGAAAGCTGGCCGCCAGGCAGGCATAGGCGATACCGAGCGTGCGTGGACGCGGCGCGGCCGCCAGTGTGCGGTCGTAATACCCGCCGCCATAGCCGAGCCGGTAACGTTCCGTATTAAAACCCAGGCAGGGCACGAGCAGGGTGGCGGGCGCAGGCCGCAGGCGCAACCGGGCCGGCACCGCCACGCCCATGCCATCTTTAACCATGGGCTCGCCCGGCGTCCAGTGGCTGAATGCCAGCGGCGCATGTTTTTCCAGCACCACGGGCAGACTGAGCGCCACGCCGCGCGCGGCCAGCTGCGCATACGCGCCGTGCAAGTCCGGCTCGCCATGCAGGGGCCAGTACACGCCCAGTTCCTTGACGTTTTCCTGTGCGCTCCAGTCCAGCAGGCGTTGCGCGATGGCCGCATCCCACGTTACTCGCGTGGCGTCGGGCAAGGCGCGCCGGGCCGCCAGCAAGGCTTTGCGCAAGCCGGCTTTTTCCTGTGGCGCAATGGGTGGCCGTGTAGCCGGATCGCATGTTATTCTAGGGTCGCTATTCATATCACCATCAAGTTAAGATTGAGAGTCGTACATTGATTTCCCCACTGAAATGGATTGCCGGCACGATGCTGTGTGTTGCATCGGCCTTGTCTCCCCTGGCCGCCTTGGCCCAGGTTTCCACCACCGTATCCCCAGCCGCCCCCGACACGCGCAGCGAGGATGATGCCTTCCTGCTGCTGCGCGACGCCGCGCGCAAGGATGACGTCGAAAAAGCCGACTTCTATGCGGGGCGCCTGACGAATTACCAGATTCCATCGTATGTTGACTATTATCGGCTGAAACCGCGCATCAAACTGCTGACCGAGGCGCAATTTCGCGATTACCTGAACCGCTACAAGGGCAGCGCCATCGCCGACCGTTTCCGCAACGACTGGCTGCTGGAGCTGGGCCGCAAGCGTGACTGGGTTGTGTTCGATGAACAATACCCGCAATTCGCTCTCGACGACGACACCCAGCTCAAGTGCTACGCGCTGATGTCGCGCGCCGCCAAGGGACAGAACGTGGCGCCCGAGGCGCGCAACCTGCTGGTGTCTCCGCCCGGCTATGGCGAAGCGTGCGGCAGCCTGATCGCGGCATTGGCGCAAAACGGCCAGTTCGACACGAACGACCTGTGGGCGCAGATCCGCCTGGCGGGCCAGACCAACGCCACGGGCCCGGCGCGCCGCATCGCGCTGCTGCTGGGCGCGTCCGACGCGAAGATGGCGCAAGCGATCGATTTGCCGGCGCTGGTGCTGGCCAAGGGCGCGGGCGCGGGCCGCGCCGACCACGAGATGTACCTGGTGGCCGTCGGCCGCATGGCGAAAAGCACCTTGAAGCTGGGCGTCGTGGCTTTGCAAAAGGCGAGTTCGCAGCTGACGCCGCAGGAACAGGCCATCGGCTGGGCCAGCCTGGCCCTGCAAGCGTCGTATTCGCTGGCGCCGGAAGCGTTTGAGTATTGGCAAAAAACCAATGGCGCGCCGTTGACCCAGGAGCAGATGCAGTGGAAGGCGCGTATCGCCTTGCGTGAAGGCAATTGGCCTGTGGTGAAGTCGTCCATCCAGGCCATGCCGGCGTCCTTGCGTGCCGATCCGACCTGGGTCTACTGGCTGGCGCGCGCGCAGCAGGCGGAAACGCCGGGCCGTCCGAACGCGCAGGCGGACGCCCTGTACCGCACGATTGCCGAGCAATCGAATTTCTACGGCTTGCTGGCCAATGAAGAGCTGGGCAACCACCTGGTGCTGCCGCCGCCTGGCCAGCCCATCACGCCGGCGGAAATCGCCGCCATGGCCGCCAATCCGGGACTGCAGCGCGCCTTGAAATTCTTCAACATGCGCTTGCGTTTCGAAGGCACGCGCGAGTGGAACTGGGAATTGCGTTCGATGACGGACCGCCAGCATCTGGCGGCCGCGGAATTTGCGCGCCAGAACAATGTGCTCGACCGCATGGTCAACACCTCGGACCGCACGCGCCTGGAAGTGGACTATACGCAGCGCTACCCGACGCCGCACGACGACGTCATGCACCCGGCCACGCAAACCCTGGGTCTCGACAAAGCCTGGGTGTATGGCCTGATCCGCCAGGAATCGCGCTTCATCATGGATGCGCAGTCGCACGTGGGCGCGTCCGGCCTGATGCAGGTGATGCCGTCGACGGCCCGCTACGTCGCCAAGAAGATCGGTTTGACGGATTTCGTCACGGAAACCTTGAGCGACGTGCGCACCAACGTCTTGCTGGGCACGAATTACCTGAACATGGTGCTTGGCGGTCTTGACGGTTCGCAAGTGCTGGCCAGCGCCGCCTACAACGCGGGACCGGGGCGCTTGCGCATCTGGCGCGCCACCATGACCCGTCCGCTGGAAGGCGCCGTCTTTGCCGAGATCATTCCGTACACGGAAACGCGCGGCTACGTGAAAAACGTGATGGCCAACGCCACGTATTACGCGGCCCTGTTCGAGAAGAGCCCGCAATCGCTGAAAGCGCGCCTGGGTACCGTTGGGCCGAAAAACAGCGCCATCGCGGTTGACTTGCCCTCATCCAACTAAAGATACCCGACCATGCAAACGACCATCCTTGATCCCAGCCTGACGCAAACCCTGGCCGCCGCGCGCGAGCCGGGCCTGACCCTCATCATCGGCAACAAGAATTACTCATCGTGGTCGATGCGCCCGTGGGTGGCCATGACGGCGTTCGGCATTGCGTTTCAGGAAGTGCGCGTGCTGCTCGACCAGAGCGACACGGCCACCAAAATCGCCGAGTATTCGGCCTGCGGCCGGGTTCCCGTGCTGCTGGCGGGCGAGATCACGATCTGGGACAGCCTGGCCATCTGCGAATACCTGGCCGAGCAGTTTCCCGATAAGCACATGTGGCCGCAGGACGTGGCCGCGCGCGCCATGGCGCGCTGTGTCTGCGCGGAAATGCACTCGGGCTTCACCGGCTTGCGTACGGACATGTCGATGAATATCAAGGCCAAGTTGCCGGGACGGGGCCGCACGGCTGCCGCGCAGGCGGACATCGGCCGCATCAGCGAAATATGGGAAGAGTGTTTATCTCGCTTTGGCCACCACCAGTTCCTGTTCGGCGATTTTTCCATCGCCGATGCGTACTTTGCTCCCGTCGTCATGCGTTTCCGCACCTATGGCGTAAGCCTGGCGCCGGCCCTGAACGCGTATTGCGAGCGCGTGCAGGCGCACCCGGCCGTGGCCCGCTGGATCGCGGAAGCGCTGGCGGAGACGGAAACGGCGCCCAAGCACGACGCGGAATTGCCTGATTAAGAGACGTTTACCATGAAGATTTACACGGTCGGTGGCGCGGTGCGCGACCAACTGCTGGGCTTGCCCGTGAAAGATCACGACCACGTCGTCGTCGGTGCCACGCCGGAAGACATGCTGCGCCGGGGCTTCCGGCCCGTGGGCAAGGATTTCCCCGTCTTCCTGCACCCGAAGACGCAGGAAGAATACGCGCTGGCCCGCACGGAACGCAAGACTGCCCCCGGCTACCGGGGCTTTGTCTTCCACACGGCGCCCGACGTCACCCTGGAAGAAGACCTGGTGCGCCGTGATCTCACCATCAACGCCATCGCGCAGGCCGAGGACGGTAGCTTGACCGACCCGTTCGGCGGCATTGACGATATTCAAAACAAAGTGTTCCGCCACGTCTCCGATGCGTTCGGCGAAGATCCCGTGCGCATTTTGCGCCTGGCCCGCTTTGCCGCCCGTTTTCATACTTTCACTGTAGCGTCCGCTACCATGGAACTGATGCGCCGGATGGTGCTGGACGGCGAAGTGGACGCCCTGGTGGCCGAGCGCGTGTGGCAGGAAGTGGCGAAAGGATTGATGGAAGCGCGGCCGTCACGCATGCTGACGGTGCTGCACGAGTGCGGCGCCCTGGCGCGTATCCTGCCGGAATTGACAATCAACGACCATTTGCTGCGCGTGATCGATCACGCGGCGGGCGCAGGCCACGCACTGTGCGTGCGCTTTGCCGTGCTGATGCTGGCCGTGCCGGTTGGGCAGATCAATGCGCTCAGCGAGCGCCTGCGCGTGCCCAACGATTGCCGCGAGCTGGCCGTGATGGCGGCGCGCGAGCAGGCTGTCGTCGCCGGTGCGCTGGCCTTGCGCGCCGAGGAACTGGTGCGCTTGTGCGAGCGCTGCGACGGACTGCGCAAGCCGCAGCGCTTTGTGCAGATGCTGGACGCCATCGCCTGCGACGTGCAGGCCCACAATCCGGTGTTCCCGCAGTCCGCCTGGCTGCAAGCCATGCTGGCGGCCGTGCGCGGCGTCGATGCGGGCGCGCTGGCACAAGCTTGCGCACACGAACCGAAGCGGATTCCCGAGCTCATCCATGCGGCGCGGGTCGAAGCCGTCACGAACGCGATCAGCAGCACGGAGCTGCCATGACCCTGCCCAAATTGTTCCAGAACCCGTTTCGCCGCTGGCTCAACCGTAGCGGCGGCGGGCGTCCGACCGTGCTCGTCAAGCAATTGCATGAGCGCGACCGGCGCCGCATGATGAAGCATTTCCTGAATCTGGAGAAAAGCGACCGCCTGCTGCGCTTCGGCAGCGCCTTGCCCGATGAGCTCGTCGCCCAGTACGTGCAAAAGATGGATTTCTCGCGCGACATGGTCTACGGCGTCTACAACAGCCTGTTCAAGCTGGTGGGCGTGGGGCATCTGGCGTTCGCGCCGAAGGACACGTCGCCGGCGAAAAGCGTCGTGACGGACAAGGAGCAGGTGGCCGAGTTTGGCGTATCGGTGTCGAAATCCATGCGCGGCATGGGCGTAGGGTCGAAACTGTTCGAGCGGGCGGCGATCCACTGCCGCAACAACGATGTCGATACCCTGTACATGCATTGTTTGTCGTCAAACAAGACGATGATGCATATTGCCAAGAAGGCGGGCATGGAAATCCAGCGCGACTATGGCGAAGCCGATGCCTATCTGAAACTGTTGCCGCCGAATCCGAGCAGCATGCTGCAGGAAGCCGTGCAGGAGCAGTTCGCCATGTTCGACTACACGTTCAAGGCCAATGCGCGCGCCGCGTTCAAGTTGTGGGACCGCTTGCCGGGCCGTAAGAAGAAGCCCGGGCCGCCGTCACCGCCGTCACAGTAAGGGCAGGGCCGTCGTATCCTTGATGCGCTGCAAGGCAAAGCTCGATTTCACGTCCAGCACGGCCGGGTGGCGCAGCAGGGTCGCCATCATGAAGCGCGAAAAGTGCTCCATGTCTTCCACGTGCACGCGCAGCAGATAATCCATTTCGCCCGTCATCGCATAGCAGGCCACCACTTCCGGCCATTGCGCTACGGCCACGGCGAAGTCGGCGCGCGGCGACGTGTTCGTCACCAGATTCGGCGCCAGCACTCTTGCCGTGCTGTGGGCCGTGGCGTCGCTGTGCTTTTCCAGCCGCACGTTGACATAAGCCAATAGCCCCAGGCCGATCTTTTCCGGGTCCAGCAGGGCCACGTACTGGCGGATCACGCCCGCTTCTTCCAGCCGTTTGACGCGGCGCAAGCATGGCGACGGCGACAGGCTGACCTGCTCGGCCACGTCCTGATTCGACAGGCGGCCATCGGCCTGCAGGACGGCGAGGATCTTGCGGTCCGTTTTATCCAGCGTAATTTTGCTCATGCTTCCTCCGGTGGTTCTTGTTTCACGCAATATTATTGCGCAAATCATGGATGTTCGGGAGATCTTTGGCATTTAATGCCCACAGACCGCGCCTATACTGTGCGCTACTTCTTGGAGGAGACATCATGCAATTTCAGCCTTGGGATAACCCGATGGGTACCGATGGTTTCGAGTTCGTCGAGTATGCAGCACCAGACCCAAAAGCATTGGGCAAGCTGTTCGAGAACATGGGATTCACGGCCATCGCGCGCCACCGCCACAAGGATGTGACCCTGTACCGTCAGGGCGACATCAATTTCATCATCAATGCCGAACAAGATTCGTTCGCGCAGCGTTTTGCCCGCCATCACGGCCCGTCCGTGTGCGCCATCGCTATCCGCGTCGATGACGCGGCTTTCGTCTACCGTCGCGCGCTGGAACTGGGCGCCTGGGGTTTCGACAATAAAACGGGCCCGATGGAACTGAATATCCCCGCCATCAAGGGCGTCGGCGATTCCCTACTGTATTTCGTCGACCGCTGGCGCGGCAAGGGCGCCGACAAGCCGGACGCGGCCGCTCCGGGCGGTATCGGCGACATCAGCATTTATGACGTCGACTTTGTCGCCATTCCCGGCGCCGTCGCCAACCCGGTCGGCCATGGCCTGACCTATATCGACCACCTGACGCACAATGTGCACCGGGGCCGCATGAAGGAATGGGCGAATTTCTATGAAAGCCTGTTCAACTTCCGCGAAGTGCGCTACTTCGATATCGAAGGCAAGCATACTGGTCTGAAGTCGAAAGCCATGACTTCGCCATGTGGCAAGATCCGCATCCCGATCAATGAATCGTCGGACGACAAGTCGCAGATCGCCGAATACCTGGACCAGTACCACGGCGAAGGCATCCAGCATATCGCCTTGGGTACGGACAATATCTACGCGTCCGTGCAAGGCATGCGCGATACGGGTATCGATTTCCAGGACACGATTGAAACTTACTATGAGCTGGTCAACCGCCGCCTGCCGAACCATGGCGAGCAGCTGGAAGAACTGCGCCGGCTGCGCATCCTGATCGATGGCCACAGCACGGAAAACGAACGCGAACTGCTGCTGCAAATCTTCACGCAGACGGTGATCGGCCCGATCTTCTTCGAGATCATCCAGCGCAAGGGCGACCAGGGCTTCGGCGAAGGCAACTTCCGCGCCCTGTTCGAATCGATCGAGCTGGACCAGATCAAGCGCGGCGTATTGAAAGATACGAGCGCGGCGTAAGCCGGGGCTGTTTGTCGGCTTACGCCGTTCCGGCTAAGCCGACCTACGCGTCCCGTGCCATTCAGGTAGGTCGGATTAGCGGGGCCGCCGAGGCGCAGCGTAATCCGACATTGCCAGCAAAAAACGCAGGCTGTAGGTCGGGTTAGCCAGAATGGCGTAACCCGACATGCCCGCAAAAAGAAGCACTAAAAAGCAGCAAAAGGTACGAACGCAGGAGTGCAGTGCAGCAAAAGAACTGTGCGCCTTCCTGTGGTAGTCTACGACAAACAAGTCATTTTTCCGCACCGGCATTGCCCACAAAGCGCGGCCGGTACGTGTGAGTTCAACCGACTTTGCACGCGTAGCACAGAGAATAATGGAGACAAGTAATGAATGCACCAATCAAGGGCTCGAGTCTTGAGCCGGGCGCGCACGCGTCCGACATTTCCCTGAACGACAAATACACTTTGGAGCGTGGCCGCGCCTTCATGACGGGCACGCAAGCGCTGATCCGCCTGCCCATGCTACAGCGCGAGCGTGACCTGAAGGCTGGCCTGAATACGGCCGGCTACATCACCGGTTACCGCGGTTCGCCTGTGACGTCTGTCGACATGACGGCGATCAAGGCAAAAAAATATCTCGATGAACACCACGTCAAATTCCACCCGGGCCTGAACGAAGACCTGGCCGCCACGGCCGTCTGGGGCACGCAGCAAACGAATCTGTTCGAAGACGCGAAATACGATGGCGTGTTCGGCATGTGGTACGGCAAGGGCCCCGGCGTCGACCGCTGCGGCGACGTTTTTAAACACGCCAATAACGCCGGTTCCGCCAAGCACGGCGGCGTGCTGGTGCTGGCCGGCGACGACCATGCGGCCAAATCCTCGTCCACGGCGCACCAGTCCGACCATATCCTGAACGCCTGCGGCATTCCCGTGCTGTACCCGTCGTCGGTGCAGGAATACATCGACTACGGCTTGCATGCGTGGGCCATGAGCCGCTACACGGGCTTGTGGGTGTCGATGAAATGCGTGACCGACATCATCGAGTCGGGCGCCGCCGTCGATTTCGACCCGGACCGCGTGCAGATCACCTTGCCGACCGACTTTGAGATGCCGGCAGGCGGCTTGAACATCCGCTGGCCCGACACGGTGCTGGAACAAGAAGTGCGCATGAACAGCTACAAATGGTATGCGGCGCTGGCGTATGCGCGTGCCAACAAGCTCAATAAAATCATCTGGGACAGCCCGAAGGCGCGCATCGGCATCATCACGGCCGGCAAATCGTATCTGGACACGCGCCAGGCGCTGGCCGACCTGGGCATCGACGAGCAGACGGCGTCCGACATCGGCATCCGCCTGTACAAGATCGGCATGACCTGGCCGCTGGAAGCCGATGGCGTGCACGAATTCGCCAAGGGCCTGGACGAGATCCTCGTGGTGGAGGAAAAGCGGCAAATCCTCGAATACGCGCTGAAGGAAGAACTGTACAACCTGAAGGATGGCGAGCGTCCGCGCGTGGTCGGCAAGTTCGACGATACGGGCGAATGGAGCAACCAGAAGGGCACCGGCCACGGCGACTGGCTGCTGCCGGCCACGTATGAGCTGAACCCGGCCATGATCGCCCGCGCGATTGCCAGCCGCATTTCGCGCTACTACGCGGGTCACCCCGTCGAGCAGCGCGTGAAGGAACGCATCGCCTATTTGGAAGCCAAAGAGAATGTGCTGAAAGCGATCAGCGTGAAGCCCGATCCGCAGAAAGACCGCACGCCGTTCTTCTGCTCCGGCTGTCCGCACAACAGCTCGACCAAGGTGCCGGAAGGCTCGCGCGCGCTGGCCGGCATCGGCTGCCACTACATGGTGCTATGGATGGACCGCGAAACGTCGACGTTTACTCACATGGGCGCCGAAGGCGTCACGTGGGTGGGGCAGGCGCCGTTCACGAATGAAAAGCACGTGTTTACCAACCTGGGCGACGGCACGTATTTCCACTCGGGCATCCTGGCCATCCGCGCTGCCGTCTCGGCCAAGGTGAACATCACTTATAAAATTCTGTTCAACGATGCGGTGGCCATGACGGGCGGCCAGGAATTCGACGGGCCATTATCTCCGGCCATCATTTCGCGCCAGATCGCCGCCGAAGGCGTCGGTCCCATCATCGTCGTCACGGACGAACCGGAAAAATACCCGGACGATTACGCCTGGGCGGAAGGCGTCACCGTGCGCCACCGTTCGGAACTGATGGACGTGCAGCGCGAACTGCGCGACATGCCCGGCGTGTCGGCCATGATCTACGACCAGACCTGCGCCTCGGAAAAACGCCGCCGCCGGAAACGCAATGAATACCCGGATCCGGCCAAGCGCGCCGTCATCAACGAAGCCGTCTGCGAAGGCTGCGGCGACTGTTCCGTGCAATCGAACTGCCTGTCGGTGGAACCGCTGGAAACGGAACTGGGGCGCAAGCGCCAGATCAACCAGTCGTCCTGCAACAAGGATTTTTCGTGCACGACGGGTTTCTGCCCCAGTTTCGTGACGGTGGAAGGCGGCGGCTTGAAAAAGCCGAAAAAGGCAGCTGCCGCCGACAAGGACGCGCCAGCCGCACCGGTCTTGCCGACACCGCAGATTCCTTCGACGGCCGAGCCGTTCGGCATTCTGGTGACCGGCATCGGCGGCACAGGTGTCGTCACCGTCGGCCAGATCCTGGCCATGGCGGCCCACGTGGAAGGCAAGGGCTGTTCCGTGCTGGACATGAGCGGCCTGGCGCAAAAGGGCGGCCCTGTCATGTCGCACGTGCGCCTGGCGGACCGCCAGGAAGATATCCACTCGACGCGCGTGGGCACGGGGGCGGCTGACCTGGTAATCGGCTGCGACCTGATCGTCACGGCCAGCCGCGATGCCCTGTCGCGCATGGGAGAGGGCCGCAGCTGGGCCATGATCAACTCGACCAGCTCGTCGACGGCCGCCTTCGTGAAGAACCCGGACTGGCAATTCCCCGGCGCTTCCGCGCGCATGGAAATCGAAAAGGCCTGCGGCAGCGACCACGTGGACTTCATCGACGCGGGCCAGATCGCCACGGCGCTGATGGGCGACTCGATCGCGACGAATATGTTCATGCTCGGCTACGCCTGGCAAAAGGGCAAAGTGCCGCTGTCGGAAGCTGCCATCATGAAGGCCATCGATTTGAACAACGTCTCGGTGGCGTTCAACAAGGCGGCCTTCAACTGGGGCCGCGCCGGTGCGCATGACGCGGCCAGCCTGGTGCGCATGACAACGCCAGCCAAGGTGGTGGAATTCAAGCGCATCGACACGCTCGACGACATTATCGAAAAACGGGTCGCCCTGCTGACGGCCTACCAGGACCGCGCGTATGCGCAGCAGTACCTGGACTTCATCAAACAGGTGCGCGCCGCCGAAAGCGCCCTGAATGGCCCGCACTTGCGCCTGACGGAAGCCGTGGCCCGCTACTTCTACAAGCTGATGGCGTACAAGGACGAGTACGAAGTGGCGCGCCTGTACACGGACGGCGCCTTCCAGGCGAAGATCGCGTCCATGTTCGAAGGCGACATCAAGCTCAAGTTCCACCTGGCGCCGCCTATCATGGCGAAAACGGATGCCCAGGGCCATCTGGTGAAGAAGGAATTCGGCCCGTGGATGATGAAGGCGTTCGGCGTGCTGGCCAAGTTCAAGGGCTTGCGCGGCACGGCGTTCGACATCTTCGGCCACACGGCCGAGCGCAAGATGGAGCGCGCGCTGATTCTTGAGTACCGCGCGACGGTGGGCGGCTTGCTGCCGAAACTGACGACGGCCAAGCTGGCGCAAGCCGTGGCCATCGCCAGCATCCCGGAAGACATCCGCGGCTATGGCCACGTGAAGGAGCGTTATTTGAAGGCGGCGAAAGAGAAGGAAGCGAGTCTGCTGATCGCCTTCAACGCGCCGACGCCGCTGCCGCCCGTCGTGGCAGCACCCGTGGCGGCCACCGTGGCGTAACGGTTTGCGCATGACCTTGTAGCAATGGCGCCTGCGGGCGCCATTTTTTTGTGTCAAAGAAAACAACGCTTTCTGGCAAAACGCATTATAATTTTTCGATAATTTCTTTATGGAAAGTTTCTTATGCATTCCCTGCGCCTTCCTTGCCTCGTTGTTTCCCTCGGATTAGTGTTGAGCGCCTGCGGTGGAGGAGGAGGCAGCAGCGGCAGCGCGCCCGTCGTGCCGCCCGTGGCGCCAACCGGGCCGACGGCGCTTGTCGCTTCCTCCACGGTCGCGAACCGTTGCGAGGCGCCGCGCAGCGGCAGCAGCATCGACAAGCCGGGCACCTTGCTCAACGAGCAGACATGGGTGCGCAGCTGGATCGATGAAACGTATCTGTGGTACCGCGAAGTACCGACCACATATCAGCCGCAAAGCTTTGCCACGGCGAAGGCGTATTTCGATGTGCTCAAGACAACGGCCACGACGGCGTCCGGCAAGCCGAAGGATCAGTTCCATTTCACGTATACGACGGCCGAATGGGAAGCCTCGCTCAATGGCGTGGAACTGGGCTACGGCATGCTGCTGGCGCTGACGCGCACCACGCCGCCGCGCAAGGCCGTGGTCACGTTCGTCGAACCAGGCTCGCCTGCGGCACTGGCGGGCTTGCGGCGCGGCGATGCGCTGCAAACCGTCGATGGCGTCGATTTCGTCAATGCCCCCGATACTGCCAGCGTGGGTATCATCAACGCGGGCCTGTTCCCTTCGGCGCAAGGCACGCACACGCTGGGGTTCAGCCGCAATGGCGCGCCCATCTCCGCGAGCCTGCAGGCGGTGGATGTCAGCACGAGTTCCGTGCAAAACGAACGCATCATCGATACGCCCACGGGCAAGGTGGGCTATCTGACCTTCAACACCCACAACAACGTGGCCGAGCGCCAGCTGGTCGAAACCATGGGCCGCTTCCAGGCGGCCGGCATCAGCGACCTGGTGCTTGACGTGCGCTACAACGGCGGCGGCTATCTCGATGTCGCCAGCGAGCTCGCCTATATGATTGCGGGCCCGCAAGTCACCACCGGCAAGACCTTCGAGCAGGTGCTGGCCAATGACAAGACGCGGCCGGCAGCGCCCGTGCCATTCCATGCGCAAAGCCAGGGCTTTGCCGGGCCGAACCCTCTGCCCAAGGGCACGCCGCTGCCCTCGCTGGGCCTCAAGCGCGTGACCTTGCTGACGACGGGCAATACCTGCTCGGCCAGCGAAGCCATCATCAACGGCTTGCGCGGCGTGGACGTGCAGGTCAATCTGATCGGCGGCACGACGTGCGGCAAGCCCTACGGTTTCTATCCCACGCCCAATTGCGGCACCACGTATTTCGCCGTGCAGTTCCAGGGCGTCAACGCCAAGGGCTTTGGCGACTTCGCCGATGGCATGGCGCCGACCTGCGACGTGGCCGACGATTACCAGAACCCGCTGGGCGACCCTGCCGAAGGCATGCTGGCGGCGGCGCTGCGCTACCGCAACAGCGGCAGCTGTAGTCCGTCCACGGGCGCGCTCAGGCTGTTGAGTTCGATGGAGAACCCGGCCGACGCTGCCGCGCGGCTGCTGCGCCCGGCCTACAAGGAAATTGCTGTATTGAAACGCTAATGCCCAATTTTGCTCCCCTTCCTGGGCGAAGGAGGGGGAGCTTTCTGCTCAGAAATATTTCTATATAACAATTTTGATATATAGAAAGATGAATCCATTCGTTCTGCAATTACTGGCATTTTGATATCTTTCGCCTTCTCCCTAACCTTGAGAAGCACAAAGATGCCTATACAATTCAAGTTACCACCGCTCACCGTCGCCGTACTGGCCATCCTGGGCGGTTCCGCATGGCAGGCGCACGCGCAAACGCAAGCGCCCGCAGCGGATCAGCAGCCGGCGGCCACCCCGCCAGCCGTCGTGGTCACCGGTTCGCGGATTCCCCGCGCCAGCCTGGAGGGACCATCGTCCGTCACCATCCTGACGGGCGATGAAATCACCAAGCAAGGCTACAAGAACGTCTTCGATGCGCTGACCAACCAGGTACAGAACAGCGGCTTCACGCAAGGCGAGGACTTCGGCAATACGTTCACGCCGTCGGCCAATACCATCAGCCTGCGCGGCCTGGGCCCGAACCACACCTTGATCCTGCTTAATGGCCGTCGCCTGGCCGACTTCCCCGTCGCCTACGAAGGCACGGTCAACTTCACCAACCTGGCGAACATCCCGTCGAGCATAGTCGACCGCATCGAGATCCTCAACGGCGGCGCATCGGCCATCTATGGCTCCGACGCGATCGCCGGCGTGGTCAACGTCATCCTGAAAAAGCAGACGGAAGGTTTCGATATCAACGTCAAGGCGGGCGGCACCTCGCGCGGCGGCGCCGGCAACCAGCGCGTGCAGCTGACGGGCGGCGGCAATTTCGACAAGCTGCATACCTTGTTCAGCGTGGAGCTGAGCCAGCGCGATCCGCTGTCGAGCCTGCAGCGCGATTTCATGGCCACGCGCTCGGGCACGCCGACAAATATCGCCTCGCGCCGCGTGGTGCAGGCGGGCACCTCGGGCAGCTACGTGGACCTGGGCGACACCTGCAACCAGTTCGGCGACCTGTTCGGCGGCAGCGTCGTCAAGTACCAGGCGAAGAACGGCAGCTATTGCGCCAGTCCGAAAGTCGGCCCCACTTACTGGACCACGCAAACGAAGAACCGCAGCCAGAACATGTTCGGCAGCGCCAACTATGAGCTGTCGCCGGAAACGACGCTGTTCGCCGACTTTCTGATCGGCAAGAATTCGACCGAGAACAATACGCGCGGCCCGACGTGGACGTCGTCGTCGACGGGCAGCAGCTATTTCCGCAACCAGAATACGAACCGCTACGAAGCGTGGACGCGTTATATCTCGCCCGAGGAAATGGGCGGCGTGGAGCGCTACAACCGCAAGTGGGACGACCTGGCCACGGCCATCTCGCTGGGCGCCAAGGGCCGCATTCCCGGCACGTCATCGTGGCAGTATGAAGCCAACTACAACGCCTCGGTGTACAAGAGCGAAAGCCACACGCCGCGCGCGCTGGCCAATATCGACAGCTTCTTCCTGGGACCGAAACTGGGCACCGACGCTGCCGGCGTGCCGATCTACGCACCGGATCCGGCCCGCCTGTCGCGCCGCCTGACGGCGGCCGAATTCGACAGCATCACGGGCAATTCCGACAGCGACGACAAGGCCTGGACGAATACCCTGAGCCTGGCCACAAACGGCGACCTGTTCCAGCTGCCCGCCGGCGTGGCGAAGATCGCCACCATCGCCGAAGCGGGCAAGCAGGGCTTCAGCAATGTGCCCGATGCGCGCCTGAACGATGGTTATTTCAACGTCGCCACCAAATCCGATATCACGGCCGGCACGCGTACCCGCTATGCGCTGGGGGCGGAATTGAATCTGCCGCTGCACGAGAAGCTGACCGGTACCCTGGCCGGCCGTTACGACCGCTACAGCTTTGCCGGCCGCCATGAGGGCAAGTTCACCTACAACGGCGGCCTGGAACTGCGTCCCGCGCCTGAGCTGCTGTTCCGCGCCAACTACGCCACCAGCTTTCGCGCACCGGACATGAACTACATCTACAAGGCGCGCGGCACCGGTTACTACTCGAGCACCACCGACTACTACCGCTGCGGCGCGGCTGGCCAGGCCATCGAAGGCTGCGAATTTGCCAACAAGTCGCCGGGCGCCGATTATGTGCAGAACGGCAGCAAGGACCTGCAGTCGGAAAAAGGCAAGTCGTTTGGCGTCGGCGCCGTCTGGTCGCCCAGCTCGAACTTCGACGTCTCCGTCGACTACTGGAACATCAAGATCGATGACCTGGTGACGAATTTGAGCGCCGACAAGATCCTGCGCGACGAAGCCGATTGCCGCCTGGGCAAGACGGATATCAATTCGCCGACCTGCGTCGATACCCTGGGCCGCGTCGAGCGCTTCGCGGCGAATGCCCTGAACCGCGCCGGCGAGATCAAGACCATCACCGTCAACCCGATCAATGCGGCAAAGCAGAGCAGCAGCGGCATCGACGTGAGCCTGAAGTACCTGCTGCGCACGGCGGACTACGGCCGTTTTGCCTTCAAGGCCAACTATGCCAAGGTGCTGAGCAAGAAGTCGCAGCAATTCGTCGGCGACGAAGAGATCGACGAGACGAAATCGCTGACGAACATGGATTGGCCCGACAAGCTGAACCTGAGCGTGAACTGGAGCGCGGGCGACTGGTCGAACACCCTGCTGGTCAGCCGCTACGGCAAGATCCCGAACGCCGCCGGCACCGGCTACCTGACGCCGACGGCGCTGGCCAATATCAGCACCGTGTACCGCATCAACGACCGCGCCACCTTGTCGCTGATCGTCAACAACGTGTTCGACAAGATCAAGCGCGACGACAGCGGCGGCTGGCCGTACTACCCGGTGGGCAGCTACAGCCCGCAAGGCCGCCAGGGCTGGGTAGAATTCAACTACCACTTTGGCTCATAATCCACGCTTGCCAGAGCAAGGCCGGAACAGCTGACGCTGTTCCGGCTTTTTTATTTTCCGTTGCAGTTTTACATGCGCCAGCACCCCTATAATTGCCCGCTTGTTCTCTCTCGATGGAGTTTGACCCATGCTACGCCACGCCCTGCTGTCCGCCGCCTTGTTGTCCACCTTTGCCTTGCCTGCGTATGCCGCCTCGCCGTTGACCACGGTGGCCGAACGCTCGGGCTTTTTGCATACGGGCCGCTATGCGGAAGTGGAAGCCTTGTGCCGCCAGTTCCAATCGCGCTATCCGAAGCAGGTGCGCTGTGTGGAGTTCGGCCGCACGCCGGAAAACCGCCCCATGCTGGCGCTGGCCGTCTCGAATACGGGCGCCCTGACGCCGGCCGAAGCGGCGCGCCGCAAGCTGCCCGTGCTGCTGATACAGGGCGGCATCCATGCGGGCGAAATCGATGGCAAGGATGCGGGCTTCCTGGCCTTGCGCGAAGTATTGGAGGGCAAGGCGGCGCCCGGCGCGCTCGACAAGCAGGTGCTGCTGTTCGTGCCCGTGTTTAACGTTGATGGCCATGAGCGCTTCGGCCAGTGGAACCGTCCGAACCAGCGCGGCCCCGTGGAAATGGGCTGGCGCAGCACGGCGCAAAACTACAATCTGAACCGCGAATACATGAAGGCCGATACGCCCGAGATGCAGCACATGCTGGCGCTGGTGAACGCCTGGGATCCGCTGGCCTATGTCGACCTGCACGTTACCGACGGCGCCCAGTTCGAACCCGATATCTCGATCCAGGTCGAACCCGTGCATGCGGGCGATGCGGCCCTGCGCGTGGCCGGCACGGCCTTGCGCGATCAGGTCCTGGCCGACCTGGCCAAGCAGGGCTCGGATCCGAAACCGTTCTATATCTCGTTTGCCGAGAACGACAATCCCCAATCGGGCTTTGTCGATTCGGCGCCGAATCCGCGCTTCTCGCATGGCTATTTCCAGCTGCGCAACCGCTTCGGCATGCTGGTGGAAACCCATTCGTGGAAGGATTACCCGACCCGCGTGCGCATCACGCGCAACACCATCGTTTCGCTGCTGTCGCAAGTGGCGCAGCATGGCGCGCAGTGGCGGCAAACGGCGCTCGAGGCGGACGCGCGCGCCGCGCAGCTGGCCGGCACGACCTTGCCGCTCACGTATAAAACGACGGACAAGAGCCGCATGATCGCGTTTCGCGGCTACGCCTACACGCGCACGCCGTCCGAAGTGTCGGGCGCGCTGATGACGCGCTACGACGAGACCACGCCGCAGATCTGGAATGTGCCCCTGCGCGACGAGATCGTGCCCGACCTGCAGCAGGCAGCGCCCAAGGCAGGCTACCTGGTGCCCGCCGCGCAGGCGCAGATGGTGGCCGCCAAGCTGCGCCAGCATGGCGTGTCCTACCAGGTATTAGCTACCGCGCCGGGCAAGCTGCCGGTTGAGACCTTCCGCGCCACGCAGGTGAAATTCGGCGCGCAGTCGTTCGAGGGACGCCAGAGGGCGGCCGTGCAGGGCGAGTGGCAGAAAGAGGAGCGCGTGGTTGGCGCCGGTGACCTGTACGTGCCCGTCAACCAGGCCAAGGCGCGCCTGGTCGTCGCCCTGCTCGAGCCGCGCGCGCCCGATTCCCTGCTGGCCTGGGGCAGTTTCAATACGGCCTTCGAGCGCAAGGAGTACATGGAAGAATACGTGGCCGAAGATGTGGCGCGCGCGCAGCTGGCGGCCGACCCGGCGCTGGCGGCGCAGTTCCACGCAAAGCTGGCCGGCGATCCCGCGTTTGCCACGAACCCGGCCGCGCGCCTGGAGTTCTTCGCCCGCCGCCACGCTTCCTGGGATGAACGCCTGAACCTGTATCCGGTGCTGCGCACGGATGTCGCGCCGGCCGGCCTGGCAGTGCCGCCGACGCGCGCACCGAAGTTGTCAAATCGCGCAGATTAATCGAAAGAAAATGCTATTCTCCGCTCGATGATGGCGCCGCCACCACGAGCAGGGAACATGTATGGTCAACAAGACACTCTACAACCAGCACCGCGAGGCGTTTTTTCGCCTCTGCGACGCCGTGGACGAGAATCGGGTGGAACAGGTGCGCAGCCTGCTCGAGGCCACGCCGCTGCTGTTGTCCTTGCGCCGCTACAACATGGAAGACGGCGAATCGCTGCTGCACCTGGCCGCGGCCGGCGGCAGCCGCGAGGTCTGCGCGCTGCTCGTGTCGCTGGGCATGGACGTCGATCTGCCCTTGCCCGGTTACCGCAACCTGACGCCGCTGGACGCGGCGGCAAGCCATGGCCACCTCGATACCTGCCGCTGGCTGCTCGAGCAGGGCGCCGCCGTCGATGGCTTGCCTGACAATATACTGTCGCCGCTGGACAGTGCCTGCGTTGGCGGCCACGAGGACGTAGCCGCATTGCTGCTGCAGCGGGGCGCCGATCCGAACCGTTTGCATACGCGCTGGAACCAGGCGCCGGTCGATATCGCCAGCGGCTGGGGCTTTCCCGCGATCGCCCAGTTGCTGGCCGCCGCGGGTGGCGTCAGCATACTCGACGTGCCGCAGCAGGCGGCCGCGTCGCCGCAGGAATCGATCCGCACCTTCATGCACAACAGCGCCGGCTGGGTGCTGCCGGCCGTGTTCAGCCCGGACAGCGGCGACGCGCGCTTTTCGCTGGGGATCAGCTGCATCGCAGGCAAGCGCGATTTCAAGCTGTTGTTTACCACGGGCCTGTTCCAGCAATCCCCGATGACCGAACTGGCCATCTGCCTGCCGGCCCGCTGGCCGCTGACCGTGCACGGCTTCGCGGAGCACAGCCCGTGGCGCTTTCCCGTGGCGCTGCTGGCACGCCTGGGGCGGCGCACGCTCGACCAGGCCAGCCTGGCGGCTGGCGAGCTGCTGCGGCGCGACGATCCGCATCTGGCGGACCTGGCGTGGCCGGACGGCGTCGATGCGCTGCTGGCCATCGACAAGCGCTGGAATCCCGCGCAGGAGGAAGACGACATTGCCGACGATGACAAGGTCACCATTTATCTGCTGGTGCCGGTGGGGTACACAAAGAAAGGCGCGCCCGGCGCCAGCGCCTTGCCTGCCTTGATGGAGCGCAAGCTCAAAGGCAGCTGGAAAGTGTCGGCCTTGCCCGTCCCCGTGAATGGCTAGTGCCGGCATGCACGCGCGCATGGCCGGATCAAGCCGTAAAGCTTGCAGCAATGTTATCCTGCCAATACCTTTTTCGCGTCCGCGCCAACCCGTTTCACGCATCGGTTTTCCATGACAAAAAAAATTCTTCTCCTGAGCGTCTCGGCCGGCGCCGGCCACATGCGCGCGGCGCAAGCCATCGAGGCGTATGCGGCGCGCGATGGCGGTGGCGGCCCCGCAGCGCTGGCCCTGCATCTGGACGTGATGGATTTCGTCACGCCGGCCTTCCGCAAGCTGTACACGGATTTCTATATCAAGCTGGTCAACAAGGCGCCCGCGCTGTGGGGCTATCTGTACCACGCCACCCACGATGCGCCGCGCGACAGCTCGATGCAGCGATTGCGTCGCGCCGTCGAGCGCGTCAACACACGCGCGCTGATGACGCAGATCGCCGCCTTCCAGCCCGACGCCATCATCTGCACGCATTTCCTGCCGGCCGAACTGCTGTCGCGCGCTCTGCGCCAGCACCAGCTGTCCTGCCCCGTGTGGGTGCAGGTCACGGATTTCGACTTGCACCGCATGTGGGTGCATGAACACATGCAGGGCTATTTCGCCGCCACCGACGAAGTGGCGTTCCGCATGCGCCATGAAGGCATCCCCGCCGACCGCATCCACGTGACGGGCATCCCCATCATGCCCGCGTTCGCGCAGCTGCCCGAGCGCGGGCAGTGCGCACAGGCGTTTGGCCTCGACCCGCGGCGCACGACGATTTTGCTGATGGGCGGCGGGGCGGGACTGGGCAGCCTGGAAACGGTTGCCGCGCGCCTGCTGGCCTTGCCGGGCGACTTCCAGCTGATCGTGCTGGCAGGGAAAAACGCGGCCGCGCTGGCGGCGCTGCAGGCGCTGGCCGGCCAGTATCCGGGCCGTCTGCTGGCGCAAGGCTTTACCAGCGAAGTCGAGCGCCTGATGGCGTGCGCCGACCTGGTGATCACGAAGCCGGGCGGGTTGACCACGTCCGAATGCCTGGCGCTGGGCTTGCCCATGATCGTCAACTCGCCGATTCCGGGGCAGGAAGAGCGCAATGCCGACTATCTGCTGGAGCAGGGCGTGGCCTTGAAGGCATTCGACGCCGTCACCCTGGAATACCGCGTGCGCCTGTTGCTCGATCATCCCGAGCAGTTGCAAGCCATGCGCGAAAAAGCGCTGGCCCTGGGCCGTCCGCGCGCCGCCCTGGATGTACTGGCGCAGGTGCTGGTTTGACGGGGGGCGTAGTAAAACCCTGGCAGATCGGCCTGACCCTGGCCTGGGTAGCCCTGCTGGGGCTATTTTTCGCGCAGGTGGAAATCCAGATCGAAGGCGCGGCCGGCTGGGCCGCGAACCTGCCCACCTGGCGCATCGAAAGCCATTGGCTGCTCGATATCTTCTGGGGCGGGCGGCCGATGACCGGCTACCATGCCTGGGTCTTTCCCTTCATCGCCCTGTTCTTCCATTTCCCCATGATCTTCCTGGCGCAATGGTCGCTGCGGCTCGAATGCCGCGCCATCGGCTGCATTATGCTGTTCTGGATCATCGAGGATTATCTGTGGTTCGTGCTCAATCCCGCCTATGGCGTGGCGCACTTCAATCCGGCCCACATCGCCTGGCACAAGCACTGGCTGTGGTGGGCGCCGACCGACTACTGGGTGTCGCTGCTGCTGGCCAGCGTACTGCTGTGGTTTTCATACAAGAGGAAGTCATGACCTTGCCGTATCTCCTGCTGTTGTCCCTGGCCCTGGCGGCCGGTTCCGCCGGCGCGCAGGCGCCCCTGCCGCCCGAGCGCAATACCGAGTGGGCCACGCCGCTGCCGCAGGTGTCGAACCTGCACCAGGTCACGCCCGTCCTGTACCGCAGCGCCAAGCTCGATAGCAGCGACGTGGCCCAGCTGCAGGCGCTGGGTGTGAAGACGGTGATCAGTCTGCGCTCCTTCCACTCCGATACGCAGGTGCTCGAAGGCAGCGGCATCCGCGCCGTGCGTATCCCCATCAATACCTGGGCCATCCGCGACAAGCACGTGGTCGACACCATGCGCAGCATCCGCGCCGCAGAGCAGCAGGGACCCGTGCTGCTGCATTGCCTGCACGGCGCCGACCGCACGGGCATGATGGCCGCCATGTACCGCATGTTGTACCAGGGTTGGCCGCGCGAGAAGGCGATCGACGAGCTGAAAAATGGCGGTTACGGCTACCACGCCGTGTGGAAAAATATCGAAAGCTACCTCAAACGCGTAGACGTGGCGGCACTGCGCGCGCAGATCGAGCAGGAAAAACCATGAAGACCTTGCTGTTCGCACTGGCCGCCTGCTCCGCCTGTTATCCGCTGGCCACCGCGGCGGCCGCGCCTGCGCTCGAGGTGCGCGACGTCAGCAAGGCTGGCATGCCCGGCAAGACCTTTGCCGCCGCGACCAGCATGCCGGCCAGCGTGGCCACCGTCTGCGCGGCCATCCAGGATTTCGCCGGCTATCCGCAGTTTATGCCCAACGTGGACAAGATCAAGGTGATGGCCGCCGGCGGCGGCGCCTCGCTGGTCGACGTCACGCTCAAGCTGCCGATGGGGAAAATCAAGCAGTACCGCCTGAAAATGACGCCCAAGGCGCTCGACGCCAGCTGCAGCCTGGCCTGGAAGCTGGTGCCCATGGAGGGCCTGAAGGTGGAGGACACCATCGCCGACACCAGCGGCTACTGGCAGTTGTCGCCGGATCCGTTTGATGCGGGCGCCGCCGCCGTCAAGTACCAGGTGTACACGGATCCGGGCCCGGTACCGATGGGCCTGGGCTGGATCGTCGACAGCATGAGCCGTGACAGCATCCCGAAAATGTTCGACGCGCTGCGGGCACGGGTGGCTGCGCGCAAATAGCCGGCGTGGCGTGGCAGCCACTTCACGCTGGTACGCCACTTCAGGCATGATGTTGTTTCATCCACACATCTGCCCGGAACCCGCATGGAACACCATAGCTTTCTCATCAACATACTGTTTTACCTGGTCGCGGCCATCATCATGGTGCCGCTGGCCAAGCGTCTGGGCATGGGCGCCGTGCTGGGCTATCTGGTGGCCGGCGTCGTCATCGGACCGTGGGGACTGGGCCTGATCAAGAATGTCGAGGTGATCCTCAGCTTTTCCGAATTCGGCGTGGTGCTGCTGCTGTTCCTGATCGGCCTGGAGCTCGAGCCGAAGCGATTGTGGCTGCTGCGCCGGCCGATTTTCGGCTGGGGCGGGGCGCAGGTGGGCGTCGTCAGCGCGGGGCTGTGCGCCGTGGCCATGGCCTTTGGCGTGGACTGGCGCACGGCGCTGGTCGGCGCGCTGGGGTTGTCGCTGTCGTCGACGGCCATCGTGCTGGCCACCCTGGGCGAACGAAAACTCATGAGCACGCCGGCCGGTTCCGCCGGCTTTTCGATTCTGCTGTTCCAGGACATCGCCGCCATTCCCATGATCGCGCTGGTGCCGCTGCTGGGCGGCCTGGTTACGCATAGCGGCGAACCGGGCTGGCTGCGCGTGGCCAAGCTTGCCGCCGTGCTGGCGGCGCTGGTGATCGGCGGGCGCTTCCTCGTCAATCCCATCCTGCGCTTCATCGCCCGGACGGATTTGCGCGAAATCTTCACGGCCTTCGCCCTGCTGCTGGTGATCGCCATCTGCGTGCTGATGGAATCGGTGGGCCTGTCGATGGCGCTGGGAACCTTCATGGCGGGCGTGCTGCTGGCCGATTCCGAATACCGGCATGAGCTGATCAGCGACCTGGAACCGTTCAAGGGACTGCTGCTGGGCCTGTTCTTCATCGCCGTGGGCATGTCCGTCGATTTCGGCGTGCTGCGCGCCCAGCCCTTGCTGATCCTGGCCCTGGTGGCGGGGCTGCTGGTGGTGAAGATCGCCTTGCTGTACCTGTTGTCGAAGTTTGTCGACATTCCCCGCGGCCAGCAGCTGTTTTTTGCGCTGCTGCTGTCGCAGGGCGGCGAATTCGCCTTCGTCGTGTTTGCCGCCGCCGAGGCCGCGCACGTGTTTGCACCGGAGACGGCCGCGCTGCTGGTCGTGGTGGTGACCCTGTCGATGGTGGCCACGCCCTTGCTGCTGCTGGCGCACGACAAATTCGTTGCGCCGCGCCTGCAGGGCGACAAGAAGCGCCGTCCCGACGACCATATCGAGGCGCAGGACAATCCCATCGTCATCGCCGGCTTCGGCCGCTTCGGCCAGATCATCGGCCGCCTGCTGGCGGCGAACAAGATCGGCGTGACGGTGCTCGATCACGACCCGGATCAGATCGAGCTGCTGCGAAAATTCGGCTTCAAGGTGTTTTATGGCGATGCCACGCGCGTGGATTTACTGGTGGCGGCCGGCATCGAGAAGGCCCGGGCGCTGGTGATCGCCATCGACAATGTGGACGACAGCCTGGCCCTGGTCGACGCCGTGCGCCTGCGCCTGCCCGAACTGACGATACTGGCGCGCGCGCGCAATGTCACGCATTACTATGAATTGATGAAACGCGGCGTGACCCTGATCGAGCGCGAGACGTTTGCCGCGGCCCTGCTGCTGGGCGAGCAGACCTTGCGCCAGGTGGGCTTCAGCGAGGAGCGGGCGCAGCGCGCGGCCGGCATCTTTGGCCGGCATAATCTGAAGACCTTGCTGGAAGTGGCGCCGCACTTCCAGGACCAGCAAAAAGTCATGTCCCTCACGCGCCAGGCGCGCGAGGAGCTGGAAGACATGTTCGAGAGCGATGCGGCGGCGTTTGCGGCGGCGGAAGCTGAAATTCCGGGGTCAGACCCTCAACACCGCTAACGCAGAGGGGTTACTTCCCCCGCTTTGCTTCAATCGCCTCGATCTGGTCCATGATGCCGTTCATGCGCGCCACCAGCGCCTGGTACGGTTTCGGCGAGGCCAGGTCGACGCCGGCCGCCTTCACCAGCTCATACGGGTAGGCCGAGCCGCCCGCGCTGAGCATCTTCAGGTAGGCGGCCAGCGCGCCCGGTTCCTTGTCGAGGATGCGCTGCGCGAAATCCTGCGCCGCCGCGATCGAGGTGGCGTACTGGAACACATAGTAGCCGTGATAGAAATGCGGCACGTAAGCCCATTCCAGCGCGTAGGCGGGGTCGATGGTCATGACGCCTTGCACTTCGCCGTGGTAGCGCTTGAGGATGCCGGCGTAGATGGCCGTGATCTCTTCGCCCGTCAGCGACTCTCCCTTGTCCACCTTGCCGTGGATGGCCGCCTCGAATTCGGCGAACATGGCCTGGCGGAAGAAGGTGCCGCGCAGGTTTTCCAGCGCCGCGCCCAGGTACAGCAGGCGCTCGTCGTCATCTTTGGCCTGCTTCAGGCGCGCGTCGAGCAGCAGCGCCTCGTTCGTCGTCGAGGCGATTTCCGCGACAAAGATGCTGTACGGCGCATAGATCGATGGCTGCGCTTTGTTGGCCAGTACCGAGTGCATGGCGTGGCCCCATTCGTGCGTCAGGGTGCTGACGGCTTCGTAGTTGTCCGTGTAGTTGAGCAGCACGAATGGATGCACGTCGTACGCGTCGCCATTCATGTAGGCGCCAGCCACCTTGCGCGGACGCGGATACACATCCATCCAGCGCGCCTCCACGGCGGCGCTCAATGCCTTGACGTAGTCGGGGCCCAGCGGCGCGGCGGAGTCGAGCATCATCTGCTTGCCTTCGGCCAGCGGGAACGTGCGGTCGCTTTTCAGCAGCGGCGCATAGATGTCGTAGTAAGCCAGGTCCTTGACGCCGAGCATGCGCGCGCGCAGCTTGAAGTAGCGGTGCAAGGTGGGCAGGTTGGCGTTGGTTTGCGCGATCAGGGTCTGGTAGACGGCCGGCGGCAAATTGTCGGCGTCGAGCGCCGCGCTTTGCGAGTCTGGATAGCGGCGCACTTTCGCGTAGGCGGCGTCCGTCTTCAGCTGGCCGTACAGGGTTTCGCCGAACGTGCGTTCATACTCTTTCCACTTGCCGAAGAAGGCGTCGAATACCAGCTTGCGGTCGGCGCGCTGGTCGTCGCCCCGGTATTTCGTGTAGGCCGCCTGGTCGAGGCGCACTTCCTTGCCGTCCGACAGTTTCACGGTGGGCCACGGGATTTCCGCATTGGCCAAGGTGCGGTAGACGCTGGCGGCCGAACTTGTTGCCAGGCCGAACTGGGCCACCAGTTGTTCGCCGGCCGCGTCCAGCGTATGCGGCGCGCTGCGCAGCATGTTACTCAATTGAAAGCGGTACAGCTGCAAGCCCTTGTCCTTCGCCAGCATGGCGTCGATGCGCTTGCTGCCCAAGGCAAGGATTTCCGGCTGCAAAAAGGTCGTCGCCTGGCTGAAGTCGTTGCCCAGCAGGGCGGCGCGCTGGTTCAACTGGTTGCCCTTGCTGTCGCCCGTATCCTGGTCGTAATACTGCGCCGCATAGGTGGTCAGCGTGTTGACGCGCTTGCGCACCTCGGCGTACAAGTCCAGGCAGCTTTTCAGGCGGGCCGGCGAGGCTTTCAATTGCCCCTTGCAGGCGCCCAGTTGCTGCAGCTGGGCCGACAGCTTTTTCGCGTCGGCGTCGAACGCGGCGTCGTTTTGATACAGCGCCGTCAAATCCCAGCGGTCGGCCTGGCGGTCGGTGGGGGCGGCGAAGGCTGTGGAGAGGGCAAAGCCGAGGGCCAGCAGGGTCAGTACGGGGCGTTTGAGCGCGGGTGTCGGCATACAGTATCCGTTCATGGTCTGGTTGCAAGGGATGCCGGCACGGGCGTGGCGGCAGACACCGAGCTTACTGCAGCAGGGGGATGAAGGAAAGCATTTCGGACGTGGGGGAGGGAAGCGGGGAAGGCTGGCTTCCCCGCGTACGCCATGCTTACTGCTTCTTGCTCAGCAAATCGAGCAGGATCGACGTTTCCGCCGTGATCGCCGCCTTGATGGTCGGCTGGTACTCGGGCGCCCATTGCGGCGAGTGCGGGCCGGCCAGCGGTTTGCCGCTGGCCTTGGCCGCGGCTAGCTTGGCCGGCTCCACCGCGCCGATATGCAGCAGCACGGCTTTTACGCCGGCCTGGCCGTAGTTGGCGAAGTCTTCCGACGTCATCTTGGCCGGCATTTCCGTCACGTTGGCCGTGCCCAGCGATTTTTGCAGGGTAGACACCATGCGCAGGGTCAGGTCCGGATCGTTGTAGACGGCGTCCGTACCGGGACGAATCTCCACCAGCGGCTCTTTCGGCGCGCCGGCGGCAAACGCTTCACCCTTGACTTCACGTGCGATGCTGGCCAGCACGCGCTTGCGCACGGCGTCCTTGAAGGTGCGCACCGTCAGCTGCATGGTGACCTGGTCGGGCACGATGTTGGCCTGCGTGCCGCCATGGATGCTGCCCACCGTGATGACGACGGGATCCATCGGATTGTTTTCGCGCGAGACCAGGGTTTGTAGTGCCAGCACGATGCGCGCAGCCATCACGACGGGGTCGCGCGTATCGTGCGGCGCGGCGCCGTGGCCGCCCTGGCCGTACACCGTAATGCTGATGGTGTCGGCGGCGGCGCGGAAGTAGCCGGCGTGGTAGCCCACCGTGCCCGATGGCAGCGTCGCTTCATCGTGGAAAGACAGCGCGTAGTCCGGTTTCGGGAAGCGCGTAAACAAGCCGTCCTTCAGCATGGCGGCCGCGCCCAGCAGCGGCTCTTCGGCCGGCTGGCCCACCAGCATCAGGGTGCCGCTCCAGTGCTGGCGGTTGTCGGCCATCAGCTTGGCGCTGCCATACCAGGCCGACATGTGCACGTCGTGGCCGCAGGCATGCATCACCGGCACGGTTTCGCCGGCCGCGTTCTTGGCGACCGCGCTGCTGGCAAACGGCAGGCCGGTTTTTTCCAGCACGGGCAGGGCGTCGATCTCCGTGCGCAGCATGACGACGGGGCCGGGGCCGTTGCGCAAGATGGCGACGACACCCGTGCCGCCCACGCCCGTGGTCACGTCAAAACCGAGCGCCTTGACCTTGTCGGCCAGCTTCTTTGCCGTCTCGACTTCCTGGAACGCCAGTTCCGGGTGGCGGTGCAGGTCCAGGTACAGGCTTTCGACGGCCGGGTAATTGGCCGCGAGCTGGGCCGCGATGGCGGGCGGCAGGGCCGCGCCGTGGACGCTGCCGGCGCAGGCGAGAGCGGCGGCGAAGGTGATTTGTTTCAGGGGGAATGAGGAAAATTTCATAGGTTTCTTTGAGAAACAGGTGCGCGGACATGCGCGGTACCCGTAGTTGCGGAGAAGACTTTTAACTTAACAGAAACATTTCTCAAAATCAATAAATCAGCTACATATATTTCAACAATGTATAATCTGCAAGATAAAAAATTCCATATGGAATTAAATATATCTTCGATGCACTTATTGAGAGAAAAGACACCATGGGCTTTATCGCAAATATCAAGATCGGCAAGCGCCTGAGCATCGGCTTTGTCCTGATCCTGGCAATGACCGTTCTGATCGCTACCGTAGGCGTGTGGCGCCTCAATGAAGTGGCGACGTCCACGCGCGCCATGATGGCCGAACCGCTGACCAAGGAACGCCTGATTACCGACTGGTATGGCTTGAACTTTGCCTCGATCCGCCGCACGGCCGCCATCGTCAAGAGCAGTGACCCGGCGCTGGGACCGTATTTCAAGGAAGACTCGGCCGCGTCCGTGAAGAAGGCGGCCGAATTGCTCAAGCAGATCGAGCCGCTGGTCGCGGGCGACAAGGAAAAAGCCCTGTTCGCCAAGATCCTCGAACAGCGCAAGGTGTACAGCGCCTCGCGCGATGGCGCCGTCAAGGCCAAGGCCGATGGCGACGTGGAAGGCGCGGCGCACATCCTCGACACCGCGTTCACCCCGGCCGCCAAGGTCTACCAGGATTTGCTGCAGGAACTGGTGACCATGCAGCGCGAAAGCATCGATGCGACGGCCAAGCAGATCGACGCTTCCGCCGTGCATGACACCACCGTCATCAGCCTGCTGACCCTGTTCGCCGTGGCGTTCGGCGTGGTGTGTTCGTGGCTGCTGACGACGGGCATCACGCGTCCGCTGCGCCAGGCGCTGGCGCTGGCCGAAACGGTGGCCGCCGGCGACCTGACGCAGACCGTCGCCACGACGGCGAAGGATGAAACGGGGGCGCTGCTGACGGCTCTTGGCAATATGAACAACAACCTGGTCGGCATCGTCAGCCAGGTGCGCAGCGGCACGGACAGCATCGCCACGGCCTCGTCGGAAATCGCCGCCGGCAACCTGGACCTGTCGTCACGCACGGAACAGCAGGCCGGTTCGCTGGAAGAAACCGCCTCGTCGATGGAAGAACTGACCAGCACCGTCAGGCAGAACGCGGACAACGCACGCCAGGCCAACCAGCTGGCTATCGCGGCGGCCGGTATCGCCAGCCGCGGCGGCGCGGTGGTGGCCGAAGTGGTGGAGACCATGGGTTCGATCAACGAATCGTCGCGCAAGATCGTCGACATCATCAGCGTGATCGACGGCATCGCCTTCCAGACGAATATCCTGGCGCTCAACGCGGCCGTGGAAGCGGCGCGGGCCGGCGAGCAGGGCCGCGGTTTCGCCGTCGTGGCCGGCGAAGTACGCAATCTGGCGCAGCGCTCGGCGGCGGCGGCCAAGGAAATCAAGGGCTTGATCGACGATTCCGTCAGCAAGGTGGGCGCGGGCGCCAAGCTGGTCGACCAGGCTGGCGCGACGATGGATGAAGTGGTGTCCAGCGTCAAGCGCGTGACCGACATCATCGGCGAGATTTCCAGCGCCAGCCAGGAGCAGACGCATGGCATCGGGCAAGTCAACCAGGCGATTACCCAGATGGACCAGGTGACCCAGCAAAATGCGGCGCTGGTGGAAGAGGCGGCGGCCGCCGCCGGTTCGCTGCAAGAGCAGGCGCATGGCCTGGCGCAAGTGGTGAGCGTATTCAAGCTGCGCGAGCAGCCAGGCTTGCTGCGCCGCCCGGCGCCACAGCCGGCAGCCGCGCGCCCTGCGCCGGCGCCGCGTGTTGCCGCGCGCAGCATTGCCGTCAAGGCGAAGCCGCCGGCTCCCGCGAAAGCACTGGCCGGTGATGACTGGGAAGAGTTTTAAGACAGGCTACTTAAGTGAACGGCGCCATCGCCTTGATGGCGCCTTGCGTCAGGGTCAGCCTTGTTGCAGCGGGATCGTGCCGAACGTCGTCGGCGTCGAGCACGGCTCTTCGTCGAAGGCGATGTCGCCCATGGGGTTGGCCACGCCGTCCGCCTTCAAGTCCTTGAAGCCGAACAGTTTCGGGTCCATCAGATGCGATGGCGCCACGTTCGACAGGGCCGAGAAGATGCTTTCCACGCGGCCGGGGAATTTCTTGTCCCATTCGCGCATCAAGCCCTTGATCTGCTTGCGCTGCAGGTTTTCCTGCGAACCGCACAGGTCGCACGGAATGATGGGGAAGCCCTTGACTTCCGCATAGCGCTGCGTGTCTTCTTCCTTCACGTAGGCCATCGGGCGGATGACGATGTGCTTGCCGTCGTCCGATTGCAGCTTGGCCGGCATGCCTTTCAGTTTGCCGCCGAAGAACATATTCAGGAAGAACGTTTCCAGGATGTCGTCGCGGTGGTGGCCCAGGGCGATCTTGTTGGCGCCCAGCTCGTCGGCCACGCGGTACAGGATGCCGCGGCGCAGGCGCGAGCACAGCGAACACGTCGTCTTGCCTTCCGGGATCAAACGCTTGACGATGCTGTAGGTATCCTGGTTTTCGATGTGGAAAGCCACGCCCAGTTCCGTCAGGTAGGCGGGCAGGATTTTCGGCGGGAAGTTCGGCTGCTTTTGATCCAGGTTGACGGCGACGATATCGAAGTGAATCGGCGCGCGTTCGCGCAAGGTCATCAAAATGTCCAGCAGCGCATAGCTATCCTTGCCGCCGGACAGACAGACCATCACCTTGTCGCCGTCTTCGATCATGTTGAAGTCGCCGATGGCTTGCCCCACCAGGCGACACAGGCGCTTGTGCAGCTTGTTGTTTTCCAGGGCGATCTTTTCCGCCTTCTTGCGCGCCAGTTTCTGCGCTTCCACGTTGGCCGGAATTTCCACGGCGGTTTCCATGATTGCGGTGTCGTTCATATTGCTCATACTTCATCCTTGATCTTGAATACTTCGACGCCCACGCCTTCGCAGTCGGGATACACGTCCGGTTTCATGCTCGACACGCGCGCGGCGCGCACGCGCGGGTGGGCCAGCATGGCGGCCAGCACGTCGTCGACCAGGCTTTCCTGCAGTTGCACGTGGCCTTGCGCCATGCGCCTGGCGATGGTTTCGCGCATGAAGTCGTAGTCGACCACTTCTTCCAGCTGGTCATCCTTCGGCGTCGACAGGGCCAAGGGAATGTACAGGTCGACGTTGATGAGGACGCGCTGCTCGCCCTTTTTCTCGAAGTCGTAGACGCCGATGTTGATGAGGACTTCGTAATTGCGCAGGAACAGCCGGCGGCAATCGGCCAGGCGAGGGTGGGACAGGGCGGACGACATAGTTTTACCTTTTAGGGGATGCTGGAATGCTGGTTGTTTGGTGCGGCTGCTGATTATTTGGTCAAAAACATGACGTCGCGCGGCAAACCGATCAGATGCTGGCCGCCATCGACCAGCAGGGTCGTGCCCGTCAGCGCGCGCGCGCCGGCCACGTAACAGACGCAGTCGGCCACATCCTCTGGCGTGCTGGAGCGTCCCAGCGGCGTGTTTTCATGCGCCTTGGCAAAGTTCGCTTCCGTCTGTTCGCCGGAGACCATGGTGATGCCGGGGGCGATGCCCACCACGCGCACTTTCGGCGCCAGCGCCTGGGCCAGCATGGTGGTCGCCGACAGCAGCGCCGCCTTGGACAGGGTGTACGACAAAAAATCAGGATTGAGATTGTACAGTTTTTGATCCAGCAAGTTGATGACCACGGCTTGCCCGCCTGCCGGGGTTGCCTGGTACAGCGCTTGCGCCAGCAGGATGGGGGCGGCCAGGTTGGCGTGCATGTGGGCGTCGAGCGCGGTGAAGGAAAAATCGCCGGCATTGTCGTATGCAAACAACGATGCGTTGTTGACCACGCAAGTCACTGGCCCCAGCGCCGCCTGTGCCTGCGGCAACAGCTGGCGCACGGCCACTTCCTGCGCCAGGTCGCAGGGGAACGCTTGCGCGCGGCGGCCCAGCGCCGTGATTTCCGCCACCAGGCTCTGCGCTTCCTCGCGCGAGTCGCGGTAATGGACGGCGATATCCCAGCCGTCGCGCGCCAGGCCCAGCGCGATGGCGCGGCCGATGCGGCGCGCCGCGCCCGTGACGAGGGCGACGCGGGGAGTGCTGTCGAAGGGCGTTGTCGTTGCTTCTGTCATGTCTTTGCTATGGTTGAGATATTCGGTGGACGCCACACTGGCGGCATGCGCCGCCGATTCGCTACAATGCGGGAATGTCTCTTCCCGTACCCGATAGCGACGCGCTGGCCGCGTCCCATGCCTTGCAGCACCAGATTGCCGCCGAAATCGCGCGCAACGACGGCGCCATTCCCTTTGTCCGTTTCATGGAGCTGGCGCTGTATGCGCCTGACCTCGGCTATTACAGCGGCGGTGCCGCCAAGCTGGGCAAAGATGGCGATTTTACAACCGCGCCGGAGATTTCGCCCCTGTTCGGCGCCACTCTGGCCCATGTGGCAGCCGCTATTATGGCGCAAACGGCCCCGCGCATCCTCGAATTCGGCGCCGGCACGGGCAAGCTGGCCCTGGACATCCTGACGGAAGCGGCGAATGCCGGCATCGCGATCGAACAGTATGCGATCGTCGAATTGTCCGGAGAATTGCGCGCGCGCCAGGAGCAGGCGCTGGCCGCCTTCCCGCAAGTGGTGTGGCTCGACGGTTTCCCCGACAGTTTCGAAGGCGCCGTGTTCGGCAATGAAGTGCTCGACGCCATGCCCGTCAACCTGATCAGCAAGACACCGGCCGGCTGGTGCGAACTCGACGTCAGCATTGCCGACGGCCAGTTCGTGTTTGTCGAGCGCCCGGCCGGCGCCGACGTGGCCGCGCAGATCACCGCCCAGGTGCCCGGCGCCGATGACTTGCCGGTCGGTTATGTCACAGAAATTCATGGTGTGGCCTGCGGCTTCATGCGCTCGCTGGCGCAGATGCTGACGAATGGCAAGGGCGGCGCGGCCGTGCTGTTCGATTACGGTTTTCCTGCGCACGAGTATTACCTGGACTTGCGCGCCACGGGCACCCTGATGTGTCATTACCGCCATCACGCCCACGCGGAACCGTTTTATCTGCCCGGCCTGCAGGACATCACGGCGCACGTGGACTTTACGGCCATGGCGGTGGCGGCCCAGGACGCGGGCCTCGACGTGCTCGCCTACATGAACCAGGCGTCCTTCCTGCTGGGCTCCGGTATCGGCGACTTGCTGCTGCGTACCGACCCCGAACAGGTCAAAACGTACTTGCCGCAGGCCAGCGCCGTACAAAAGCTGGTGTCGCCGGCCGAGATGGGGGAATTGTTCAAGGTGCTGGTGGTAGGGTATGGCGTGGAGTTGCCGGAAGCGCTGTTGTCCAGTGACCGCAGTCACCGCCTGTAAGCGCCGGCAATATCAAGGCGGGGCAGTATCGCCCTGCAATTTCCTGTCCGCCGGTGGTTATTATCTTGTCATATCGTATATGATGACCGACACAGCACGGTTCCATCCTGCAAGAACCCGTCGCCGCGCACCGATTTCAAGATAGAACGATGGGAAAGATACATACACACTATGACAACCTGAAAGTGGCGCGCCTGGCGCCGCAGGAAGTCATACGTGCCGCGTACAAAGCCCTCAGCCAGAAATACCACCCGGACAAGAATCCCGGCGACGAAAAGGCCGCCCGCATCATGGCCATCCTCAACAGCGCCTATGGCACCTTGTCCGATCCACAACGCCGCAAGGAACATGACGAGTGGATCGCCGCCGAGGAGTGGGAAATCGAATGGCTGGAAAGCACCCGCCACGAAGAAGGCAAGACCCGCGATGGCCGTGCGAAAGGCCATGCCCAATCGCATGAGCACGCCTGGGCGCAGGATGTGCCGCCGCCGAAGGGCAAGCCGCGGACCGCGGCGCTGCCCATCTGGCGCAACTGGCGTTGGTGGCTGAGTTTGCTTGTCTGCCTGCTGCTGGGCTGGCTGGGCGCCTTGCTGATGCTCGATACTTCGCAGCCCGTGCCTGCCGCGCTGGCCTCGGCCTGGAGCGGCCTGGCCCGCGATGGCGCCAAGGCGCATCCGGACACGGCAACGGCGGACAGCGTCGCCACGCCGCCGGCAAAAAACGAGGCCGTGGCCGTCGATAGCTGGGCGGTAGGCAAACCGTATGCGGCCGAGCCCGCGCAAGCGAAGGCGCCCGAGATCCGCGTGCTGGCCGTGGCGCAGCTGAGCCTGAAAGCCAGCCGGCCCGCCTGCGATGGTGCCGGCCAGGCCGAGTCGGCGTCGCTGGTGGCACCGAATGGCGAGCCTTGGCCTGCGCGGTCCGGCTATGTCGATGGCTTCCCGATCGGTAACAAGGGCGCCGAACTGAGCTTGACCATCGACAACAGCAGCAACACGGCACCCGTCTTCGTCAAGTTGTATGACCAGGAACGGCGCTCGAATGTGCGCTACCTGTACATCCTGGCCAATGACAAGCTGACGGTGGAGCAGCTCAGCGCGGGCAAGTACGAAGTACGTTACCAGGCCGTCGGGCCAGGCCAGGACAATTGCGGCGGCGCCACGCGCAGCGGTGCCTCGATACCGGCACCGGCCGCGGGAGAGGACGGTACGCAGAATCCTGTTGTAAGCAGCATCTAATCTGATTATGCTTGATATGCGTCAACGCAGCGTCCACATCGAACTTATCCCTTAGGAGTATTCATGACCGACCTCAAAGCCGATGCAGATGATAACTGGCTGCTCGACGAAGATGAGCCGGTGGCCAGTCCCTCCGGGCTGGCCGCGCCCGACCAGCGCCTGTGGCGTGTGCTGATCGTCGATGACGACGTCGATGTGCATGCGGTGACGCGGCTGGCGCTGCGCAATGTCAGTTTCAAGGGCCGTGAACTGGAACTGTTTTCCGCCTACAGCGGTCGCGAAGGATACGAGATCCTGCGCGACACGCCCGATATCGCGCTGGTGCTGCTCGACGTGGTGATGGAAACGGATGATGCGGGCCTGATCCTCGCCAAACGCATCCGCGCCGACCTGAATAATTCCATCGTGCGCGTCGTGCTGCGCACAGGTCAGCCGGGTCAGGCGCCCGAGCAGCGCGTCATCATCGAATACGACATCAACGATTACAAGGCGAAGACGGAACTGACGACGCAAAAGCTGTTTACGACCGTCATTTCGGCCCTGCGCGCCTACGAGAGCCTGATGATGCTCGAGCGCAGCCGCATCGGCCTGGGCAAGATCCTGGCCGGCGCCACCAATCTGTACCAGATCCATTCCCTGCGCGAATTCGCTTCCGGCGTGCTCAACCAGGTCAGCGCCATCCTCGACGTGGGTGCCGACGGCGTGCTGTGCCTGATGCAGGGCGGCGCCGGACGGCCCGAGGTGGTGGCCGCCACGGGCACATATGCCGTGCTGGCCGAGTCCGAAGCGATGCCGGCAGATCACGCGCTCACGCCCACCATCGACAAGGCGTTCGCGGAAAAGCGCAGCCAGTTCGAGCATCCTGCCAATGTGCTGTTCATCCATACGGAAGGCAACCGCGAGCTGGCCATCTCCGTTACGCCGCCGTGGCCGCTGGCGCAGATCCAGCGCGACTTGCTGGAAGTGTTTTGCCAGCGTATCGCCGCCGCCTTCGACAACCTGTACATGTTCGGCCAGCTGCGCAAGGCGCAGGAAGCGACCGTCGTGGCGCTGGCCGACCTGGCCGAGTTCCGCGACAGCGACACGGGCGGCCACGTGCGGCGCGTGCAGCTCTTGTCCGACGCCATCGCCCAGCGCATGCACCAGCGCGGCGTGTATGCCGACGAGCTCAGCCCGCAGCTGCTCGACATGATCGGCCTGGCCAGCATCCTGCACGACGTGGGCAAGGTGGCCACGCCGGACGCCGTGCTGCTCAAGCCGGGCCGGCATACGGACGAGGAGCGGGCGCAGATGCAGCTGCATGCCAGCGTCGGGCGCACCATCCTCGAGCGGGCCGCCAACATGGTCGACGGCATCAGCTACCTCACATATGGCGCGCAGATCGCCGGTGGCCACCATGAACACTTCGATGGCGCAGGCTACCCGAATGGCCTCAAGGGGCGCGACATCCCCGTGGCCGCGCGCATCGTTGCCGTGGTCGACGTCTTCGATGCCTTGCTGCACGAGCGGCCCTACAAGGAGCCGTGGCCGTATCCGCAGGTGCGCGAATACATCGAGCAGCGCAGCGGCAGCCAGTTCGATCCGGAAGTGGTGACGGCGCTGCTCGACCTGATCGACAACGAGCCGCAACTGTGGCATCCGGAGCGCGCCACCGCTTGAGCAGCAACTTCGTTGGCGCTTTTCGGCACGCCGCCATTCCCTTGCGCGCGGCGCCGTCATATACTCGGCAGCCTCATGCTGGCCGGCGCCACGCACCAGTGTGGCGCGCCGCGGAGTTTTCGGACATCACGACATGAAAGAACTCAAGGGCCTCAGTGCACTGATCATCGAGCCGCATCCGGGCATGCGCGCCAGCCTGCACAATATGCTCAACCTGTGCGGCCTGGCGAAGATCGACGACGCGGCCAGTTCGGGCCAGGCGATCCGCATGCTGGGCAGCAAATCATATGATCTGATCCTGTGCGAATACGACCTCGACGGCGGGCAGGATGGCCAGCAGATGCTGGAAGACTTGCGCCACCACAAGTTGATGCACGCATCGACCATGTTCTTCATGGTCACGGGCGAAGGCAGCTTCGCCAAGGTGGTCAGCGCCGTCGAGCTGTTGCCCACCGATTACATCCTCAAGCCATTCACCGCTGACAACATGCTTGAGCGCATCGGCCGCGCGCTGGACAAGCGCAATGCCTTCGTGCCCGTGTATGCACTGATCGACGTGGGCAACGAGCGTGCGGCGATTGCCGCCTGCGCCGAGGGCGCCAGCCTGTATCCGCGCTACGCCACGGATTTCCTGCGCCTGCGCGCGGAACTGCATCTGCTGCTGGGCGAGGCGACCGACGCCGAACCGATCTACGCAGCCTTGTACGAGAGCAAGTCCATCGGCTGGGCGCGCCTGGGGCAGGCCAAGACACAGTTCCTACTGGGCGAATACGAAGCGGCGCAGGGCACCCTGGAAGGGCTGCTGGAAAACAACAAGCGTTTTCTCGACGCCTATGACTGGCTGGCGCGCACGCACTTGGCGCAAGGCAAGCCGGAACTGGCGCAGGCGGCCCTGAGCGAAGCGGTGGTCCTCTCGCCGCACGCCGTGCGCCGCTTGCGCCGCCTGGGCGAGGCGGCCCTGGCGGCCGACGATATCGAGATGGCGGAAAAATCCCTCAAGTTGGTGGTCAGCAAGGCCAAGTATTCGGAATTCCGCGATCCGGAAGACCATGTGCGCCTCGTGCAGACCCTGGTGCGCAAAGGCGACCCGCTGCAGGCGGGCGCCGTGATCCGCGACCTCGACAAGTCGATGGGCGGGCAAAAGAATGCGGAACTGTGCAGTGCCCTGTGCAGCGCCATGCTGCATGCGCATACGGGCAACGAAGAGCGCCTGCAGCAATCGCTGGACGTAGCGCTGGCCGCCAACCGCCACAGCGTGGGCGGCTCGAACATGCTGAAAACCGAACTGGCGCGCCACTGCCTGGCGCATGGGCGCGAGGATGGCGCGGCCGAGGTGATGCGCGAAGTCATGCGCAATGCGCCCGACAGCGCCGCCATGACGCGCGCCATGGCCGTGTTCGAACAGGCGGGGCGCGAAGAGCTGGCCAAGGCGCTGGCACGGCAAAGCCGCCAGGAAGTGGCCGACATGGTGGCGGCCGGCGCCGCCCGAGCGGGAGAGGGCGATTTCCGCGGCGCCGTCGACCTGATGGGCGAGGCCGTCACGCGCCTGCCCGATAATCCGCAAGTAGTCTTCAATGCGGCCGTGGCCGTGCTGAAATGCCTGGAGCACGAGGGCTGGGATGAGCGCATGGGCCAGCAGGCGCTGACGTTTATCGCCGGCGTGCGCCGTTTGGACCCGCGCAACCCCAAATTGCCGGTACTGTCGGGCCTGCATCAGCAGTTGTTGCGTAAATATAAGCCCTTGGGCAACTCCTGGATGCATCCGCCTGACGCAAGGTAAATGGAGTAAATGACGGGAAAATGCGGCTTGCGGGCAGGGAGGATAAAAAAAATGCGAAAAAAGCCGACTTTTTCGCGCCAACCCTTGCACATTCTCAAATCGGGAGCTTATAATCACGCCCCGAAGCAGCCAACTTCTTTTTTATACGCAAATGCAGCAGTCAGGCATCAGTAAATAAGGTTGACAGTTGTGAGTAGATGCTTCATACTCTGCGGTTCCCGCGGAGGGGTGGCCGAGTGGTTAAAGGCGACAGACTGTAAATCTGTTCTCTATGAGTACGCTGGTTCGAATCCAGCCCCCTCCACCAAGTTTTTGCAAGGAAAACTGGGTAGTAGCAAAAAGCAAGTGAAGAAAAGTGAACGATACCTCGCGGGTGTAGCTCAATGGTAGAGCAGAAGCCTTCCAAGCTTACGACGAGGGTTCGATTCCCTTCACCCGCTCCAGTTTCCGTTCAGATGCTTGATGCATCGCATGCAACAAATTACAGCCCTTGTAGCTCAGTGGTAGAGCACTCCCTTGGTAAGGGAGAGGCCACGTGTTCGATCCACGTCAAGGGCACCAGAATTCGCAGCAGGCAGCACAGAAGCAATTCAAACCAGACCGTCGGGCGTGTGCCTGAGCAATCTAATCAAATCATTAGGAGTTCAAAATGGCAAAAGGTAAATTCGAACGGACCAAGCCGCACGTCAACGTCGGCACCATCGGCCACGTCGACCACGGTAAAACCACGCTGACCGCTGCAATCGCAACGGTTCTGTCGAAGAAATTCGGCGGCGAAGCTAAAGCATACGACCAGATCGATGCGGCACCAGAAGAAAAAGCGCGCGGTATCACGATTAACACCGCCCACGTCGAGTACGAAACGGAAACGCGTCATTACGCGCACGTTGACTGCCCAGGCCACGCCGATTACATCAAAAACATGATTACCGGCGCAGCCCAGATGGACGGCGCGATCCTGGTGTGCTCCGCAGCTGACGGCCCAATGCCACAGACCCGCGAACACATCCTGCTGGCCCGCCAAGTTGGCGTTCCATACATCATCGTGTTC